>JANQQF010000071.1 GCA_028285035.1 Phycisphaerae bacterium
AAGTATTGACAATATTCTATTCGGGTCATTCGTTTTTTCTTCATACCCTTGACCCTAACCTTTTTGTCCTTTTCTCGCAATTCTTGCGTAAGTCCTGAATACCTCATATTTCCTCTTTTTTGACAACATCTGACAAAGCGTGTTAGATTCTGCTTCATCAACAAACTCCACATTGAGGCAGAGAAGCCATGAAAAATTATATCATCGCCCATGACCTGGGCACCACTGGCAATAAAGCAACTCTTTATGATCGGGAGGGACAACTCGTTGGGGCAGCCTTTGATGGCTATGGGACCGAATTTGCCCAAGCCAGTTGGGCTGAGCAAAATCCGGAGGATTGGTGGCAAGCGGTCTGCACCTCCACTCACAAGCTACTTCAAGAAACGGGTGTTGCGCGTGATGATATTGCTTGTATTGTGTTCAGTGGCCAGATGATGGGGTGTGTTCCGCTTGATGCCCAAGCCCGCCCCATACGCTCTGCCATCATTTGGGCCGATCAACGGGCCATCGCACAAGAACAGTGGGTGGGTGGGCGAGTCGCCCCTGAAGACGTTTATCAAATCACCGGACACCGCCTCAGTTCCTCCTACTCGCTTCAAAAAATCTTGTGGATCCGCGATCACCAGCCAGATATCTACAAAAACACCCATAAATTTGTCCACGCCAAAGATGCGATTGTGGCGCGTTTGACCGGAAACTTTGTCACCGATGTGTCTGATGCCTCAGGAATGAATTTGTATGATTTGGAAAAAGGCGATTGGTCTGAGCGCATCATTGAGGCAGCCGAATTGAATGCTGATCAACTGCCGGAGTTACATCCATCAACGGATGTGGTGGGCGAAGTCCTGGCCAGCATTGCGGACGAGGTCGGGGTTGCTGCAGGCACACCCGTCGTTATCGGGGGCGGGGATGGGCCCTGTGCATCAGCCGGGGCAGGCGTTGTCAGTGGTGGCTCAGCTTACAACTATGTTGGTTCATCCTCCTGGATCGCAATGGCCAGCGAACAGCCAATTTATGATCCAAATTACGGAACATTCACCTTCGCTCACGTCGTTCCCAATATGTTTATGCCCACAGGAACAATGCAGGCGGCTGGGGCTTCATATCAATGGGCCAAAGAGCAGCTCGGCGAGCTGGAACAAAAAGCGGCTGATAATTTAGGATTGAGTGTCTATGACATCCTTAATTTAACTGCCGAGAAATCGCCGGCCGGAGCCAATGGCCTGATCTTTTTACCCTACCTGTTAGGCGAACGCAGTCCCCGCTGGAATCCCCAAGCCCGAGGTGCCTACGTCGGCTTAACGATTCGACACAATCGAGCCGATATGGTTCGAGCGGTACTCGAAGGCGTCACGATGAATCTACACATCATTCTCGAAGCCTTCCGTACGCAAGGTGCGCAGATCGATGTCATGCGGTTGATTGGTGGTGGGGCCGAGGGTCGGTTCTGGAACCAAATGATGGCCAATATTTATGGCATCCCCACCCACCGTCTAGCTATTTTAGAGGAGGCGACCTCAATGGGGGCGGCTCTGACGGGCGGCGTTGGTGTCGGCCTTTATCCTGATTTTTCAATGGGCGAACAGATGAACCCCGTTGTTGAGGTCATTGAGCCAAATCCCAAAGAGCAGGCTGCTTACGAAAAATGCTATCCTATTTTTGAGGCCACGTATCAAGCGTTAGTGCCTATTTATGAGATGATGGCGGAAGAGGGGTAATTGGTAATTAGTAATTGGTAATTGACTTAGAATAACCAATTACTAATTACTGAAATACGATGAAACTACGAACTGTTTTAGGCCCAATCGATACGAATGAGATTGAATTTGCCGACGGACACGGGCACGTCTGGATTGATCCGCCGGAAAAAGTTAATCCAAAATATGAGGTTCCGCTCAAACGAGCCGCAGCGATTGAGGCTGAATTAAAAGACTTTCGTTCAGCAGGGGGCAGCCTCATCGTCGACTGCCAGCCCGGTGAGTGTGGTCGCGATGCGCGAATGTTGCGTAAGCTTTCCGAAACGACCAGCCTACATTTTACGGCGACCACTGGGTTTCACCGCGAAGTCTACTATCCCTATAATCACTGGCTGTGGTCAGCCACCGAGGAGAAAGCGGCCAACTATTTTCTGGCCGAGTTGACCGAGGGGTTGCGTGAAACGGATGAGGTGCTGGCGACAACGATCAAGGTGGGCTATGAGGGGGCGTTGGAAGGGCAAACGCGGGTATTGATGGAAGCTGTGGCAGCTACAGCGGCCCAAACGGGGGTCGTCATCCTCTTTCATACCGAACAAGGCCGCAACATCGAGGCGCTGCCCTACTTCTTTGAAGATCGCAATGTCAATCTTAATCAACTTTATCTCTGCCACGTCGACAAACGGCCTGACTATGGTCTTCATCGGGAGTTAGCCGAGGCCGGTATTTTATTGGGCTATGATACCTTTGTCCGCACAAAATATGATCCTGACAAGAATGTGTGGCCGTTATTGAAACAGATGACGCGAGTAGGTTTAGGGTCCCAAATTGCGATCTGTCTTGATCTCGCCCTGTCTTCAATGTGGCAACATTATGGGGGCGGGCCAGGGCTGTTAGCCTTACCAGAACAAATCTATACCAAACTGCGTGCCGAAGAAATTGACGATAACATTATTACTGGCTTGGTTGGACAGAATGTCGTTCGTTTTTTAGCCCGTGAAAAAGATTAATCATTGGTCCCTTGTCACTGATCATTTGTAAGGTAACCAAAACAAATGATAAATGGCAGAGGCCAAACCAAAAAGGAAAAATAGCAAATGACAAAAAATATTCCTCCGATTCCTAACATCCCAACTCTCTATTTCGTTGGGGTAACAACAACCCAATCTTCGATCATGAAGGTATTCCCCAAATGGTCTGACATTCTGGGGTTGGGGGCCGAAATTGTGGGGTATGACGCGCTGATCAATGCCCCAGCCGAGGTGTATGAAACCATTGTGCGGCATATCAAAGAGACCCCCGTGGCGATGGGCGCACTGGTGACAACCCATAAAATCGATCTTTTAACGGCCACACGGTCGTTTTTTGATGTGCTCGATCCCTTTGCGGAACTGACTCAAGAGGTATCCTGTATCTCCAAGCGAGGCGACCAATTGATTGGACACGCGAAAGATCCCATCACCTCAAAATTGGCGTGGCAAAATTTTGTTGAGCCAGGGCATTTTGGCAATATGGGCGGACACGTGTTCTGCCTTGGTGGGGGTGGGGCGGCCTCCGCCATCAGCGTGTGTGTGGCTGGCCTTGAGGACGCTGCGGATCGGCCTGAAAAATTCATTTTGGTGGAACGTGATCCATCCCGTTTAGAGAAATTAAAAGCGGTCCATCAAAAAATTGAAACCGATGTCACCTTTGAGTATATCCAAAGTGAGAGTGCGGCCCAAAATGATAGCCTGATGGCAACGCTCCCCGCCGGTTCAATTGTCATCAACGCTACGGGAATGGGCAAAGATCGACCTGGTTCACCCTTGACGGATGAGGGCACATTCCCGCAGGATGGCCTTGTTTGGGAGTTAAACTATCGTGGTGCCCGCGATTTTATGCACCAAGCCCATCGACAAGCTGAGGACCGTAATCTGAGCGTCGTTGATGGCTGGGTCTATTTCCTACACGGCTGGAGCCAAGTCATTGCCGAGGTCTTCGATATTGAGCTAACCCCAGAAAAATTCGCGGCCTTGGATGAAGCGGCCTCGACCATACGAAAATAATTTTAGGAGAACAACAATGACAGCAATGGAACCATTCAGCACAATGCTGGATATGGGAACCGGGGTTTTAGATCCCAAAGGTAAAGTTGTAGAGCGATATCTGAGCAATATGAAGGGAATGTTCGCTGATCCCGAGGCCGAGCAAGCCATTATGGCTACCGAAGAGGATCGGCTGATTTATCACGTATACGTGGTGGAATTGCCCGAAGAAGAGGGGCAGATCCTCCACTGCACCACGGTCATCTATCCCGGCACGGTCGGCGATGAGTATCACATGACCAAAGGCCATTTTCACGCAAAGCGAGCCACCGGCGAAGTATACTTTGGCATCGCCGGGGAGGGCTATGTCATTTTGATGACTGATGAAGGCGAGGTGCGCCACGTGCGAATGGAGCCAGGGGCCGTCGTCTACGTCCCACCGTTGTGGGCCCACCGCACCATCAACACCGGGGATACCCCACTCACCTTCCTCTCTGCTTGGCCTGGTGATGCTGGTCATGATTATGGCACAATTGAGGAACGTGGCTTTGGCAAGTTGTGCGTCAAGCGTGATGGGGAAGCGGTCTTCGTGGATAATCCAAAGTTTTCCTAGATTTAATTTCTGACTAATCAATGTATAAAAAGCACCCCATAGCCTTTATATTTGTCATCATCATATTTGGTTTGGTGTGTCTGAGTCTGATATTGATTCGTGTAGGGCAAAATCTTGAAACCCAAACAATCCGTGAACGTGCAATCATTCCTACAGGGACTTACATTGTAACACCTACGCCTATCATACGAGGTCGATATGTGGTTGTTATAAACCAATTACAGTAGGCACACTAGTAACATCGGACAGGTTTACATATCGTTATGAGGATGGAATTACCGACTATCCACCAGGGGTATTATCTGACATCAATCAAATACATGGCAAGATAGCAAAAGTTCAAATTTTCCAGGGACAACCCGCCGTATTTGATATGTTCCTCGATCTAGATGAACTTCCGCACAACTCAGATATCCTTATTAGAGATGACGTCATTTACCTACAAAGATATGGAGCAGTTCTGATTGCAATTGATACGACAACCGATAAAACAATTTGGACCTATAATTATCGAGATCAAGAAATCATTCCATTTTTTTCATCATTAGATGTCAGCCACAATCGGGTGTTTTTCTCCACCAACTTTGGCTATCTAGCCCTTGATATAAAAACGGGAGAAGAAGTATGGCGACAGGACGGGATCGGGGCAATGCGCCTCGAACCTGCCCTTATGGAAGATAATATTATTTATTTAACAACAGGAATATCACCCATAACAGGTTCATCAATGATAATTGGCATCGATGTAGAAACGGGCCAACAGGTTCAGGAAATAGAATTCTAACCTTAAGAAAACTAACTATGACAAAAAACATTCTCGTGACCGCCCGCTCATTCCGGCGAATGGACGGGCCACACAAACAGATTTTGTTGGATGCAGGCTACACACTCATCGATAGCCCAGAGGATCGCCCCTTGCGACCGGAGGAGTTCTTGCCGCTAGTTCCGGATGTAGACGGCATTATTTTGGGCGTGGACGAGATCACCGCCGAGGTGTTTGATCAGGCCCCGCAGTTGAAAGTGCTGTCCCGATGTGGGGTGGGCTTGGATGGGGTGGATTTGGCCGCAGCCAAGGAACGGGGCATCGTGGTCAAAAATACGCCGGGATCAAATAGCGTCGCGGTGGCCGAATTGACAATCGGGTTGATGGTCAGTTTGGCGCGACGGATTCCCTATCACGATGCCGTCGTCAAACGGGGCGACTGGTCTCGCATATCGGGGATGGAGTTGGCTGGAGCCACGCTGGGGCTGATTGGCTTTGGCAACATTGGCCGCGAAGTGGCCAAACGAGCCGCTGTATTTGGAATGCGAATTTTGTTTTACGACCCCTATCCGCCCTCTGAGGAGGTTCTGGCTAAGATTTCGGCTGAAGCCCGCTCCGTAGAAGAAATCCTTACTGAGAGCGACGTCGTGAGCCTGCATATTCCGCTCCTACCCCAAACACAAAATCTGATCAATGCCACAGCCTTAGAACGGATGAAATCATCGGCCTATTTGATCAACACCGCCCGAGGCGGATTGGTTGATGAAATGGCTTTGTATGAAGCGCTGGCCAATGGGGGCATTGCTGGAGCCGCCTTTGACGCTTTCTCCCAAGAGCCGCCGAGGGAGCATCCGTTGCTCACCCTCGACAACTTTATTGGAATGCCGCATATCGGGGCTTCCACCCGTCAAACGGCGTTGCGCACCAGCCTGATGGCTTCGGAAAATTTGCTGTCAGTATTGGAAAAGTAGAGAAGCCTGCTTCACAAATAAGCTATGCAACTAAAATTCTCTCTATTACCTATAAAGACTCTAAAAGAGCATTTGGAAATTATGGACTTGACCAAAAGTAAAGATATCATTTCGACGAGGCACGAGGAGAAATCTTCCAAGTGGGACTTTAAGGGTGACCGACCTAGAAGATTTCTCACCCTACAGGGTTCGAAATGACATGCCTTTCAGGCTTCCCATAAGCTGCATTACCACAAAATCTGTCAATTGTTGAATATTCAAGTGCCCTTTTAGGGACTAGTTGCCTCCAAGCTTGTGTTCATAAAAAGAAAAAGGTGACACCCACAAATTGGTGTCACCTTTTTTACACTCTAAAGACAGATCAATGAATGCTTAGGGCGTATCTGCGTAGAATTCAAATTCGGCAAATCGCTCAAAATCCTCATTAATCAAAACTGGATCATCCGCTTCTTTGGTAATCCCCGTATCACGGTCAGCGGCAAACTGGTTACCGGTTTCAGTAAATTTGGCGAGAAGATTGTTATTATCATATGTGACAAAAATTTCATGCTCACCCGCTTCAGCTGGGGTATAGCTAACGGTATAAATGCCATCCCCTGCTAGGTCATCAACACCCGTCCCATCATCGACAAAGGCCAGGACGCTTTCAACGTCAGAGGGGTCAATAATCGTAGCATTGATGGTCACGTCGGTAACTTTAAACTGATCATTCGCCAACGCGGTGTAAAGAATCACCTCTTCACCCACATCGACATCTTCACCTTGCTCTGACTCAATATCGGCATCCAAGGTAAAACCGCCATCCTCAGCCAAACCGCCAATCCAATAATCGAAATCGACAGGTGTCGCGGCCGCGAAGCCACCTAAATACCAGGTACCAGGGGCAGGGTCGTTCAGGATAATTGTACAAACTGTGTCAGTATCAGACCCATCATCAAGTTGTTCACAATCTGGAACAACTGGGCTTGTTGCAGCAATGGGTTGCGTCATAGAAAATGCATTGAGTACGGTAATCGCCTCTGCAGTACTGCCTGGGGTGAAAGCCTGCATAGCGGTCCGCGCCCCCTGGAAGAAGACTTCAACTTCGACTTCACCCAGAGTCGAGTCAATTTCAAATGGAATACTAAACGCCCCTGTATTAGTGACAGGTAGACTACCTATAATCCAAGCCAAATTGAGCGAGGAGAAGGTCCCCACACCCGTACTAACATTAACATCGACAATCGGTGAAAGATTTTGGTCAGCCTCCTCTAAAGCATCGGCTAATTCTTCAAAGGCATCATCCGGATCGCTATCATCAATGAAGGTGTATGTCCCACCTGTCGTTTCCGCCTGTTGCAGTTTTGTCTCAGTTGTCTCATCAACACCGTAACCGAAGGTGTACAACTCGATATTTTCTGAGGCATAGGAGGGAATGACACCCAGCGCCAAGTTCTCACCCGTTGTTACGGATCCGCCACTGATCAAATAGACCGCCCGATTGACATCGGTTGGGACACTGCTGGCCGTGATTTCGGTCAATGCTTGCCGTGCCGCATTCCCTGTAGCCGCCCCAGTCCCGCCAACCGTAATCGCATCCAGATTACCGAGAATGGTGGTTCGGGTTGACTCACTATCGATTTCGGTCAACGCCTGTACCACGTTAACGCTACCATCAAAGGTGATAATACCGATGGTGTCGCCAATTTCAGCCGCATCAATCAACTCTCCAACCGCATCAATCACATTAAACAACTTGTCATTGGTATTCATACTGTCAGAGTTTATTTCAATCAAAATATAGCGGACAAAGTTTCCTTCAGTCACCGTATTACTGGCAACGTTGGCTACTTTCGTTGTATTAGAAGAGTTCATCCAGGTAATCTGAAGTTGATCGCGCGCTGTCGCTTGAGAGGCAGGCAATTCAAGTGAGGGGGCATTGCCTGCCGTTGGGGCAAAGTTCGCCAGCTCAGGATAGTACAGTCGAGCACCACCAACATTTTGATTTCCTGCATCAGCTGGATCCTCGGCTGGGGGGCGAGCTAATGTATCCCAAGCGCTCGCTCCGTAGACGCGCCCTTGGGCATTGCTAGTTAAGCCATTATTATTAAGCGCGGTAGAGAAATTGAGCCAGTTAAAATCACCCTGAACCGCCTGGAATTGCTGGTTCATAATCGAGTTTTGAACGGGCGTATCTGAGGCTAAAGGATTCCCTGGATCACTGCCATCGGTACCTTGGCCCTGATACTCATCCATCAGGCCATAGAAGTAGTGGCCCCATTCGTGTCCGATGGTGTAGCCACCCTCTTTTCGACCATCATCTGTATCCAAAAAGCTAAATCCGTTAAAGTTATCACACATTTCGATGCGGAACCCGCCCCCGCGACCATAAGCCGACAGGTGGGCATTGGGCCAACAATTTTCAATCCAAATAATGTCAGCTCGGTCAGCAAATTGTCGATTTGGGTAAATTCGGACCTCACGTATTTGGTGCCCCCCATTCGACATTTCATACACCGAATCAGCAAAATACCGAATGTTCTCCTCATAAACAGTCCGGTCACCGGGATCAGTGTACAGCGAAATGGTAAGGTCAAAAGCAGTTGCATTGGTCGTTCCAGACGAAGTGCCCTTGATAACGACCGGAAGATACACAGGTGTTGCTTCCTGGGCCTGAACCGTATAAGGTAAAGACACCATTGCAGCAAGTACTACAAACAGGACAAATATCAATTGATACTGCCGCAAAATAGCTCTTATCTTCATGGATAGTTCGCTCCTTGATAAATAATTTTGCAAATCATAATTAGGTAAAAAATGTAAAGAGACCCATTTGGTTTAACGCTTGAATCGTTATGCCTACCCCTAGCAGAGTAACAATCAAAGCACTGGCAATGGGTAACATCATCATTACTGGACGTTGCCGGGGGATACGTTGGAAAAGACGGCCAGCATAAACAAATAACAAACCAGTTGCAGTTAAAACGCTGGCTAACCCTAAGCTAAACACAAAAATTAAAATAAGGCCAAAGCCGATGCGGCCCAAAGCAATGGCGCTCAACATAACAACTAAAGCAGAGGGACAAGGCAACAACCCACCAGAAATTCCCAGCGCCAACAAACTACGCCACGTCACCGGCGTACCATCGGCCCCTGGAGGGAGATGGCTGTGGCCATGATCGTGATGATGGTGGTGATGATCATGATCTTCATGATCGTGTGAATGGCTATGATGGTGATGGTGGTGGTGAAGTTGACGCCAGCGCCCAGTCATCAATGTAAGTCCTAACACAACGACCAACAAACCTGACAAAACACTCAGCCAAGGGTACAGCGTTTCCGGCAGGATGTATTGAGAGACAAACAAGGTTATCGCCCCCAAAGCAAAGACCCCAGCGGTGTGGGTAATTGTGGTGGTCAGCCCTAAAAATAGGGCGTGCTGGGCGGTCCCTCGCGCCCCAACCAAATAAGCCGCAACCACAGTTTTTCCGTGGCCAGGGCTAAAGGCGTGCATTGCCCCCCAACCAAACGAAGCCAATAACATAAAAATCAGGGTACCAGGCCCTGTCAGGGGCACGGTGATTAAGTCAGTAAAGGGATCACTGGCGGCTGCACGGACTTGTGGCGTTTCAGTCAATGACGTTGATGCCGCCTGATGCTCTGCGACTGGTTCTGGCGCTACAACTGTTGTCGCTTCATCACTCAATTCAAAGCGGAACGTGGCCTCACGAATTTGTAGTGGGTCTTGCAACATCGCCTCTGGATAGGCCCGCAGTTCCTGACTTACATCCTCGCTAGAAACTGTCGAATCTAGCAACGAAATACCTGCTTTTGGCTGAACAATAATTTCCTGCCAGCCAAGTTGTCGATCAGCATAGTTGAGGTCCTGATAATAAACCTGCACCGTCGATATTTGTTCGGGCAAAGTCACGATGTAATCAATAACCAAGCGAATTGTAGGGAGGCCACCTTGTCCTTCCGGGAAGGTCACTTCTGCAAAAAATGGAATCAACTCGACAGGCTGTCCATCAATTTGTAGTTGCAGGTTGCTTCGTAACGCATAAACCTGCTGCCCCAGATATTGCTCCTGCTCCTGCTGGCTAAAACGCCCGTCTCCGTTCGTATCAATCCGCTTCACCTCATTGACCGCCGGGATTTCAGCCATATCAACGATGTAATGGAGCTGTATTTGTTCGGCTTCCAGCGTCAGTCGGCTATAACGATTGATTGTAAAATTTCCCAATGGGTGGGCCAAAACCACAGCAGGTGAAACCAGAAGCACGAAGAGAGCAAACAGGGCAACATATTTTCTACTTTGTTTTTGAGGGAAATATTTTTTAGCCATAGGGTTCTCTCAAGCTCTATGGGATTGATGGGAAAATGTTGTGGCGCTGCTAGTGAATGAAACGCCAAAGTGAAGAAGCAGGACAATTATCCTACAAAGTCAGAACTTTAGCAAAGCTTGTCTAGAATTTTGTTGGGTGCCAATAACTCGTAAATATCCCCGAAGCCGTTTTACGAGACAACTGGGTTTTCGAGCGTTAAATCACCAATTGTGATTCGCACCACATCACCAGCTGTTAGGGTAAAATCGCCTTCAGGCACTAAACCTGTACCCGTCATCAATAATGCCCCAAAAGGGAAATCCATTTCGCGAAATAAAAATGTAACCAACTCCTCAAGCGACCGTTTCATCTGCGTCCGACTAATTTCCGCTTGATAAATCACATTTTCGGCTCGTTCAATTTCAATCTGAATTGAAATATCGTGAAGATCAGCCGGAGTAAGCAATTTGATCCCAGGGCCGATTGAACAAGCGCCGTTATACATTTTTGCTTGAGGGAGATAGAGTGGATTTTCCCCCTCAATACTACGAGAGGAAACATCATTCCCTACACAGTAACCTACGATTTCTTGATAAGTATTCACCACCAAGGTCAACTCTGGCTCGGGTACATCCCAGGTGCTATCCCGCCGAACCCGAATTGGCTCACCGTGCCCGACGGAACGCCAGCCGATTGATTTAAAGAACAGTTCAGGTCGTTCAGCATCATACACCCGCTCATAAACATCACCCATATCTGACTCTTCTTTACGGGCTTCGCGGCTCCGCAAATAGGTAACCCCACAGGCCCAAACTTCCTGGGTGGGGTCAATCGGAGCCAGCAAGGGACCATCCGCAGGCTCGTGAGTTACACTCTCTTGCAACACACTCGTCTGAGCAGACACATTTTGAGCCAAGAGCAGGCCTAGATTAAATTGTTCTGGGAGAAGTTTTCCATCAAGGGCCCAGCGGGGTCCCTGTTTTGTTTTGTGTTTGGTTAAAAACATTGATTGAAACTCCAAAAATGATGGATTGTTAGCGATGGGCTTGAAACTGGGTGGATTGTTATAAACTTAGAGTATCGATAAACCTAATTTTTGCAAATAGCTCAATCTGCCCTCTCCAAAAGTTACTTTGCCAAATATTTGCCTGATTTTTCAACTCCGACCATAATTTGAGCAACTCCACCCAATATCCGCACCTTTTAATAAACATTGACCTAATCATTTATCTGAGAGGTATGATGAACACAAATCTACAACGATTGGTAGACGAAGCACGAAAAAGCTTATTATTTACAGCTCCAATTTTACAACCTGATCTCGCTCGTTTTTTAGATGAACACGCAGAAACTATCCGCAATTTAGCGAAACGGGCCGTCGACGAGCAAGTCAGTCACATCTATTGGGTTGGCAGCGGCAACTCCTGGTGCAACCTTTTTTCCGGAAAATATCTGTTAGATCGGTTTACCCATCTCTCCTCAGATGTCTTCCCCAGCTATGAATTCATTTGGCGCAGTCCAGCTAAACTCAACGACAAGGCGTGGGTCTTCCTCGCTTCCTTCTCTGGCTCAACTGAAGATACTGTTGCAGCAGCACGTTTCGCCAAAGATCGGGGGGCAAAGACAATTGTTTTGGTCAACGAAGCAGACAGTTTGATGGGGCAAGAAGCCGATGAGGTCATTGCTTATCAATCGCCAGCACTTTACATTCTCCCGCTCGCCGCAGCCTATCTCTTTGCCCTGGAAGTCGCCAACCTCACAGGTTCTGAAGATGTTGGCTCAATTATCGATGGTCTGTTTGCCTTACCAGATCATCTAGGCCAACTTTATGTTGATGTCGAGCCACGCGCCAAGAAATTGGCCGAGCAATTTGTAGATGAGAAGCTATTCTACGTTTTGGGCAGCGGCCCGCTGTATGGGTTAGCTTACAAATTTGGGCTGACCGTCTTTATGGAAAATATGCGGGTGCACGGCTCATTTTTGGAAACATCCGAATTTCGCCACGGACCGGCTGAGATGCTTGAGCACGAAAAGCCAGCGATGGTCTTTCTCCTCGGCACCGACGAATCCCGCCCAATGAGTGAACGGGTATTACAATTGGCCCAATCACAAGAAGCAAAAACGATTACATTTGATATGCAGGATTACGGTGAGGTTCATCCCCTACTGGCCCCCTTCATCTTGATGGTCCCGCTGCAATGGTTTGCTGTTTATTCAGCCTTAATCCGCGGCATCAACGATCTGGATGAACGCGTTTATATGGGTCGCGGTTTGATGGGGCAAGGCCAAGGCGTCACGTGGCCTTAAGTTCGGAGACCTAAATTGAAGCTACAACTCGCGCTTGATTTAACCACAACCCATGAAGCCATTCCAATGCTCGCTGAGATTATTGATCTCGTGGACATTATTGAAATTGGCACCCCGTTGATTATGTTGGAAGGCGTTCAGGCAGTAACAAAAATCAAGAAGGCTTACCCTCAAGTTGAGGTGTTGGCTGATCTCAAAATCGTGGATGCAGGAGAACATGAGGCCAAAATTGGCTTTGACGCAGGAGCCGATATTGTTACAGTTTTGGGAGTGTCCAATGATGCCACCATTCAAGGGGTTGTATCACAAGCTCGTCGCTTTGAGCGGCAGGTTATGGTTGATTTGATTACGATTAAGGACGTTCAACAACGGGCCACTGAACTAGAGGTTCTGGGCTGTGATTATGTCTGCGTTCATACGGGCACGGATGCCCAAGAGCAGGGGCACAATCCACTCGCCGAGTTGGCCTTAGTCAGTGAGACCCTACAGCAAACAAAAGTTGCTGTTGCTGGCGGTATCAAACCAACTACACTTCCTGATATTATCCTTCATCAGCCTGCAATTGTTGTCGTTGGCGGATATATCACCAACCATCCAGATAAACGTCAGGCTGTTTTGGATATTCGAGCCGGGATGGAGCATTTATAAGGAGTTGTCTTTTGGGCATTCAAACTTACTTCGAACAAGTTCTAAGCGAATTGCAGCAAACCTTATCACAGGTTTCCAATGAGCACAGTGATGAACTGGCGGACGCTATCGTGGGAGTCAAACGCGTGTTTGTGGCTGGGGCTGGCCGATCGGGGTTAGTTGTTCGGGCTTTTGCTATGCGTTTGATGCACCTTGGTTTGACCGTTCACGTGGTAGGTGAAACAACCACCCCCAGCCTTCAACCGGATGATTTACTCATCATCGGCTCCGGCTCCGGCTCAACGGGCAGTTTGGTCGTAATGGCCGAGAAAGCAAAAAAAATCGGGGCAACACTCGCCTTACTCACAATTCAAACGGACTCCCCCATCGGTCAGATCGCCGACATCATCATCACCATCCCAGCCCCCTCCCCCAAAGTTCAAGGCGAAACTGGCTTCCGCTCAATTCAACCGATGGGCGCTTTATTCGAGCAAAGTATGGCTCTGACACTCGATACGCTGCTGCTGTTGCTAATGTCGAAAACAAATGAGAGCAGCGATACAATGTTCACCCGTCACGCCAATTTGGAGTGACAAATATCAGCATAGACAAAAGACACAATGGTGAAAGGCTAAAAATCTAGCGAATTTTCATCTTTTCCGTGTTTTCCGCGTATTCCGTGTCCCAAAAATTTAGCAGGAACCAAAAATGAGTATTGACAAACAAACACAACTCTTAAAAGACGGCTACTGTCTGTTTGAAAATGTCTTAGATAAAGATATCCTAACCCGACTACAAGCTATTGCAACCAAAATGATTTCAGCCCAATCTGACGAGCATTTTGAAGCGCAACGCTCAACGGGTAGCATGATTAGCGTGCATGATGAGCCAAACTTGGCCGAGTTGGTGGCCTACCCCAGCGCGATTGCGGCCCTTAAGTCTTTGGGCTACAATGCCCCAAAGTGGCGCTCTGGGTACATCATTAGCAAACCACCCCAAAGTCCGCCCTTGTTCTGGCATCAGGATTGGTGGGGGTGGGCCGACGAAAGCAGCTACAATAATCCACATCCCCAGCAACTCTTTCTAATGTACTATCTCATCGACACCTCACTTGACAACGGCTGTTTGCGAGTCATTCCCGGCTCTCACATCAAACGACATTCTGTCCACGACGAAACGCCAGAGGCCCATACGGATGACCTCCGTCGCGCCGCCAATCTCAACCATCCCGCCTTTAAATTGGCTGAGGGGGAGGTCGATATTCCTGTCAAAGCTGGCGATCTGGTTATCGGCGACTCGCGGTTACTCCACGCCGCCTGGGCCAATAATTCAAATGACTATCGAACTGTGATTACCCTCTGGTATCACCCAGATTTCTCCAACTTATCTGAGGCGCTCCAAGCAAGCATCATCGAGCGGCAACGCTCACTTGCAGGCTGGTCAGATGAATCGCGGAGATTACTAGAGCCATTGCTGCCTCTTTATGAAGGGGATACCAAACCTGTTACCTGGATGCGGGTACCAACCCATCAACTAACGTAGCCTTGACTGCTTACGAGGAGTTTTACTATGCCAGATGTTATTAGCTTAGGCGAAGCCCTAATCGATATGTTCGCTGACCCCGTCGGCAAACCAATGAAGGAGGCCAGTCACTTTATCCACGCGCCCGGGGGTGCGCCCGCAAATGTGGCCGTGGCCCTGGCTCGGTTAGGTGTCGATGTCGGGTTTGTTGGTTTTGTGGGTGATGATCCTTTCGGGGATTGGCTGATTGAGCTGTTGCAATCCGCCGGGGTTGATACTCTGTTCTTTCGCAAAGTCGCCTCAAGTTTCACGACCATCGCGTTAGTCGCTGCCGCCAGCCCGACCGAACAAGAGTTTATTTTGTGTCGTGGGGCCGACACCTTACTACGCGCCACTGATCTGGATCGTGACTATCTAGCTTCGGCAAAGGTCTTGGTTTATGGCTCGGTCACCTTAACCGAGGGCAGTCGGGAGGCCGCTCAACAGGCGATCAAATGGGCTAATCAGGATGGGGTCCTGGTGGCCTATGATGCTAACCTCCGGCCTGCCTTATGGCCTAGTTTGGAGGCAGCGCGTCAAGGAATATTGGCAGGCCTTCAGGGTGTGGATATTTGTAAAGTCAACGAAACGGAGCTGGCGCTACTAACAGGTACAGATGATGTTTATGAAGGTAGCCACGTCTTGCTAGATCGTGGCATTAAACTATGCTTGGTCACGCTCGGTGAGAAAGGGGCCTATTACAACAATGGTCGCGCCGCTAATCATATTCCGGCCTTCAAGGTTAATCCAGTCGATACCACCGGGAGCGGTGATGCCATTTTGGCTGGACTCATTGCCGGATTGCTCAAAACCGAGACGGGTCCTGAATTTCTAGATGAAGAAACCTTATCTGAGATTGTACGATTTGCCAGTGCTGCTGCAGCGCTCAATGCCACCCATAAAGGGGCAATGGCAGCCTTGCCTACCCGCGCCGCAGTTGAGGCATTCTTGCGAGATCAGAAGTAAAAATGAAGTACTGGCTAACATCATGACAAACTGCCTTTGATGGAGCACTCTTATGAAATTTATTGTATGTTATGGCGACTCAAATACTTGGGGGGCAGATCCTGCTAGCAGTGGACGCTTCCCCTTCGATGAACGGTGGACGGGTGTGTTGCGTCAGGGTTTGGGCGATGGTTATTGGATCATTGAAGAAGGCTTGAACGGACGCACCACAGTTTGGGATGATCCCATTGAAGGCCATAAAAGTGGCAAGACCTATTTGATCCCCTGCATCAATACCCACAAACCCATGGACCTCATCATCCTAATGCTCGGCACCAACGATACCAAACAACGCTTCTCTCTTGCTGCCTCTGATATTGCGGCTGGGATAGAAACATTGGTTAAGATGATTAAAAAAAGTGAAACAGGTCGAGAGGGTCAGGTACCCGATATTCTAGTAATGGCACCGCCACCAATAGCCAAATTGAGTCAGTATGCTGATATGTTCAAAGGTGGACAGGAAAAATCACAACAGTTTGGGGAGTTATATCGTCAGGTCGCCGAAACGCACGGTTGTCACTTCTTCAACACTGCCGATGTTATCGTATCCAGTGACGTCGATGGCATTCATTTCGACTTAAGCGAACATACCAAATTAGGGGAGGCTTTAGTTCCTGTTGTGCGGGATATCTTAGCGTAAATTTGCCCTTCACTTAAAAATGTAAAGATTGATTTTGACAACAGGCTTTTTCTGTGTTACCCTTGATTTAATCGCTTACGTAAGCGATTAAATCAATTTATTTCTATCTCTTCTCCCCTTTCCTTGAACCAGAAACCCGTACAGTTAATGCACCTCTACAAGGTTGTGAGGTATCAATGGCGAAAGTCCGTATCAAAGATGTTGCAAAATATGCTGGGGTTTCAACCGCCACTGTTTCTCATGTTATCAACCAAACCCGCTTTGTGCGTACTGAAACGCGGGATCGGGTGCTCCAAGCCATAGAGGAACTCAACTACCAACCGAGTGCCATAGCCCGAGGTTTAGCCACAAATGCAACCCAAACAATTGGGCTTGTAATTTCAGATATTACCAACCCATTTTTCACAGCCGTTGCTCGTGGCGTTGAAGATGAGATTAATCGGCACGGCTATCACACTATTTTTTGCAATACTGATGAAGGGGCAGCCCGTGAGGATGAATATCTCCGCCTCTTATCTGCCCGTCAAATTGATGGCCTACTGATTGCGCCGACAGGTGTTTATTCACCACGCTTAACCCGAATGGCTGAGGCGGGTCTACCCATCGTTCTTTTAGACCGCACGGCCCCCGATATTCAAGCCCCATTGATTAGTGTCGCTAACGAGAGTGGCGCGTATCAGGCAACGCAATACCTGATCTCTCTGGGGCATCAAAGAATTGGATTGCTATTGGGATCAAAGGTTATTTCAACTTTTCATGATCGATTAAATGGATATAAACGGGCTTTAGCTCAAGCAAATATTCCATTTGATGAGTCCTTAGTGGTTCAAGCTGATCCACGCTTTCATAACACCCAACCAAGCTCAAATGGATCAGGTCCGATGACCAGCGAAAACATTTTGCCAAATGTTGATGAAGCACTCCATCAATTACTCGACTTACCCGAGCAGCCATCAGCGATGTTTATTACAAATAATCAAATGACTCTGGGGATGCTGTATGCGCTCAAAAAACGAGGCATTCACTGCCCTGAAAATCTATCGATCATCAGTTTTGACGATGAAGATTGGGCCTCAATCTTCTCGCCACCATTAACCGTTGTCCGACAGCCCACTTATCATTTGGGGCAAGCTGCGGCACAACTGCTCATGAGGATGATCCAAAATGACGTTGTTGAACCCCCTCAACCATTTTCGGTTGAGTTAGTTATTCGAGAGTCTTGTCGACAAATCTAACAAATTTTTTTGCTAATTGATCGATGTTAATATCTCGAAAATTAATTATAGAGCAAGTGAAATAAGATTTTACATTTTAACTTGCCAGAATAGGAGGTAGGACTACTAATCAAAGTTGATTAATTGCTTTAGCCCCACAGACACTGATTGTCTACAAAGTACTTATGGTAAGCCGATAGGCTGTTATCTAACAGTGTATCGAGATTTAGGTCTATTTGAAACTCTTAAGTTCAAGGAGAAAATGATGATTAAAAAGTTAATCACAATTGTTGCAACTATGGCAATCTTGATGGGTGCTGTCACCCAAAGTGCTGCCGCGAGTCCGATGTTGCAAGTTGCTTGCGAGCAGGACACAGTTGTTCAGGCCGATGACTGGCTGTCTAAATTAGCCGATAAATTCTACGGCGATATCTTAGCTTTCCCAGCTATCGTTGAAGCCACAAACCAGGCCAATGCTGCCGATGACAGCTATGCCTTGATTGAGAATGCCGACTTGATTGAGCCAGGCTGGAAACTCTGTATTCCAAGTGTTGACGATGCCGCTGGCCTCGTTGGTAGCGAGTTAGAAACACCTCGCTTCGATGGCATCAAAATCGTTGTTGCCACTCAAACTGGTCCAGCTATTGCTAGCCCCGTTGAAGATCACGGTCCCGAGTGGGAAGCTCTGACTGGTGGTGAAGTTGAATTGCAGCAGTTCGCCTTTGGTGAATTGTTCGAAAAGATGGTTACCTCTTTCGAAACCGGCTCTAACGATTTCGATATGATGATTTTCCCCGCTAACTGGGCCGGTGACTTTATGGCCCCTGGGTATATGGAGCCAATGCCTCAGAACATTCTGGACCGCATTGATCAAGACGACATTATTCCGTTGTATGGTGAGCGTCTGACAGCTTGGGGTAACACCGTATTCGCACTACCATACGACGGTGACGCGCACATGCTGTACTACCGCAAGGACCTCATCAGCCCAGATTCACCATTCGCAGCTGACTTCGAAGCTGAGTATGGCTGGCCACTGGATGAGCCGACTACGTGGAACCAGTACTATGCAATTGCTGAGTTCTTCAACGGTCGTGAAGTTGAAACTGCTGGCGTTACTGCCCCGATTGCTGGTGTTTCTGAAGCACAGCGCCGTAACGCTCAGAGCTTCTGGGTGTTCTTATCACACGCCGCTGGTTACGGTAAGGTACCTGGAGATCCCTGCTTCTACTTTACTTGTGACACGATGACCCCGCTCGTGAACAGCCCTGGCTGGGTCGCAGCATTGGATGACTACATTCGCTCACGTGACCTTGGCCCAGCTGAGCAGTTACAGTGGGACGTTGCTGATACCCGCGTTCAGTTCCCGGCTGGTGCTGCAGTGATGAACATCGACTGGGGTGATGTTGGCCCGATCTCTTACGACGAAGCCTCTTCAGTCATCGTTGGTGATACTGGCTTCGGCGTATTGCCTGGTGGCGATCGCTACTGGGATTACCAAGCCGGTGCGTGGGTTGAAGAAGAAAACATTGCACCGTTTATCGCCTTTGGTGGTTGGATCATTGGTGTTGCCGCTGACAGCGATGCCAAAGAAGCAGCCTTAAGCTTCGCGGCCTTTATGGCTCGCCCCGAGTTGGTTCAGCAATTAGCTGTTACACCAAACACAGGGATCAACCCGGCTCGCTACAGCCAGTTTGAAGACATTAGTCTGTGGACCGGTGCTGGCTTCGACGAAGAAGGTGCTGTTGACTACCTCGACGCCGTACGTGACACCATCAACCACCCGAACGCTGTAATGGACCTCCGTATCCGTGGTTCAGCCGAATACATGAGCATTCTGGACGTCGAAATTAGCCGTGCCCTGGCTGACGAAATCTCTTCACAAGAAGCCCTTGACAACGTTGCAGCTCAGTGGGAAGAAATCACTGACCGCCTCGGTCGTGACTCACAGCTTGAGCAGTACAAAGCTTCAATTGGCGCTGAATAAAATTTAGCGTTATTCGTAGAATTTAGGTATTGATCCTTGGTGGGGTACACAATGTGTACCCCACCACTAAATATCCACAGGGCGCAAGCAGTAGGGCATAACCTATCTAAAACCGTTATTTTTTACTTCCTGCGTCTTGACAGACTATCGATAAATCAGAACTAAACATTCAAGGGAGAACCGAATGGCCGCAACATCAAAAGGTGCCATTATTGGCGAAAAGGCCTATGAGCGAGGTATCAAACGTGTATTCCTCACCCCAGCTGTTGTTTTTATTCTTATTTTTTCCATTTTCCCCCTGCTATGGTCCTTAAGCATCAGCTTTACCGACCTCCAACGGGGAGGCAGCACCTCCTCAGCAGCAACTGCCGAAGAGATTGAGGCAGGTGAGACAGACGGGAGCGGCGGATTTCTTGGATTAGGCTTTGAAATTACTGGGCGCAACTATGTTCGAACTGCCAGTGATGAACGGCTTTTTACGGCAGCACGTAACACTCTAACTTACGTCATTGTCGGAGTTACTGTCCAATATCTCATTGGTTTTGGCCTAGCGCTGCTCTTGAATCAACAATTTGTCGGGCGAAATGTGGTACGCATCATCTTTTTGATGCCGATGATGATGACCCCAGTGGCCGCTGCCTATACCGGACGGATGATGTTTGACACCCGTATTTCCCCCTTGGCCCAATTTCAACGGGGGTTGTCCGACATACTAGGCACAACCATCTCCATTCCCTGGTTGACTGATGGCTTTTGGGCTACGGTCGCGGTTATCATTATGGATAGTTGGCAATGGATACCGTTTATGACGCTGCTACTGTTGGCCGGTCTACAAAGCATTCCTGACGATATTTATGAGGCAGCCCGTGTCGATGGCGCTAATTCCTGGACGATTTTACAAAAAATCACCTTCCCCATCCTTCTGCCCATCTCAATTACCGTGATCCTCATTCGCGGTTTGGAGATCTTCAAAATCATCGACGTTATTGTAGTCACCACCGGTGGTGGGCCAGGTTCAGCGACTGAGTCGTTGACAATGTATATTTTTGATACCGCCCTCACCTTTGGTAACTACGGTTACGCTGCTGCAATCTCGTACATTCTATTGGTCTTGGTTGTTATATTCGCCACCTTGTTCCTTTATTTTGGCCGGGCACTATCTACAAGAGCATCCTAATTAGGGGAAACTAATTATGAAGACATCTACAACGCAAAAAGTTATTACATATACGATCATTCTAATTTGGACGTTCATCTGTTTGTTCCCATTCTACTGGCTGTTTACAACGTCATTCAAGCAGCCCCTTCACGTCAGCCGTGGCCCACTTTATTTTCCTTATGTTGATTATCAACCAACGGGGGAGCACTGGGTTTACCTCTTTGATGAACAACAAGATATTATCTTCCGTCATTTTCGCAATAGTTTAATTTCGGCAGCAGGTAGCACCATTCTGGCAGTTGTGATTGGTTCTATGGCCGGTTATGGGTTAGCCCGTTACAAATATTATTGGCGCATATTAGGCTGGCGAAACAATGACATTGCCTTTTGGGTGATCTCCCAACGTTTTCTGCCTCCAGCTCTATTTGTGGTGCCTTTTCTTCTAATTTACTCCACACTAGGGATGATTGACACCCATATCGGGCTAATTTTGGCCTATACGATGTTCAACCTACCCTTTACCGTTTGGATCATGCGAGACTTCTTTGAGAGTCTACCTAGCGATTTGGAAGACAGTGCTCTGGTCGATGGGGCCACACCCTGGCAAGCCTTTATTCGGATTGTGCTACCCTTGAGCGCCCCAGGTCTTGTAGCCGTCGCCATCTTCTCTTTTGTTTTCTCCTGGAATGAATACCTCTACGCCTTGATGTTGACCAACTTCGACGCGATTACAATGCCTGTTCTGATTGCAGGCCAAAACAACACCCGTGGCATCCAATGGTGGTTTATTTCCGCCCTCACACTCTCAACAGTCGCGCCGGTGGTTCTCATTGGTCTATTCCTGGAGCGATACATTACCCGCGGCCTCACGACTGGCGCGTTGAAGGGGTAAAATCGAGGTTGTAGAATTTATGGAGTTTGAGTAGTTACATGGCGTTTACTAGCCACTAACTCACTACTCACTAGCCACTATCTTCAAAGGAGAACGATAATGTCAAAGCCAAAAATCTGTGTTGTTGGCGCGGCCAACATTGACTTAATTAGTTATGTCCCTCGAATGCCAAAAATCGGCGAAACCCTGCACGGGAGCCGTTTTCATATGGGGTATGGTGGTAAAGGGGCTAACCAAGCCGTGATGGCCGCTAAGTTAGGGGCCGACGTCTCAATGATTACCAAGCTGGGACAAGACATTTTTGGCGAAAACACCCGCAAAAATTTCGAGGATTTTGGCATCGACACAACACACGTTCTCTTTACCGACCAAGCCTTCTCTGGCGTGGCTCCGATTGCCGTCGACACCGATGGAAACAACTCGATTGTCATTGTTACCGGGGCCAATGATCTTCTGACTGAGGCCGAAATTGAGGCGGCTCGCTCAACGATAGCCGCTGCCCAAATTGTCATCTGCCAGCTAGAAATCCCGCTGGAAATCAGCTTGGCCGCCCTCCGTGTAGCCCGTGAAGAAGGGGTGACCACGATCTTTAATCCCGCCCCGGCCAAGCCTGAGTTACCCGATGAACTGTATCAACTCAGCGATATTTTCTGTCCTAATGAAAGTGAAACTGAGATGTTGACCGGAATGCCAGTAAGCACCATAGAAGAAGCCACGGCAGCGGCCAAAACGCTGCTTGATCGAGGTGCGGGCAAGGTCATTTTAACCCTTGGGGAACGAGGCAGCTTACTGGTGACCGCCGAAGAAACAACACACGTGCCAGCCCCCACGGTGAAAGCCCTCGACACAACTGGGGCGGGCGACTCCTTTGTAGGCAGTCTGGCCTATTTCATTGCCCAAGGGAAACCTTTGCCCGAAGCAATGAGCCGAGCCAATCAAATCGCTGCCGTCAGCGTCCAAGCCTCTGGCACCCAAACCAGTTTTCCTGCAGCAGCAGACTTGGCCCCAGAAATTTTGGCTTAGAATAGGATGTTATGACCTCACAAACGATTATCAATCTTTACCCTCACTTTTTCAACAAAACGGAAAAAGTCTTGGCCCAATGGCAGGGGCTTGAAGCCTCGGTATTCAAATATAGTACCGGCGTTTTAGCCCTCCGGCTGCGCAACAGCCTAGGCTGGATGACCCTCCTCCCTTTTCAAGGCCAACAAATCTGGCACATTGAATTTTATGATCGTCTACTAACAATGCAATCGATGTTTGCTGAACCAAATCCAACGACAGACTATCTACGCACCTACGGCGGCTTTCTCATTCATTGCGGCGCAACGGCAATGGGTGGGCCTGGGCCAACGGATACTCATCCGGTCCACGGCGAGTTACCCAACGCGACGTATCAAACGGCGCAATTGGTCTTGGGTAAAGATGATACAGGGGCGTATATCGGCTTAACGGGAAGCTTTCAATATAGTGTTGCTTTCAACACAAACTATATTGCCCGCCCATTGGTCAAGCTATATGAAAACTCAAGCAAAATTTCGATTTCAATGGAGATTGAGAATTTACGACCGTACGATATGGAGTTGATGTATCTAGGGCACGTCAACTTCCGGCCTGTTGATCACGGACGCTTGGTCTATACCGCTCCCTACGATGCCGACCACGTACGGGTCCGGGCTGAAATTCCGGCCCACCTCAATCCACCAGCAGGGTATCGCGAGTTTTTAGCCGAGCTCAAAGCTGATCCAACCAAGCATCATCGTCTCAGTCCCGATTTGGCCTTTAACCCCGAAGCGGTCTTTTACATCGACTATTCAGCGGACAGCGCAGGCTGGGCGCACAGTATGCAGATCCATCCCAACGGTGGAGCCGACTTCATCAGCCATCGCCCCGATCAGTTAGATCACGGCATCCGCTGGCTCAGTCGCACCGGCGACCAAGACGCCCTCGGCTTGATTCTCCCTGCTACCGCCGAACCCGAAGGCTACACCACCGAAAAAGCTAAAGGCAACATCAAGTCTATCCCTGCGGGGGATACCTTCCGCTTCGAACTCAAAGTCGGCGCGTTGACACCAGACAAGGCAAGGGAGATGGAAGGGAGAATTGATGGGATTATGGGGAGATCAGGAAGTTAGAGATTGAAGGTTGGAGATTATGGTTATTCAATCTCTCATCTCCAACCTCCAATCTCCTCTACTACGAATTCTTCGGCACAGACCCTGACTCAAAATATTCGGGTAAGCCCTCATTCCAACTCATATTAAATACAGGTTCAATCATCTTTCGTACCTCGGCTAACACCTCAGGATCAGGCTGGGTGCCGATTAAGCTTAGGTTCTGTTGTGCTTCTTGAACCGTGCCAATGCCAACCAACGTGGTGGCAACATAATCGTGTTGAAACGCAAATTGTAGGGCCAAGGTTACAATATCGGTGCCTTGGCTGCGACAATATTCAGCCACCACTTGGGCCACGGGAAAAACAGCCTTGGGCGCAGGGTGCCATTCAGGCGGCCCCTGTTCCGTCAGCACCCCCATATGCAATGGCGAGGCGTTGATCAAGCCAATCCCCTGTGACTTCGCCAGCGGGGTCAGCACATCATCCAAGGTCGTATTCATCAGGTTGTAATGACAGTAGGATAGAACTGAATCAACCGCAAACGTCTCGGCTAATTCCTTAAGCAAATGAATCGGGTAGCCGGTGATCCCGATGTAGCGCACTTTGCCATCCTGCTTAAGCTTTTCCATTGCAGGCCAAGCTTCATTGATGATTTGTTCTTTGGGACGAAACTCAATATCGTGCAATTGAAAGAGATCGAGATAATCGGTTTGCAAACGCGTCAGGCTCTCCTCAACCGATTGGATAATTCGGTCATACGAAAAATCAAAGCCGGTTTCCAGCGGCTTATCATATCGCCCGGCTTTTGTGGCCAGAATAGCCTTTTCTCGATAGCCACCCTTTAGGGCTTCCCCCAACCGTGTTTCCGAGAGTGTTCGACCATAATAAGGCGAGGAGTCAAAAAAGTTGATACCGTGATCAATCGCATAATGGACCGCCCGATAAGCTTCGGCTACATCAAGTTCTCCATACTCTCCTCCTAATGGCCCCGCCCCAAAGCCAAGCGTCGAAACCTGCAAATCTGTTTTGCCCAATGGCTTATATGTCATTTCAGTCATTATATCCACCCCAAAAATATAAATTTACGATTGACGACTTGGGATTTAGGATTAAATCCAATCTCTAAATTTTCCCGTAAATCGTAAATCTAAAATCGTAAATAAACCTTACTTGCTTCCCAAAGTTTGGGCAAACTCAACAGATGCGTTAATATGCTTATCATACGCCATCAAACATCACTATTTTGAGGAGGCACAGATGCTGCCAATTGTTGATACCCACCAACACCTTTGGGATTTATCGAGGTTTGAACTCGCTTGGCTTGAGGGATTACCCGTTTTGAATAAGAGCCACGTCATGAGCGACTATCTTGAGGTGACCAAAAATGCGAATGTGACCAAGACCGTCTATATGGAAGTTGACGTGGTCCCCAATCATCGGATCATGGAAGCCGATTATGTATTTGAATTGTGCGTACAGGATGACAATCCCATGCAAGGGGCGGTCATTTCGGCCAATCCTGGCGACCCGAACTTTCGGCCCCATCTCAAACCCTATTTACGCAATCCCTATTTCAAAGGCGTTCGGCAGGTGTTACACGGCCCAGAAATGCCAAAAGGGGCTTGTTTAGATGAGACATTCATCCAAAATGTCCAGTGGCTAGGTCAGCAAGGGCGGAGCTTTGATATCTGTATTCGGCCCGCCGAATTGGACGACGGCGTACAACTAGCCAGGCAATGCCCCGACACCCAATTCATCCTTGATCACTGCGGCAACGCTTCCCCTACCATCGTCAATGGAGCCGATCCCGGACCACAAACTCCGGACAATCTCGATTGGCACACCGCCGAGCAATGGAAGGCGGATATTGCCGCCTATGCCGACCTACCCAATGTTGTCTGCAAAATTTCAGGCATTGTGGCTCGCGCCCCTGAAGGTTGGACGGCTGAGACCCTCGCCCCTACTATCAACTATTGCCTTGATACCTTCGGCCCCGACCGTGTCATATTCGGCGGTGATTGGCCTGTGTGTACCCTCGTTGCGACGTTTGAGGAATGGTCGAGTGCCTTGCGAGAGGTCATCAAGGATCGTAGCGAAGAAGATCAGCGTAAATTGCTACACGATAATTCCGTAGGCTTATACGGGTTGGAATGAGTTGTTTTGGTAGAATGAGATAAAATTTTACGGTCTTGAATGACAATGAAAAGACGGATTGAGGTTGTTGCATACGACGATAGCTGGCCTGTTCGCTTTGAAACGGAGGCCAGCCAGTTGACAGCAGTATTTAAGCCTGACTTGGTGAAGATACACCATATCGGTAGCACATCCGTGCCTGGCCTAGCCGCCAAACCCACGATTGACATCCTCATCGAAGTTCAACCAGACACGATTATCCCGGATTATTACAATACAATGCAACAGCTTGGCTACCAATGTCGTGGCGAGTCACTGGATGCCCGCATACCCGGCACTCCAGGCCGTTTCTACTTTCCCAAGGTTGTTGATACCGTACACTTGACCCACGTCCATGTCTGCCACGCAGGTCATCCGCAAATTGTTGAATTGATGGCTCTCCGCGACTATCTCCGCACCCACCCCCAGGAGGCAGAAGCCTATAGCACTCTCAAAACCAAACTCGCTGCTGAGTTCACCTACGATAATCATGGTTACATGCAGGGGAAAGATGCCCTTATTAAGGGGATGATTGAGAAGGCAATGCAGTGGCGTGTTAGCTCATCAGGCACCTCTTGAAACCCTCCATTTTTCCGTTTGAGTGAGTCAGATTGGGTCAGCCTTAAAATCGTTTCGACGCTACGAAAGCAAGAGCGGTAACAAAACTCCCAAGATCAACGTGACAACCCACAAGGCGGGGGTAGCCGTTCCAGCAATTTGAGGAACGGAAGAGGTAGTATTCGAAGTTGTCAATCGAGTCCCCTGTGCACCCCGCTGAGGCCACCCACTTAAGGTGTCATCATAGCGACGGGCCAGAAACTGGAAGAAGAGGCCCAATCCAATGCCATACAGTAAATGACCGATGAGCGCTGGAAATAAGGCTGTGACCGCAGCCAGTGACCAATCAACCGGTTGTCGGAGTAATACGGAAAAGAGGGTGACCGCGCCAAGTAACCACCACAAAACGCCATATGCTAACCCCCAGGCTAAGCCAGCCCCGTAACTATACGCTTCGCGTTGAAAGAGTAAGCCAAAGCTGCTTCCAATAATAAGACTGATGATCAAGTGAACGAGAAATCCAGCAAAAATAGACGTTCCCCCAACCAGGCTAGCCACATCAGGTAAAGCCCCAATCCCAGCCATCACCACTGTGAAGAGTAGTCCACCGATCAGGCCCCCGGCTTGTCCCATCAAAATTGCCCGCAACCCGCGTGCCCCAGCGGCCTCCAAGGGGCGGTTTAACGGGTCTGAGTCGACAAAGAGGAGTTGCCAAACGCGATTAGCCAAGGCATAAAATAGCCCAACCAAGGCCCCATAAAGCAGATGAGCAATCAGGGCAGAAAATGCAGCTTGGGCGGCTGAGAGCGACCAGTCAGGCCGAGTCTCAACACCCAAGAGCAGGGGCATAAGCGTCATTGGGCCAATAATCCACCAGATCAGGCCATAACTCAAGCCCCAAACTAAACCGGGGCCGGTCCCACGCACATCATGATGAAACAACAGGCCAAAGGTGATGCCAATCACGATGCCGATCAGATAGTGCAGCCATTCCCCTACAACCAATGAGCTAGACCCCATCAGTTGGGCCACCAACGGGAAAAATTGGGCCTGCTCAATGCCTTGAGCAAAGAGCCAGCTCCCAAACAAGCCACCAAATCCACCAATAATCAGAGCCTGCACCAAAGGTGGTACAATGGCTTGACCCATTGGTCGTTTGAATGTGCCATCTGTTGGCTGCGAGTGGGAATGAGGTGGGGCCATTCGAGTCAGAAGCCGAATGAATAGGTAAGTGCCCAGACCCAAAACAGACCCAAAGGCAACAACCTGTCCTAATAGCAAAGGGAAGGCTTGGGTCACAGCGGTTGTTGTCCAAGCGAGCCCTTGTCCCGATAGGAGAGGGATTAGGGTTAGCGAGCCGATAAGCCACCAAAAAAGACCAAACGCCTCGCCCCACAGGAGGCCAGACCCTGGCGTTCGAATATGCCGTCCCAACGTCAGGCCAAATAATAGGCCAAGTACAGCACTGACAACTAAATTAAAGCCAAACCCTAGCGGAGCAGGAACTAGTAGCCCAAACATTACCCCACCTACAATACCCGCTAGTAAACCAGCCAGTAATCGATTTCTGATAGATATATCCGAAAAAGTCGTCATGATTAGTTTCACTCCCCTCGGTCAGTTGTCATTGATTTGGCTTGGCGAAAGTCAATTGTTTGGACAATATCTGGAGGGAAGAAAATATCTAGCACCCAATCGAGGCCAACCCGCACCTGTTTATCAACCGTGGGCAGTTTTGAGAGATAGATCGCCCGCCACATCAACCAAGCTAAAAATCCAGAAAAACGATAGCCCATAATTTCGGCCACAGCTAGCTGATGCCCCAGCGCAGCCAAACTACCCAATGTCGTAAAGTTAAATTGTTTCAGGGGCTTCCCCTTAATCGCGGCAGCAACGTTGTACCCCAGAACTTTCCCTTCCCGTAGTGCGTGTTGCGCGGTCGGCGGGCAAAATTTACCCGTTGATAAATCTGGAATTTGGGCGCAATCGCCTGCGGCCCACACCCCGGACAGCTCGGGAACCGCCAATTCTGTGTTGACTTCTACTTGCCCGCGTTTGGTGAGTGGCAGACCCAATTTTCCTAAAATTGGGCTTGGTTTATTCCCGGCGGTCCATACAAAGGTTTCGGTGGGCAGCACCTCATCACCCAAAAGCACAGCCCCCGACTCAGCCCCCGTAACCCGTACCCCAAGCTTGAATTCGACGCCACGTTCAGCCAGCTTTTGTTGCGCATATTTTCCAAGTTGTTCACTTAGCTCTGGCAAAATCGTATCACGGGAATGAACCAGAACGGGCCGTACTTCATCAGGGAGAACATTGGGATAGTAGGGTAACATCCCGCGCACAAAATCATTGAGACCACCAATCAGTTCAACCCCAGCAAAACCACCGCCCGCCACGACAAAAGTCAGCATCCCTTGGCGTTTTGATGGATCGGTCTCAAAGTCGGCCCGCTCAAACATATGGATAATGTGATTACGAAGGAGTACAGCATCCTCTAACGACTTGAATGTAAAAGCTTCAGCTTCGACCGCCTGATTGCCAAAGAAGTTCGGCACCCCACCCGTCGTTAAGACCAAATGATCAAAGGGGAGTTCTCGATGCGGAGAGCCGTCATCTGGGGTCAAACGAATAACGCGTTGCTCCAAATCAACCTCAGCCACTTCCCCCTGCACGACTTGGGTCCGTCGAAAAAAGTTACGTAAGGGCGGACTAATATGCTGGGCGTTCAGAGCACTGGCCGAGACCTCTGACAACATTGGGGTATGCAGCAAATAGTTGGTTTGGCTAACCAACCAAATACCAACGGTCGGGTCCCTTTCAAGCTCCTGCTCTAAGGCCTGAGCCACATTGACCCCGGCATAGCCCCCACCCAAAATCACCACCCGCTGGGTGACAGGCGGCGTAGGGGTAGCAATCGGGGTCAGATAAGATGAGAGAGGGATGTAAGCTCGTCCATAGAGCAAACCGATAAAACTACCTTGACTCAAATAGGCAATCAAATGAGGGATTAGGGTAGCAATGGCTGAGGCTTCCCACATGGGTCCCTGCCCTGATAGGGTTGGATAGATATTGATGGCCAAGATCACCCACATCCCTAGGCCAACAATCAATCCATTCGCTACATTTTCGGCCAGGGTCTGTGATACTGGATAAAAGAGCCAGGCATAGCTAAGGCCTATCAATAGACCAGCAAAAATGAGGCTGAGTACTCCGCCCAAGTCACTGAGGGTGAGGCTATCACTGCTGGGAGATATGGTGACATTAATGACCGCAATATGTAAACTGGCAACAATGACACCGCTTATGCCTCCCAAGAGCAAACGTCGGATCAGATGCATCATAAAAATTCTCCCCCTCTCTTTGTTTCAAATGATCAATATTAGAATATCAGATTGGTTCTTTGAGAAGAGGTTAATCGATAAATATTACCAATTTATTGTATAGCGAAGAATTGCCTCAAGATAACAAAAAGGCCAGCCACATACCTATCTTCAACACTTAAGGATTCAAAAAGCGTGTGAGTTGTTTGAAACAGTCCAACTATCCTTTAAGCTGATTGCCCACGAAGTCGGTTACGAGGATCCCAATGTCTGTCGAAAAATGTTTGTGCGCCTTATGGGGCTGACTCCCAGCGAGTTCAAAAAATGTTTTGCTCACTGAGTGACAAAAGTTTTTTAACATTAGAGGTGTTCCTGAATAAGGAATTACGCTAGCTCACCCCGATTTAACAGCAAATTGAGGGATGCATCGAATAAAAATCTGTAGGGTCAAGCGTAGGTTGTAACAAAATGACAACAACGAATGGCTGAAAGTAGCAAATTATAATGGGTTTTATTCGTTGATTTCCGCAATTCGTTGTTGTAATGTCCTCAAAACCAACTCCAATATGTCTCTGACCATTGCAGAATCAAATAAAAATCTTGGTTCAATCCTCAAATTTGATGTTAAATCGAACTCTCTGATCTCTAAGCTTTATTACGGAACACGTTCATTTATTCAGCTCACTGCGGCAACGTAATCATAAATGTCGCGCCTTGATTTAACCCTTCACTGGTGACGGTAAGTGTTCCCTCGTGGGCTTCGACAATGGCTTTACTAATGGCCAGCCCTAGGCCAGTTCCACCTGTATCCCGAGTGCGAGAGGGATCGGTGCGATAAAAGCGATCAAAGATGAAGGGGAGATGGTCGGGGGTAATGCCCTCACCAGTGTCCTTGATTTTGATTCGGATCGCAGCCTCGTCTTGGCTAAGATTGACGGTAATCGTCCCGCCCTCAGGTGTGTGACGCACGGCATTGGCCAACAAATTATGTAGCACCTGCCGCAAGCGCAAGTCATCGACTGAAGCAGACTGGATATCAGGGGCGAGATTGTGTTGAAGCTTGACCGCTTTCTCTTGCGCTAACGGAGCAAAGATATCTACGGTTTCATACACAAGATAAGTTAAATTTGTAGGTTTACGGCTTAAAGGTAGCTGTTTAGCTTCGGCCAAGGCAATCTCGTGCAGATCATTGACCAGTTGGGTGAGGTGGTGAGTTTGGCTATAAAGCTGGGCCAAATCCGCCTCTTCGAGTTGGTAGACCTTATCTAAAGCACCACGTAGGTTGCTCTCCAAACCGGCCAACGGTGTGCGCAACTCATGGGAAACATCGGCCATCATCTGTCGCCGTAGCAACTCCGCCCGTTCTAAATTGGTGGCCATCTGATTAAAGGCATCGGCCAATTCAACCACCTCACGGCTCCCCTTAACCTCAACCCGTCGGCTCAAATCACGATCCCCAATCGCCCTAGCGGCTTCAGCTAAGCGGCTAAGCGGTGAAGTCAGGGTCCGGCTTAGCCACACCCCCAAACCAATCCCAAAAATGGCACTAATGATCAAGGTAGGGCCAATCTGTTCATAAAATAACTGGACAATATCGATCAACGAAAGGTTCTCCACCAAAAGTGGCTCTTCGATGATAATCAGTTCAGTAATGGGTAGCTGATCGATAAAAAAATCAAGCTCCTCGGTAGGGAGTTGGCCTTCCAAAAAGACAATATCAGGTAAAATCTCAGAATTTTCGGCCAAATCTGGCGTCAAAATCACTCCATTTGATGAAACCTCATCAGGGAAAAAGTAGGGGGCATCGGCAAAAAATGTGATCCCTAAATTGGGGACAGATTGTCGTAAAATTTCAATCTGATTGGGCGAGGACTCACAGGCAATTGAAAAAAAGCCATCGGTGTAGACCGTCACATCAAGACAATTAAAGTCTGGGGTCGATAGGGTCTCAACCAGCACCCCTTGCTCCGTGAGGGTCAACGGTGCCGACAAAGGAATGCCTGCGAGTTCTTCATCAGTCGGGGGGAAAAACCAAAACCACGGAGCAAAAAAGATGAGGGTGATGGCTAAAATTGTGGCAAAAATCATTACAGCTGTAATTGTCAGGCTAAATCGTAGCCAAAGTCGGTCCATCGTTCCCCTCCTACAGCTCAATTCGCCGTTAACCGATAGCCGACGCTATAGACAGTTTGAATATAATCAGGGTTTTTCGGGTCCGCTTCAATCTTTTGCCGCAAATTTTTGATATGCGTATCCAAGGTTCGACCCATCCCTTCATAGGCATAGCCCAAGGCCTTTTCCAGCAATTCTTCCCGAGTAAAGGTATGACCAGGATGTTCCAATAACGTCTGCATCAAGTTAAATTCGGTGCGGGTCAATTCGACCGGCTGACCTTGGACATACAACACCCGTGACTCAATGTCTAAGCGAAACGCGCCCACCTGCAACACGGTCAACGGGGCCTGGCTGCCAAATTGACTCCGTCTGAGCAACGCCCTCACCCGGGCCACCACCTCCCGGGGGTTAAAGGGCTTGGTAATGTAATCATCCGCCCCCATCTCCAGCCCCACAATTTTATCCGTATCCTCCACCCGGGCCGTAAGCATAATAATCGGCATCGTCGCCAAGACCGCATCGGCCCGAATGGCTCGGGTGATCTCCCAGCCATCCTGATCCGGTAGCATCAAATCCAAAATGAGCAACTCCGGCTTATCGTGCTGCAAAATATGCATCGCCGTCCGTCCCTCATATGCCTTCAAAATCTCAAAACCATCTTGCTCCAGATAATTCTGCAACGCCCGGACAATCGATAAATCATCATCCACGACTAGAATTCGTTGTTTTGTCATACGATCCCTTTATTTCAATGATTGATGCACAAACGATCTGATGAGCAAAATCAAGAACGGAAATGTCATTTCGAACGAAATGGAACACAGTGGAATGGAGAGAGAAATCCCTACAGAGTCCCGTTACAAATCGACTCTGTAGGGATTTCTCAGCGAAAAGATGCCTCGAAATGACATATCGGAGTCACTTTAGCTCAACATCCTATTGATATTTCACAATCTCCAATTCGTAAAACGCCAATATGCCTCTCCACCTCATTCGAGATAGAGAGGCAACCAATCTATTTCCTATTCACTCAAATTCATTTCCACAAACGCTTTTGCATCCTCAGGCAGATATTTCAACCACTCGTCGGCTTCTTCTTGGGTGATTTCACCGTCAGCCACGGCTTTGTTGATCCACTCGGTTTCAGCCTTAACAATCGCATCAATCACTGTCTGGACATCAACGCCTTTTTCAGTGGCAACCTGGGCAATCGACTTGCCAGCCAGGATTTCATCAAACAGGGTGTCATCATCGATGCCGATGGCCTCGGCGGCGACCAGGAACCAATCCACAAAATCACATTCATCCTCCTCACAATCGATTTCTTGGATCAGTCCTTTTTCTTCAACAAACGCCTTAGCATCCTCGGGCAAGTACTTCAGCCATTCATCGGCCTCTTCTTGGGTAATCTCGCCATCAGTGACGGCTTGATTGATCCATTCGGTTTCAGCTTTGACGATGGCATCGATGACCTTCTGAACTTCGACACCTTTTTCGATCGCAATGTCAGCGATAGATTTTTCAGCCTCCAATGTCTCAAACAAAGCCTCATCATCGATACCAATGGCCTCGGCTGCCACGGCAAACCAATCAACCCAATCACATTCATCATCATCACAATCAAGGACTTCGACCATTCCATTGTCTTCGACAAAGTCTTTGGCTGCTTCAGGCAGATACTTTAACCACTCATCGGCCTCTTCTTGCGTAATCTCACCATCCGTGACAGCTTGATTGATCCACTCGGTTTCAGCCTTGACGATGGCATCAATGACCGTTTGGGCATCAACACCTTTCTCTGCCGCTACCTCAGCAATCGACTTCCCGGCCAGCACCTCATCAAACAACGCATCATCATCAATCCCAATCGCTTCAGCCGCCACCTCAAACCAATCGACAAACTCGTCGCTACTTGCAACCACATCCTCTTGCACGGGTGCGGCCAAAGCCACCCCCGTCGTCATCATTCCCATCAGGACCAGCAGCCCTAAAAAATACATGCCTACTTTTATAAATTTATTCTGTGTTCCAATCATCATTGTCATTCCTTCATTTTACCTGGTTTCGATTTCTTTTTCTATTTGGTTTTAAATTTAGATTGTGATCACGATCTACGCTTAGTATAATGGGCAAATCTGAAGAAGTTGTGGGGAAAATCTATGAAGCTTCTGAAGAAAGAAAACCAAGTATGAAACCAAGATACACCGTCACCCCCAAAGCACTAACCCATACAGATGTCAGCCCTATTGCGGCCCGTCACTTAGACGACGGCACCCTTTTTCTTGACTTTGGCAAGGCTGCTTTTGGTACCGTGCTGATCTCAATCCCCGCAAGTTGGGACCGTCTCTCAATTGTGGTGCATCTGGGCGAGAAATTAACAAAGGATGGTCGTCTTGATCGAACACCGCCTGGAGCCGTTCGCTACTGTCGTATTGAACAAACCGTGGCTGGTCCAGGTCTGTGCCGCCTCATCATTCCCTCAGACGAACGTAATACTGGCCCTGCTGCAATTAGAATGCCGGAGCATATCGGCGAGGTCTATCCCTTTCGTTATGTAGAAATTGAAGCGGCCAGCCAGCTTGACATTACACTGGTCCAGCAACGCTGCATCCACTATTCATTTGATGATGACGCCGCCTCATTTCATTCCTCAAATGAGATTCTGAATGCGGTTTGGGACCTCTGCAAATACACCATTAAGGCCACCTCGTTTTGCGGGGTATATGTGGATGGCGATCGGGAGCGGATTCCCTACGAGGGTGATGCCTACATCAACCAATTGAGCCATTACTGTGTCGACCGCGAGTATGCGATGGCCCGTTACACCCACGAATATTTGCTTCAGCATCCCACCTGGCCCACCGAGTGGCAGTTTCATTCGGTAATAATGGCCTGGGCCGATTATATGTACACAGGCGAAACCGAGTCCCTAGAACTGTTTTATGACGACCTCTGTCTAAAAACCTTGATCGATCTAGCTCGGGATGATGGGCTGATCAGCACTAAAAGCGAGCAATGTACCCCAGCCTTTGAACGCCGCCTCCATCTTTATCACCCCCGTTACATTTTTGAGCACGGCCTGCGCGATTTGGTCGATTGGCCCCCTGGCTCCTTTACTGAAGGAGGACAGGGAGAACGAGACGGCCACGAGATGCGCCCGATCAATACGGTGATCAACGCCTTTCATTATCACGCTTTAGTCTTGATGGCCCGAATTGCCTTAGTATTGGACAAATCCGCCGACGAGCAGCGCTTTGCCCAACAGGCCGCGCAGGTCAAAGCATCCTTCAACCGAGTTCTGTTTGATAAAACGCAAGGCATTTATATCGATGGTGAAGGCTCTAATCACGCCTCCCTGCACAGCAATATGTTTGCCCTAGCCTTTGATGTTGTCCCCGAAACACGACGCCAATCGGTCGTTGCCTTCGTCAAGTCTCGGGGGATGGCTTGTAGTGTTTACGGCGCACAATTTTTGTTGGAAGCGCTGTATTTGAATGATGAGGCCGAGGCAGCACTTGACTTAATGGTGGCCCAACACGATCGCAGTTGGTGGCATATGATCGAGCTTGGTTCTACAATGACTTGGGAGGCCTGGGATTGGCGATATAAAAACAACCTGGATTGGAACCACGCCTGGGGCACCGCGCCGGTGAATATCATCCCCCGTTTTCTATGGGCCTCCGCCCCCTCGAACCCAGCTTTCGTAAACTCCTCATCCAACCCCGTCCCGGTCCCCTCGCCCACGCCACCCTCAAGCACCCCACCCCGCACGGCCCAGTGCTAATCCAATTTGATCACCAACCTCAGCAATCTTTCCACCTCACCGTCACCCTACCCGAGGACGTGACCGCACGAGTCGACCTCCCTCGCCTTGGTTCGAGCGCTCCGACTGTTATTGTGGATGGGCAATCGGTGGAAGGTGTGATTTCGGGACAGTTTGTGACGATTGATGGTGTTGGTCCGGGTCGTCGTAGGTTGGAGCGGTGGGAGGAGTAAAGGTGGGAGGTTGCGGACCTTATGGGTTATAGAGAAAGAATGTTGAAGTTGAAATAATTGATCATCATCTAAATTCAGAAAAAGTAGATTTACTTTGCATATTGCTGGTTACTATAAGCTATGCTAAGATTAAATCCACCAAATCATATTGATATTTTATATTTTTACATAATAATTAAAGAATTGTATTAGGCACAATTTATGAAACATCAAGAGCTTCAAACTGATCAAACAACTTTTCTAATTGATAAGCTATCCGAAGGTCTGCCACCTCATCAATATATTAGAGAATTAGTGCAAAATTCTATAGAGGCTAATGCTTCAAAAATTGTTATCGATGTCTGTTGGCCTTTAGTCGAGCAATATGGCTGGAAAATGATGGTTATTGACAATGGACATGGTATGAAGCCTTCAGAAATGGAAAAACACCTTGGTAATCTGGCTTCATCAGGAAAGACCCAAGGATTACGAGATAATTTTGGGATTGGTGCAAAAGTAGCTGCTTTGACTCACAGTCCTCAAGGTTTGATATACTATTCCAGAATCAATGAAGAATCTCTAGGTTACCAAGCACATCTGGCAAAGAAAGACGACAAGTATGTCTTATTGCAACAACACAATGGCATGTTTAACTCGCCAGTATCTGATGGTAGTTCACTAAAACCAGACATCATTGAAACACAGGGAACTAGCGTCATTATTTTGGGAAAGGGTAACAGTGAAAACACCTATTTACCTGAAGGTATGCAAACCGAATGGGTTGGGTATTACCTAAATGATCGATACTTTGAGCTTCCTAATAACGTTGAGTTGAGATACAGAAAATTTGTAGACCCTGACCCACAAAAATGGCCAAGAACAAAAAACCATCGTGTAAGTAATCAAAGTTCCGACGCAATGGCTCAGTCATTGATGCTTCAGGTACCGGGCATCAAATACTATTGGGGTATTTCTTGTATTGAACGGGGGATAACGGAACTCTCTTTTGGAAAGGTACATTGGTGGATAATTGGTGATAAGTGGCGTGGTCGCGGTTACAAAAGAGGTGGGTGTGTAGGTGTATTATGGCGCCATGAGATTTATCATCTACGGCGAAACCCAGGACACATATATGTTCAGCGCCCTTTTGGAATTGCGGCGGGGAACGGAAAGATTATTTTGTTAATAGAGCCTCATGAGCATGATGTATCTTCTGATACCCAGCGTGGTGGATTAAGGGTAAATGGCAAACCAGCCGATACTCTATGGGAGGAATGGGGAAATGAATTTCACAATCATATGCCTCCTCCCTTAAAGCTATATGTTGAAAAACAATTAGAAAATAAATATAAAAACGATCCAAAAACGATCGAAAAAAGGGTTCGTAATAGCTTGCGCGAAACTAATCCATATCGTTACATACCATCAGATAAAGGTAAGTTTTTAGCTGATGGTACCAGTACTGCTGGAGATCAAGGCACCTCCGATATAGATCTAACCAGTGATAATCGGCCACCTGTTGGGCCAAGCAATTCAGGAGAAAACGACATATTCAAGGCATTTGAAGATGCAAGCGGAATTGAAGCTCGAAGAACAAAGCCAAGCACCATTGTACCAACAGTACAATGGGAGTCTCATAATCATCCTGATTATCCAATGTTAAAAGATCGTGCTGCAACTTACGACGGGTCAAACAATATTATTACAGCTAACAAAGACTTTAGGTTATTTCTTATATTAAAAGAAAGTCTAAATAACAAATATGAAAATCATCCCGCAGTTGAAGAAATGGCCGACAATATTATACGAGATTGGTTTGGAACTCAACTTGCTGAAGGTGTTACAAGGATCAAACAGCTAACTTCAACAAATCCAGAAAGACAATGGACCCCACGAGATACTGATAAAGCATTAAGTGAAGAATCACTGACAATGTTGTGTCAATCAGTTATATTAACTCAACGCCAAATCGAACGAGAATTAACAAAACTTGTAAAACGATTCAAAGTCCCAAGTGGTGAAGACAATTCAGAAGAAAATGTATAAAGTGTAGTAGTTAAGAGTTAATCTGACAGTTGTGTAAAATTATCATATGGGTAAGGTAACCCATTCTTAGGCATCTTCATCAAAAAGCTCAAGTTGACGATGGCCATTAGGTGGATAGGCTCTTTCTAAAAGACGTTGAAATCCCCCCCAGGTTGTTGAAGCTCTCATTAAAGCAATTACACCCGCCAACATCTTTTGAAGTTGGGGTAACCCTATATCCTCGGTAAGATTTTGAAAATGACGATGCGATCTATTGCCCTTCGAATTCTTCGGGTTTTTTCGTTCTAATTCTTCCAAAACCCCTGGTGGCATTCGTTCATAAATAATTTGATTTGTCAATTTACCTACTACCTGAGGACGCTTGACCGATAACGGTTTATATTGCCACCCTCTAAGCCTAAAAAGCTCTCTATAGAAATCATCTGGAAAAGTTTTTACCCACGGACGCAACTCTTCCGTAACATACATTTTGAGTAATCGATTTAACTCGTTTCTATCGCGTTCAGCCTGATAACCAGTAGCTTCATCAATTAATGCAATTATTCCCACCTTCGCCAGACCTCTAATCAATGCATTGCTGTAATTTGCATATCGAATCTCTGGTTTCGTAGTAAGTACCCCTGCATCTCTAGCATCCAAAATGGCTTGACATATATCGTGCAATACCGTTGCTTCATAGCCATCAACTGGTTTACTTCTTCTTGATCCAGGACCGCCTACAATTTGTAAAGGCTGTTCAATTGCTTTAACTAGGTCAGGGCTAAAGTAGGGTCTGAGTTTGTGATGTTGGGCAATACGTTTTCTAGCACCGTCCCCTCGGCCCTTCATACCTATTGCACTGGTTAAACTACGTCCGCTGATAACCCTACGGATTTCACCTTTATTATCTTTACCTACAAAACAGAAAATCTGTGCTTCTGGGTTTCCTATCTCAAGAGTTCCTTTATGTGTAAACTCTATCATACTCTCTTTCAAAATTAACCTCCTAAATCGATATCAACCGATTTTTCTAAACCATCAATTATTTTCACGACCAACTCTCGTTGATTTAATCTTTCTCTATAAATACGCTCAAGCATAAATGAGGCAGTATCCTTATTTACATTAAGTGTGCGAGCGAGTTGACGACCAACGACATCAATTTTTCCTGTTTCATCGATTAGAGAAAGCACATAGAACCATTTCTGAAGATCAATACGAGTCCTATGAAATATCGTCCGAACCGTAACACTAAAAGATGTATTACATGCATTACAATGATGTCGATTTTCTTTATCCATAGGCGTCGAATTTGTAGATTTACAATGAGGACACTTGGGAATGCCGTTCCATCGAACTTCTTCTAGATATTTAATACAATCGTTTTTTGTGGGTAATTGTTGATAAATATTCTGTAATTTCATAATTAAAATATAGTAAAAACGTCGAACTTATGAGCTATATACTATCAGGAGTCTAGTAATTATTCAACAAATACCCTACCATTATCTGGGACATTTTCTACCATTATCTGGGTTAAGTTCTCTACCATTATCTGGGACAGATATTTCATGATATCATCTACCCAACAAACTGGACTAAATAGATCCCCAAGATAGCCCATTCAACCCAATCACCCTATAATACCCCACATCCACGACCAACTAGGGGAGCACAATGACCACCGATCAACTATCATTAGAATTCGAAGCCTTTCAAGGTGAATTAAAATCGTTCATCCTGCGAATGACCGCCAGTGTACAGGATGCGGAAGATTTGGTGCAGGAGACCTACATCAAAGCGCACGCCAAAATTGATAGCTATCGGGGAGATGCCTCGCTCAAGACGTGGGTCTTTACCATTGCCTCAAATTTGACCAAGGATATGTTGCGAGCCAAGCAGCGCTGGCCGGAGAATGTGACCGATATTTGTCGGGAGGCAGCGTTGGGAAACCCTGAATTTTTTCAGGAGGCGATGCAAATTCGGCAAACCTCGCCGCAGGGGAACTTTGAAATCAAGGAGCATATCGCCTTTTGTTTTACCTGTGTCTCGAAGTCATTGCCCCTTGAGCAACATCTGACCCTACTTCTCAAAGAGGTCTACGGCTTCAAAGTCAAAGAAATCGCTCAGATCATCGACCAGACGGATGCGATGGTGAAGTATCATCTGCACGTAGGCCGCAGCAAAATGATCGAAGTATTTGATCATCGCTGCTCGCTGATCAACAAGGAGGGGGTATGCTATCAATGCACCGAGTTGAACGGCATTTTTAACCCGAAGCAGGAGACCCAAGAAGAATTGGTCAAGATCAAGATGGTCAAAGCGGCGGAGAACAAAGATAAAGAAGCCTTATTTGATTTACGAATGCAGATTTTACAGGAGCTTGATCCCTTTGAGTCGGGCGCAGCGGAATTACAATTGCATCATTTGGAGCATAATCGGCTGGTGATGGAGAACCATTTAGCAGAAAATTCATAAAAATCCTATCATTTTTTTTCGCTCACTCGTCTAAGTAGTATAGGTCTCAAAAATTGAGATTTCCAAACTATTACTTATACCAAAAGGGAGCTAAAAAATGAATGCTATGATTACAGGTAAAGCCACAACTACAAAAAAGATGTTTAGTCGAGAGACATCGATTAGCGTCGATATCCAAGCCTCACCGAGTATCGTCTGGGCCTTGTTGACCAATGCCTCGGATTTTGCGCGGTGGAACTCCACGATTATTTCCCTGGAAGGAGACATCAAGGCCGGGGGAAGCGTTAAGCTCAAGTCAACCCTCGATGAAAGTCGGGTGTTTAATCTGAAAGTTAAGGAGTTTGAGCCAGAGCGACGGTTGGCGTGGGGTGACAATATGGGCACTCGCACTTACACGTTACAAAGCGGAGTTGGGGACAGCGTGACCTTTTCGATGAACGAGAAGATTGGCGGGCCAATCTTCCCCCTGTTCGCTCGCTTTATCCCCCCGTTTGATGAGTCATTTGAGCAGTTTGCCGCTGATTTGAAGAAAGAAGCCGAAACGATTCAAAATTCGAAGAGTTAATTTAGTCATCTATCGCCTTGCTGAAGGTAAGGTAGATTAGCAAAAAAGAGTTTGTGATAGTAGGGAGAATGTAATGACACCACTGGAGAAAACGATCAGTGATGATGAGTTACTTGCTTACATAGATCATTGGGTTGTACAGCTTGAACAAGAAAATTATGGAGCGGCGCTTGAAATGGTCGAATGTGATCCTTCCTGGACACCAGACTTGTTACGAGAGGTGATCAAGTCGTACGGTGAAGCCAGCCCAACGCAACGAGCCACCCTCGAAGCAAAGGCAACAGACATTCAACAGCGAAAAGAAATAGATCGTTGGGATGAAGCGCCGAATGGGTCCTTGGGAGAGGTTTGGTATGATTTAGGGATCGATGGATTTACCAGTGATCTAACCGCAACGTTCGATATCCTTGGGCAAGACGATGGTCTCATTTTACACCTAAATGGTGTTCAGGTAATGTAAGAGTGATCAGATCGTATGCCTGAGATTATCCAAACACTTATACGCCGATCTATCATCATTCTGGTCAGTGGTAGCTCTGCCCTTATTTTGATCTTACTGTTCGCAAATTCCACAATGAACAACCCTCAATCCTCCTCCATCCAAACCTTGCAAACCAACACTTGGTCTATCGTCGCGGTCGATCCAGCCACGGGAGATGTCGGTGTGGCGGGAGCATCTTGTGTACCCGATCTACACGCCGATGCGTTAGCTGCTTTAGTGCCGGGTAAAGGGGCGGCGGCCACTCAGGCCTTATGGGACTTAGATAATCGCAATAAAGTCTTTGAACTGTTAGAGGCTGATATCTCAGCCGATGATATCATTGCGCAAGTGACTGACCCGAGTCACGATGTGCACGCCGCCAATCGCCAATATGGAGTTGTCACAATGAAAGACGGCGCGGTTACGATTGAGGCATTCACTGGCTCAGAAAATCTTGTCTGGGCAGGTGATGTACAAAATCCCGATATGAACGTAACCGTTCAAGGCAACATTCTGGTCAGTGAGGCGGTGGTTACTGCCGCCCTGCAAGCCTTTACTGATGATCAACCGGGAGTCAATACCTTGCCCGACAGGCTGATGCGTGCGTTAGAAGCTGGATCTACGGCTGGAGGCGACTCACGCTGTAACAATGATGAGGTCGAACAGACCGCCGCTACCGCCTTTATTGCGGTTACCCGTGGCGGTGATGCACCGTATGCTACCCGACGCATTGGGATCACCGATATGGGCACGGATGAAGCCCCCTGGCTCGCTCTTTCGGTGGCTGAGCCTCAATTTGGGCCAAATCCGTTGGTCGAATTACGCACGTTGTACGACCAATGGCGGCAGGGGAATCCACCTCCAGTTAAACGATCAGTGGCTAACCCTCTCATTTATATCGCTATCGTGGTCATTGTTCTACTGCTCATTCTCATAGGATGGATTTGGCTTACCCGAAAATCCTCAAAACATAAGCATCTGTCAGATTAACCTTATACGGCTTTCAATGAGGAATCCAAAAGTGTACTTTCGGATTCCTCATTTTCATTTTCGGTACCGTAGCTTGCTTTGGCTTCTTTGACTCCCGCATCCGATGCTGCTTTAATGGGGCAAAATAAGAGGAGTTTCTCATGGATCTTACCATCGTTGATAAATTATTAACCACCACCCGCTCGGTACGAAAGCGGCTGGACTTTACCCGACCGGTCGAGTCTGAGATTATTGAGCAATGTCTCAACATTGCCATCCAGGCACCCACTGGCTCGAATCGGCAACATTGGCATTTTGTTGTAGTCGCTGAGGCGGAAAAGCGGGCTAAGATTGCTGAATATTACAAAGCTTCGTTTCAGCAGTATCGGCCCGACCCTATCGATCCTGCGGCCCTCACCTCAACCGACCCACAGGAGGCCCAGACGGCCCGGGTGATTGACTCGGCCACTTATTTGGCCGAGAATATGCATCAGGTCCCCATACTGATCATTCCCTGTATCGAGGGCCGTCCCCAAGAACCCGAGCCGTTCTCACAAGCCGGGATGTATGGCTCGATCCTGCCGGCGACGTGGTCACTGATGCTGGCACTCAGAGCGCGGGGTCTCGGCTCGGCCTGGACCACCCTCCATCTCCGTTATGAAAAAGAAATCGCCACCCTGCTCAACATTCCCGATGAGATTAGCCAAACGGCTCTTCTACCTATCGCTTATTACACTGGCACTGACTTCAAACCCGCCAAACGTCAGCCCGCCGAGCAATTCACCTATTGGGATACGTGGGGTGTGGGACGCTAAAGCGAAATATAGATAAACGAAACATTTTGTTTACAACAGGCCATAAAAAGCCCCGCTGGTTCGTGGGGCTTTTTAGTGCGTACCACATTGTTCAGCAGGTTGTATTGATTCATCAGTGTGATGCTAACCGCTGACAGTATCCCCAAATTTAGTAAAAAAGCTGTTCTGTCAACTCAATTTGACACGTCAGGCAATTCCCCACCATTGGCATCGGTCAACCTACTCATTGCAACTATTTCCCTTTACCCATCGTCCATAACACAATAAATCCATTAATCTCCAGCGCCCCCACGCTAATGACATTTTGATATAGGAGCAATATGAAATCACAATGGTTGCTTTGCCTTTGTTTATTACTTTTGGGAACGGTACTTGCTAGTTGTGCCTCACTTGTAGATACAACCCCAGATGAACCTGCTTTACCCACACCTATAAAAGGATTTACATTTGCGGATTATGGTTTGGCTCAATATGGGCTTACGTTTAACTATCCTGAACACTGGCAATTGTCCGATATGGGAGACGCCTTAGCGCTTAACAATCACAACCACTCCTTGACGATGATCTTTTTTGAAACGGGGAACATCAACCAGTTTGAGTATACTGATCCAATTGACATCTTAAATAATGATTATCCAGTACTGGCCTTGGGAACGTTAAAAGAGGAACGTACTATTTTGGAAGTGCCCTCTGAAGTTGCTGTTAATGGGCAAAAGGCAGCGGTAATGGCGCTTGAAGCCCTACCATTCGGCGAAGCCACATCCGTGGTTAAGGGTTTTGTAGGCATCATCATTGATGAAGAACGGTACGTATTAGCTCAGGGCGTTACCCTGCCTCAAAACGCCAACAAGTTTTCGGCTACGTTTGACCAAATCTTTAACTCGATTGAGCTAGGTACTCCGGCAGGTGTCCCCGTTATCTTGCCCGATACCATTTATCAGCAAACAAAGGCCCACATTGGCCGACCGCTTTTCTATCGTTTCACGGCCATTGACAGTAATCCACTAACAATCATGACTAAAGCGGAAGGCGATATTCTTTCTGCTCCCTCGTTGAGCGTTTATACCTACGATGAAGATCCATATTTACAAGAATTACTACCTGATCAAGAAAACCTATTGGCTGAAACAGGAGGACCCGTTATAGCTGACTGGGCAGCTTTGGTTTTTGAGCCAGAACAAGGAAAAGAGTATTTGATTGAGGTGGGCACAAACCGGGCTTCATTTGGGGATTTCTCGGTATACTTGATGCGCGGTGTACCCAATTCCCAATTGTCTGAAATAGGACGGCTTACCACGGGAGAAGTAAGCGAGTTGAGCTTTCAGACCAAGGCTAATACAAATTATTTGATCAGTGCGCAATCAAGCCCAGACGTTGATATCAGATTTGAAATACAGGATAATGAAGGTAATCGAGTGAGACAAGTCGATTATGCAACAACGGGTGAAATTGAAACATATACGCTTGTGTCAGAGACTGATGGCGATTACATTCTAAAGATCGACTCAATAACCCCAACTGGTGAGGGCGAGTATGTCGTATCTGTTGGTGAAACTACCTCTGTATTTTCCGAATAAACGATACCATTAACTTGTTATCTCATCTCCAATAAAAAAGCCCCGCCAATTGGCGGGGCTTCGTCATATCTGTAACAAATTCCTAGAACAAACCAACAATCTTGCCGGTTTCGAAGTCGATATCGACGTTCATCAAGGCAGGCTTGGAGGGGAGTCCTGGCATTGTGCGCATTGTCCCGAGTAGCGGGTAGATGAAGCCAGCGCCAACGCTCGCACGAACTTCGCGGATGGGCACGGTAAAGCCAGAGGGGCGACCTTTCAAGCTCGGATCGTGAGAGATACTGAGGTGGGTTTTAGCCATACAAATCGGCAACTCACCAAAGCCAGCCTCTTCAAAAGTCTTGATCTGGCGTTCGGCCAACGGCTCATAGGTCACGCCATCAGCACCGTACATATCGATGGCAATCTTTTCGATTTTTTGCTTGATGGACCAATCCAGCGGATAGAGGAAATCGAAGTTGCTGGGTTTTTCACAGGCTGCGACTACGGCTTCAGCCAACTCAGCCGCACCTTTACCACCTTCGGCCCAATGGTTGCTCATCACAGCTGTTTCTGCCCCGGCTTCAACGGCTAGTTTCTTGACCAGTTCGATTTCGGCATCGGTGTCAGTGGCGAAACGATTGACCGCGACCACGGCGGGGATACCATAGCGCTTCACATTCTCAATGTGGGCCGCTAAATTGGAAATTCCTTTTTCCAGCAAATCGAGGTTTTCTTCAGTGTACGCTTTGTCCAAGGGCCGTCCGGCAACAACAGCTGGGCCACCACCGTGCATCTTCAAGGCGCGGATGGTGGCAACCAAGACGACAGCGTTGGGAATGAGGCCTGAGTAGCGACACTTGATGTTGAAGAACTTCTCCATTCCAATGTCTGCGCCAAAGCCCGACTCAGTGATCACATACTCGCCTAATTTGAGAGCGATTTGGTCAGCAACAATCGAGCTGTTCCCATGAGCGATGTTAGCAAATGGACCGGCGTGAACAAAGGCAGGTTGCCCTTCTAACGTCTGCATCAAGTTTGGCATAATGGCATCCTTCATCAAAACGGTCACCGCGCCAGCCACTTGCAAATCCTCGGCAGTTACAGGCTCTCCGCGATTGTTGAGGGCTACCACCATTTTACCAAAGCGTTCGCGCATATCCTTGACGCTTGTCGCGAGGGCCAAAATTGCCATAATTTCAGAAGCAACGGTGATATCAAAACCACTTTCGCGAGGAACACCATCTAAACGACCGCCCAACCCAATGTTTACATTGCGCAACGCACGATCATTCATATCAACTACGCGGTTCCAGCTAATGTTGTAGGGGTCGATGTCGAGCCGTTTCAGGCCAATTTTCTCTAGCTGCTCATCACTTTGACGAGCTTCGTGGTAGATACGAGCATCCAAAGCAGCCGCAACCAAATTGTGAGCCGCGCTGATCGCGTGGATATCGCCGGTCAAATGGAGGTTGAAATCTTCCATTGGAATGACCTGGCTATAACCACCCCCAGCCGCGCCCCCCTTGATCCCAAAGGTCGGCCCCATGCTGGGCTGTCGAATACAGGCAATTGATTTCTTGCCAATATAACCCAAGCCTTGGGTTAACCCAATGGTTGTTGTACTCTTACCTTCACCTAACGGAGTGGGCGTAATCGCGGTAACATCAATATATTTTCCTTGCGGTCGATCAGCAAATTTTTCAGTTACATCAAGATGTACTTTGGCCTTATTTTTGCCATACATCTCAAGATCATCTTCGGTTAAGCCAAGGATTGCAGCTATTTCGGCGATAGGTTTTACTGTCGCCGCCTGGGCAATTTCCAAATCGCTAGGTACAGACATAAAAAAATTTCTCCTTTGAAAATAGTTGATAATTTTATAAAATTAGAATCGTCACATCAGCGCCTGTATCGATTTACGGTTTTAGATTTTAGATTTACGATTGGATTAAATAATCCAGACTGAGCCGCCAATCGTAAATCATAAATCGCAAATTGGCCGATAACGAATTTACAACCTTACGAAATCGACATGTTTTTGTCGATAATTCTACATAAGGAATTACAGCATCCCTTTAACTAACTCATAAACTTCGTCGGCCAATTCATCATGACCAACCAAAATACTGTCCAACTTGGCCTGATGCGTGGCAACAAATTCTTCATCTTTGAGCGCACCAAGGTTGATCAGGACATTCAAGGCCGCACTCTTCAAACCAGCCTGAGCACACAACACGGCAACGCCAGCATCACTGACAACCATACGGTTGCCCAGTTCTGCTGCTGGTTTACATAAGGCAATGACGTCGGCACAAGCCTGGGCCGCCGCAAGCGGAGCGAGGGTCGCTTTCTTTGTGTTTTCCTGAATGGCAGCACTTCGAATAGCTTTTTCCTCATCTGTCTCTTTGGGCATCCCATAAGCACCCATTAGCGCATTGAAGGCAACCACATCCTCATCCATCATATCAGTGAGACGTGCGCGCAGAGCTTCAGACTTCTCTAATAACGCCTTCATCTGATCCTCAACCTCGGCATATTTCTTTTTACCGATGGTCAAGTTACAGACCATACTAACCAAGGCAGCACCGGTAGCACCAGATAATGCCGCTGCCCCACCTCCACCAGGTGTTGAGGCCGAACTGGCCAATTCATCTAAAAAGGTTTGTATTGTTTGTTCTTTGGACATAAAGTGACTCTCCTAAAAAATATTGTCCAGCAGCAATTATTTAGCCCTTCCATCCCAAAGTCACTAAATTAACAGTAAATAGTAATTGGTAAATGGTAATTGATAAATCGAACAATTAATTACCATTTACTGTTTACTATTTACCAAAAATAGATCTACTGGTTTACTCAAGCTAAATGTTTAGTTAAACCAAACACAAAACCGCTTCTCTTAAGGTCAGAGAAGCGGTATCAAGAAGTGCGGCTTATTATCTACAAAACCGTTAATATATCAAATGTCGATCACCCATTTTGGTGGGTCTATTTTCTACTCAAGAAAATCCCGTAGACGGCGGCTACGGCGAGGGTGTCGTAGCTTGCTGAGGGCTTTGGCTTCGATTTGGCGAATACGTTCGCGAGTGACGCCAAATTTCTGACCAACCTCTTCAAGGGTATAGGCCCGGCCATCTTGCAGACCAAAGCGGAGTTGCAAAACTCGGCCCTCACGCGCAGTGAGAGACCCAAGAACATCGGAAAGACGTTCGCGCAAGAGTTCTTGGATCGCTGTGTCGGGTGGGGGTGGGGTATTGTCGTCTTCAATAAAATCGCCAAGGTTGCTGTCCATATCCTCGCCCACTTCCATTTCTAAAGAGAGGGGATATTGTGCGGCTTGACGAATACGTTCTAAGAGACGGGTAGTAATACCCATTGCTTCGGCAATTTCTTCCTCGGTGGGTTCATTACCATTTTTCTGGACCAATTCCCGCGAAACGCGAGAAAGCTGGGTGATGCGCTCGCCCATATGGACAGGCACACGAATGGTGCGGCCTTGGTCAGAGAGAGCACGGCTCACCGCTTGGCGAATCCACCAAGTGGCGTAGGTACTCAATTTGAAGCCACGTTGGTACTCAAATTTCTCCACAGCTTTGATCAAACCGATATTCCCCTCTTGAATTAAATCCATGAAGGAAACGCCGTGACCCACATATTTCTTGGCAATACTAACGACTAAGCGGAAGTTTGACTCGATCAGTTTACAACGAGCGGCTTGACCTGCGATGACGTCTCGTTTTAACGCGTGAGCTGACTTACCGCTCAGTGAAGGATCGGGCTGATTGAGCCAAATCGCAGCTTTCTTGCCTTGCTCAATGGTTTTGGCTAACTGAACTTCCTCAGCGTGGCTTAAAAGGGAGATGCGGCTAATCTCTTTGAGATACAAAGCAATTGTATCATCAACACTCAAATCTGGTGTCACTTGATCTGGCGTAAAGAAGTCATCATATTCCTCTTCAGCACCAGCATCATCAGCTTGGGCCGAATTGCCGTCTGCTTGATTAAAAGCATCAAAATCTTGATTTTGGCCAAGGAATTCTTGATCAGGTTGTTTTACAAGGTAGTTTAATGAGTCCGTTGGTGATTTTGTCTGGATATAATCTGCCAACATAGTGAGGATCCCCCTTTTTAATGGCGGTATGAAGTATAGGTGTTTATTAGCGTTTTATGAGGAAGGCTATCGTTGCCTCTACCACAAGCGTTGTAATATGTCAAGTAGTATAACATACTTTAAACCGTGTTGCAATAGGTATTATGGAAAGTTAAGATTAAATTTTCATATTTTGCTCCGAAAATTGGGAAAATTTCATTCATGTGGAAGGTTGTGAGGTGTTTTTGACGATATACATAATTACACAAAATTACACTTTTTGATGTAGTATTTTTGTACTATCTTGAGTAAATTTTTACCGAAGACATACAAATTTATCGCCGTATTTCTTGGCTCTGATAAGTTTGCTTGTTTTCTTGCAAAATCCCACTCATCACAAGGCTGACAAGGCTCATCAATACACTGGCGATGAATGCCCACCAAAATCCATTGACCTCAAATCGAAATCCAGCGAGCCAATCAGTTAATAGCAACATTAGGGCATTTACTACAAAAGTGAATAAGCCAAGGGTTAAGATGTAAAAGGGGCAGGTGACAATCGCTAGAATGGGTTTAATGAGGGTATTCACCAAACCAAAAATAATAGCCACAAAAAATAGATTGATCGCAAAGCCAGATCCTTCACCGGCCAATCGTACCCCTGGTAAAATAATTACAGCGACACCAAGGGCAACCATATTGATCACTAATCGAATGAGAAAAGAGGACATTATGCTTTACCCGCCCATCATTAATTTATTTCGGGTGGTGACAATTGTATCGGCCACCGCTTGACCTAGAGCTAAGCCATCTGGGCTGACCGTATTTGGGGAGCCTCGTACAATTCTGAATTGGGGTTTTGCCTCAAGGTGGAGGGCTGGGATACCTTGCTGCCCAGCTGCCCAAAGCGAAGTCGTCTTGGTCGCAGGCAGTTGCAACTGGCCCGTCGCTGTATCTCCACCCACTTGAAAAATAAGGGCATCTCGCTGGGCCGCTTTTGTTTGTATCCCCAAGCTAAATTGATAGCTCAGGTGGTGAGCCAACTTCTCCCCAAAGACGAGGGTATCCGTCACAAAGTTACTCCCCGCGCTTAACTCCAACTGAAGCGTCCGTTTACCGCTAGAGGCATGGCACTCAAAAAGGAGGTGCGATGGTTCTCGAAAAACTTCTCGACAATAGGGGGTGTCCAAAACTTTGTTGGGATCATTTTTAGAGGCCCGGGCCATCACTACGAGTTTACAGGGAATGTTTTGGCTCCGAAGTTGAGAGAAGATGACCAAGCCAATTGAAACCACATTATCATCCCCCTTACGAGAATTGATACGACCAAATTGATCAAATCGCTCCTCACAAATGCGCCAAATCCCATCAGGCACTTGATGAGGGACACCAATGACTACCTGATAAGGAGGCTGGCCGTGACGTAACACAATCAATTGGTTCTTTGCCTTGAACAGTTTACTCAAAGCGATATGAGGTACGCGATTGGGGATATCCCACAGAACCCGTGACTTGTTTTTTGGGGATGATAAATAAGGTGCAGTCATAAAGTACCTATCTTTTTCATATTTCGTGTCTTACAACATATAATACTTCTCGAAAATAAAAAATGAGGTAAACACCATTGAAACATCGACTTGTTATATTGAGTTTAATTAGCACCTTGCTTTTTGTAATTGCGGCAAGGTATCAACCCGTAATGCCGGACCCTGATCAACACACCGCACAAGAACTAGCGCTACAGACAACGACAACGCCTGTGGCAGAGCGTCCATTTCAACTTCCCTTTGCTGAACCCGCTGGTCCCGATACATGGTTGGTGGCACAGCCCTATGGTAACACAGTTGGCGCATATTTTCAACGGTTTTCTACATATGGACTTTCCGGAGGGATTCACTTTGGTCTCGACCTTTCGGCCCCCTGTGGCACTGAAGTCGTGGCTATTGCCGATGGATTTGTATTTGCCGTCGATGGCCCGTTCGGCTCTCCCCCACACAACCTGATGATTGATCACCCTGATTTGGGTTATGCCTCAATGTATGGGCATTTGTTACAGCCCCCCAACCTCAGACCCGACCAATTTGTCCAGCAAGGCGAAGTCATTGCTCTCTCTGGCACCTCCGGCCCAGATTGTGATCGCGGGGCACATCTTCATCTGGAAATTCGCGATCTCAATCACGTTCAAAAATTCAATCCCCTGCCCTTGATTGAGGCTAATTGGGACAATTTGTATTTGTATGGAAGCGGACCGCGAACTTTTATGCGCAATCTGGACAATCCCCGACAATGGCAAAACTTATATGACCAGCCTGAAGTACGCACTGGTGGCCCCATCGTCAATGATTTTGAAAATACCTGGCCTTTGGACTGGAGCTTACCCGAATGAGATTATACATCCTGGCGTTTTGTTTACTGATCCTTTTTCTCACTGCGTGCAATTCATCCGAAGAAATCAGTCAGGCTGACACGTCAGCCCCTACAAATACCATTGAATTGTTGCCAACGGATACACCTTCATCAAGCCCAACACCGACTGACACGGCAACAGTCACCCCCAGCCCATCGCCAACAAGCACTTCGACACCAACTCCTCCTCCAACCCTGACCCCAACACTAGGGCCGACAGACACCCCAACCGCAACGCCATTGCCACCAATTCGGCAATTAACAACCGGAGAGTGTTGCACAGGCATTGGCTGGAGCCAAGATAGCACCCAAATTCGATTTATTGATCAGCCCAGCCTTGATGAAGCTTTGGGTGTATGGGGCATTGATGTGGGTGTTTGGCAAAGCGAGCCACTTTTAGTCAGTGAACGCCTAGGCGTTTACAATCGCGACCAAACGATCATTGCCTATCCCGACCGTAATCAAGGGGTGGTCGTTGTTGAAAATCTTGATGATGGCGAAATCAACACCATCGACACCCAAGGCCGGCGAGTATCATTTACGCCAGATGATCGAATATTATGGACGCTATTTGACGATGATCGCCCGCAACAATCCCGCTTTGTAGAAATATGGTTGGCTGACAGTGATGGGGGTAATCCTGAGCGTCTAACGACATTAGAACGTGGCTCACCTGCCGCTTGGCTAACCGACACCGATCTATTGATCACTACCCGAATTCAAGACACGCAAAGCATTTCAATTTCAACCCTCTCAATCAATGATGGAACGGTGCAAGAAATTGGTCGGCTTCCCGCCATTCGAGATGGGTTACTCAGCCCAGATAAGCGCCATTTGGTCTATATGACCCGGTTTGAGGCAGAAACGGTGCCAAATGGCGTGTGGTTAATTGACCTGGAAGATGAAACACTTGAACCAAAACGGCTTCCCTTTTTCGGATCCTATCGCTGGCGGAATGCAGACAGTTTGGTCTACGTCCCGTTTGATTTGAGCGCTACAAATCACACTTTTTACGAATACAACATTCTAACCGAGGAAACACGACGGCTCACCCCTGACGATCCGGTGGCCAATAATCTGTTCATTGCCAATAACGAATGGCGTGTCTCGCCCGATGGCAACAAAATTGCTTTTGTGGCAACGCAGGATCAGCAGTTACGGGGTATTTGGGTGATTGATTTACCAAGGCCGTAAGGACAGGTGTTGAGGGCTGGGAAAAGGTATTCATCAAACAACAGCCACGGTAGGTCGTAAATTTAATGAGCAAACACACTGTCGGCAGATGGGATCATCATCCATATCTAAATTTTGCCGAAAGGTGAGCGAGGTGGGGTTATTCAACAAACTCGGTAGGGGCGTTTCTCGGATATTACCAATTGAATTGTGGAAAAAACAAGGGCGTACGGTTCCATCAGCCTCGACGACGGCCGACACCCACGGGGCATTACAACGTACTGAGGGAAATTGCGACTCGCCTTGAAGGGCGGCGTAGTAATCATAAATACGACGGATTTTATCAGGCGACTCTGCAATAAATCCTGTCTCAAAATCACTCAGGTAATCCTGGATCAACTGCTCAATGACATTTTCCAAATGAGGTAACTGATCTGACGATATTTGAACCGTCTCAGTCTGATCATCAGCCCACGGCTCTGGCCGGTTGAAGGCTTCAGTTGAGACATCAGCCGGAAGAAAACTAATTTGATCAAGACCGATGTCTCGAGCCGCGTCAATGATGTTGGGCCAATCCGTAAAATTGCCAGCCTGAATGACACAGCGGGCTGAAATGTTAAATTTGGGGTCAAGAGATTTAACCGCTTGCACACCCTCTCGCAGTTTAGTGTAGGCATTTGGAATACGGCGGATCGCGTTGTGAACCGCCTCCGAGCCGTCAAGGGACACAATAACCTCGTCTGTTCGGGTGACCACTTCCTGAGCATATCGCACTAAAAGAAGTCCGGTGGACAAAATTGTGACCTTCATTCCTTCGGCCCGAAGCAAGTCACACAAACGAAATAAATTTGTGTTCATCAAGGCTTCCCCGCCGGACATCACTACTTGGCGTGTGTGCAGCATCTTTAGGGAAGTCAGCAAATCCTTCACATCTGCCTCAGTCAATTGCTGGATATTGCCGTTGTCCTTCCAGATATCACACATCACACAACGACAGTTGCATCCGCTGTGAGGCATCAGAATGACGATCGGTAACGCGTAAATTTTATCCGTTTTCAAAGTTAAATATCGTTTTGCCGCTTCGATACCAAATGTTCGGGCCATGTTGTTGTCCTTCAATCAACTCTTTGAGGTCGCTGAAATTTCCCTTTGATCTGTGTATTTTATTACCGCTTCAAATTTCATCTGTCTAACAATCCCTCCCCATAACAACCAACCGCCATACAATCGAGGGTACGCCAGCAGGGCCAGCCAGCCAACACTCAAAGCTGGGCTTTCATAGGGGATCGGTAAGATCAGTAAGGCAATTGCGCCAAACAGGAGCAAATAGTTGGTGATCCCCATTTGGTGGAATTGCGCTTGCAGCACCAACCGGTCTACCAGAATAAAGATTGGGATTAGCATCATAACAAAATGATGCTCCTCGGCCACAGGCAGCAGAATGACACTCAAAATAACTAACGCCGAAAAAAAAAGCTCAGGAGCTGCTTTCAAGCCTAGCCACAGCGTTATCCCTGTAGCACTCGCCATTATGGTCAAAGTGAGAAGCTGCCCTACGATGGGCATGTCAAGCAAAGGAGCGGGATTCCAATGAGCATCATAACGAAACAAGTGCTCAAAAAATCCGGCGGTCGTTTGGTAGGCAGTGACGGTCTTGATTGGACTATCAGACACGCGAATGACAGCCTGAATGTATGACCGCCAAGTTTCTACGCCAATCCAGGGGAGACTAGCGATGACAATCAGAGCCATCAATCCGATCCCCCAAGCTAAAGACAGCCATTGTCGTCGAACCAAGAAAAACAGCCATAAAGCTGCTCCTGTTGTCTTCAAAACGAAAGCCACTCCCAAGGCACTGCCCGCTAAACCATTATAACCGTGTACGATACCCAACAAGGTCAGGACAAAAAGAAAAAAGAATAAAATGATCGTTTGATCTTCATGAAAGTTTGCGGCGCTGCCTGGAAAAATCAAAGCAAGGGACACTAATCCTGACCAGATGATAAGTGATGGTTTTTGTCGATGACTCTGAGGTAGGGCATATAAAAGTAAGCCTAATGAGACTAAAAACAAACCAGCCATCGCCCAGGTCCAAACATCCCGTGCAGTAACCGGCGGCAACCCTGCCAATGGCAGCATAATCCAAGAGACAGTCGGGAGTGTTGGGCTAAACACTTCATGCATTGGCTGTTGGATTTTAAGTTGAAGCTGACTATTAAACCAAGCATCATCATAAATCAACGGGCTAATTCGCCCCTCCAATAAAAGAGCCGTAGCAGTATAATAGGCCGCAAAGCCTCGCAAAGGGCGTTGTGTTGCTGGCCAAACAATTCGAGTGAAAAAGAACGCCAAGGCTATTGAGACCACCAAAAGTGCAACTGCATAGCGAACTCTTTTTCCAAAAAGGTGTATAATCCTTATTTTGTCTCCAAAGATATCCCAGACTCCCTAACTTTTTTACCCTCCCATTGTGCCGCTAAATTATCAGCCATTAGCTTGAGTTGCCCGTCGATAAAAACTGAGGTTCTTTGCACGTTGGCCGCCTCAAAAACTGACTGCATTTGTGGTGCCCCCACTAGCGGTTTCCCACCAACCATCACCAACACAATTTGAGAACGATTTAGCCCGAGTAACTCACTGAATAAGTCATCCCGAGTGGGCGAGGGTAATAGGACAAAATCGGCTGGAGCACCCTCCACAATGCTTCCCACGCCTGACAATCGCAGTAGGTTGGCGGCATCGATGGTAACTAGTCGAAATAATTGCTGCCAGTCCAATTGGCCCGTTTGGTGCGCCACTTGCAGTTCGGCGAGTAAATCATCAGCCCCTGTCAGTCGAGAGTCACTGCCAAGTGCAACTTTGCCCACCGCTGCCAGTTGCTCTACATCAGCCGTTCGCCCAAACAAAAATTCGTTCGATGCCGGACACCAGATGAGACCGCCCCCTCGTTTAGCTAAAGTCTGCTGCTGCTCGACGGTTAAGCCTACCCCGTGAACCAAAACTGTATTTGGCCGTAAAAGTCCTAGTTGATCTAGCGTGTCAAACTCTGCCGTTGCCTCGGCATCCACCCCTTCTGCCAGATGAATAATCCACGGCCAATTAGGATTTGTGGCTTGATAGCTTTTTTCGGGATCATCACCTCGAAACAAAGAGTGACAAAAGCCATAGCGCTGAACCACACGAATAGGGTAATTTCGCTTGAGTGGCTTGTGTAACGGATTATGATGACAGACAGTCGTCACGCCACTCAATAAATTTTTAAAGGCACTCACCCATAATCGATCAACTAAGGGCTGTTGTCTGGGTTGCACCAAATCGGGATCTTCATCAAAGCGTGCTTCAATATCTTCAATCCATTGCCGCGAGTGCATGTACTGCTCTTGGTATTTAAGGCGTTTAAAGGTGTTCAATTCAAGATGATCGTGGGCATTAATCATCCCTGGGATTATCAGGCCACCCTGTCCATCGATGATACAATCGGCACGCTGCGATGCCTCATCGATCGCCGCAATCCGTCCCCTGTGAATACGTAATGAATGGCCTATCGGCCCACCAGGATTTAGCACTGTTATATTCTTAAAGTAGATGGGGACAGACCGACGCCATTTGCTAAACATCACCCTTTAATTGCCCGAATGACCAAGATGACTGGCATCGTCTCGAACCCGCTTGGGGCGTGCTCTCCCGCAACAGGCTCCGCAATATGATCAATCATCAAGCCCGCCGCTTGACACGCCTCAAGATGATGATTGTAGAGATGGACGTAATGCTCCAAGTTATAGGTTATACCATCAACCATAAACGTCCGTTGCCAGCCAGATAATGCGCCAAACGGGTGAAAGTCTGAATAAATTAATACCCCACCTTGTCGTAGAACTCGACTGGCCTCGCCGATTGTTCGCTGCAAATTAGCTTCGTGCCCGACACCAAGCCCACAGGTGATTACATCAAATGTATGGGTGGGGAAAGGAAGCGTTAGGAAAGGCGAGCAGACAGGCGCGTAACTATCAAGGGTTGTTGAGACTTGGGCCAACATATCTCGTGAAAGGTCCGTCCCATAAACTGATCGTGCGCCCAATTCTAGCAACCGTCTCATATAGCGACCACTACCACAAGCCAAATCCAAACAATCTTTGCCTGCAACCTCAGGCAATAGGGCCAGCATCGCAGTCTCTTCGAGTTGCATTACCGGATTGTGAGCCTGAGCCGGATATTTTTTGGCCCACAGGGCATAACCGGTTAAAACGTCGACATTTCTGGATTGGACTTGACCACGAATAGCACCTTTGATTCTTTGCCAGCTTCGTTTTAATTGCGCCATTCGTCAATCAATTAAAATCCAGTGGTCTCAGGACGTTGATAGGCGAACACTTTTTGCATCGCACGGAGTTCCAAGGGGAAATCGTAAAATTTGCTATGATAGCGCCAACCACTGAGGGCTTTGAGCATTCCACGCCGCAGGCCAGTCAGCTTCATGTCGGTCGTGGTTGGATAGTAGGCATTGATGACCCGCTCAAAGTTGCGGACTTTGCGATAAATATCGACATCAAGCCAGGGGGTGTCAGGCTCTCGACGTAGCGCAAAACTCTGCCAGACTCCGCTCGTCCAATCTTCTAGTGTTTCAGGAAACTCAAAGCCGGCCTCTTTAGCATTTTGGTACAAATCACCACTCCCGGCATCCATGGGCACTGGGGTGTACGTATACAAAATCAGTTCGGTCGCCGGATTGAGTTGTTTGAGCTTGCGAATAAAATTGAAGGTGATTTCGATGTCTCGTTCTGGCTCCGGCGGATTACCCAAAACAAAGGAGTATTCAGGCACGATATCGTACTCTTTCATCTTGACTGCCAAATCGAGGGTCAGTTGGGTCGACGCTTGTCCTCCCTTATTCATCCGGGCTAACATCTCATCGGAGCCACTTTCAGCGCCGCAGAAAATCATCTTCAGACCACTTTGTTTCATCAATCGCCAGGTTGAATCTTTATAACGTGATAATTCATCAATCCGGCCCAAGGCCCACCAGGTAATGCCCATATCTTTGATCCGCTCACAAAACTCAACGACACGGGGCTCGGATATGAAAAAGTCCATATCGTGATACTGCACGGCATTAACCCCATATTGCTTTTTGAGAAATGTAATGTTCTCAACCATTCGTTCTGGTGCTTCCGGCAACCAACGTCGATTGGTCATACTGACAATGGCACAGAAGTTGCAGGCAAAGGGGCAACCAAAGCTAGAGTTGTGGTCGATGGTATGCGTGCCAACATAGTTATTTTGAATATGTTTATTGACATCAACCTTGTGATAAGGCATCATTGGAAATTGTTCCATCGGAGTCAAGGCTCGCGTGGGGGTGCGTCTGATCCGGCCATCTTCGCGATAAGCCAAACCATTGATCGTTGATAAATCGCCGCCGTGATGGATAACCTCAAGCAATTCCAACAAAGTCAACTCCCCCTGTCCAATCACAGCATAATCGACATAGTCGGCTTGTAAAACAACCTCACTGTGTTGGGTCGGGAAATATCCGCCCCAAATGATGGGTAACTCAGGGAACAGTGATTTGATTTTTTTGGAGAGCGGCACCGCTTGATTGAGCTGAGGCCCTGGCATCACGGTCATCCCCAAAGCTGTGGCTTTCTTAGCTCGGATAATCTCAAGCAAATCCTGCTCTGGCTGAGCCAGCAAGTTACCATCAACAATCTCGTACTCATATTTTCCTTCAAGTACCGCCCCCAATGACAGTAGAGATATCGGCAAAGGTGCTTTACCAGGGTGGGTGCTGGTAGGATTGTAGAGAATGAGCATAAGGTTTACCTTTCAAATCACAATTAAAATTTTCCACAGCGTATCAAAGCATTCACTACATTTAGGTCGCTGGGCCACAAATTTCCCTGGCCCGATTAATTGCTTCCTGTTCCATCGGGCTTTCGGGATAGCCAATGGTCAAACACTCCATCAAATAGGCCTCGAGAAACGGGGAAAAGCCACCCAATCTTTCATATTGAGCGGTGTGGATCAATTCGTGGACCACCAAATGTCGGTCTCCCCAAGAACGATCCCGAATAAAAATGCCATACCGAAATGTCACCCCTTCAGCATAAGGCGACAACAGTTGGGTAGCCTCAGCAACGGCTCTTAGCTCTGGATGATCCGGCATTGGAATATGCGCTACGCTCAACAACTGAACTTTTTCTGGATGCGTAACCCCAATTTGTTTCGCATCCTCAACTTGCTGCGACGTAAGCCCGACACCTTGAGCCAGAATTAGTTGCTCTTGTTCCTGCGCCCAAGCAACGGCTAGGGGAAGTAACGATTGAAATTGTTCAGGTGTCAATACTGTCATTGTCTTTCTTCCAATCACTGTCTAGCGCCGCTCAAACACAGCCACATAATGATCTCCCCAACCGCCCAGCCAACCCGCCGTTGTTCGTTCAAATTGGTTTAGCCACGTAAACAAACGGGGAAATCGGTTAACCCACTGATCTAAATAGCTAGGCGGGAGCCACAAGCCTAGGGATGTGGTGCTAATGTGGTCAAACCAAGGTGCAAAATCTACCCGAAGTTGTTTCACGCTGGGATACCAAATCGGGATAGTTGTATCACCAATCACAGCCGTGGTCTGTGATCGATAGCGGCGAAATGCGGTGATCATATCGCCATGGGCCAAATACCAAAAGGTTTCCCACGGGCAAATTGGCCCCATTGGCACCAACACCACCTTCCCGCCGGGACAAACACACGTAGCCAAAGCCTCGGCTAAAGCACGCCAATCCCCAATCGTGTTTAATCCTCCAAAATTTGAAAAGACCCCATCAAAATACTGCCCTTGAAAGTGCCCACGCGTAACATCTTGTAATGAAACCTGCTTTACTTCAACACTTTCAGTAACGCCGTTTGCGATGACCTTTGCTTGTGCGACCTGTGTCATTTGAGGTGAGCCATCTGTAGCAGTGACACGAACCCCTTGTTTGGCCAACCACACCGCATCTTCACCTGTACCGCAGGTCAACTCCAGAATATGCTGCTCCGCCGAAAAGTGTTCGATGAGCTGCTTCCAAACGCGTTCTCTCAACAAACGGCCCAAAATCGAATGGGTGAAATCTTCATCATATTCGATGGCAAAGGCATCAAACGCGGTGGACTTTATAGAAGGGCCATTACCAGGCATTCGTTGCTCGTTCTTGGGCTGACCAGCCTCGACCGCTTCCGTTTTGTCCTGAACCTCCCTCTCGTTCATTTTGGGTCAGTCGCATACCAAGCCGCCCCCGTTGAGCGTTGATATACATCTTACCTAATTTGAGAAAATTTTTCGAGCCCGATTGCCAGGATTTATGCAGGTTGACCTCATTGACCATCCAACGGGTCGCGTGGTTGTAAAAACGAGCCGAATAACGACCAGTCACTTTCAAATCACGATCCGTCCGTGTGCGCCAATCTAAATGGGTAACGACCTCATTCTCAACTGCTTCAAAATATTTTGTTCCTTTGATGGGGTAAGCCACTGTGGTGAGAAATATATCAGGATTAGATTTTTTGAGATGATCAACGGTAGCTTCAATATCGCTGACCTCTTCTCCGTCATAGCCAAGCATGATAAACATCCCAACCTCAATCCCCTTGGCTTGCAACATCTTGCTTTTTTGTTGTACATCCTCAATTTCGGTCTTCCGTTTCATCGCATCCAGAATGCGCTGCGAGCCACTCTCTGCCCCCAACCACAGCCGATAACAGCCCATCTCAGCTAAGGCATCAACCACTTTCTCGTTAAGCCGATCGGCCCGACTAATACACTCAAAGGGCAGCCGTAGACCACGCTGCTTGAGCAAATCGGCATATTGTAGAAACCAACGGGTATGAATGGTGAAAACGTCATCAGCATACCAAAGCTGATCCGGTTGGTATCGTTCCACCAGCCAAGCCACTTCATCGACCACATCTTGCGGGGTACGACGGCGATGGGTTTCCCCAAAAACCGAATGGCTACACCAGGTACAAGTGTAGGGGCACCCTCGGGCCGTAATCAATGATGTCGAGCGAACTGCGTGGTGCGTTTGCCACGTTTGCAAATATTTTTCCAGAGGAATGGCCTCGCGATCAGGCCAAGGCTGGTCAGAAAGATGGGAAATTTGTGGTCGGGGCGGATTTTTTGTTGCCTGCCCATTTTCATCAAGATAAGCAATGCCTAAAATTTGGCCCAAGCTACTCGTCCCGTGCTTGGCCAAATGTGGAATGAGTTCAGCCAGCGTCTGCTCGCCCTCACCGATCACAATGACATCTACACCAGCGTCAAGATATTCTTGAGCGTAGTGAGGGGGTTCGGGGCCACCTAAAATCACCTTAGCGCCGATGCCACGACAAAGGTCAATCATCGTCAGAATATTTTGCTTGGTCATCAAATTGCAATAAAGGCCGACCAAGCTAGGTTTATTTTGAGCGAGGTACCATTTAAATCCCGCGAGGGTTTCAAACGTGCTATCATAAACATCGACCGTAAAGCCCTGCGCTTTGAGATAAGAGGAAATGTAGAGCAATCCCAAAGGCGGATAGGGTTTCATAATCTGTTGTTCATGTTCATCTTCGGCAATGAAATAGCCGTGGGAGAGGAGAATATCCATTACAATTTTTGCAGGGTCTCAATATAAGCGTTCGGGACATGATCCATCACCGAGTCTTTGACACTGTCAACCATCTGGTTTTTGAGTGACGTTGCCCCGCCACCGCTTTGGCCAACTTCTTGCAATTTACCCACGTGTTCATAGGAGCCAGGGGGGAGAACCGGCACTTTATCGGCCCCATTAACAACACGATAGGTATCGGGAACCTGCTTCTTGTATAGTTTGGCAAAATTGTCATTTCCTGGCTTGGGTGAACCAAAGGTGTAACAGGTCACATCTTTGCCAGAGAAGTTGAGACTAACATCCAAGGCCGCAAAATTTGCCAACGGGCCGCCCAAGCTATGCCCGGTACACATGACCTTCTTCAAATCGCTTGATTTAACCTGTTGCAACACGGCATCACGCACAGAACTATATGACTCAAGAAAGCCAGAATGGACTTGAACACCACTCTTATCGGCAAAGGGATAATCGCTCTGAAAAAATTTCAAATCGGTGATCCAATCCGTCATATTAGTCTCTTCTGTACCACGAAAGCCAATAACCAAGGTGTCATCATAAGCGATGCCAAATATCCCTTGGGTATCAGTGCCCGCGTTATCAAAACGAGCCGTCAGTTGAAAATTTTTGAATTCATACTCTTTGACATAGGTTAACCGGCAGACTTTTGAGCAAAGTAAAGCAACTTTATTGTTCATGATTCCTCTCAGGTTGATTGGGCAATCAAGTCGATTGGATAATCAGGTTGATTGCAGTTCAAATTTAATCGGATCAGATGGCACTTGAGCCAATTTTTTCAATTTATTTGATGATCTTGCCAAACGCGCTAAATTAACGGGGATTGATATCCCTTGGCGAATGTGTTTTGGCCGAAAGGTGTGGGGTTGACGCACAACTTGGGTGAGACTACGCCAAGCCTTGCGAGCACGAAATTCGTGATGCACACGATGATGCAGCTCCCGATAAAAATCTTCGATGAAGGGGCCGTGATAAAGCATTGCTAAATCATCTGAGTCGGTCCAGTTTGTTTTATCCCCTAGCTCTAGGCGAACTTGTTCATAAAACTTGGTGCCCGGCAACGGATATGACACTGAAATACCAATATCATCTGGCTGACATTCACGCACCATTTGGAGCGTTTCCTGAATTTCGTCCCATTCTTCGCCAGGATAACCAAATTGGAGGAAGAAGCAGATTTCAATACCAACTTCGTGCAGTTTCTCAGCGGCGGTATAAATATCAGCCACTTGAGTATCCTTATCCATTGCATCTAAGATTTTTTGCGATCCAGACTCTGCCCCGACCCATACTGTTTTACAGTGAGCCGCCTGCAACGCTGACGCAATCTCGTCGGTGATCAAATCAACCCGTTGCAGACATTTGAATGGCACCCGGGCGTCCTGTTCAACCGCCAATTCACTAAAACGCTCAATCCAGCCTGGCTTTAAGCCAAAAATATCGTCGGCAAACCAAATGTGGTCCGGTTGAAACGTCTCTTTAAGCCATCTCAATTCAGCGACGACATTTTCAGGACTTCGGCTATTGTACCGTCGTCCATAAATGGGCTTGGCACACCAATTGCAACGATACGGGCAGCCCCGAGTGGTGACCATATTCATCGAGTAGTAGCCGTGATGCTCATACCAAATTGTTTTGTATTGATTGATATTGACCAAATCCCAGGCTGGAAAAGGAAATCGATCAAGATCTCGCTCAAAGGGTCGCTCGATCGTTTGTTTAATCTGCTCACCATCCCGCCAAGCCAAGCCAGCAATGGCCTGCAACCCATCGCTCGATCCATTCAGCTCACCTTGCCCCTCTAACTGATGAAGTAACTCACCCAGAGTGACCTCACCTTCGCCCATTAATAGAAAATCAGCGCCGTGATCAAAATATCGGGCAGCCTGATCAGTAGCATCAGAGCCGGAGACAATAACAGTACAACCACGCGCTTTGGCTGCGGTCATCATCGTAAAGGCAGCCTCACGCATCCGTAACAAGCACATTTTGCTCAAATAATTAAAACTATCTTCATACAAGACAGCATATTTGGGCTGATGCTTATCCAAGGCAGCTTCCCATTCCTGCTCCGACTGAGCCAGCATGGCGTCGAATAAGGCCACATCATACCCAAGGTCACGGGTGTAAGCCGCCGCGTATAGACACCCCAATGGGGGATAGGGTTGCATTGCAGCCCACAGCTTGGGATCAAAGTGAAGGTAATAGGATTGTCCAAATAGGATATCAGTCATTTTTAGCCTCAATCTCAACATGGCTATTGAGTTGGATCATGGTATGATGATCGGAAAAATGTGTCAAACAACTGGATCAGGTTAATCAGTGGGGATGTGCACCGCCGAGTGAAAATATTCATTGATACGATGGCGATAGGCTCCCATCGTTTGGGTTCCATGTCCATTGTAATGCCCTTTACATTGATCAGACGTAAAGATCACTTTGTCACTGGCCTTATATTTTGCCGCCAAGCGTTGATGTTTCATAATTTGATAATGTTGCAAGGGTTTCTCCAACCAATCCCCAAGAAAGCCTGATAGCAGAAACTCACTAGCACCTTTGATTGTACGTTGTATCAATGATAATTGATCATCAACTGTATCTAGCTTTAACCCGATTGATTGAGGCAAAAACTCTTTTACCCAACCATTCGATTCTCGCATCTGAACATAGATATCTTCGCCAAATAAGGGCACCATTTGAGTCATCTCACGAGCAATAAATAGATTTCTCTCCTTAAAGTTGAGAACATTTTCGGTTAACAAGTAATTGGGGCATAGATGCACACCGCGTAAGTGCCCATATCGCACCAGAAAAATGACTAAAGCACGACACAACCAGAGTCGACCGGGTTGGGTCACAATAAAGTAATCAATATCATCAATTTTGTCACGAGGATTCTCCACAGCCAAAGCCCCTGTCACAGCAACCATACGGACAAAGGGCAATGAGGCAATCCACTGGCCAAAATAACGGGCCTTTGGCCATAACGTCTGGGCAGCTAACCAACGCTCTCGGCGCTTGTCAACCAAAGCGTAGCGATTGAACAAACTATAAAATCCGTCCTGCTCTCTTATAATCTTTTCTTCCAATGCTCGATCAAGCAACATTTGTAGTTGCTCTGATGTCATCGTAATTTCTAAAAATCTATGAATTTCATCAAACTTTAGAGGATATTCAAAAATATCACCATAAAGAATTGGTTTAATCACTTCTTGAACCAACTGCTTATCTGAAACTACATTAGATTGTCTCATTTGAGGGATATCCCTTCCTGATTGAGGAGTATCATTCAGATAGTCGTGTAATGGTGATCGTGGTATAAAGAGTTTTTGTGAGGTCGTAAAAATTTTAACAATAAATCTTAAAAATCGCAAGAGAAGTTAATACCCAAATTCCTCCTGTTAGGATAGCTAATATTAATACAATATACATCAGTCTAAAGTTATATTCCCAAATCAAAAATGTCAGAAATTTCTATCCTCCTCAAGATAGCCTGCGCCCCTGACTAAAGTCATATAGATTTTTGATGATTTCGGACTTATCTTAGACAAGTCTACAATAAAAAATCGTATCTTAAACCCTTGAAACTTGTTCTATCCTATAATAAAATTAAAACGTGTCGACATTTTTTCATACATATTGTGTCCCACTTGATTATTGGGTATAATTCAGAGACATTGCGTGTTGACACTTCTTACATAGGTTTTGTTTGCAAATTATTTTTCCTAATACCATTTTTTGATACCTCGTACATCAAAAATAGAGCAAAACTGGAAGTAGCATCAATTGACCATTCTAATTTAGATAAAAATTGCCACTGCATAAATCTAAAGTGCAGGCACTTTTAAGTATCACTACAATGTGGGTTGAGAGGTAATTAATGGATCCCGATCTGTTAGAAAATGTACTCAATATTAGCCGCCAAATGGCTCAAATCCGTAATCTGTCCCCGCTCTTAGAGTATGTTGTAGACGAGGCAATGAATCTGGTTGGTGCCGAGCAAGGTTTTGTCGTTCTTGTCGAGCCTGATGGCACCCTAGATTTTCGGGTGAAGAAAAGTTTGGATGGCACCGAAATTCCAGATGCAGAATTTCAAATTAGCAAATCTGTATTGAATAAATCTCTTGAGACAGGTGAGCCACAGCTTGTCTATGATGCGATGAACAGCCCTAGTTTTGGAAAAGCGGCCAGTGTCCTTGATCTGAAATTACGCTCAATCATGTGCGTTCCGCTCACGTCACATGGGGCACACATTGGCGCAGTGTATGTGGAAAATCGCTCAATCAAGGCTCGCTTTGATAAGAAAGATTTACCCCCGTTGATCATCTTTGCCAACCAAGCTGCAGTTTCAATTGAGAATGCGGCCTTGAACGATGATTTGGAACGTCGTGTATCTGACCGTACAGAAGAATTACAACAAGCCATGTCCCAAATTGAGGAAAGTTGGGCCAATGAGATGGAGGCCAATCGGGTACGTAAAGAGTGGCTGAACAATGTTACCCACGATTTGCGAACGCCTTTGTCCATTGCCAGTGGCTGGTTAATGTTATTGCAAAACAATCACCTCGATAATTTAGCTGATCAACAACAAGAGTGGATCAGCAACACGATGGATGCGGTAAATAATACGACTGAACTCATCAATGATTTATTTGATTTATCCAAGATGGAGGCTGGGGGTCTAGCCATTTATCCTGAAGAAGTCGATTTACACGATTTCTTAACAGGTATTTATGAAGTGAATATGGGGCTAGATTGGGCAGAAAACGTAGAATTAAAGCTGGACATTCCCGATGAATTACCAGACATGTGGATTGATCCACTGCGTATTCGACAGGTTCTGACAAACTTGTTATCGAATGCGAACAAATTTACCAAAGAGGGCAGCGTCACTATCCACGCGAAATATCAGGAAGACTCAGATACAGTCCGCATTGGAGTTCAAGATACTGGTGAGGGTATTCCCGAAGATAAACTTGAATCACTATTCAATCGCTTTGAGCAAGCAGAAGATGAGGATCTGGAACGCCGCCGCCGAGGGACTGGGCTAGGATTAGCCATATGTCGATCTCTCGTCGAATTGCACGATGGCCATATTTGGATTGAGAGCGAGTTAGGCAAAGGGTCTAATTTCCAATTTACCCTACCCGTATTAGACATTCCAGAAGACTCAGATGATGACGATGCCTATATTGATGATTAAACTTTAAGAAGAACATCTTCAAAAGAGCTTGGGGTATTTAGTCATCCCAAGCTCTTTTTATTTCCCTCAATGTTGATCATTGTTCTGTAAACGTTTCTTCACAGCGAGATCAAACGCAGCTAAAGCCTGTCTTCCTAATTGCTCAAAACTGAGTTTGGCTTCGAAAAATTGTCGAGCGGCCAGAGATTGGGCCTCGATGTCATTATCAATCACACTTAACAATGCCTCGGCAAAAGCCGCCGCATCCCCAACAGGCCATAACTGACCAATTGTGCCCCCATTTGTAATCACTTGAAACGATGGAATATTGGTCACCACAGGAACAACGCCACAGGCCAACGCATCTAATAAAGCAATGCCACTGCCCTCCCGTTCACTCCCTTGCACAAAAATATCAGCACTATTGTAGTACGTTGCGATTTCTTGATGAGGGATAGAGCCTAGTAGAGACACAGCCTGTTGTAAGTTAGGATTAGCAGTTAGCTTTGCCTGAATCTCAGGTAATAAATCACCATCTAAATAAGCCATATAGAGGCGCATATCAGGCAACCGTCGTAGGGTTATCTCAAAGCCAGTTAAAATAGTCAATGGATCTTTGACAGCAGTCAATCGACCTGCCCAAAAAACGACAGGGACTCCCTGCATTTTGGTAATACTTCGAGCAGTAGAACGAGACTGAAATTGAAATGAAGATGATGTCTCTACAATTTCATCAACTTGCTGCAATGAGCCGATCAAATTTTGCACTAACCAAGGTTCGGCCAAAGCGTGTGTTGTAAAAAAGAAACGATCAACGACCCGCAACCCATAGCGCTGGAGAACCCTTAAGGGCCATTTCCAAGGTCGTTCAGCGTGATGCTGGACAACGACGGGACACTCGGCTGGCAACAACCAGCGCAACGTTCGAATATGCAGGGGAAAGAGCAGGCCATTTACTTGCACCGCAACTTGTTCTTGGTTAGCTAACAATTGTTGAACCAACTTTTTAATTTGCCAGTGCATTGACCAAGGCTGCTGCCAACTACGGACAATTGGGCCAAAAGAATCAGCACAAAATCGATATTGGACTCCATTTCGCTCTAACGTTTCATTCTGCAAAAAGCGTTGAAACACAAAAACTTTACCACCAGCTAACTGTACACCTTCGGCCCAACCCGTGAGGTTGACATAGTGCTCTAGTAACGCAGTTGGGGTTTTGTATTGATTGTTATAAGCGTAATTCACAATGATGATGTTGATAATTTTTTCCTCTGAAGAGAACGCTAATTCGATTGCTCCAAACCCGTCGATTTTCTATTGTGTTGGACCAACAGGACAATCGTCAACAACACACCCACCAACTTTGCTACAAACTTGGCAATGATAGCCCCCACCCCGCCAAGCGTCGGGATAAGCCAGGTAGCGACTCCAATCAAAACCACCACGCGCACCCCTTCAGCCAAGGCAGATAAATCAGGTCGGTCAAAGGTATAAATTAGAAGTAGAATAGGCAGGGTCAAAATATCAAAAATAACAACCCCTAAAAGTAATTGAAACAGGACAATTGAAGATGTGAATTCACCCCCATAAAAAAAGGGAATAAACCAAGCTGCAATTGACATTACCAGCAACAAAATCAGGCTCGCCACGCCCCCACGAATAACACTTTGGCGCAAATATTGCCACAAGGCGGCTCGGCCTTGTAAGGCAGAGGCCATCGGGATCAAAACGGTGTAGAGACTATGATTGACGATTTCGGCTCGTGCTGCCAATCCTTGGGCCAAGGCATAAATGCCCACCACCGCAGGGGTGAGCCACAAATTGAGGAGGAAAAAATCCAGGTAGTTGCCAAGAACTTTGAGAATATTGGCAATCCACAACCAACTGCCAAAACGTAGTAACTCGCCACCTTGCTCTCTCAACGTTGGCCAGCCAGGAAAGGCAAGGGGCGAATGTAGCGTGCCCCAGTCTGTTGGCAGCAATCGCCACCCAATCAAAAAGCCCGTCAACGCCGTTCCAGCCCCAACAAAGACGATCGCCGTAGACACCGTAAGAAAACCAGCCAATGATAAGCTGACCGCAATAACGAGGGCTAACGCCGAGCTAAGAATCAAACTGATTGATATCTTACTAAAGTTACCCGTTGCTTGCAGAATGGCATTGACCGATCCATTTAAGGCAGTGGTGGCAATGCCCAGTAAGGCGAGGGCAAAAAGAGGCGCACTCTCAGGAAGATTGAGGAGGTAAGTCGTGATAGGTTGAGCAAAGATTAAACCAAGAAAAATACCGATGCCAGCAGTGATTATACGAGACCAGAAAAAGACTTGCGCCCGAACGCCAGCCTGGGTTCGCGAGGTCGACCACTCTGCTGCAACGTGTTTGACTGCGGCTTCGGTCATTCCAATATCAACAATTACTCCACCGATACCGCCAACCGCCAGCAAGAGCGAGTATACGCCAAAATTCTCAGGGCCAAATGTACGAACAATAAGGACGCCTGTTAAAAAATTAAACCCAATCCGGGTAATCGTTCCCATAAAAATGACAAACCAGCCGCGATTGACCGGATCGTTAAAAAAGGAGGCTTTTTGTAGAAGAGAGGAAATCGTCTGTCGCACTAACAAATTGTAGTGGGGATTGTAATGAATGGCGAATTAGCGGGGTAATTTGGCTCACAGGTCAAGGCTGTATAAAATCAGTGTTTCCAGGGCAGAAGAAACGTTGTATCAATCAGCCCAATAACCAATGGCCAACCGAGGTAAAATGAGCGAAAAGATAACCAAAAAGATTGTAGCCCTCGCAGGCGGGGTAGGTGGAGCCAAGTTAGCCTATGGCCTCGCCCAGATTGTTGCTCCAGATAGCCTGACCGTCATCGTGAACACAGGTGATGATTTTGAACATGTTGGGCTGCACATTTCACCTGATTTAGACACGGTTATGTATACACTAGCTGAAATGGCAGATCCCTTTCGAGGGTGGGGTCTCAAAGACGAAACGTGGAATATGATGCTTGGTCTGGCCCGATATGGTGGACCAACCTGGTTTCAACTTGGTGATCGCGATCTAGCCACACATCTACTTCGCTCCAACTGGCTACGTGAGGGGTATCCGTACAATTGGGTGACAAAGGAGCTTTGTCGTCGCTTAGGGGTTCGATGTACAGTATTGCCAATGAGTGAAGATCCCATCCGCACTATAGTGCAGACGGCTGATGGTGAGCTAGCCTTTCAGGAGTATTTTGTCCATCAACGCTGTGAGCCAGTTGTCACCGGTCTTCGCTTCGAGGGGGCAGATCAGGCTCAGCCCAGCCGAGAAGTTATCAATGCGGTCCGCGAGGCTGAAGCCATTGTAATTTGTCCGAGTAACCCACTTCTTAGCATTGACCCCATCTTATCGATGGATAGCCTCAAACGAATTATCATGGCCACAAAAGTACCAAAAATCGGTGTTTCACCTATCGTGGGAGGACAGGCCATCAAAGGTCCTGCGGCTAAAATGATGACTGAGTTGGGTATGGATGTATCACCAATCGGGGTAGCCCGTCATTTCGGTGATATTTTGACAGGTTATATTATCGATCATGCTGACGAGGCAGCGAAGACGCCCTTAGATGGTATGGGCCTAAAAACGTTGGTGACCCAAACAATTATGCGGTCAAGTGAGGATAAAGTTACTTTGGCGAAAGAAGTGCTGGGATTAGCCTTCTAATTACTGATCGCCACACTTGTCTGAGGCGCTGGCATACGTTCAACGACAAAACAGTTGACGATCAATGGTTCTTCAAGCTCTAATAGTGGAACCATTTTGTCGCCGATCCGAATTGATAAATAGGCACTTTCCCCACCATCAAAACGCATGGCACGATCAGGCTTGAGACCCCACTTTTGGCCAAGTTCGATGATGTTGTTGGCATGACTCTCCATTGTTTGCCCATATGAAACGCTCAAGAAAAGGTGTTGTCGATTTTCAGTAATCGCTATCGTGGCTTTGGCCCAACGGGTGGTACGATAATATTCTAAGGCTTCTTCCTCAAACCATTCCTGAAACGGATTGTAATTGTAAGCCCCATCCCACATAAAAATGGGGCCGCTTCCCCAAGAAATATTGGTTTGATTGAGAAGCTCAGGATCACGGATAATATCAAGATCAAAACGGCCATTTAAATCAAACAAGGCGGCCCGCCCTTGGTGATGGAAGGGAACCTCGCCTGTTTCTAGCTTGTTACTTCCATTCAGCCCGTGGTAGTCAGCATCCATCACGATGAGAGAGTTTGGGGTGTAACAATATGAAGGGGGAATCAATGTACCACGCTCAACAGTGGTAGGCAGCACATTGCGTAAGGTAAAGTCGCTCGCGGCCAAATCAATGACGACGTGATGAACATTTTTATGAACAATGTAGACAATGCCCGGTGCAACTTCGTAGGTTTCTTGTGATAGAGCGATTGCCCGTAAGCGAGCTAAAGTCGCAGGGTTAGCTTGAAGCAGTTGATTAAGTTCAGCCTCACTAAGCACCGGATTTGTCGGACATTCTGGACAATCGCGGCGTTGGTGCGGCGTAGCAGCCAAAAGCAGGTTGGAGGAATAAACAGCCGTAGGTAGTATCTTGGCGTTGACACCACAGCCAGCAGCATTGCAGGTGCTCAAATCAAGATCAATTATCCCTATTGATGAGTCAATTGTCGCTGTTGGGGTTGAGGTAGAGGCGGCAGACACCGTTGTTGACAACGTAGCCGTAGGAATTGATGTCGGCGTAAAGGTGCTCGTTGGTAGCGGCGTATTGGTTACAGTTGGTGTTTTTGTCGGGATTGGTGTTTTTGTTTTGGTTGGTGTTTTGGTTGGCGGTGGAATGTCCTCAGTTGGGACAGAGGCTCTAACATCTGCCGCACTATCAACCACACCAAACCAAGATATACGAGTTGCATTGAGCATTACCAGCCCAAAAACAACAATAGCAAGCAATATAACTAACAACCGTTTAGGTTGTTGTAATCCGGTCAGAAATCGTCTCGACGTGGTCAGAAATCGTCTCATAGAAACACATCCCCATCCTTAATTATTCCCATAAAAAAGGCCAGATTAGGAAAAGTAGTAACCCTGTAAAGGTGACCCAATCCTGATCTGACAATGAACAGCAAATATTATTTCGTTCCCAAACAATATTTTACCACAAAGAACTAAAATCCTTCACTACAAAACCATCAATGCGGTGGAATAAACTCCGAAGAGCGTTGGGCTACTGCCTGATAATCAATCACATCGTTATGGATCGTCAAGGCAGATACCCAGGCCCCAAACAAGGTTAATATCCCACACAATCCCATCATTGCTCGAAATGCATCCACAAATGACTCACGGATGGCTGAGTCAACCCCTTCTACTAGGTTTGATTGTAGTTCTACGGGGACCTCAGCCCCCCCCAAGTTGATCGACTCTTTTTGCAACAATTCACGCTCGGTATTCGTTAAGTCCAATGGTGCCGTGCGTTCTGCCAGTGAATTGCTAAACCAGAGCACCATCAATAACCCTAGCATTGCCACCGCCAACATGGTTGCAACCCTTGATACAGCATTGCTCACGCCAGAAGCCAAGCCAGATAGATGAATTGGCACCGCACTTAAGGCCACGGTTGTTAATGGAGCCAGGGTAATCCCTAAACCCAGACCGAAAATTGTAGTGGCTGGAAAAAATGTTAGCCAATAATTAGCCTCGGTACCTGGAATCATATACCAGAAAAAACCAATGGCAATAACGATCGGCCCAATAATCATCGGCATTCTCGGCCCAGTTCGGTCAACAAAGCGCCCGACCCATTGTGACATGAGAAAGAGAGGGATGATGATGGGCATAAATGCCAAGCCTGTTACAGTGGCAGAAAATCCTTGAATTTGCTGTAAATTCAAATTTAGAAAAAAGAAAACACCACTCATTGCAAAAAACAGGATAAATGTGACCAGTGTAACCCCACTGAAGGCACGACTTTTGAACAGTGCAAAAGGGATCATTGGATGTTCAATACGGGTTTCAACCAGCCAGAAGGCAATAGAACAGACAATAAAGGCTACGATAGCAGTGACAACTAGCGGGTCAGTCCAGCCTAGTTTGGGGCCTTCAATCAAGCTATAAATAAATGCTCCCAGACCAACTGTAATCAAGCCAGCGCCCCACCAGTCTGTACTTTCAGGCATAGAGCGGCTTTTGCTTTCGGGAATAAATCGCCAACTCATGAATAAGGCAATGATACCGATTGGCAAATTGATGTAAAAAGCAGCTCGCCATGATACATTATCAACCAACCAACCCCCAAGCAGTGGCCCAACAGCCGTAGCAAGCGGGGTAAAGGCCGACCAAATCCCAACCGTTTTCCCCCGCACATCTGGAGAAAATGTTGCATTTAGGATGGCCAGACTGCCTGGAAGCATAATTGCCCCCGAAATACCCTGAAAAATACGAGCAACGATCAGTTGATCTAACGTCGCTGCGGCCCCACAGGCCACAGAGGTAATCGTAAAACCAACCAACCCAATGTTAAAGAACAGCTTACGACCATACCGGTCACTGAGTGAGCCAGCGACTAATATCGGTACGGTTAAAAATAAAATATAAACATCAATTAACCACTGTAACCCAGAAATCGAAGTGTTAAACTCGGTCTGAATTTGGGGAAGGGCAACAGTGACGATCGTCCCATCTAGAGAAACTAAGCTCGCTCCTAATATGGTAGCGGTTAAAATAATGTAGCCGTGAGTTGAGTTGAATTCTATGTAACGTCGCGAGTCATTCGTTTGAGGCTGCTCATGCACGAAGCAATATTATCCTTACATTTGTAAAATCGTTGTCGGGTCCAAGCGAATTACAGCACAAAAATAGGACCGTGCCAAGAAAAAATGGGCGATGGGGATAATAGTATCCACGATTTAACCGCTTACTTGTAGCACGGTTTGCAAGCCTTTCCACAGAAAAATTGGGTCTATTCAATTTTATCAGACGACCCAAATCGTTTTCGTGAAAGGCGTAAAGGACCCATTTCGGAGCCCCGACCAGACAGGGTGTAGGTGTAGAAACACCCATGTTCTATAATTTATGAATTTGTTTAAGTTGGGTGGCCAAGCTTACAACATCAGGTGTTTTGTAAGGTGATGAACCAATCGGATCATCAACGACCCAATCATTTAGTAGCGCCCGAAACACGTTCCCAACAGCCGGGGCCAACACATCAAGATTATAACCACCTTCGAGCGTAAAGACAATCCGGCCCTCACAAAGTTCATCTGCCAAGGCAATCAAATCTTTACAAAGCTGATGGCAACCGCTCAAACTCCAGCCCATATTGGCCAAGGGATCTTGCCAGTGCGCATCAAAACCAGCTGACACCAAAATTAGCTCTGGCTGAAATCGCCGTAAAAGCGGAATGACCACATCTCCATACAAGCGGGCAAACCCTTCGTCATTCGTTCCCACATCAAGTGGCAGATTGACCATCGTTCCCGTAGCTTTGCCGCCACCAATTTCATTGATGCCTCCCGTTCCCGGATAAAAGGGATACTGATGGCTTGATACAAAAAGTATATTCGGGTCTTCGTTTAAGATATCTTGCGTCCCATTGCCATGATGAACATCAAAGTCCACGATAGCCACGCGTTCAAGACCCATATCGCTAATTGCGGCACGCGCTGCCACTGCGACCGTTCCAAACAGACAAAACCCCATTGCTTGAGTAGGTACAGCGTGGTGGCCTGGGGGACGAACCAGGGCAAACCCATTATCCAGCGTTCTATTCACAACAGCCGAAGTTAAATCAATCAAGCCACCTGCAGCCTTAGTCGCTGCTTCAAATGAAAATTCATTAGTATAGGTATCCGCATCTAATCGGCCACCCCCGCGACGACTCACCTCTTCGACCAGTTGAATATGACGAACGTGATGACAACGTGCCAATTCCTCTGTGGTAGCAGGTCTGCTAGGCACCTCCGTAAGCTGCTGCAAAATACTTTGCTTTTGCAGATAATCCATAATTGCCACCAATCGTTTAGCATTCTCTGGATGCCCTGGCATATTATGTTTAGTGAATACATCATTGTATACATAACCTGTACGCATGTGACTTACTCCGCCATTTAAAAGCCGTTGTTTAATTTGCCCACCATACGTTCTCTACCTTAATGTAACATTTAATACCGTTAACTATAGTGGACTAGGTTAGCCTATATTCAAACTTTATTGTCATTTACTCAAGACTGGTTACCAGCAACGGAAAGACCTTACACAACTTTTTATTCTCGTGCAAATTTACACAAACCTTAAATATGCAGGAATTCTTGATTCAAACTATATTGTCCAGCCTTTCCAAAACTGGTATAATGACCCAATTATGTAATTGGCCCAATTCTATGATCAAATAAGGAGTTGCCTCAGCTCGATGAACATCGTACAGACCTTTGCCGAAAAAGTAACCCATAATGTCGAAAAAGTCATTATTGGTAAACACAAATCCGTTGAAGAGACGCTGTTAGCCCTGTTGTGTCAGGGTCATATTTTGATTGAAGATGTCCCAGGAACCGGGAAAACTATTTTAGCCAGAGCCGTGGCTCGTTCAATTGGATGTACCTTTCGCCGTATTCAGTTTACACCTGATATGTTGCCCAGTGATGTAACTGGGGTGTCCATCTTTAACCAAAAGACACACGAATTTGAATTCCGGCCTGGGCCTGTGTTTGCGCAAATTATGTTAGCCGATGAGATCAACCGAGCTACCCCAAAAACACAAAGTGCGCTCCTTGAGGCAATGGCGGAAGGACAAGTCACCGTTGATGGGGCGACATATGATCTGGATAGCCCTTTTTTAGTATTAGCCACTCAAAACCCTATCGAGTATGAAGGCACTTTCCCACTACCAGAAGCCCAACTCGACCGCTTTATGCTTCGTATTCATCTTGGCTATCCTGACAAAGATAGTGAAGTCAAAATGTTGGTGGCCCAACAATTTGTTCATCCGATTGATGAACTAGATCAAGTTGTGAGCCAAGAAGAACTGGTTGAGGCCCAAAATGCTGTCAAGCAAGTTTATGCGGATGATCTGGTTAAACAGTATATCGTTAACATCTGTGCCACCACTCGTGACCACCCTGATGTTTATCTTGGGGCCAGTCCACGGGGGAGTTTGGCGCTTTATCGGACCAGTCAAGCTCTGGCAGCAATGCGAGATCGAGATTATATTATTCCCGATGACATCAAATATCTAGCCGAAACAACATTGGCCCACCGCTTGATTATCAGCCCGGCTGCTCGCATCAAAAATGTTGATCCACGTGAGGTGATTGACGAAATTATCTCTTCGATTCCTGTACCAGGCACCCGTGTTGCTAGCTAACACGCCCAACTCACGGAGGAACATTTTTTGCGAAGCTTAGAACGAAGCTGGGTACTCTATCTCCTATGGTTAATTTCGCTGATTGCCGCCCTTGGTATTGGGAATGCCATCTTTTTTAGTCTCACCTATCTATTCACAGCCTTGCTTTTATTTTCATTTTTATGGGCTTGGCTCAATGTCAATCAAGTTCGGGTAACTCGCCAAATTCGCTCACGCTATGTTCAGGCGGGTGACTTCATCGATGAGCGATTTGTCATTGAAAATACAAGCCGGTTGCCCAAGCTATGGATCGAGCTTAAAGATCATTCAGAGTTACCCAACCACCGTGCCAGTCGGGTTACCTCAAACCTTGGCGGCAAGCGTCAACACAGTTGGCACATTCGTACCCCAGCCTATCAACGCGGTCGCTTTACACTCGGCCCAGTTACCCTTTCCAGCGGCGATCCTTTTGGGTTGTATCTCTTCAAAAAAGAGCTAACCAAATTCACCTCCCACGTGGTGATTTATCCTAGAGCCATCGACATTCCGGCGTTTCAACCGCCAATTGGCGAACAAACTGGTGGAGAGGCCGTTCGGCGACGTACTCACTATGTTACCACCAATGTATCCGGTATTCGGGAGTACGTTTTTGGTGATAGTCTCAATCGCATCCACTGGCGCAGCACCGCTCGCACCGGCCGAATGATGGTGAAAGAGTTTGAGTTAGATCCAATGGCTGATGTTTGGGTATTTCTCGATTTAGAGAAACGGGTTCAAGCTGGGGTTGATCCTAGAGAAGCTGAAGCCCCCTCGCTGCCTGAGGTGCCCTGGGAAAAGCTTCCTGAATTTCAACTCCTGCCGAGCACTGAGGAGTATGGGGTTACGATTGCTGCCTCAGTTAGCAAACATTTTCTCCGCCAAAATCGAGCCTTGGGACTAATCACTTACCCCAGTGGTCAACATCGCGAGATTGCCCAAAGTGACCGAGGTGATCGGCAAATGAGTCGGATCAATGAGATGTTGGCTGTAATTGGGGCACACGGAGCTATTCCGTTAGCAGAAGTTTTGGCTGCCGAAACCCTACGCTTTGGGCGCAACACCACCCTCATCATCATCACCCCATCCCCAAATTTGGAGTGGGTGGCTGCGGCTCGTCACTTGATGAGTCGGGGGGTACGAGTGACCGCCGTCATCATTGATGCTGGCAGTTTTGATGCACCATATGACTCAATGGAAACTGAAATCGAGCTAACGGCCAGCCATATCCCTCACTACGTTGTTCGTGAGGGGCAGCCGCTTGACCACGCTCTGGCAAATGGTCGAGCTCTTCGCTAAATAATTTGCAGACACAAGTATGACCAACCTCACATTTTCAACATTACTGTTTTATGGGACCCTACTTGGCATTCTAGTTTTAACGTCCGGACTGGCTTGGGCAACCTATCGTAGTAATCAAATCCTCAAAAATTATAAACCTGATTTTAATCTGCTCTTATCTATCCCTGAACTAATAACCCGCTTAATATTGGTTTCTATTTGTCTATTGTTAGCGTGGAGTAGCGGACTTTCTCAAGAGCAGCTTGGTTTTGTCAGTCCAAATCTATTATGGAGTACCGGGATAGCCATTGGTTTAGGGATTCTGCTTCAAGCTATCATAAACCCCTTAATGCAAGCCATTATTAATCGTTTTGGGGCACATCTCTATTCCCCCATTGTGGTTCAGAGCATTTTACCACGTCGATCAATCGAGTGGATCCCCGTCAGTTTAGCTTTGATTCCTGCCGTAGCAATGGAAGAAATTCTATTTCGAACCTTATGGCTTGGCGTGCTTGGTACGGTTCTACCTATACCAATCTTAATTGTTGTTAGCTCAATTATCTTTGGGTTTATGCATCAGCCTCAAGGCACACTTGGCATGATCTTAACCGGCACAATTAACATTATTTTTTGTCTCCTATTCATTTGGCGCGGCGAATTACTCATACCTCTAGTAACCCATTATATTATCAATATGCTACAATTAGTTGTCGCCTATCGTAACCAAGACCAGCTTACCCAATACCCTTCGATAGGAGACGTTGACAAAAGTATTGGGGCGTGATATTGTTCAATTAGCATTATGACAAGCTCAATAGCACGTTAAGTTAGACCTATTCACTAGTATTTCGCGGCGTAAGTAAAGCAACAGTTATTAGGGGCGAAATACCTAAACAGTTGGGCGTTGGGATGCTTGTTGCTGTATAGTTATCTACGCCCAACTGTACTAGCCACAGCATTTAAAGGAGTTCACGATGGCTGATTTTTTCCCAGATATTATGGGCGAATATTTGAGCGAGGAAGAACGCTTTGAAACTGACAATATTCAGTTTGGGGGACATTTCGAACCCGCCGCAGTTGCACCAGGAGGAATGACCAGCCTTTATTTATTCCTACAAAATACCCTTGACGCTCCAATCAAGGTCGGGATACAAATCGATGTCCCTAAAACCTCAGGCCTTTTTCGAGGCGGCAAACCCATCCTTGAGGTTGGCGAATCGATCATTCGTTTTGAGATGGGACCAGGAGAAGCGGGATTATTGACCCTCCCGGCCAGCACCACCCGACATGCTAAATCAGGGCAATATGAACTAGGATTTACGCTCCAAGCTGAAGCACAAGAAGATGGTGAGCGCATCCGTCCCACAAGTTCAAGGAGCCAATTTGATATTAAACTCATCGATGATCCGGTGGGGCTTGATTTGGCTGCCTCATTGGGAACCACATATACAGCAGAAGAGGTACAAAAGGCATCATTCACCATCAAGGTCGAAGGTGATGCTCAAGAACCTTCGTCTGCTCAAGCCCTTGAACATGGCTATCAAGTCATATGGGAGAAGGCCCAACTTGACTTTCTTGTTCATGCTCAACATGAGGTGAAGTTACGTCAAGCTAAGCTCAAAGAAGAACTGATGACTGAGCCGTTGTATATTGCCATGTACAGTGAAAGTGTCAATCGTTTTGCGGATATGGGAATAGGTCTAAGAATTGGCGAGGCCATCTTAATCGCAAAAATTTTAACCTTTACCTGTGAGCTTTTTTTGACAAGCCCCAAACGAATGGGCGGGTTACTGATCCCTATTTGGGAACGAGCCGTTGATGGAGGTATTGATACAACAGACCCATTTCAGGTCATCCGCTGGGCGGGCTACACACATATCCTAAAATTAGGTATCGCCACTAGTTTTGGCTTAATTGCCCAAACGATTGGACAGCAACCATGGTCGCTTGAGGAACGCCAAGCCGTTAGCCATCACCTTGTAGACAATATTGAAATTGGTGAACCGACAGAATTTGATTTTATCTATCTGCCGTTAATGCTTGGAGGTGCTTTGGTCTCTAATAAATTGCAAATGGATGGGGAGGATTTACAACATACTGCAGCCTTAGTCTACAAAGCCTATAAAAGCCGAGATGAGATTTTCTCGGATGATGAGATGAAACAAGCCAAGAGGGTTTTTGAAACCGCGCTCAAACGCTTACTAAAAAGTTAAAATAAAAATAGCACAACAAGCTTTATTCAAGCGCATTGTGCTATTCACCCAACCAACCTATTTAGTCCGTAAGGTCGCCAGCCGTGCTTCCATTTCTGCCCGCTTTGCGGCGGCAGCCTTTTTACCCTCTTCCATCGCTTGGTCCCAGCGTGACCGAGCATCAGCTTGAATCGCACTTCCACTTTGAGGAGTGGTTAACAACACTGCAGTTGCGCCAATTAAGCTCCCCACCAAAAATCCAAATATAAATCTAATTCCCATTAAAATAACCTCCTCACATATCATCAAAACTACAAAATCTTAGCCTTCAATGAGACAATATTATACCACGCCGACAAAGTTCAGGAAATCTTAAATACTTACGCTATATTCATTCTCGACAAATGTTTAGAGAATGGTAAAATTCCCCCGTACTGACAATTCTGACTGTTGTCCAAATCTACAATAAGACTCATTCATGGCCTTAAATCCCAAATTCAAAAATAGTTTAATTCTTATCAAAGGCGCAGGTGATTTAGCCAGTGGCATCGCCTATCGTCTAAAACGGAGCGGCTTCCCTTTGATGATGACAGAATTAGCCACCCCGACCATGGTGCGTCGGGCCGTTTCTTTTGGTGATGTGGTTTACAATTATGAAACGACGATTGAGGGCGTTCAAGCCCGACGGGCTGCGTCGACTGATGAGGCCCTAATGCTATCTTTAAGTGATATCATTCCTGTTATCGTTGACACTGATGGATCAAGCGTACAAAGTTATCAACCTCAAATCCTTGTTGATGCCATCATGGCAAAAAAAAATACAGGAACCAAGCTTCAAGACGCCCCATATGTCATCGCCCTAGGTCCCGGTTTTGTCGCCCAAAAAGATTGTCACGCGGTGATTGAAACCAAACGTGGGCATAATCTAGGTCGAGTGCTCTACTATGGCGAAGCTGAACCCAACACGGGAATTCCGGGTGAGGTAAGGGGTCACACTGACAACCGAGTCCTGCGGGCACCAACAAATGGGCAGGTTAAACCTTATGTGGCGATCGGGGATATTATCAAAAAAGGTCAACTTATCGCTACCGTGGATGGTCAAGCGGTCCAAGCGCCCTTTGATGGCGTGTTACGCGGGTTAGTCCACCAAAACGTTACTGTCCAGACCGGCTTCAAAATTGGGGATTTAGACCCACGGGGCAATATTGAACATTGTTTCACCATTAGCGATAAAGCACTAGCCATCGGGGGCGGTGTGCTAGAAGCCATCCTCGCCTATGAAACAAAACGGAGTAATAGCGAATAATGCAGCTGGCTCAGGCCTTTCAAATTGTCTCTGGTGATGTGATCGCCTTTGTTGGAGGCGGCGGAAAAACCTCTGCCATGTTCCAATTGGCGACAGAACTGACAAAATCTTCTTACAAGGTGCTCACCACAACCAGCACTCGTATTTTTGCAGCCCAGATTCAACGGGCCCCAGCTCATGTCACATTTGATGAAGAAACACAATCAGTGGACGATATTCTGCCAGCGCTTGATGTTGCTATTGCAGAACATGGGCAAGTCTTACTCATTGGTCGCGCTGACCCTGAAAGTGGCAAAGCCTTTGGCATTGGGCCTCAGACTGTTGATGTATTGGCGGCCAGTGGGCACTTTGATGTGATTATCAATGAGGCAGATGGTTCCCGAATGCGTCCCTTTAAAGCCCCCGCCCAACACGAGCCAGTCATTCCAGAAAGCACCACAATCCTCACCCCTGTTGTCGGTCTTGATATTCTGGGCCAGCCTCTTAACGATGAGACGGTACATCGCGCTAATTTAGTCAGCGAACTGAGTGGATTACTTTTAGGCCAACCCATTACCATCGACACTGTCGCAACAGTAATTACACATATCGAGGGCGGGCAAAAAAATAGGCCAGAACAAGCTAGATTTATTCCTCTGCTGAATAAAACTGATCAACTCTCTGACATTGGTGTCGCTCAAGCGTTGGCTGGTCAGCTACTCAAAGATAAAAATGTGCAGCAAGTGATCCTCAGTTCCCTACACAATGAAACTAATCCTGTCAGCGAAGTCTGGGGGCAAACAGCCATCGTCATTTTAGCCGCAGGCGCATCCAGCCGCTTTGGCTCCCCTAAACAACTGGCACGTTGGCACGATCAAACCTTCCTTGAACGGGCTGTAACAGCAGCGCTCGCTGTCAAAGATGTATACTCTGTGACCGTTGTCTTGGGTGCTGAAGTGGAGCAGTGCCGTGCCTTGCTTCAACCCTATCCAGTTAACATTGTCATCAATGAGCGTTGGGCCGAAGGTCAGAGCACATCAATGCAAGCTGGCTTGGCCTCGTTGTCTGACATAGTCGGGAGCGCGGCGTTTTTACTGGTCGATCTTCCACAAATCACACCAGATATTATTACTCAGCTGATCCAACGACATCGCGAAACCTTAGCCCCGATCGTCTGGCCCGAGTTTGAAGGGAAGCGGGGTAATCCGGTAATATTTGATCGGGCTTTGTTTGAAGCGCTTGGTCAAGTCAGTGGTGATACAGGGGGGCGTCCACTCATTCAGGCTTACAGAGCGCAAGCTGAACGCGTCTCAGTTAACACACCTGTTATTTTACAGGACTTTGATCGCCCTGAAGATTTAGCCCAAGCCCTACAATCAGATCAATCATCATATGAAGGTTAGAATTATCGGCGTTGATTGCGCCACCCAACCCCCGCGTATGGGTTTGGCTGTTGGTGAACACACAGCAACTGACAGATGTATTATAAAAGTAGCCCAAGAACCAACCCAAAACGCAATTCTTGATCGGATTGTTAGCTGGATTAACCCAGCCATACCTACCCTTTTAGCCCTCGACGCGCCACTCGGCTGGCCCGCCGATTTAGGCCAACTTTTAGTCACACACCAAGCAGGACAACCTTTAGACATTCCGGCCAACCAGCTTTTTCGCCGTTTGACAGACCGCGTCATCAAGAAAGAAATCGGAAAACAATCTTTGGATGTGGGTGCTGATAGAATTGCCCGTACGGCGCACGCAGCCCTCAACTTATTGGATGAAATCAGTCAACGAGTCCAGCAACCCATCCCCTTAGCTTGGCAAACACCATTGACCGCGTCAATCACCGCGATAGAGGTCTACCCGGCGGCCACCTTAAGCGTCTATAATTTAATCCGAACCGGCTACAAAGGCTCAAATGGGCAAGCCATTCGACAAGAAATGATTAAAGATTTGGCACATTACATTGACCTGCCTGCACAGCCCGAGTTAATGATCGAAAATGATGATGTATTTGATGCGGCTGTCTGTATTTTAGCGGGCATCGATTTTCTACAGGGACAAACGATTCCCCCCACAGATTGGAATTTGGCTAAAAAAGAAGGCTGGATGTGGGTCCGACGCCCCAAAGGAGACGATAATGCCTGACATATTTCCTTTAGAATATTTTCAACGCATTGATGAACAGGATGATAGCCTGTTTTACAGTTTTGCCCGTAAAGTCGTCCACATCGACGAGGGAGCAATTGCCGCACTCCGTGAATTTTATGGAGAAACATTGCCACCCCAAGGTGTTTATCTTGATTTGATGAGCAGTTGGCGTTCGCACCTACCCGACACGCTCAGACCAACCAAGGTAATTGGCTTGGGAATGAATGCCGATGAGATGGCTGATAATCCGCAACTTGATGAATATATCATTCACAACCTCAATCAAGAGCCAACCCTCCCCTACGATGACGCCCAATTTGATGCTGTGATTTGCGCTGTCTCAGTACAATATTTGATCCAGCCGATCAAGGTCTTTCAGGCCGTCAATCGCGTGCTCAGACCTGGAGGTCCTTTTATCCTCTCCTTCTCAAACCGCTGTTTTCCCACCAAAGCGGTCGCCATTTGGCGTAGCCTGAACAATGCCCAGCATGTCCAACTCGTTGGGCATTACTTTACCGAGTCCAGTGGCTGGGATACACCGCAAGTCTTTGAAAAACCACCGACAACGACAAGTAATCCGCTGTACATTGTTTGGGCCACAAAACAATAATTCTAGAACAGCAACTACCACTTGCTAAATCTTCATTATCTTTTCATTTTATTATCCTACCCTTTTATCTCTAGCCCATCCTTTGAAAAGGTTAACTATATTCACGAAAGAAACAACCAATGTCTACACGAATATTTATTTGGAGCATCTATTTTTTCATTCTCACCGGCTGTACCCTAAATCTCAGCCCAGCCAATCCACCATTACCCACGATTGTACCCGTGGAAGAAACAAGTACACCTTTGCCCAACGCAACACCTGTTGCGCAAGAAATACCAACAGAGACGTCAACCTCGCAACCCACGTCCACACCAACCGAAGTCGTCGCTGAACCCACAGTTCCCACCGCCACAGCCATTGAGCCAACAGTAACACAAACTGAGGCGCTTAACACCGCCGAACCGACTTCAACCGCTACCTCAACCAATATCCCAGAACCAACTGAGACCTCGGTGCCAACGGATACCGCTACTGTAGCCCTCCCGGAACCCGCCGCCTTGGAAGAAATCACTCCGAACTTCACTCAAATCGCCTCAGGTTTAACTCGGCCCCTTTATTTGACCCACGCGGGTGATGGAAGTGGCCGATTGTTCATCTTAGAACAGCCCGGCCGCATCCGTCTGATTGAAAATGGTCAACTGTTAGGAACACCTTTTCTGGATATCGAGTCGATTGTCGGCTCAACAGCCAATGAGCAAGGGCTGTTGAGCCTAGCCTTCCATCCTGCTTATGCCACCAATGGGCAGTTCTTTGTCTATTACACTAATCTTGGGGGCGATGTGATCATCGCTCGCTACACTGTGTCAGATGATGCAAATTTGGCTGACCCTGCGAGCAGCGAAATTCTCATCACCATTGAGCAACCATTTGGCAATCATAACGGAGGCCAATTGGCCTTTGGGGATGATGGTTATCTGTACATTGGGGTTGGTGATGGTGGCTCAGCGAACGACCCGATGAATAACGCCCAAAGTCTGAATACCTTGCTTGGCAAAATTTTGCGGATTGATGTCAATCAAGGCACTCCGTATGGTGTCCCTGAGAATAATCCTTTTGTTAGCACTACAGGAGCCCGCCCAGAAATTTGGTCCTATGGCTGGCGCAATCCCTGGCGTTTTTCATTCGACCCCATTACAAACGATATGTTTATTGCTGATGTTGGCCAAAATCAATATGAGGAGGTCCATGTTGAATTTGCCGAAGCGCCTAGCGGACAAAATTATGGCTGGCGCTTGATGGAAGGCCTACATTGTTTCAATCCAACCGATTGTAATCCAGCCGATCTCAATGTTGATTTGCCCATTATCGAATACAACCACAGCCAAGGGTGCTCGATTACGGGTGGATACGTTTATCGTGGCCAGCAATTTGCAGATTGGGCGGGGGTTTACTTTTACGGCGACTATTGTTCCGGACGCGTCTGGGGGACACGCCCCGCTGAGGATGGCAGCTGGCCTGCCGTTGAATTGACCAAGACAAGCTATCGCATCAGTTCTTTTGGCGAAGATGAGGCCGGCGAACTGTATGTCATTGATCACAGTGGCAATGTATTTCAGATGACAAATTAGCCGCCGCATCTCCCCCTTTGTCTGCCTGACGGGGTCGTGATATAATTTTAGATGTTGGAACCTTCGGGCGGAGAAATGCGCATGGCAAATTTAATTGGTCAAATCTTCGACGGCTACGAATTAAAAGAAGTCGTTGGTGCAGGAGGTATGGCCAGCATCTACAAAGCTTATGATGATAAGCTATCACGCTGGGTTGCGATTAAAGTTGTCCCAATCCAAACCTCCAGTGAAAGCCAAGAAACGATGCTGGCTCGCTTTCGTTTGGAAGCCCAAGCCATTGCCGCGCTAAGACACCGAAATATTCTAACGATTTACAGCTATGGTGAAGAAGGCGGCTGGGCCTACATCGTTATGGAATTTGTGCCCGGCGGGTCTCTCAAAGATCGTATCGATAAGAAAAAGATCTTTAGCTGGCAAGAAGCCCTAACCATCATTATTCCTGTTTCCCAGGCCCTAGCCTTTGCGCACGAACGTCAAATCATCCACCGCGACATCAAACCCGCCAATATCCTGATGCCCCAAGATGATTGGCCCCTGTTGGCCGATTTTGGTTTGGCCAAGATGCAGCACAACACAGAGAAAAAACAACAACCAAACTTAACGATGCCAGGCCAAGTGCTTGGCACGATGGCTTATGCCGCTCCAGAACAAATTCAACAAGAATCAAATATTGATCATCGAGTCGATATCTACTCTCTAGCCATTGTGCTTTATGAATTGTTAACGGGTCAGCTTCCATTTTTGGGAGAAACGACATTCGACTTTTTGATGGCCCGTATCACCGATCCGCCTGTGCCAGTTGAGCAGGTTAATCCTGATGTACCACTTATTTTTTCAAGCATTTTGGGACAAGCCTTGGCCAGTGCCCCTGATGATCGTTATCAGGCCATGGAGGATTTCTCACAAGCGTTAATGAAAGCACGTTATGAGTTAAGTCAAGCCATTGTCACCCCCTTACCTGTGCCCATTAACTCCCCCCCCATCGCCGAGGCCTCCGCAAAAGTTCGATTACGGGTAAATCCAGGTGGACAGGAAATTCTTGCCTCCAGTCAAACAGAGCTTGTCGTGGGTCGCGCCCACAAAACAGTCGCTCCAGACATTGATTTAGCCCCCTATGGTGGTAGTCAGGCTGGCGTTTCACGGCGACACGGCCGACTGATTCGCCAAGGGAGCCATTGGATGGCCGAAGACTTGGGCAGCCGAAATGGCACCTTCATCAATGGCATCCGACTTGAACCAAACCAACCAAAAGCCCTTATGGAGGGGGATTTGATCCGCTTTGGCAAAGTTGAGCTACAATTCTCGACCGACTAAAATTTTAGACATAAAATTTATTTTAATCATTGAGGAGTTCTCACCTAGAGTCTCCTCAATTTCTTTTTAGAGGGTCTATGTTTGATAACAAGCGATTAATTCGTCTCATTTTGATGTTTACCTGTCTGAGCGCTTTAGCAAATTGTGCATCAACAGAAACAGCCAGCCAACCTACACCAACTGATACCACAACATCTGAAGCGACATTCACGCCAAAGCCTGCCGCACCCACCCAGATTCCGGCAACAGCAACAGCGGCCTCACCAGCAACGCACACAACAGTCCCATCAACTGCCACCGATCCCCCAACCTCGACACCTGTTCTCGCCACCGATACGCCAACAGCCACACCTGAACCCACAGCTACCCAAAGGACAATTTGCGGCATTCAGCATGTGGTTATCATCAGTATCGATGGACTGCGTCCCGATGCCCTTGATCAAGCGGAAACACCTATTCTGGACGCACTCAGAAAGCAAGGGTCATACACAGGGCAGGCTGAAGCTGTCTTTCCCACCGTCACGCTCATCAATCACGCTTCGATGATTGGGGGCATGACGCCTGAAAAACACGGTATCACCTGGAATAGTCTGGCTGACAGTCAGGGTAAAATCAACGGACCAACATTGTTTAGTTTAGCCCACGATGCTGGGTTTAATGTCGCAATGGTGTCAGGTAAGCCAAAATTGGAAGATGTGATCCTACCAAACTCGGTGGACACTTACGTTTATGGCGGATTCACTGACAGACAGGTGCTGGGAGATGTTCTCCCTCTGCTTGAGGGTGATATTCCTGATGTTCTATTTATGCATTTCCCTGATGTTGACTCGGCTGGACACGCCACAGGGTGGATGTCCTTAGCCCAGTTGTTGATTATTCAAGCCACCGACGGTGTGATTGGCGACCTTGTGGCGGCCTTGGAAAAAGCCGAGATATTTGACCAAACACTAATGATTATCACCACAGACCATGGCGGCAGTGGTACATCGCACGGGAGTGACTCTGCCGAAGATACAACGATTCCCTGGTTAGCCGTCGGGCCTGGGGTAAAACCTGATAGCACAATCAGCGGGGATGTGGTAATATATGACACAGCAGCGACTGTCCTCTATGCCTTAAACCTGCCAATTCCAGAGTCTTGGGATGGTCAGCCAATTCTGGAGATTTTTGACGAAGTCACCTGTTCAAAATGACCTATATCATTATCCCAGCCAAACCCTTTCATCTAGCCAAATCTCGCCTATCTGATGTCTTATCACCATCAGAGCGAGTCAATCTCAGCCGCTATTTATTACAGCGCACCATTCAAGTCGCCAAGCAGGTCGGTGAGGTCGTTGTCATTTCCCGTGAGGCCCGAATTCGGCAACTGGCAAAGCAGACGGGAGCGTGGGCCTTGGTTGAGTCGAACGCTAGTTTAAATCAGGCAGTTAAACAGGCCGTTGATTGGGTAACCTGGCAAGATGGGGCGCAATGCCTCATTCTCCCCGGCGATCTACCTTTGGTTACACCAACTGATCTTCTAGAGCTTACTGATTTAGAAACACATCCGCCCAGCATCGTCATTTCCCCTTGCCGTCGGCAAAATGGAACGAATGCTTTACTTGTCCAGCCGCCCCATCTGATCGATTTTGCCTTTGGTGTGAACAGCTTTACAAAACATCAAAATTTAGCGCGTCAGCAACAAATGGAGACGGTTGTTCACTATTCTCCCAATTTAGCCCTCGATTTAGATGTGCCCGAGGATTTGGTCTTGTGGCGAGAAATCGCAGCAGTGTCCTATAAAGAACAACTAGACCTATCCCCCTAATAAAAAATTTATCACAAAGGATTTTGGCTATGACCTCACAGGTAAACCGTGTTAATCTTATCGTCCTCGATAGCGTCGGGTGTGGTGATGCCCCAGATGTAGCCGCCTATGGCGACGAAGGGAGCAATACCCTCGGCAACATTGCGCAAGCGATTGGTGGCCTCAATCTGCCCCACATGCAGGCGCTGGGCTTGGGCAATTTAACGGAAATTAAGGGTGTCCCCCCCCTAAACAAGACAAAAGGGGCCTACGGCCGTCTGACCGAGATTAGTGCGGGAAAAGATACAACCACAGGTCATTGGGAATTGGCAGGCGTTCCGCTAGATAAAGGCTTCCCACTCTATCCCGAAGGGTTTCCCCTCGATTTGCTCAACGCATTTGAACAGCAAATCAAGCGAGGATGGTTAGGCAATTATCCTGCCTCCGGCACCGAAATTATCAAGGATTTGGGCGCTGAGCATATGGAGACAGGCAAAGTCATTGTCTACACCTCCGGAGATAGCGTCTTTCAAATTGCCGCCCATGAAGAGATTATCCCACTGGAGGAATTATACGAGATTTGCCGTACAGCTCGGGCCTTACTGACCGGGGAACATGCGGTTGGCCGGGTGATTGCTCGGCCATTTATTGGCACCCCCGGCAACTTCACCCGCACTGAACATCGCCAGGACTTCAGCCTGGAGCCACATAGCACGACCATTTTAGATGCCGTTAAAGCGGCCGGGCAAGAGGTGATAGGGGTCGGCAAAATTGAGGATATCTTTGCGCATCGCGGTCTGACCCAAAGCAATCACACTGGCAACAATATGGCCGGGGTGGATGCCATTATCGAATTTTGCCAGCAGGACAATCAGGGCCTCATTTTTTCCAATTTGGTCGATTTTGACAGCCTCTATGGGCATCGAAACAATCCTCGGGGCTATGCTGATGCGCTGGAGGCGTTTGATCGCCGCTTACCAGAAATCGAGGCGGTGATGCGTGACGGAGATGTTACGATGATCACTGCTGATCACGGCAACGATCCTACCACGCCCAGTACAGATCACTCTCGTGAGCGTGTTCCGATTTTGGTCTTCGGCAAGCCTATTAATTCCGCGACAAATATCGGCACACGAGCCTCTTTTGCCGATTTAAGCGCGACGATTGCCGCGCTGCTTGGCGTTGAATGGAATGGGGCTGGCGAAAGTTTTGCTCAGGAGATGATATCATGGAATTCGTAGATGCGGTCTCTCAAAGCACGGTTTTGTCAATCACTCTTCTGTTCATGGCCATTGGCCTTGTATTCACCATTATTCCCCCGCTGCCCGGCACCTTGGTCATTTGGGCCGCTGCTATTTTTTATGGCGTCGCACTCGGTTGGGAACAATTAGGCTGGATCCTCTTTAGTGCTCTCACCATCCTGATGGTCATTGGCATTGGCGGAGATATTGCCGCTGGACATTTTGGGGCAAAAATGGGAGGGGCTTCCTGCTCAAGCGTTGTCGTAGGCGGTATCCTTGGCTTTATGATCGGCATCGCGTTGAGCTTTACAGGTATTTTCTTATTAGGCTGTATCGGTGGATTTATCGCCACAATGGGTGGCATTTTGCTCGTCGAGCGTTGGATACGGGGTGAGTGGGCTGGAGCAATTCAAGCGACAAAAGGCTATATGGCTGGGGCAACCTTAGGCGCGGTGGCTAAAGTCATTTCAGGGGTCGTGATGGTTGGGTTATTTTTATGGGCGGTTACGTAAAATAGACCATCTGCCCGACACCCATCCGCTCCAAGGCAATGTCGGCATAATGTCGGACCATATAACTTTCATCACCAATCAGGGCATTGAAGAGGGCTTCAATCGATGAGCGATCCTCAATTTGGACCAAGGCTTTGGCAGCCCGGACGCGAACCCACGACTGCTCACTGGTTATCGCCTCGATGAGGGCTGGGGTGGCCGCCTTGCCAATTTTCCCCAAAGCGTCTGCCGCGTGATTGCCGTTGGCTGAGGCATCTTGAGTCGCTAAGGCTGCCAAGCCATCGACAGCAGCTTCGGCTTTGAGTTCTCCCAGAGCAAAAGCGGCCCCGCTACAAACCATTTCCTCGGGATCTTGTAACATCTCAATTAACAAGGCAATCGCCGCTTCAGAGCCGTTGGCCCACAATCCACGGATCATCCAAAAACGCACATCCGACTCTGTAGACGACTGGAGGTCACGTAGTGTCGTGAGTCCCGTCTCACCGGACTCACCCAAGGCAACAGCCGCAGCTTCGGCGGCTACATCATCACCCACTAAAAACAAATCGATCAACTCAGCTGACATTCCAAATATCCTCTACTCATCTTCCAGATCATCCCCACCAAAGGCCCGCAATACTTTAGCCTCAGGGAAACGGGTACGAACCCCCACCGCAAAGTCATCCAATAGCGGCCGTACATCAAAATAAATGAGGTGGCTATCTTTGCTGGTATCCGACGAGCCAAAACCATCGACAACAATGGTTGCGCCAGGAATATCCAGCATCAAATCCACCCAATCCTCCTCGCGCTTTTCGGTGTCCAGCGATAGCCAAATCTCTTCGACTTGGGCCGCTTGCCGAAAGTAATCGATGTGCCAGTGCGGCTTTTCGACAGGTCTGAGATGGTAGCGCACGCGCCCCACCAAGCCCCCTGCCCCAAAAGCACTGCCAATGTAGGTGTACCACCCTGCCGGGAATTCGAACTCGCCCAAACGACCAATTGTTAATTCGACATTTTCGGCCAAATGAAGCAATAAAACATATTGTCCTGTTAGAATTTCGTCTTGTGTCATTGTTTTTGTAAATAGTAATTGGTAAGTGGTAAATCAAACTTATGCCGTAGTGTAATCGTGACAGGGATGTGTGTCAAAAGTTTTGCAAGGCTGAAAGAGTGATTTTGAATAAAATGACATTGACCTTAAATCATAGCAATGGTACAGTATCGAGCGTGAATTATGGGGGAGATTATTAACCGATGAGTCGAATAGAGACAGATTTCGACAATGAGAACGAAAAATCTTTTCATCATCCCTGCCCAAGGCAATACAATAGCCTACACCTCTCCTGCTGGGAGAGGAGGCTGGGGGGTGAGAGGCACTGTCAATGGACAAATCATTGGCGATGGTCCCTCATCGGCTGTCTCCTCTTATGGCTCATTATTGCCCCGACCTTCGCCCGGGCCCATCCTCTCGATGAGTACTATCAAGTCACAACCATCAATGTAGCACCTAACCGAGTCACTCTCTCTGTGGAGCTGTATCCAGCCGTTCTCATTGCCCCCCAGCTTTTACCACTGATTGACGCTGATGAAAATGAACAAATTTCAGAGACAGAGCAAACGGCCTACATCGACTTTTTTCGTAAACAGGTGCAGCTTCAAGTAGATGGCCAGACCGTGGAGCTGACCCCAGCCAACATCCAATTTCCGAGTTATCTGGATATTCAGGCGGGCGGCAGCGTCATTCGCTTCGATCTTTTTACCGATTTACCCGCTGACCATCGGGGCGACCATCAGCTATCTTATCAAAATGATCACTGGCCGGATAGTGCCATCTATGTGGTCCAACCTCGCAGCGAATTGCCCGATTGGGTTTACATTCTCGACTTTGAGCGAGACATCTTACAACAATCCATTCAGGTCAACTACAGCATAGACCCAGCCGCCCCAGTCGAGCACGGGGTAAAACAAGCCATCAGTGAGGTTGCGGGGGCGGAAACAACGACAATCGGACAAGAGCAACTCTCTCGCTACCTCTATGCCGACCTATCACCGCTGTGGGTTACGGTTGCCATTGGGCTATCTATTGTCCTGGGTGCCCTTCACGCCCTGACGCCAGGGCACGGCAAAACCTTGGTCGCGGCCTATCTTATTGGCAGTCGCGGCACGCTCAAACACGCCGTCTATCTCGGTGGCATCGTCACCTTCACCCACACCGCCTCGGTCATCCTAATCGGCTTACTGGCCCTACTGGCCAGCCAATTTATCGTGCCCACCCTGCTCGTCCCGATTTTGGAAATTAGCTCCGGGCTATTAGTTGTTTATCTAGGCATTCGTCTGCTGTGGGATCGCTGGGCTGCTTATCAACACGATGCAGCCCATCATCACCATCATTCACACGACCACGATCACCACCACCATCATATTCCTGAAGGCGTCAAAATGAGGGATCTATTGACCCTCGGCGTTTCAGGCGGTTTAGTCCCCTGTCCCGAGGCCTTGGGCATCATGTTGATCGCCATCGGTCTCAATCGTATTCTTCTGGGGCTAGGGATGATTGTGGCCTTTAGCTTTGGGCTGGCTGCCATTCTAATCATCATCGGCATTTTGCTGGTCCGCTCCAAGTCGCTGCTTGAGCGGGTGAGCGGGGCTGGGGGACGGTGGCAAACAGTGCTGCCGTTGGTCAGCGCGGTGATTGTTACGGTATTGGGTTTGGGGATTGTGGCAAAGGGGGTGTGGCCATTTTGGCTGGGCTAAGACTTACACCTTTATCCCACGCAGAAACGCCGCACTTTCCTCGGGCAGAGCGGGATTGATATGCATCCCACTTCCCAATTCAAAACCAGCGGTATAGCTTAAACGGGGAATTATAGCTATAAACCACTGTAGATACCCATTACCCAATTCTTTAACTGGAGCGGTGCGAATAATTAGATTAAAGCTGGGATCTCGCAAGCCAAGATATAAACGACGCAGAATATCACGCAGAACGTTGGCTAAATCCTCAATCTCATTAGGCTGACTATAGAGAAAACTGACACTTTGACGCCGAGGTATAACCCAAATGTGAAAGGGGCCGGGGGCAGCGTACAAGACAAAGGAGACAAAATGGTCACTAACGGTGACAAGGCGGGACTTCTGCTTTAGTTCATCCGCCAGCATTACCTGAAAGACATTCTCCCCCGTATCATCGAAGTACCGACGGGCGTCTTCATTACGTTGCCGCAAGTGTCCAGGCACAATGGGCAGGGCAATGATTTGACTGTGCGGATGTTTGAGTGAGGCCCCAGCCTCAACCCCATGATTTTTGAAAAAGATAATCTGTTCAATTCGGCCATCCTGCACAATATTCCAGCCCCGTTGTAAAAAGGCGTCAAGCGCCAAGGATACTTCGGTGGCGGACATCAAAGCCCAGGTGGTGTTATGTTTGGGATGCTCAACCAAGATTTCATGATGCCCAACGCCAGAAATCCAACGATGGACACCATCAAAGGTACGAGCAAATTCACCTTCACGCGCCAACGCAGGATATTTGTTGTGAACGGCCCGAACTTGCCACGCCCCCTGCACTGGCCAACGAGCTACCTCTAAATCCAACTCTTCGTTGTTAACACAAAATGGACAAGTCGGATCATGCTCCGGCTCACATTCAATCGATGATTTTCCTTCAGTTTCACGGAAATCAACAGGTCGTTTAGCTCGTTCTGTGGCGATAATGACCCAATCTTTTGTCGCGATATTTTGACGTAGTTCCGGCATTTTGACCCACCCGGAATGATTTTGGAGCATTATACCTCAAAAGTTGAGGTTTGGTCTAACAGCTTAGAGATAAGTCATTCTAACTTTGATTTTATCACGTTTTGGCAACTGGTTCCAAAGCGCTACGTTGGAACCGAGCCTTGGACGCTCTGCGTTCCCGCCAAGCGCAGTGCCCCGACGGGACGCAGAGCGTCCGTTTAGGCATTCCAACGCCGGAGCGTCGGAACGAGCCGCTGACCGCCTAAATGTTACAAACTTTTTATTCACCCTTTAAATATTGCTCATCGACAGGCACTTTCATTCCCGTCGCAATCGCATTTGTTTGATGGGCCATCCCCACAATCGCCATGAGCTCTTGATATTGTCCGTCGGTCATCCCTTTGGCAAAAGCGGAAGCGGTATGAGAGTGGATACAGTAATCGCAGTTATTGGCAATCGAAACGGCGATATAAATCATCTCTTTGGTCAGACTATCGATCTCCCCCGATCCCATCACCTGCTTGAGAGACTCCCAAACGCGCTTTAGGGTATCAGGGTGGTGGGCCAACGCTTTCCAGAAATTGTTGATAGTATCGGTATTACGAACCGCCCGAATATCATCAAACACTGCCTGAACTTCAGGGGAGGCATCTTCATATTCAATCAATGTAACCGTTGCCATAGTTTCTCCTCACAAAATAGTTTAAAATCAGGAGTTCGCCCCAAATCAGCTTAGGCGTACACTTTAGACTCCTGCACAAATCCACAAAGGTAACACAGGCTTCTAGCCTATCCATACGCAGGCAAGGATGCCTACGGTACATCTTTACTTGAGAAGATAATGTCTGTTTCCCTTCACCATCTCACCAAAGAACGGGTTTTGTCACTTGCTCATTTAGCGTTATACTCAGCCGCACATTTCAAAGGCCTGTTCAGGGTTTCAAATCATTCCATACTAAATGACCTTTGAAGATTAACTTTCGATAATAGTAAAACGAATCTTAAATTCAACAAACTCTGTGAGGAGAATCTCAATGAAGACACAAGAAATTTTAGACAAGCAAAAGCAACATCTCTGGCCCAATCATCTGCTTTACTATGCTGACCCATTGCCCTTAGAACGCGGTGACGGAATGTATGTGTGGGATACAGACGGCAACAAATATCTTGATTTTTTTGCCGGAATTTTGACCACCAGCGTGGGCCATAACAATCCCACCGTTAATCAGCACATTCAGGATCAGGTGGGCAAACTGCTCCACACCTCGACCCTTTACCCCAACGCCGCGCATGTCGATTTGGCCGAACTTCTGGCCTCAATCACACCCGAAGGCTTAGATACCTTCTACTTTGGCGCAACCGGCACCGACGCGGACGAAACCGCCGTCTTGATTGCCCAAATTTACACTGGCAACACCGAAATCATCGCTCTCCGCCACGGCTACAGCGGTAAATCCCAAATGGCGATGTCCCTCACCGGGCAAGCCTCTTGGCGGATGGGACCACCCCACATCGGCTATGTGCGCCACGCTATGACCCCCTACACCTATCGCAGCTTGGGTGATATGGATGCAAGCAAATATGTTCAAGCCTGTCTGGATGATCTTGAAGATGTCATTCAAACGATGACCTCTGGCAAAATTGCCGCGTTGATTATGGAGCCGATTCAAGGGGTGGGCGGCTTTATCACCCTGCCCCCCGAATATATGAAAGGGGCGGCTGAAATTGCGCGTGCCCACGGCGGCCTGGTGATTATCGATGAAGTTCAAACCGGCTTTGGTCGCACCGGCACCCATTGGTGGGGCCACCAGCACAGCGGGATTACCCCAGACATTATGACAATGGCCAAAGGCATTGCTAATGGGATGCCGCTCTCAGCCGTCGCCACCACTGAAGAAATTGCCAAAAGCACAGTCGGGGCGGGCCTGACGATCAGCACCTTCGGCGGGAATCCCGTCGCCTGTGCCGCTGCTATCGGCACCATTACCGAAATGAAAGAAAAGTGGAACCCCGAACGCTCGGCAGACGTAGGTGGCTATTTACAGGATGGTTTGGGTGGTCTCAACGACAAATATCCGTTGATCGGCAACCTACGTGGTCGCGGCTTGATGCAAGGCATCGAACTGGTCACTGACCCTAACAGTAAGGAACCAGCCACTCAACAGGCCAACGCCTTGCTCGACACCGCACGCAAGCTTGGCCTGTTAATCGGGAAAGGTGGTCTATGGGGTAATACGATGCGTATCGCGCCCCCATTGATTGCCACCAAAGAGGATGTGGACGAAGCCATTGAAAAGCTCGATTACGCCCTCGCTCAAGTACAGGAGATGAGTTTTTAGGGTAGAGTTCTTAGAGTTGATGGGGTTTGTAGAGTTTATAGAGTTAAAGCAATTTATTCGGTTTACGTGAGTTGGTAGGATGTGATTTAGTGAAGCGGGAAGACAACAACCTTTCCGCTTTACTACCCACTACCCACTAGCCACTACTTACTATATTTTGGAGGAAGCGATGACAAAAGAGTTACGCATTAATGGTGAACGTTTGTGGGACAGTTTGATGGAGATGGCAAAAATCGGGGCACTCGAACACGGCGGCTGTCGACGGCTGACGTTGAGTGACGAAGACAAGGCCGGGCGCGACCTGTTCATTCAATGGTGTGAGGACGCAGGCTGCACCATCAGCATTGACGAGATAGGCAATATTTTCGCTCGGCGACCCGGCAAAGATAACAGCCTTCCGCCCGTCGGTGTGGGCAGTCACCTCGACACGCAACCACATGGGGGTAAGTTTGATGGGGTGTACGGGGTTTTGGCTGGGCTAGAGGTTGTCCGCACCTTGAATGAAAACAACATCGAAACCAATGCCCCCATCGAAATCATTTCCTGGACCAATGAGGAGGGCGCTCGCTTCGCCCCACCAATGCTCTGCTCTGGTGTCTTTGCTGGCGAATTCACAAAAGAATTTGCCCTTGATCTGCGTGACGCTGATGGCTATCGCTTTGGCGATGAATTGGAGCGCATCGGCTATGTCGGTGATATGCCCATTGGCAATCATCCGTTCACTGCCTTCCTGGAAATTCACATTGAACAGGGGCCAATTTTGGAAGACACAAACACAACGGTGGGTGTGGTCACAAAGGTACAAGGCTTCCGCTGGTATGACATCACCATCAAGGGACAAGATGCCCACTCTGGCTCCACGCCGATGACCACCCGTCGCGACTCCTTACTAGCCAGCGCAAAGGTGATCGAAATTGTCAACCAAATCGCCCTCAAGTATGAACCGGATGGTCGCGGCACGGTCGGCTTTGTCCGGGTCACACCGAACTCCCGCAACACCATCCCTGGTCAGGTCGATTTCACCATCGACTTCCGCCACCCGGAACACGATGTGCTGGTGGCGATGGAGGAGCAGCTATATACTGAGTGCAAGGCGCTGGCCAAGGCTAACGGCGTGGAGATTGATATCGAACACGTCTCCTACAGCCCGCCCGTTGATTTCCACGAGGATTGCATCAATGCCGTCGAAGCCGCTTGCCAAACCGTTGGTTGCCCCTACCGCAAGATGATCTCCGGGGCGGGGCACGATGCCTGCTACATCAACCTCGTCTCCCCCACGAGTATGATCTTCGTCCCCTGCGCTGACGGCATCAGCCACAACGAGGCCGAAAGTGCGGAGCCGGAAGATTTAACAGCGGGTTGTAACGTGATGCTTCACGCAGCCTTGTCGTTTGCCCTGTAATTTTTAATATTTTTGACAGGATTTACAAGATTGATAAGATTTTTATCGTTTTTATCCTGAAAATCTTGTAAATCCTGTCAAATTTTTACAGACGATTTAATCCACCGCACGCAGCAAAATAATAAACTCACGGCCCGTTTTCGGCTGCACAAACCATTGCGTTTCCATATAGCCCACCTTCTGGCACACCTTCAACGCCCGTTGATTAAACGCCGCCACCGTCGCCCGAAAGGCTTTCGGGGCAAATTTCTGCTGGGCAAACGTAAAGGCGGCGGTTATCACGCCCGCGCCCAGCCCCTGTCCCGTCAAATCCGGCCGCAAGCCCCCGCCCATATCCAACGCCTCTTGCCGATAATCGCCACCCGGTACCCGTGCATCGGACCCAAAGCAGCGAAACGCAATCAGTTCATCAGCCTCATTCCACACGCTGTAGTAATGATAGTCGGGCCGCAGCATCGACGCGACAAATTCTTCGACCTCGTCGGGAGGGCAATTGTAAAGATCATACGGCGGGTCGTAGTGCCAGCTTGTGATTTGGCGGGCTGTGGGGACATCTATTGGTTTGAAGGTGAAGGGGAAAGTAGATTTAGGCAGAATCTGGCTTTCCTTGACGTATTTCTAAACGAGCTAAATCAATACGCTTGGTAAACACAAATTCTGTACCGCCCACGCCTCGGATACGATGGATAAAATCATCCGTTTCTAGCTGAAGTCCGATTTCCAAAACCTTGTCCGCTGAAAAAATAGTCCCGACTGATCCTGTATCAATCAAAACGTTCTCGATCTCCAACACTTCTCCTAGATATGACAATGACACGCTGACATAAGGCAATCCATCAATCAGGTCGATGTTCATCGAACGCCCCGTATTCCCAACCAACGCCGTTCTGTAATATCCAGATTTTTACGATCTGTATGGAAAACGTACAACTCCCGTTCAGGCGCATCTTGATGCAGTTGACTATAACTTTTCATCGCCGCTACGGAATCAGGATACCGCCCAATCACCGAAATTTCGTCTAAAATTCGCTTATTTTGCTCAGAATGAGCTTTAATGGCTTCAATCAATAACCATTGTTTTGGGTAATACGCTCGAATTTCGTCCCATTTCATTTTGATTGCTCCTTGCCTTAAGGGGTAAGATATCCATCATTAATCGAATTACTGTCATAACCAATTAGTTGGCTTTTCGTACAATATTACTAGCAATAAGTTGTGAATCAATTGATGCAAGCAAATCGGTTACTGTTTTTATGCCACGCCGAGCAAAACCAATATTTAGAGGTAATTTAGCCCCAGCCCGAGTGGAAACACGTAATAAATCAGAATATCGGTCACAAAAAGATTGATCTACACGACCAGCTTGGTGCACTATTAAATGGCGCACCTCAAAGAAACCAAGTGCTTCATTAAGGACCACATCTGGTATTGACACATCGGTACCTGCAATTAATTTCTTAATAGTTTTTGCTGTACTACGCTCCCCTTCTAAACGTTTGAAGACTTCATCTACCATAAAATCTGCAATGACATCAAAGTCTCCAAGTTTTACAATTTCATGGTATTGTAATGCTCCTGAAGATTTACCCGCCACTAATAATGGATTGCTATCATACAATTCACGCAGAATATTTTTACAATACTCACCAAAATGAGTGTAGATACGACGAAGTTCGAATTCGTAACTGTTTTTTCGAACTCGATTAAAGAGAGACGTTTATCTTTAGCCTTTCTGTTTAACGCAGGGTATTGGTTTTTCGGTAAATTGAGAATCTCATTTACAGTATCTTCTGGATTAGACGCAACCTCTAAATATTTAAGCATAACTACTATACCTGCATCAACAACTTGTAGATAATTCTCTGTATCACGGCGTCGAGCGATAAAAGTGCTAAAAGATTTGTATGGTTGGACATTCGACACAATTTTTCCTACATAATTATTCATCACGCATGTAATAATATTCTACCAGAATTCAATCCAAATCACGAACAAAAGTTCCGCTCAATCCCCAACTTCCTTCATTACTCCATCCCCACCCTAATTATACACTAGCGAAAAACATCTGCTTATGCTAAAATCTCACGTCTAATTGTATTGGGAGGATTGCAAAACAAAATGTCATCAAACGGACATCCACAAACATTATTTGAAAAAATTTGGAATAATCACATCGTTGTCGCCGAGCCGGGAAATCCGGCGGTGCTATACATCGATCTACACCTCATTCACGAGGTGACCTCGCCCCAGGCCTTTACCGGGCTGCGGGAGAAGGGGCTGAAGGTCCGCCGCCCGGACAAAACCGTGGCAACAATGGACCACGGCATCCCCACCACCCCCCTCGATGTGCCGATCGAGGATATGATGGTCATTCGGCAGATCAGTCAGCTTGAGAAAAATTGTGAGGACTTTGGCATTCCGCTCAACGGTCTGCATAGTCCCAATCGCGGCATCGTTCACGTCATTGGGCCGGACTTGGGTTTGACCCAGCCGGGAATGACCATTGTCTGCGGCGATAGCCACACCAGTACCCACGGCGCGTTTGGGGCGTTGGCCTTTGGCATCGGCACCAGCGAGATTGAGCACGTCTTGGCCACTCAGTGTCTGCTCCAAGTGAAGCCCAAAACCTACGCAGTCAAGGTTAAAGGCAGCTTGGGTGAAGGTGTTTCGGCCAAGGACATCATCCTCAACTTGATTTCACGTATCGGCATTGGCGGCGGCACGGGCCACGTCTTTGAATATATGGGCGATACCATCCGTGGCTTGTCGATGGAAGAGCGGATGACGATCTGCAACATGTCAATTGAAGGTGGCGCCCGGGCCGGAATGGTTGCCCCTGATGAAACCACCTTTGAGTACATCGCGGGCAAACCGCACGCCCCACAGGGCGAAGCGTGGGACGCCGCCGTTGCCCAATGGCGCAGCTTGCCAACCGAAGATGGCGCCACCTTTGACAAAGAAATCACCATCGACGCTGACGCCTTGGAACCGATGATTACGTATGGCACAAACCCTGGTATGGGAATGAAAATCAGCGAGGCTATTCCTGATCCAGACACCATCGCTGATGTTAGCGAACGCCAAACACTGGACAAGGCCTTAAAGTATATGGACCTTCAGCCAAACAAACCGCTGTTGGGGCACAAAGTTGATGTGGTTTTCCTCGGCAGCTGTACCAACTCCCGCATCACCGACTTGCGCGCGGCGGCTCAGTTGATCGAAGGCCGCAAGGTGGCTGACTCGGTCCGCATGATGGTTGTGCCGGGTAGTCAGCAGGTTAAGGCGCAGGCCGAGGCCGAAGGTTTAGACGAAATCTTCAAGCAGGCTGGAGCCGATTGGCGAGAGTCGGGCTGCTCAATGTGTATTGCGATGAACGGCGATCAACTGGCTCCTGGCGAGTATGCGGTCAGCACCAGCAACCGTAACTTCGAAGGCCGTCAGGGTAAGGGCGGACGCACCTTCCTAGCTAGCCCGCTCACAGCTGTGGCGACAGCCGTTACAGGTGAAGTGACTGACGTTCGAAAGATGTTGGGTTAAGGAGAGAATAATCATGGAAAAATTTACAAACCTAACCGCAACAATGGTGACTATTCCCACCGAAAATGTTGATACCGACCAAATCATTCCAGCCCGCTTTTTGAAAGTGACTGATAAAAATGGGTTAGGGGATAACTTGTTCTTTGACTGGCGCTATCACGAAGATGGTTCGCCCAAAGAAGATTTCATTTTGAACACAGATCAAGGCAAAAAAGCCAAAATTTTAGTAGGTGGTGATAACTTTGGTTGTGGCTCTAGTCGTGAGCACGCGCCGTGGGCCATCATGGGCTACGGCTTCCGGGCGGTCGTGTCGACCAGCTTTGCCGACATCTTCCGCAACAACTCGCTCAAACTCGGCTTGGTCCCTGTTGTCGTTGATAAAGACACCCACCTGCAATTGATGAGCCTCGTTGAAGAAGATCCAGATACAGAAATTTTAGTCGACTTGGAAAGCCAAACTGTCACTTTGCCCGATGGCCGAAAAGTCTCATTTCCGATTGATAATTTTAGCAAAACGTGTATTCTTAATGGTATCGACCAGCTTGGTTATCTACAGGGCCACGCTGACGCTGTAGAGGCCTATGAAGCCGATCATACTGACCGGGTGAATACGCTGGCCGCCTAAATTTTCACTCTCATTACATCGTTGTATATGAAAGGATCAAATAATGGCAAGCCAAATTATTGATTTGTTGGGTGATAAAGCAGATGATCTGTTAGGACATGTCTGCAAAGGAATTCCAAAAGAATCATTGCACGTTCCTGGGCCAGATTTTGTGGATCGGGTCTGGAGCCAGTCGGATCGCACGCCGCCAGTGTTGCGCAGTCTGCAAACGATGTACAACAATGGCCGCTTGGCGGGCACGGGATATCTGTCCATTCTCCCCGTTGATCAAGGGATTGAGCATACAGGCGGGGCCTCATTTGCCCCTAACATAGCCTATTTCGATCCCGAGAACATTGTAAAATTGGCGATCGAGGGAGGCTGTAACGCGGTCGCCTCAACTCTGGGTGTGTTGGGTTCAGTATCACGCAAATATGCGCACAAAATTCCGTTTATGGTCAAAATAAACCACAACGAATTGATGACCTACCCGCAAAAATATGATCAGGTGATGTTTAGCAGCATCAAGCAGGCCTGGGATTTAGGCGCTGTTGCGGTCGGCGCCACCATCTACTTTGGGGCAGAGGAGTCGAGCCGCCAAATCGTCGAGGTCAGCGAAGCCTTCGCCTACGCCCACGAGTTGGGAATGGCCACGGTCTTGTGGTGCTACTTGCGCAACTCGGCCTTCAAAAAAGATGGCGTCGACTATCATGCCGCCGCTGATGCGACCGCCCAGGCCAACCACTTAGGTGTGACTATCCAAGCCGATATTGTTAAGCAGAAATTGCCGACCAATAATGGGGCCTTTACGGCGGTCGGCTTTGGTAAAACCAATCCAAAAATGTACGATGAACTCGTTACTGATCACCCCATTGATTTGGTTCGCTGGCAAGTGGCCAATGATTATATGGGTCGGGTTGGTTTGATCAACTCTGGTGGGGCGTCTGGTAGTAACGACTTTGCCGATGCAGTTTACACCGCTGTGGTCAACAAACGAGGTGGCGGTATGGGCTTGATCTCAGGCCGCAAAGCCTTCCAGCGCCCGATGGAAGATGGCGTTAAACTGCTCAATCACATCCAAGACGTATATTTATCTGAAGACATCACGATTGCATAAAATCGGCGGCTACTTCCGTCGTATCCCAAGTTAAAAAGAGACCCAAGTGGACGTATTGTGCACTTGGGTCTCTCCTATTCATAAAGGCTGTAGTATGAAAGTATTAAGCACAACTAAGGTTATAGGTGAGTTACGGGCGATGGCTGCTAAGGTTGCTGTCGCCCGGCGAATTGGAGCCGAATTCGGTTAGAATGCCGAAAAATTATTATGACCATTCAGCTAATGTATATAATCTGTCATTCCCGTGTGATTTTGGCGGGAATCCATCATTCACAATCTAGTGGATGCCCGACAAAACCATTCGGGCATGACAAAAACCAGCTAGCTTAAGGTTACAATTTTTTTATTTTTCATAACCGTGATACTCTATTACGGTTTTGTCTGCCGCCGATGAATGTAGGCAGATAACACACCATATTAACCTATAGATCTATGTCATGGAGGCTCCAAGATGACCCAGATATTTTTATATGACACAACCTTGCGAGACGGCACCCAAGGGGAAGGAATTTCGCTGTCGTGCAATGATAAATTGAAAATAGCCCAAAAATTGGATGATTTTGGGGTGCATTATATTGAGGGGGGCTGGCCTGGATCAAACCCCAAAGATGCTGAGTTCTTTGAGCGACAAGGTGAACTCAATTTGAAGCAGGCCAAGATTGCGGCCTTTGGCAGCACCCGCTACAAAAACACCACCTGCGATGAAGATGCCAACGTCCAAGCCCTTGTTGCCGCCAACACCCCTGTCGTAACACTCGTCGGAAAAAGCTGGGACCTACACGTCCATCATGTGCTGGAAACACACGACGAAGAAAACCTCGATATGATTGCCGAAAGCGTACAATATTTCAAAGAGCGAGGCAAGGAAGTGATCTACGATGCCGAGCACTTCTTTGATGGCTACAAAGCCAACCCTGACTATGCCCTACTTACCCTCCAGGCAGCTCTCGACAATGGCGCTGATTGTGTCGTGTTGTGCGATACAAATGGCGGCTCCACGCCGTGGGAAGTTGAAGAGATTGCTAAACGCGTGACGGGGAAGTTTGAAGGATCACAAATCGGCATCCACACCCACAATGATTGTGAATTAGGTGTAGCCAACAGTCTGGCGGGCATTCGTGGTGGCGCGACCCACGTGCAGGGAACGATCAACGGTTACGGCGAGCGGGTGGGCAACGCAAATTTGATGAGCGTCATCCCTGATTTGCAACTCAAAATGGGATATCGTTGTGTGAGCGATGACCAGTTGCAACAACTCACGGCCCTGTCACGTTACGTTGATGAAGTTGCTAATCAAACACCTAATCCGCACCAAGCCTACGTGGGACAAAGCGCCTTCGCCCACAAGGGGGGCATTCACGTCGCGGCGATGATGAAGGCCGAGGAGAGCTATCAGCATATGGACCCAGCCCTGATTGGTAATGAGCAACGGACCTTGGTCTCTGAGCTATCTGGGCGGGGAAATATCCTATCTAAGGCCGAAGAATTTGGTCTGGATGCGAGTCGAGCCGATGCCAAAAAGGTGCTTGACAAAATCAAGCACTTAGAGAATCAAGGCTACACTTTTGAAGGGGCCGAAGCGTCGGTCGATTTGATGCTGCGTAAAGTACAAGATGATTACCAAGAGCCCTTTAAGGTTATCGATTTTATGGTGGTCACCGAAAATCGGGAGGGGCGCGGCCTGTTTACTGATGCCACGGTCAAAGTTGAGGTCAACGAAAATGTTCAGCACACTGTAGCGGAGGGGAATGGGCCCGTCAACGCCTTGAATGGGGCCTTGCGCAAAGCCCTGTATCAAGATTTCCCCCAACTCCAAGACATCCATCTGACTGACTACAAAGTCCGCATCATCGACAGCACCTCTGGCACCGCCGCAGCAACACGGGTAATGATCGACTTCCAAGATGACAGTACAGGCCAGCGATGGACCACCGTTGGGGCGCACACCAACATTATCGAAGCGAGTTGGCGGGCCTTGGTTGATAGTATGGAGTACGCACTGCTAAATGTAAATGGGGAGAATTAAAGATCAGTAAATGGTAATTAGTAAATAGTAATTGTCGCTTTGCTTGTATAATTATCAATTACTATTTATTAATTACTGTAGTTCAAAATACAGGATTTCGTCAATTTCTTTTCCCATCCCCGTTCGATATTCCAATAATTCAGGACTAACAATGCACCCAACTGCACAAAAGGTAGCTGATGCTGCCGCAGAATTAGGCTTGAGTATCACAATCAAAGAATTTGAAGCCAGTACGCGGACGGCTGAAGATGCAGCGAATGCGGTCGGTTGTACTGTGGGGCAAATCGTAAAGTCGCTCGTATTTGTTGTCAATGGGCAGCCGACAATGGCCTTGGTTAGTGGCCCCAATCGGCTAGATGAGAAAAAGCTGGCGGCGTTGTGTGAGGTAGGGCGTAAGAAGGTCAAACGGGCTGATGCTGACACCGTGCGCGAGGCGACAGGCTTTGCCATCGGCGGCGTTCCCCCAATCGGACACACCAGCCCACTCGCTGTTTACATCGATGAGGATTTCTGGCAATTTGAGGAAATCTGGGCCGCAGCGGGGACCCCTAACGCGGTCTTTGCCATTAGTCCGGATAAATTGAAGATGTTGACCAACGGCATCGTCGCTGATTTAAAGGTAACCACCTAGTCATTTCCCCACATTTTCAACAATTTCACCCTCGGTGTAAAATTGATCGCTCACAAACCTTAACGATGAGGAATTATTTATAATGGAAGCAAAAATCACCTTACTCCCCGGCGATGGCATTGGGCCGGAGGTGGTGGCTGAAGCCATCAAAGTGCTCAATGCCATTGGCGAGAAGTATGGACACACCTTCACCTACAAGGAAGCCTTGATCGGCGGAATCGCTATTGATCAAACAGGTAATCCGCTACCGGAAGAAACGATACAAGCCTGTAAAGACAGCGATGCTATTTTATTGGGCGCAGTCGGTGGCCCAAAATGGAGCGACCCTTCGGCCAAAGTTCGGCCAGAGCAGGGTCTTCTGGGAATACGCAAAGAATTGGGCCTCTTCGCCAACATTCGCCCGGTCAAGATTTTCCCTGGGCTAGCCGACGCCTCGACCCTCAAACGAGAGGTCATCGAAAACGTTGATCTGGTCATCATCCGTGAGTTGACCGGAGGGCTGTATTTTGGTAAGCCTCAAGGCCGCCAGGACACCCCAACCGAGCGTGCTGCCGTTGACACGATGTACTACAGCGAGAACGAAGTGGGCCGCTTGATGCGGGTAGCTTTTGATTTAGCCCGTCAACGCCGTGGTCAAGTCACCTCGGTTGATAAGGCCAATGTGTTGGCGTCTGGTCGGTTGTGGCGACAGGTTGCCCAAGAAGTGGCCGCTGAGTATCCCGATGTGGAGTATGAAGAGCAGTTGGTCGATGCGTTGGCGATGCATCTCATTCGCCGCCCCGCCGACTTCGATGTGGTTGCCACAAACAACATGTTTGGCGACATCTTGAGCGACGAGGCTAGTATGCTGGCCGGTTCAATGGGAATGTTGCCCTCAGCCTCATTAGCCGAGGGCAAGTTTGGGCTGTATGAACCGATCCACGGCTCTGCCCCCGACATCGCGGGCCAAGGCATCGCCAATCCGCTGGCGATGATCTTGAGCGCGGCGATGATGCTCCGCACCACCTTCAATCTTACCAAAGAAGCCGACGCCGTCGAAAATGCTGTCTCCAGCGTCATCGAGGCCGGGCACCGCACTGCCGACCTCGCCTACAATGGTGAAACACCTGTTGGTACGCAGGAGATGGGCGATTTGGTGGTACAGGCGTTGGGGTAGCAAGTTTATCAGCTTTTTACCTCATTTGTAACTTTAAAAGTCCGTCACAAAATTTTATGACGGACTTTTTTGTATAAAATTTATAATCGGCTTGTCAGTAGAAAGATAAGTTAGGATGATAGAAAAATTATTATACAGATAATCTGTAGAGTATATTCAGTGAGGGATGATGCTATCGAAGATTAAAGAAAAGGTAAAGTTATTATGCCAAATTGATACAAATTATAAAATTCATTATTCTGAGACGCACAAGTACAAAAGCAAGAGGCTTACAAAGGCTGAGTTAATAGAATTTGAAGCCCAGTTAGGTATTCAGTTACCCTCAGAGTATCGCCAATATTTACTTGAAGTAGGTTATGGAATGGGACCTCTAAGTGGATTTTGTTCTCCACAAGAAATAATAGAAGAGTATTTTGAAGAAGAGGCCCAATTACAGACAGTCAGGAATATTTTTGGGACGTCGCCAGTAAATCCATTTCCGTTCAATGAAGAAGATGCTTATGGTTGCTTTGAAGAATTATCTACAAAACCTATTTGGGACGTTGCCTGTCCAGAAGGGTTATATCCAGAGAATGGGGCCATATCAATCGTTGATCGCAATGATGGAAATCCTGTATGCCTTGTCATCAGCGGGCAGCTTGCAGGTACAATATGGGATGTTCATCAAGCTGCTGTTGGATATGGTGAGTGGAGTCCAGCGAGAAAGCCACCAACCGTTGGTAAAAACCTCATTAAAGATGTCGAAAAACCACTCCAAACTTTTTATGAATGGTATGATAGTTGGCTTAGTAGCGCCATACGAGATGTCAAAACATTATATTAGGTCGTTTCGTAAAGTAAATAAATTTTCCAACAGTATAATTCGATGCAGATACTATAAATGACAGAACTGGCCGCATTACGAGGGAATCCTAGTTTTATTTGGCGGGATGGGCAACAACGACATCTGGATATGATTCTGCGGTGGGGTGTTACCAATCCCGCAACTACACAAAGGATCCTTATTGATGGCTGTGGCGTAGGAATGTATGCTAATGCGCTGCAAGCTTACAGCGAACAGATCTATGGTATCGATATTGAAGCTGAGTATTTACCAGACGCGCTCAAAAATGCCCCAGACGCTTTGCTGTCCCGCTCTGCCTGTGAACGGTTGCCCTTTGCCAAGGATAGTTTTGATTTAGTGTTAAGTCACGAAGTGCTTGAGCACGTATCGGATGATCGGGCTTCAACCGAGGAGATTGTTCGGGTTCTCAAACCTGGCGGACGGGGCGTGATCATTGTGCCTAATCGATGGTTCCCCTTTGAAACCCACGGGCATTACTGGCGCGGTGTGTATCATTTTGGGAATACACCCTTGATCAATTATTTACCCAACCCATTGCGCAACCAATTAGCCCCTCATGTTCGAGTCTATACAAGTCAGGAATTACAGGAACTGTTCAACAGTCAACCTGTTAAGATTGTCTATCATACTCAAATATTTCCAGGTTATGATAACCTGACGAATAGACATCCACTTTTGGGACAATGGGTGAGATCGATGACCTATGCTTTAGAACAAACACCATTGAAGATTTTTGGCTTATACCATGTGTTTATCATTGAGAAATACACTACTTAACCAATTTCATAAGATAAATCATAACCCATCAGGAGCAAAATTAATTCATGTCCGAACTATTTACCTCACTCACTGTAAAAGACGTAACCTTCCGAAATCGAATTGGTGTGTCACCAATGTGTCAATATAGCTCGGTCGATGGCGTAGCCAACAACTGGCATATGGTTCATTTGGGATCACGGGCTGTCGGCGGGGCAGGCTTGATTATCGCCGAAGCGACAGCAGTCATGCCAAATGGCCGGATCACCCCCAGCTGTGCGGGGATCTGGAGCGATGCGCACGCTGAGGCACTAGCGCCAATCGTCGCTTTTCAGGTTGAACACGGGGCAGTACCCGGTATACAGCTCGCCCACGCTGGGCGTAAAGGCAGTGCAGCCCGACCGTGGGATGGGGGAGAACACCTTTCCAACGATACGGGCGGTTATGACATCATTGGGCCGTATGATGAACCGTTTGATCCTGATGGGAAACGTCTCTGGAAAACACCTCGCATGATGACACAGGACGACATCAACGAGGTGCAAGATGCCTTTGTCGTCGCGGCCAAGCGTGCGCTCGCCATCGGCTACAAGCTGCTCGAAATTCACGGCGCACATGGTTATCTGCTGCACAGCTTCTTCACCCCACTGGTCAACAAACGCACTGACCAATATGGCGGCTCGCCTGAAAATCGGGCGCGTATGATGTTGGAGACGGTGGAGAAAGTTCGGGGCGTCTGGCCGGAAAATTTACCGCTGGCAGTGCGCCTCTCAGTGCACGATTGGGATGAGCAGGGATTGACTGTCGAGGATAATATCCAGATGGCCAAATGGCTGAAAGAGCATGGTGTTGATTTTGTTGATTGCAGCACTGGCGGGGCAAACCCATCTTCCCGCAGTTCAAGGGGCAATCGCATTAGCGAGCAGGTTGAATTTTCGGCCCAGATACGTGAGGCTGCTGACATCAAAACAATGGCCGTCGGGGCTATTACAGATCCCCATCAAGCGGAACAAATCATCGGCTCAGGTCAGGCCGATATCGCCCTGATGGCTCGACAAATGTTACGTGATCCCTATTGGCCGTTTCATGCCGCTCAAGCGTTGGGTGTCCCAACCAAGCCGATTATGCCAATACAAAATGCCTTTTTTGTAGGTTAGCTCCAAATGGCTAAGTCAATATTTTGCCCGAAAGTCTAGCTTGGCAAATTGATGGTAAAGCGGGTGCCTTGCCCCAGGCCTGGGCTATCGACCTGAATTTGCCCCCCGTGGACCTCGACCAGCGCTTTGACAATGGCTAAGCCCAAGCCTGTCCCGCCCGTTTCGCGGCTGCGGGAGCGGTCGGTGCGGTAGAAGCGGTCAAACACGTGGGGAAGATGTTCGGGCGAGATGCCTTCGCCCGTATCTTGCACCGTGAGTTGGATGCTGTCGATTGTGGTCGCGCTCCCAATGATAATCTCGCCATCGTTGGGGGTGTGACGCAACGCATTGGCAAGAAGGTTATCCAGCACTTGGCGAATGCGTGAGGCATCGACCCTTGTTACCGGCAAGTTATCTTCAAGCGCCGAAGTCAGCACGACCCCTTTCTCCTCGGTTAACGGCTTAAACATTTCCAAGGTCTCATCAATAAGCACACCTAGGTCCGTTTCCTGTCTGTTGAGCGGCAGTTGCTGCGACTCCGCCTGGGCCAACTCACGCAAATCCTTGACCAACAGAATCAGGTGTCGCGTTTGACCGTAGAGATTGGCAATTTCAGCCTCATCCAACTCATAAACGTGATCAAGTGCAGCGCGGAGATGGCCTTCCAGAACGGTTAAGGGTGTATTCAACTCGTGCGATACGTCGGCCATCAAGTTACGGCGGAGCTGTTCAGCTTCCTGTAAATCAGCCGCCATTTTGTTAAACGATTGAGCCAAGTCTGTAATTTCTTCGCTACTCCCAACCACCTCAACCCGATGGGTCAGGTCACCTGAGCCAATCCGCTGGGCCGCCTCAGCCAGATGAGCAATGGGGGCACTGACACTACGACTAATCCAGATACCCAGACCAATACCTAGCAAGCCACTCACCAAAAATGTAAAGATCACTGTCTCTGGAATAGCCTCTACATATGGACGATATTCCTGCCCAATGATGTCCGTCAGAAAATCAAATCCATCGGGCTCGGACTCACTTTGGGAGATATCTGTATCTTGCGTCTCCAATTGCGTTTCAATAAAAAAGAAAAGCGAGCCAAAAGGTAAAATAACAATAAGGGCGACGAGGATGGCAATCGCGACGCTCAAACGAACCCATAGCTGCTTCATCGGGCATCACCAATAAAGCGATACCCAATGCCATAGACAGTTTGAATATAGGTTGGCTCATCAGGGTTAGGTTCAATTTTGCGACGAAGATTACGAACGTGGGTATCGAGAGCTCGGCCCAACCCTTGATACGTATGACCCATCACCTGTTCCAGCAACTCGTCACGGCTTAGGGTGTGGCCAGGGTGGTTCATCAGGGCCTGCAAGAGTTTGAACTCCGTCCGGGTCAGCTCTACAGGCTGGCCAGCCACGGTGAGTTGATGATGATCTGCATCCAGTTTAAGCCCATCCACTTGCAAAATACGTGAGGTGACAGGTTGTCCCAATTGGCTACGTCGCAGTTGAGCCCGCACCCGAGCGACTACTTCACGGGCGTTAAAGGGTTTGGTCACATAATCATCCGCCCCAAGTTCCAGGCCAATGATTTTATCCGTGTCTTCTGCCCGAGCGGTGAGCATAATGATTGGAATAGCAGCTAGATCGGGATTCGTCCGAATTAGACGAGTAATATCCCAGCCATCGCGATCGGGCAGCATTAAATCGAGCAGGAGTAAATCGGGTCGCTCTCGACGGAGGGTGTGCACAGCCGTTTCTCCATCAAAAGCAACTAGTACGTCAAAACCGCTCTGTTCCAGATAGCCGCGCAGAATCTTAACAATGGATTTGTCATCATCTACCACCAGAATTCGTTGTTTTAGCATGTGTTTACCTAAAAGAGTGTACGAATAGTAAAAGTATAGGAATAGCAAGAGAACGGGCTACCGAAAGGACGTGTTTCGTGATACGTGATGCGAATTCAAGTCATTACGAAACACGCATCACGCATTACGTGGCCTCAAATCCGGACGGATGTATTCTGATTATCTGTTGCTATTGTCAACGCACATCCCTTGCTTACCTCGATACCCACCATTTTTGAGGTAGGTCCAGTTTACTCTGAAAATAACCTTTTGAAAATTAGGCCTGAGACAACTCATACGACAGGGCCAAGGCACTTTGTGGCTGACGCGCCGCCTGGGCCATTGTCTTGCGGGCCCGCCAAAGCTTGCTCTTAACCGCGCTGACCGAACTGTTGAGCGTTTCCGCAATCTCTTGATAGGACAACCCGTACCAATATTTCAAGATGATGGTCGTTCGGTAATCTGGTGACAGTGAATTGAGAAAAGCATGTACGCTTTGGGTGGCTTCAACTTTTAGGAGCGTCTCTTCCGGTTGAGTGGTCGTTTGGTTGGGCGGAATGCGCACATAATCCAAACTATCCAGCGAAAGCCAATACTCTCGCTTTTTTCGCAAGCGGTCGATACAGTGATGAGAGGCAATTGAAAAGAGCCACGTTGAAAAGGTTTGCTGACTGTCATAAGAGTTTAGCCGAGCATAGGCCCGCAGAAAGCTTTCCTGAGCGGCGTCTTCAGCCTCAAGCCTGTCGCCCAGCATCCGATAACATAAGTTGTAGATGGGTTGTTGATATTTTAGGACGATGTTGGTGAAGGCCTCTTGTTGGCCGTTTTTGGTCTCATTTATCCAATCGGTTTGCTCCGGTGTATTTGGATATTTCGTGGGTTGCGTTTTGTTTTTCTGCATTTGATTTTCCTCAATCTCAGGTTATTGATAAGCTAAACTTTCTTGAACGCTAATTTGCATCGCATTGCGTGCTGGAAACCAACTAGCCACAATCGCCAAAATTAGAATGATCACGAGCCAAGCAATCAGGCCAAGCGGGGTAAATCGGTAGACAATTTCATCATCTAAGGCCAAAGCTAGCCCCTGCGTGGTTAGATAGTAGGCTGCTGGAATACTGAGGGGAATGGCCATAAGCCAGCTTAGCAGGCCCAGGATCAGCCCCTCGCCGACAAAGATCCGGGCTACCCGATTTGATGAGGCACCAATCGCTCGCATCACCCCGATTTCTCGGCGACGCTCTAACACACTGAGCGACAGCACACCACTGAGTCCAATCCCGCCAACCGAGGCAATGACCACGGCCATAATCGCTAACAAGCTGACAATAATGGTGTAGGGGAAAAGCACCTCTTCGCTAATTTCGGTAATCGTGGACATTTCAAAGATGCCCTCCGGGGCCACCGCAATGCCACGCACTTGATAGAGAGCGCGTAAGGTTTGAGCCACCTCGGCCGTTGCTTCTGGCGTGGTGGAGGTTGTTTGGACCAACAGGGTATCGGCCCGGTTAACCGCCCCAATTTCTTTTTGCAGGGTGCTGATGGGTACATGGCCTGAATCATTGCTGAGGGGATCAAACAGCAAGCCAACCACCTGCCAGGTTGACTCTCGCTTCAAACCATGGTTAAAGGTGACCCAATCGCCAACCCCTACGCCAACCTTACCCGCCAAATTTGAATTGAGCACCACGGCATAAGTGTCGTCCGGCTGAAGCCAGCGTCCCGCATGTATTTCAGGCATGTACATCGTATTCGACACGGGCAGACCAAACAAGGTCGTTCCTTCATCAAACACCGATGCTTTAGCTTGCGTGGCCGGTCGCAGTTCGGCTTCATTGGTGCTCCACATCTCGACCGCCTCCACCTCCGATTGGTTTAAGGCCATCGCTTCGATCGGTTGAATCCGCTCTTGAGACTCAAAGGTCAGGGTGACATCGTAGGTATGGATCGCAGCGAGTTTATCGGTAAAGGTGTAGGCAGTGGAATCGCTCACGCCGATGACCATCATAAACATTAAACCACTCCCAATCAGCATCATTTCAATCAGGACAACCCGCCCCTTGTTCCGAAAGGTATTGCCAAGGGTGAGGAGGAGCGTGTAGGGCACCCGCTGCATTTTGGCGACCAAGCGATCAATCAGGCCCACCATGCCATCCAAACCATAACTACCAATGGCCTCCCGCACCGTAATGCGAACGCCAATCAACAAGGGAAACAACGACGCTAACAACGGCGTCAACCAGGCTACGCCCAATTGAACCAGCACGGCAAGCGGATCAAGTATAAGGGGGTCAGCCATAATATTGAGGAGATCAAGAAAAAAGAGGGATAAATAATAAGCCCCAAGCGCAGACAACGGCACAGCCACAAGACTGGCCAACAGGCCATATATAAAAATGGTGGCCAGGTAGGCCCAGAAAATCTGTGAGGTACGCCCACCAACCGCTTTCATGATGCCAATTTGATTGATTTGCTGGGTGATCAGGGCGTTGATCGTATTGTAGATGAGAAACAGGCCCAAGATCACTGTGGCGGCCCCCATCACCCCCATAATCAAAAAGACAGCATCCAAAATATTTTGAATACCGGGCACGAGCGGGTCGTTGACCCGATCTCCATCAGGCCCGCCCATTCCACCTGAGTCAATCTCCAGCTGGTCTAGGTGATTTTGAATGGCCAAGTCGGTTTGTTCTTGGGCCGCTTGATCAAAGGTAACATCCCTGGTCTGCACAATATCGAAATTATCTTCGCCGGTCAGCTCACTAAAACGCTGACGGGTGGTGTAAAGCTGCAACATACTATCGAATTGGGGGGAGTTGCCGGGTTCGTGAAGAATTCCCCCAATCTTAATGATATGCCGACGCTTATTGATCTCAAGATACAGTGTGTCGCCTGGATAAACCTCGAAAAAGGTATCAAAGCCAGCCCCCACGGCAAAGTTATTGCGATGAGGCCATTCGCCACTGACCAATTGAAACTTGAATATTTTTTGATCGTTGTAGTCAGGTCGAGCTTGCAGGGCACCTTCTTGCCACGGTTCATCAGGCGTTCGACGCCATCTAAAGGATGTACTCATCCGGCCCTCGACCTCGGCAACGCCCTCAATCTTTTTTAGGGCCGCTAGCTCTTCATCGCTCATAGGGGGATCAACCGATAACTGGATCATCGGTGAGTTTGCCGCCTGCCACTCTTCGCTCAAAGCCGAGGCCGTCAGGTTTCTGGCCCCAATCACCAAGCCAATCGCAAACGCCCCCATCGCAATAATCAACGTGACTTGCAGGGTTCGCGCTTTGTTACGCCATAAGTCATACCAAATTTTGTGGTAAATTACATTCATCTTGATTTTGTCCTTTACACTGCTAATTTTGGCTACATCGCAGATGCTGCTGAGCATTTCCAGATTAGCAGAAGAATCTCAAGACAATGTCAAGACAATCGTGAAAGAATGTTAGGTTTTGTGGGAAGGCTCAATCTGATGGTAGAGCAAGATTTGGAGAAAGAGCCCAAGCAAAGTTGCTAGAGAGTCAAAACTGGCTTTATACTCCAACCTCAAATCATTCTAAATTTGAGGTTGGGTAGCAACCGAAAAAGGAGGCCGTGATGAATCAGGATTATTATCAATTCTATGTTGGCGATTTCAAATGTACGGCCATCAACGATTGTAAAGGGTTGGTAATCACCGACTCGCCAAAGAGCAGCTTTTCAAATGCATCAAATGAAGCGTTTAATGAAGCAGCGCGAGTACACGGCTTTAACCCTACCGAATGGGAGCGAGAGGTGTTCATGCACTGTCTTCTGGTCGAGACTGGCTCGCGTCGTATTTTGTTTGATGTTGGAATGGGCACCCCTGATCGCTATTCAGGGGCAGGCAAGCTACATTCTGCGTTGGCCAAGGCCGGTGTTGCGGCTGAAACGATCGATACGGTGATCTTTACGCACGGCCATTGGGACCACGTCGCCGGATTAGCGGATGAGGCGGGCAAACTCCTTTTCCCGAATGCCGATTACCTAATGCAAAGCGATGAGTGGGCCTTCTGGACGGATCGTAACAACATGCGCCTGCTAAACCCAAATCACGCAGCGTTCGATATGATTTCATTTGACAGGCTGCCGCTTATTCGGGAACGAGTCCAGCTATTCGAGCCTGAAGGGGAAATCATCCCAGGTGTTCATGCAATCGCTGTTCCTGGCCACACCCCTGGACATACAGTCTTCTCCATCATCTCTAAAGATCAGGAACTATTGCATATCTCCGATTTGGTCCATACCAGTCTGCACTTTGAGTACCCAGAATGGCATCACGAAGTCGATATTCTGCCGGAGCTGAGCGCAGCCAGCAGGCGCAAGATTTTTTCACGCGCAGCTGCTGAAAATCTTCTCATCTTTGGGTGCCACACCAATTCAGATTCAGGTCTGGGGCATATTAAGCCGAAAGGGAATACCTGGACCTGGCAGCCTCTTACAACGTTGTAAAACATATAGGTTCGATAAGGACGATATTAAACAATGGTCAAGTATGATGACAAGGCTGCGCAGGAGATCGAGCGCAGTTACCTGACACCGGAAGTGGCACAACAGCGTATCCGAACGCTAGCGGGGCTAGCCCTACAGTCTGGGGAACAGGTTCTTGATGCAGGATGCGGAACGGGGTTTCTCACCCAAGAGATGGCTATGGTGGTGGGGCCAGACGGCTTTGTGGTTGGCATTGATAAGAGCTTGGACATGCTTGAGCTAGCCAAGAAACGATGTCAAGGGCTAACCCAGGTTCAACTAAAACAAGGTGGGCTGGAAGATATGCCGGAACAGGACGAACGCTTTGACGCGGTGGCCTGTACGCAAGTTTTGCTGTACCTTTCCGATGTGCCAAGAGCCCTCTCGGAGATACATCGTGTCCTAAAACCTGGCGGACGTATTGCCGTAATCGAGACCGATTGGCGTGGTGTCGTTTTGAACAGCACTGACGAAGCACTAAGCCGCCGAATGCTGGCCGCTTGGGATGACGCAGTCCCGAGTCCTAATCTCCCAGTGCAATTGGGGCCACTTCTAAGGACTCAAGGCTTCACCGCAACGCGGGTCGAGGCCATCCCGATTCTCAACACGAGTTATGCCTCCACCAACTTCGGCGTTGGTACCTGTGAGTGGATTGCTCGCTATGCGCAAGAGCGGGGTGCGGTCTCCGTAGCGGAGGCAGCGGCTTGGTTAAACGACCTGAGAGGCTTAGGTGAGCAAGACGCATTTTTCTTCTGTGTCAATCGGTTTCTATTCACAGCAGTCAAATTATAAATTGGTAGCGGATACAACAAGCCTAACTGTAGATAACTCAAAAAAGCATACTAGCCTGTGGTTGCGATCCAATTTGAGGCACCTGATGCTAATGAAGTTGAGCAATTAACCAAGCTACTGGTAAAATTGATGAAAGGAGTCCAAGAAGATTAACTGGAGCGTATTCACATGGATGAGCAAACGTTTGATGCCTATGTTGAAGAGGCCTATGCCTGGTTGTTGGATCGGCAGGCGGAGCTAGAAGAGAGGTATCATATTGGCACTGGCCATTATGATGATTTTTGGTATGAGCAGCACGTTGGTTATTTACAGTTCCTAATTGAGGATACTGTTGAAATTGAATTTCCGATTATTTTTATTGGTTCGTGGAATAACCAACGCGAGTCTTATATGTGGTCGTGGGCCAATGAATATACCATTCAAGAACGTCGCGATGAAGGGTTGCCGCTTCGTGAGCTAGCAGACATCACAGGAAAATCGATTTTCACCTACGAGTCTCCGTTTGATTGCGATGAACAGATGGCCTGGCAGCTCGCCGCGATGGCTGCCCGTCATTTAGGGGCGATTGGTGTTTACCGAGCGCCCGAGGGTGATGCCCTTGAGATTTTTCTGGCCATTCTGTCGCCTGAGTAAGTTAGGCGAATTGAATGACAAATTAAATAATAGCATTTTTATGATATATTAAGTTTTTGAGAGCCACTGCTTATGCAAATTTTGTGGAAATCCTATGAAGAGTATTATGGTTACGTTGCTCCTAGAGTTGTTATGGAAAACAACTTCCAATCTCATAATATCTTTTCTTCATTTGAGCATATAAAACGCTTACAAGAGGCAAAACTAGAACTCAATTCATTAGTAAACGAATTGACAAAAATGGGGTTTGCTGACCAGTGGTCAAGTAACGAAAAGTGGAAGAAACTTCCTGAAGCACGATTACATGTTCTTGACTTAGCTTCGGCAGGAGAAATATTTTTATTTTATAATCGAAGATTGGCAAAATCTAATGCCTCTTATATTTTTCTGCACCAAAAAGATATTGATGAACATTGGGAAAGATATTCTACAAGTGACAGAATATTTCGCGAAGTATCTGAGTTAGTTCTTGCGACGAAAAGTATGCTTGAAGCATATGAGGATATTGTAAACGAAGACTCCAAATTCTTATTAACTGACATAGATCTACCAAATGAGTTAAAAGCAGATTTTGTTTTGGCTAGAGATTTATTCTCGGTTGGATTCGATGAAGTTGGGCTTCTGATTACAGGGCGTGGGCTTGAAGGTGTATTAAAGGCAATTGCCAAAAAAAAGCGAATAAAGATTTTGGTTAGAGGAAAACAATTTTTTGCACATGACGCCAGATTTTATGATCTAATAGAAGTATTGGCTCGAGTAAAGTGGCAAAAAGATAAATCTCGTCTTATTAGTAGTGATGTAAAGAGTCTACTTCATTTTTTACGATCTGTAAGAAACAGTGGCGCTCATCCTACTGCAGATAAAAATAATTCTTTAGTAAGTTACCGAGAAATGGCGATGGTTTCTGCTCAAATAGCAAACACACTTTGGGAGAAAGTCACCATTGAACGGGCTAGAATATTAAGGTCTACAATTAACAAGGATTGGTAAGCAGTAGTGCAATATAATGAGCGATTTGTATGCCACCTAGCAAGTGTGGCTTTTATGGCAAGCTCTGCTAGTAATCCGAATCTAGGATTGCAGGGTGAAAAATCTGAGAATAATCAATAATAAGGATTAACTATGCTACGTTGGGGAATATTAGGTACAAGTTTCATATCTGACACGATGGCGAGTGTCATTCAAGCGGACTCGGAATCAAAGTTGCAGGCAGTGGCAGGAAGACAACCACAAGCCATTAACGACTTTGCGGCAAAATTTTCGATCCCCAACAAATACGACAACTATCAAGCCCTGATCAGCGACCCAGCCGTTGACATCGTCTATATTGGTCTGCCCAACCATTTGCACCACACCTATGTGCTTGCGTGTGTGGCCGCAGGCAAGGATATTCTGTGTGAGAAATCGCTGTCGATTGACCTGGAAAAAACGCAGATGATTGTGGATGCGGTCAGTGAGTCACAGGTCTTTTTTATCGAAGGGCTGATGTACCTGCACCACCCCTTGATGAAGAAGTTGGTTAGCCTGCTTGAGAATGAGGCAATTGGCCGGATTAGAACCATCACGGGACAATATTGCGCTGACATTGCTCAGTTTGTCAACCCCGACAGCAAAGGGGCGATTTATAACCTCGGCTGTTATCCGGTATCCTTATTGCACTTAGTCCTGCAAACGACTTACGGCAGCGAGGTATGGGCCGACTTTGAGGTGTCAGGCTTTGGCAATGTCTCGGAGAAAGATGGTAACATTTGTGAGGCATCGTTGAATTTAGCCCTCGCCAACGGCGTCACCACCAGAATTCACACGGCGGAAACGTTCGGGATGTTTTCAGGTTTTGTCATCGTCGGTGAAACAGGCACGTTACGGTTCGCCTCGAATCCGTGGTTGCCGGAAAAAGAGGGAAATGTCATCACGCTGACGCCCTTTGAGGGTGAGGCTCAGAGTATAGAGGTGACAGCCGAGGGGGATGCGTTTTTCTATCAGATCAAGCACATTCGCGAAGCCATCCAACAAGGTCGTCGAGACATCGACCGCCCTGCCCCAAAATTGCAGAATTCTTTTGAGATTATGCAGATTTTGTCGCAGTGGGAAGCGGCAAGTTGGGATCATTTGAGTACTGAAAAATAGTCCTCCTCATTCCCCCAAGGCTATTAAATACCGGGATGATTGAGGTGGCTCCGATCATTATGAGGCCTAATCGATTGGTTCAGGGAATCGGACATTAGCCCCCCTAGCCCTCTCAAAGGTGCCCTTCCAAAGGAAGGGGGGAATCCAGAGATTTTCTTCCCCCTCTGGGAGATCGAGGGGGCTTAACACCTCTGCCTCATTCCGCCCCTGCAATCACCCGTTTAGCCACCTGCTCCCCGATATAAATCGCGCCATCCAAATAGCCACCATTGACAGGCGATACCTCTGTGCTGGCCCAATGCAATCGGCCAGCCATTTGTGGTTTTTGCAGGAGCGGATGGCCATATCGTGGGTGTTCGGTCTGAGCAGTAGTACTCATCGTGGTAAAGGGTTCTTTGGCCCAATTGAGGTCGGCATAGTGGATCGGTTGCTGAGCTTGCGGGCCAAAGAGGCGAACGGCTTGAGCAATGACCGCTTGCTGCCGTTCTTCAAACGACAATCTCCGGCCAAAACTATGATCGCCCAACCAGCCAAATATGGCCCCATAGGTTTCATCTCCTGGGGTTAAATCGTGAAATTGATTGATTGGTCCCACGTGGCTAATCCCTAGCCCCGACAACCCCTGCTCGCGCCAAAAGGGTGTTTCATATACCAATACCGCTTTCATTGCCTGCCCCATCCAGGTTTGAGTCTGCTGCATAGCTTGAACCACCTTATCCGGCAAGGCTGGGGTAAATTGCAGCGTCTCTATAATCAAACGAGGAGGCAGGGTCACAATTACATGTTTGGCCTGATAAAGATGACTTTGCTCGCCTTGTTTTACCGCAATCTGTATCGAACCCTCACGTTGCTCAAAGACCTGAGCCACAGTATCAAATACAATCCAATCCTTTGGAAGATGAGCCGCCACGCTATCAATCAGACGGCGGACGCCGCCTACAAAGCGATAGGAATGGGGCATTGGCGGGGCCACAAAACGCTGGGGAGCGCTCTGTGGCCCGTGATCAAAAATCGCGTGGCCCGTTTCGAATTGATCAAATGATTCAAGCCCTAATTCACCCAGCAACCGCTTGACATTGTGGTGATCTTCCCAAAACCAGGCCGGACCAAGATCGAAGGCATGATCACCGACATTTGTGCTAAAAATCCGCCCGCCCAGTCGATCCCGAGCTTCCAATATCAGCGCCTGACGCCCAGCCTGTTGAAGACGCCAAGCTATCATCAGACCAGATAGCCCCGCCCCAATAATTATTGTTTCAACTTCGATAAGATTATCGTGATGTTCAAGTCGCATTATACGCTACAAAGCTCCAATTGGATCACAAAATAGGTAGATATCAATATACAACCTTGCTAGACGCCACAGGGTCCAGTAATCTTAAGTCTAATACAGTCTCTTCCCATCACACCTCAAAATATTTATCAATCACGACTCTGATTGGGGCAGATGAGCCAAACGGGGTTTACCATCGACTAACCCTTGAGACAACATCTTGCTATTGACAGTTCTCGTGATGGCAGCGGGGATCAATTTTGACATGATCCGATTAAGCCGACCGGTTAGATGGGTCGGCTGATTAGAAACGAGCGCTTGCAATCCTTCAGCAACACACTGCTCAACTGGCATCAGTTTCATCGGTAATCTGGATCGATCGATGCCAAATTTTTCGATAACTGGTGTGTCAGTGGGGCCGGGGATTACCACGGTTGTATGAAGACCTGCCTGTTTGAATTCGACATGAAGCCCTTGTCCTAGACTGGTCACATATGATTTGGTAGCAGCATCGTTGGCCATATAAGGGATACCATCCAAGGCCCCCATCGCCGAGACTAAAATAATGCCGCCACGACCACGGTTTTTTAGCTGAGCGCCATAGTAACGCACCAATCGTAAGTGAGAAACAACATTCAGGTTAACGAGCGTCAACAAAGTTTCTTCAGGAATGGTAAGGAATTCCCCAGGAACTCCTGTCCCCGCATTGGAGACAAGCAGCCCAATGTCCAGATCTTGCGTAACCTGCGTTAGGGTATCCATAAATCCAAGCTCAGACAAATCAGCTTGTACCGCTCGATATTGTACCCCATATGCGGCAGCCAGCTCTTGGCCTAAGGCCTCCAATAGCGATACACGACGTGCGACAAGTATGATATTAATTCCACTCGCGGCAATCTGCCGGGCAAATTCTTTACCTATGCCAGAGGAAGCCCCTGTGATAATTGCCCAAGGACCAAATTTATTTTTATCAATTGTTGTGATGGTTTGCTTCATAATTAGAAATTCCTTTCTTTTGTACTTTAATAAAATAGTTAGGCGGATTTAGAATTTTATGCCATAATTCAAGTTATATACCTATAACTTAAGTTATAGGTATATAACTTACAGATTTTTTTGCTTTTGTCAAATTGATTTTTTAGTTAGATTGAAAACAACAACAATCTTCGAGGGGTATGGAAATGAGAAAAGATATCGAAACCCGTAAGGAAGAGGTGTACACAATAATCTCTGAAATCATTGCCGAGCAGGGGATGGCATCTGTCTCGACAAAGTCTGTGGCCCAAAAATTAGGCGTGAGCCAACCAGCCTTGTACAAATATTTCAAAAATCGTGACGAAATGTTGATTGGTTTTTTGGAGTATCTGACCCATCTATTAACAGGTATTTTGACTCACATTAATCAATTTGAAACCAGTGAAGAAAAGCTACAGGCTTTCTACAATGAACAATTAGCTTTAATCGAAAAAACAAAAATATTACCAAAGGTACTCTTCTTTGAAGAGTTTCATTTAAAACACACAGAGAAGAGAGAGAAATTACATGAGATGGTTGAAATTTATGAAGAGGGCATCAAGCGGATCATTACTGAAGGCATAAATCGTAATGAGATTATCAATATAGACCCACAAGTCGCTATTCAATTTATTAAAGGCGCGATTCTTTCTGCTTACTTGAACTGGATACTCGCTGGGATGACCTATTCTTTGGTTGATCAGCAGCAGGGGTTTATGACATTCTTGAGGCAAACACTTTTAAAGTGATCAGAAAAAAATGCATCATTTGATCTAAGAAAACCCTTGACAAACTAATGATATTAGTTTATAATCTAATTATATCAGTTAATATTTTCATGCCAGCAGGAGGGCACAATGAAAGTTAAGCATATTTCAAATAATCTAATCCAATTAACAAAGTGGGGAGCCTTTAACTGTTTTCTCGTAAGGGAAGACGATGGCTTTACCTTAATTGATACGGCAATGCCAAACTGTAGTCAGGCCATTTTAGAAACGGCGCAGCGTCAGGGGTTAGAAATTAAGCGGGTGCTACTCACCCATGCACACACAGACCACGTTGGTTCCTTGGATGAGCTCTCGGCCCAGCTCCCTTCGGCTGAGTTTCTGTTTAGTGCCCGGACCGAACAATTTCTACGAGGAGACATCACCTTGGCGGCTGGCGAGCCAGACAGCAAGATTCGTGGTGGATTTGTTAAGCGGTCTACCCAAGCCACACGACATATTGAAGCGGATGAGATGATCGGCTCGCTGAAAGTTATTCCCGCTCCAGGGCACGCGCCGGACCATTTAGCCTATCTTGACACTCGGGATGGAACCTTGTTTGGGGGTGACTCCTTTCAGACACAGGGCGGTATCGCCGTAGCGGGTACACTAAAATTACTCTTCCCATTCCCAGCCTTTGCCACTTGGCACAAACCCACCGCCTTACAAACGGCCAAACGCCTACGGTCAATTGAACCCAGTCGCTTGGCGGTTGGGCACGGCCCTGTGCTCGACAAACCCTTGGCTGTGATGGATCAAGCGATTCGTAAAGTAGAGAGGTAAGATGGCAAAAACACGACGCTTGAAGCGAGAGATGGTGATTGAGACCGCCGCCCGGATGGCTGATGAGGCGGGTGATGTACAACAGCTAACGCTAGCCAAACTCGCGTCGGCTCTCGATATTCGTACACCATCACTATACAACCATATCAAAAATCTGGACGATTTACATCAAGCCTTAGCGCTGTGGGGGCTACAAAAAATCTTGGATGAGATGCAAAAGGCCAGCTTGGGGAAGATAGGTCGGGAGGCTTTACAAGCAATGGCTCATCTATATCGTGATTTCGCCCATCGTCACCCTGGGGTCTATCCCCTGATCTTACGGGCCCCAGCACCGGACGATACAGCCCACCAAGCTCTTTCTGAGCAAACGGTCCAAACCTTGTTATTACTGCTTGCTTCAGGAGGCCTCAAAGGAGACATCGCTCTCCACGCAATCCGAGGCCTCCGCAGTGTGATGCATGGTTTTGTTGCGCTGGAAATGGCAGGGGGTTTTGGGCTTGATTTATCCCAGGATGAGAGTTATGAGTTTGTGATTAACACCTATCTGGACGGGCTGGGAATATGATCTAGCTACCGACGGGCACCCACAAGGGATGACCGCCCCTACCCCCTCCTGGATGCCTGTTGATCCTCAATTAGCTCAAGCCGTTGGGGCACGGCCTTGTTCTAAGGCCTCACTAATAATATGACGCATCCGCTCAATTTCCTGAGCAATAGCTCCTCCAGTGATAACATTGCCGTGGCCTGGCACAATGATCTGTGGAGCCAGCGCCTCAATTAAATCCAGAGACTTAAGCCAAGCTTGCCAATCGTTTGCTGTTCCCGCTTCGAGATTGGGGATGTAGTGGGTCACGATACAATCGGCGCAAAACAGGACTTGGTCAGTTGGATTATAAACGGAGCAATTGATGGGGGTATGACCCGGAGTGGCTAAAATTTCAACAATAACGCCCCCTAAATCAAAAGAGTCTCCTGGCTTTAGGGGGCAATTCGGATTAGTCACAGCCGTGTCTAAAAAGAACGCATCTGTTTCCTGTTTTTTCTGACGGGTTGCGTTGAGGATGCTTTGATTATACTCATCCTTCTCCCCTTGAAACTGGGGGTGTGTTCGTTGGATGTCAGGATGACCATAAATGTCAATGCCCCGGCTACGAAAAAAACCATTGCCCCCAATGTGATCAAAGTGAGGTTCGCAGTTGACCACAATCATTTCATTATCGGCTCGCACTGCGGAGGCATACCCATAAATCGTCTGGCCTGCCAGCAGATTCATCCCAGTATCAATGATAATGGTTTTTTCCTGACCGACCACAAATCCAGCATTCACGACCCACGGGGGAATCGCTCCCAATCCCGTCACTGCATAGCTTGTTGGGGAAAGTTGCACTATGCCTCGCTAGCCGAAGCCACAAGCAGTTGTTGCCGGCGCAGCTGGCCAAAACTGATCATTCGCTTTTCCTCTTCATCCCACAAGCTCAGGAAGAGACTCTTCAAACTAGAAGTAAATGTAAGCGTCATCGCATCTTGAAACATTGGATTTTCTTCATGACATTGCTCCAGTCGATAATTGGGAATCCGAGGGCTGAGATGATGAATGTGATGGTACCCAATGTTGCCCGTAAACCACTGCATTACTTTGGGTAATTTATAAAATGAACTACCCTCTAAAGCGGCAGCGCTATATTCCCAATCTTCGTGGTGCTCCCAGTATGTCTCTTCATATTGATGTTGATGGAAGAAAAGCCAGGTTCCAATCGATGACCCCGTGATCAAAACCGGCGCGTGAACAATCAAAAAGTCCTGCCAACCAACCAACAACACCATAATCACAACTTCTATCAAAATTGCCAGATTGGTCCAATGTACACTTGGCTCTTCTCGTCGTAAGGGTTTTGCCTCAGGGGTTGTGAAGCGAAAGAATACCGTGAACAGAAGGGTCGGGCCAATAACAAACATAATCAATGGGTGACGATACACGCGATACTTAAACTTCTCCCAGCTTGATAAAGCCAAATATTCTTTTACGGTCTTTGTGTGCACATCACCAATGCCACGATGATCCAAATCACCAGAGTGAGCGTGGTGGATGGCGTGGCTTCGCTGCCAGTAAAAGTAAGGCGTCCAGGTAAAGAGGCTGGCGAACAAGCCAACGCGATCGTTGTAGCGTCGATTCTTGAAAAACGAGCCGTGACCACAATCGTGCTGAATAATAAAAATCCGTACTAAAAACAAACCAGCCAAAATGCTTAACGGCACGGTAAGAAAAACGCTAATCTCAAGAGCAAGATACGCGAGGTACCAAATTATGAAGAAGGGAACGAAGGTGTTGATCACTTGCCAGACACTCACCCAAACATCGGCTTTTTGATATTGGGATACGATTTTTTTCCAGGCAAGTTGTTCTGCCGAGTACGATTTGGTGGTATTTGTTTGCACTAAAATCTCCTAGCGGGTTGAATTTAAAGTTGAAGTTGCTTCAGATTGAAATTATATTTCAACTTGAATTTGCGAATAATAGAGCAAGTGCAAACAAATACAAAAAAGTGCGCTCTCAAGAATAGCCTCATTACCCCACTTATGAGGGGTTTGCCTAGAGTTAAGAGATATTTAACAGATTATTGCCTAATTTATGGCAATGTTTGGGGTTTTAGGCGGGACTAATTGGGACAAAGGCGTGAGTCATCCTGTCCCAACCACTAACTGCTATTTTTCGAGATGTGCCACGGTTTATGCTGCCAGCCGAGGCGGGCTTTGGCAGCAGCGGTATCAATATGAGGCATATGCGTTTCAATCAGGGCGATCGTTTCGCTCACCAAAATCTCGATGTCTGGTAGGGTTTTAGAAAGATCATCCGCAAACAATCTTTCCAGACGTTCTGCTAAAGCGGGGGGTTTTATCGTCATTTGATCAATAAAGGCGTGCGTTCGTTTAAACTGAAAGGTGGTAAAATAAAGCCGATTAAGACCTGCCAAGACTGCGACAATTTTCTGGGCGGTCTCTACTAAAATTTCTTGATACCAGAGTGAGGCATCACGGGTTTCAAAATGATGGACTAGCCCCCACACTGGGAAAAAGCGCAAATGGGTCGTGACCATTGCATCAGCCAGCGAGTCGGGATATGCTGCAATTTGGGCCTTCCAACGATCAATATAAGCCTCGCCATACAAAGCCCGACAAGCTAAGGTCCCTTCCATTGCCTTTTGTAGGGGCGAATCAACATCAAGCTTTTCCAACACCTGCGCGATGGCCCCTTCCCAGGCCGCAATTGTGGTGTGTCCGGTCTGGACCTCAATCCCCTCAATGTGATATGCCTCCGCAAACTGACCTTCGTCTCGATTACCAATCGTCCATTTTCGTTCTGAACCACCATGGGCCTGACGAATTGAGTGCAGCATATCTTCTGTAGGCAATTCATCCTCATAATAGATGGTTAGATCAAGATCAGAGTAAAAATCAGCCAATCCTTTCGCCGTAGATCCAGTCACCATCGCTGCCTTGGTTTGGTCCAACTCGGTATATGGTTGAACAATTTGTTTGGCTAATTCATTCAAATATTGCGTTGCTTGAGTCATGCTGATGCTCCTTTCGGTGGTTGGGCTAAGAATTTAGCTTGTAAAATATCAGAGACAATTCGTACAATGGTTCATCTATGGCTTCATTTTGTACGCCAAGCTCGGTCACCTCTTGAATTAAGGAGTCCAGCTTTTGATGCAACGCGGTCAGTTGCTCATCTGTCAACTTAAAGCCTTTCTTTGAGAAGAAGGGGTGACGGGGTGGTACCCCTTCTGTCTCATCTCGTTGAGCATAGGCCAGTTGAAAATCCCGCTGGGTTGCCTCCAACATTGAACCAAACAACGCCTCGGCAGACTCAGCGGGCACTTTATCGGAGATCAACGGATTGACAATTTTGAATTGCAACGCCGTCACTTGGTAGATCTTTTCCACCAAGTTGCCCGTAATATGATGGTCAACCACTTGAATTAGTCCGTGCTTTTGCAGCAGATTCACGTGATAGTAAAGTTTCGTGGCTGGTATATCCAACGCAGCGGAAATTGCCTTGATTGTGGTTGGGATCTCCATCAAACGCACTATTTTTAAGCGCAGGGCATCTGCAAACACCTTTATCGTTTCTACATCGTGCAACCACATCTCGGGTTGAGGAGAAAATTCTTCTTGAGCCATTTTATTCTTACGTTACCATTCAAATTTATTCAAATAGATTATATTGATTTAAATATGGACCGTCAAATTTAAAGACAGTGTTTCAAAGAAAAAATGTACAGGTTTCTCAAATATACACCTAAATTTATAGACAAAAACTAGACAAATTAACTTTTTTAGATACAATACAAACAAATCACTATAAAAGTTGGATTATTTAATGACAAACACCCCTTTTCAAAACGTTGAACAAAAATTTTTTAAGCGTCTGAACAAAGTCGTCGAACCATTAGTTCGGAATGGTGTGGGGTCCCCCGGTTTGGTGCCGATTGGAGCGATTGTGCTAGAAACAACGGGACGTAAGAGTGGTCGGATTTACAAAACACCTTTGCTAGCCTCCCGCTTGACAAACCTCATTCTGGTCAGCACGGTTCGTCGAAATTCGCAATGGATCAAAAATCTCGCCGAGACTCCTGAGACCACAATATGGCTTCAGGGCAAAGCACAACCAGTCACAGCTTATTTGGCTGCCTCTGGCTTATCCTCAACAAAATCATCAACAAAGCCCTCACCCTTGATCCGTTTCTTGATAAAACGTCTAAAACGGATCAGCACAATCAGTGGGTTCGATTTTGCCATTCTCGACCCCAAAGTGGTTTCATAAAGTTCTTTGACAGCAAAAGACGAGGCTGTTATTATTCCCACAGCTTGGAATATTTGAGTTCCACCCTGTTCAAAACAACATACCCAAGTCCTTCCTTACCAATCCAAGAATTTATAAGTTCTTATAAATCACTAGCCACTATTCACCATATTTAAGGAGTCAAAGATGAAGCCTGACATACTAACTGAAGAACATCTTATGTTTCGCGATGCGTTCGCAAAATTTGTCGAGAAAGAAATTGTCCCTCATCACGAACAGTGGGAAAAAGATAAAATTGTCCCACGAGAGATTTGGACCAAAGCGGGGCAGTATGGCTTCCTATGCATGGATGTAGCCGAAGAGTACAACGGGGGTGGCTTAAAGGATTTCCGCTACAACGCCATTGTAGCCGAAGAGTTATCGAAAGTGGGTGCCTCAGGCCCCTTCTTTGGTCTACACACTGATATAGTTGTGCCCTACATTTCAGAATACGGAACCGAAGAGCAGAAACAACGTTGGTTACCAAAATTAGCCACGGGAGAATATATCTCAGCAATTGCAATGACCGAACCCAACGCGGGCAGTGATTTAGCCGGGGTTGGCACCACCGCTGTCTGGGATGGTGAGTGCTACATCATCAACGGCCAAAAAACGTTTATCAGCAACGGCATCCTCAATGATCTTGTCATTGTTGTGGCCAAAACGGACAATGAAAGAGGCGCACACGGGATCAGCTTGATTGTCGTTGAAGATGGGACGCCGGGTTATGAACGAGGCCGTAATTTAGAAAAAATTGGACTACACGCGCAAGATACCGCCGAGTTATTTTTTACAGATGTGCGGGTCCCTCGCGAAAACCTGCTAGGGGAAGAAGGCAAGGGATTTATCTACCTGATGCAACAACTGCCACAGGAACGACTGAGTATCGCCGTCAGCGGGATCGCCGCGGCAGAAGCGGCCTTGGAGTGGACGATTCAATATTGTAAGGAACGCACTGCCTTCGGTCGCCCCATCAGCGATCTGCAAAATACACGCTTCAAAATTGCCGAGATGCAAACCGAGGTTGAAATCGGACGAGTGTTTGTCGATCATTGCATTATACTGCTTAATGAGAACCAACTGAGCAACGAAAAAGCCTCAATGGCCAAATGGTGGATCACTGATTTACAAAATCGGGTGGTCGACCAATGTTTACAACTCCACGGTGGCTACGGCTATATGATGGAATATCCGATTGCCAAAGCCTTCATCGACTCCCGCATCCAGCCCATCTATGGCGGGACCAACGAGATTATGAAGGAAATCATCGGACGAAAGATTTTCGCCAGTTAGAGAAAGCTATGAGCGTAACCATTGAAAAAAATGGGCCGGTAACAACCATCATTTTAAGTCGGCCCAATGTCCGCAATGCGGTAGATCGCCCCACCGCCGAAGCGCTCGTTGGTGTCTTCTTTGGGGACAACGGCACCTTCTGCGCTGGGGCTGATCTCAAGGCCATTGCGGATGGGACACGGGCCAATCGGCTTGAGCCAGATGGGGATGGCCCAATGGGGCCGTCTCGAATGCTTTTGAGCAAGCCCGTCATTGCCGCTGTCTCGGGTTATGCTGTTGCCGGCGGGCTTGAGTTGGCCTTGTGGTGTGATTTGCGGGTGATGGAGGAAGATGCCATTTTTGGGGTGTTCTGCCGCCGCTGGGGCGTGCCCCTCATCGATGGGGGGACGGTACGACTACCCCGCCTCATCGGTCTTAGCCACGCCCTTGATCTCATTTTGACCGGACGTCCCGTCGATGCCACCGAAGCCTTACAAATGGGTCTAGCCAATCGGGTTGTGCCCACGGGTACGGCTCGTCAAGCCGCCGAAACACTAGCCCAGGAGTTAGCTCAATTCCCTCAATTGTGTATGCGCACCGATCGAATGTCGGCCTATCAGCAAGCGGACTTAGCCTTGGCGGACGCGATGCAACAGGAATTCGCCGCAGGGATCAAGGTCGTTTGGCAAGAAGGCGTAAAAGGGGCAGGCCGATTTGCGGCTGGAGCCGGGCGGCACGGATCGTTTGAGGATAATGGGTGAGATGAGAAAAGCCCCCTTGGTCCCCCAAAGGGAGAATATCCTTTCTAGATTCCCCCCTTTGGGGGCTAGGGGGGCTAATGTTCGATGTCTTATCCCCCTGATCAGAGCCTCAAGGATTGGAACTCCCCAATTTTCCCAGAATTTAACAGCCTTCTCCTTTGAGACCTAAAGGTACAGGACATTATCCCCGCAACTTATACCGCTGAATCTTCCCCGTCGCCGTTTTCGGTAACTCAGGCACAAACTCAATCTGCCGAGGTCGTTTGTATCCCGCCATTTGCTCCTGGCAATATGCGATCAAGGTCTCGATCATCTCAGCATCAGCTAAATAGCCATCATTTAACACCACATACGCCTTGGGCTTGATCAAATCATCCGCGTCACGCCACTCGGTGACCGCACACTCGACCACCGCAGGATGACTAATCAGCGTGCTCTCGACCTCCATCGGCGAGACCCAGATGCCACCAACCTTGAGCATATCGTCTGAGCGTCCGGCATGCCAGTAGTAGCCATCCTCATCGACTCGGAATTGATCACCTGTGAAAAACCACTCGCCACGAAAGGTATGGCGACTGCGTTCATATTGATGGAGATACGACAGAGCAACGGTATCACCCCTGACGAGCAAATTACCCACCTCACCGACGGGTGTGGGCTGCCCTACCTCATCAACCAAACGCACGTCAAAACCCCCTACAGGTTTGCCGCTGCTACCAGGTCGAATGTCATCCGGTCGGTTGGAAATGAAGTTGTGATAGACCTCTGTAGCCCCCACGCCATTAACAATATCCAGTCCGGTGCGCCGTTTCCATTCGTGCCACACTGGTGCGGGCAAATTTTCGCCACCAGAGACACACAAGCGCAGGGAAGACAGATTATAACGCTGCTCAAAATCAGGCATCGATAGAGCCATTGCGTACCCAGTCGGGGCGTTGTACAAAATGGTGGGCTTAAACGCCTGCACCATCTCAAAGATGTTACTGGCTTGTCGCGGGGAGCCGGAAAACAGGACGCAGGAAGCGCCAACATACCACGGAAAGAGCAAGTTGCCCCCCGTGCCGTAGGTAAAGAAGAGCTTGGCCCCGGCAAAGGTGCGATCCTCCTCCCGCAAGCCCAAGGTGTTTTTCCCCCAATATTCGGAAATCAAGGGCAAATCTTTGTGGGCGTGTAGAATGCCCTTGGGTTGGCCCGTCGTCCCGCTGGAGTAGTTGAGGGTGCAGTAATCCTCACGATGGGTCGGGGTAACGGCGAGAGTCGTGGGTTCAGCGGCGATCCAATCCCCATAGGATATTGCCCCATCTCGTTCCCCATCAATCACGATCAGATGCTCCAAGAAGGGTTGATTGGGCAAAATAGGGACGATTGCATCCCAGAAACTGTCGTGCAGGATCAACACCCGTGGTCGGCTATCGCGCAAAATGTAATCGTACTCGGCGGCGGTGAGCAAGGTATTCAGGCCAATCGAGATGGCCCCAATTTTGAGCGTGCCAAAGAAGCTGGTCACCCACTCCGCCGTATCGAGCGTCAACAGCCCGACGGTTTCACCGTGTCGCACGCCCAGCTTTTTCAACGCGTTGCCCACCTGATTTGCCTCCGCCGCCACTTCCCCAAAGGTCAATGTCCGCTCTCGGCTACACAGGGCAATTTTATCCGCCCTCGTTTTAAGATTGTGCTCTAAAATATCTACCGCGTTGTAGTACAACGGCAAGTCGGTCATTCGCATCGGTTGGCCTCAATAAGATATTTGGAGCCTAAGTTATCAAAATATCACTAATTTCACAATTTTTCATATCGCCATCACCGGGCAAGTCAGATTTCAAAATGATTTGTCATACTTCCTGAGCAATCGTATAATACCTTAGAACATTTGGTTCGGTATTAGAAAAGCAGGTTAGCTCATGACACACTCAATTACTTTAAATTTACCCGACGGACTGTTTGACCCGGTTCAGCGAATGGCCCAAGCGACAAATCGGTCGGTTGAGGCGGTCTTGCTGGATGCGCTGCAAATGTCACTCCCCTCATTAGAAGGTCTGCCATCCGAATTGAAGCAAGAATTGATTGAGTTAGAAACTTTAGACAATCAGCAACTTCGAGCGGTCATGTTAGAAACGGTCCCACTTGACCAACAACAAGATTTAGAAAACTTACTCTATCGTAATCAAGCTGGAGCACTGACTGATGCAGAACGAGAAGCCTTAACGACATTGCAGAAAGCAGCCGATAAGGTGATGTTTCGTAAAGCAAGAGCGGCTGTGCTCTTAAAATTTCGCGGAGAACGTATTCCTACCTTAACGGAGCTCCGTGACCTAACGACCTCGTCTGAATGAGCTTTGCATATATTTCCTCTGACCTTCGACAACGCATCGCTGAACAAGCCAACTTTCGGTGTGGATATTGTCTTCGAACTGAAGCGTTAATGGGTATGCCGATGACAATCGACCATCTGATTCCTCAAGCCAAGGGTGGTCTTACTGTAGAAGAAAACCTTTGGCTGGCCTGCCGTCGTTGTAATGAGTTCAAAGGTGCCCAGACCCACGCTGTAGACCTTGAAACGAGTCAAACTTTTGCTATTTTTAATCCCCGCCAGCAGAATTGGGATGAGCATTTCACTTGGAGTGAAGACGGCACTGAAATCCAAGGCAAGACCACCATTGGTCGTGTCACCATCACCGCCCTTCAATTGAACAATCCTGAAATTATTGTGACTCGTCGCTTGTGGGTGAGTGTTGGCTGGTGGCCGCCCCAAGAATAATTTCCGTGGTATCACCTACCAGTTTCGAAATAATCACTCGCAATTTTGCTTGCCAATCTACTGTCTCAGATTGACTTAACTGGTCGGCAGAACCGTCAATAATAACACCCCCAAGCTGTTCGGCCCGCATCTGTGTCTCCTGCTCGCTGGCGGGGTGGTTGAGAATTAACGTCACCACCTCGCTAACAATCGCCTCAGAGATGGTCTGCTGTGTGTGATAAAATTTAGTGAGGCTGACCAAGACATCTAGCAACACAGGAGTCGCTTGAATAGCATCTGCGAGTTGAAGCGCATCCACAAAATATCGCTCCGCCGTCTCATGTTTCTGTCCGGCCAGCGCCACCTGGCCCAACCCTTTGAGAGTATGGGCCTGGCCCAAACGATCCCCAATTTCCTGCCGCATGGACAAACTGGCTTGATAATATTGCTCACTCGTGGTGAGTGATTGCTGGACCAAGGCCACTGCTCCCAAATTGTTGAGCGATAAGCCAACCAGCCGTCGATTGCCACTTTCTTGAGCCAAGGCGAGGCTCTCCTCGTGATATTGACGCGCTTCATCCAACGTCTGCAACGCCTCCGCAACCAGACCCAAATTGTTGAGGGCTAGACCCATCACAAATTGATCGCCAATTTCTCGGCAAATGGCTAAACTGTCCTCAAACCACTGTTTGGCCTCGGTATGATCCCCTAACGCATACGCCACCAATCCGGCATTATTGCGAGCCAAAGCCAAGCCCCATTGATCCCCTAACGCCTGACACAAGGTTACACTTTCATCATAATATTGCTGAGCCGTATCATAATTTCCGATTAAATATGCAGTGTACCCCAAATTATTGAGTGTAACGGCAATACCATAGCTATCATCCAAATCGCGGCGAATGGACAAGCTGGCTTGATAGTGAGTTTGGGCCTCATCATATCGCCCCTGTGCCCCAGCCACATTGCCTAGTTGATTGAGACAGAAGGCCAACTCAGGCTGATCGCCCAAGCTTTGCAGGGTTATCAAAGCCCCACCCAGACGCTGTTCCGCTAAACCGTAGTTAGACAGACGGCGATGCAAGGCCCCTTGTCGGGACATCAAACAGGGCAACAGCGATGAATTTCTTGCCTCAGCACGATTTGTGAACACTTTGATGGCTTGCTCAAATTGCTCAACGCCTTCCAGATACCAGCCTCGAATCTCATAAAATAAAAAGAGCGAATGAATATAGCCAGCCAAAATTGCTTCAGCCCGACGATCCAAGCTCCACTGCCAGCCGAGACGAATGTTATCAATGGCCTCGCCAATGTCGACCACCGCCTCTTTTTGCTGTCCTCCTTGCAAAGCGGTTTCCCGTTGCTGCAAAAAGGCGCTGTAATATTGACAATAGTCATTGGTCAATGTGGTTCTTAGCGTGTCGTCTCCCTGCAATTTTTCAAAAGCATACTGATGCAAGGTTTCATGCAATTCATATGCCCCCCCGGTCTCTGATGGAGTCCAACGTAAAAAGGATTTATCCACCAGCGCCAGCAAACGGGGCAGCCGAGCCTGCGCAATTTGTTCAGCGGCCTCTCGACGGAATCCTCCCCTAAAAATCGCCAGGCGGATGAGTAGTTGCTGCTCTTTATCGGAAAGCAGTTGCCACGAAGTATCAAATATCGCCCGCAAACTTTGGTGACGCGCCGTGACATCCCGTAGCCCACTTTCTAAAAAGTCCAGACTCTGCTTTATCTCCTGAAAAATCTCGGCACAGGATAAAACCCGAATCCAGGCTGCGGCTAACTCAATCCCAAGCGGCAATCCCTCCACGCGCTGACAAATCTGTTCGATGTGGGCCTGATCGTCGGCAGAGGGTGAAAAATCTCGCTGTACCCGACGAGCACTTTGAACAAACAGTTGCGTCGCCTCAGCCTCGCTGGCCTCTGCTGCAATGGGCAAGCCAGCCACCGTCACACTCCACTCGTCCTGCAACTTCAAGCGTTGCCGAGATGTAACCAGCACCTTAACTTCGTGCGTTTGGCTCAAAATATCAACTAGCAGGCTCGTAAGTTGACGTTCGCCGGCTGGATCATTCAGCAGATGCTCGACATTATCGAGCACTAGTAACGTTTCCTGCTTCGTTTCACGCAGATAGCTCAACACCTGTGCCTGTTGATCCGTCGTGTCGTAGAAGTCAAAGCCCAAATGATCGGCCAAGGTGGAAATGAGATAATCGGCTGAAGTTAGTCCCACCAAGGGGATGAAGTAGACCCCATCCAAAAATGCACCCAAATCAGCCTGTTGTTGGGCCGTTTGGAGAGCCAGCCGAGTCTTGCCAATCCCACCAGGCCCCACAATGGACAGCAGGCGACAGGCTGGGTTGGTGAGTAACGCCGCTAATTCAGCCAACTCCCGCTGACGCCCAATGAACAGCGTTGAGGGCGTAGGTAAGTTGTGACGAGGGCTGGCAGCAATGGCCCGAATGCGATTAAAAAGGGCAGTGGTTGGGGGGGTGGGTTCGACACCCAACTCCTCATCCAGCACCCGCCGACAGGTTTGGTATTGGGCCAAAGCCGTGCTGTACTGTCCATTTCGAGCTTGCAGGAGCATCAATTGACGATGCGCCTCCTCCCGCCACGGGTCGAGCGTGAGTAGTTGTCGTGTATAGTGGATGGCCAAGGCGCGTCCTGCTTGATGATCACCAGCAAAGTGATCTACCAATCTTTCAAAGGCTTGCAGCGCTAACTCACGCAAGCGTTCGCGCTCAACCAGCACCCAATCCTCAAATTCAGGGGCATCCCGCACATAAAAGCCCTCCAAAAATTCACCCTGATACAAAGCTACCGCTTGTTGCAACGACTCGATTGCAAAGCCTTCATCTTCGACCCCACCAACAAACGCATCAACATCCAACTCATAATCACTCTCAAGATTGAATGCGGCCGTTTGCCGGGTAATAGTGACATGCTCGCCAACCAGTTTTCGCAAATTAGACAACGCTACCCGTAAACTCGCTTTCGCCTCATCCTCCGCCGTTTCACCCCACAGTAGCCCGACAAGGGCTGTGCGATAATGTGTCCGGCCCGTAACCGCCAGATAGCACAACAACGCCTGTGCCTTATTCGACACAAAGCCATCGACTGGAACGTCAGCCCGACTGATCTGCAATTTTCCCAGCAATGCTAACGAAAGTTTACCTGACATTAAAAACCTTACGATTGATTTACGATTGGGTCGTATGTTGAGTTTATCAAATAAATTTTAGGTTCGTCGTGATGATTTTAATCTCCCCAGCCTAACGGTGAATAAAGTCGCTACGACAAACTGTTTTCACAGGAGCGAACTCTCATGCAAACTCAACGAGCATACAATCTTACCCATTTAATGACAACCTGCAAAGCACAAGGTGGTGGTGGCACGCGGTTGGTCAAAATTTAAGCGATCTTATCAAACACAATGGCAACAACCTCGTCGAAGGAGAGTGCACGACCACGCTTTTCAGCTTGGGCGAGGGCTTCAGAAGAAAGATTGGCAACGATGTCTGGCTTAATTTCGTCGATGAATTCTCGAATGCCCTGAATGGTCCGAGGGTCTTCCAAAACATAGGTGATGAGGGTCACGGCCAAAGTAGCCTGGCCCTCTTTGGACAATAAATAGGCCACGTTTGTGATGACTTCCATCACGCGAGGGAGTGAGTCGGTGTCCAAAGCGATGGTTAGGGCTTCCCGAAAATAGGTTTTGGCCGCCGCGTAATCCTCAAGCATTACAGCGGTCAAGGCCATACTAGCAAAACAGTTCAGCCGACCATACTGCTCGCCCATCTCTTCAAATATTACTAGGGCTTCCTGATAAGCTTGGATGGCTGCTGTGTAGTCCGCTTTGGCATAGTGAACCGAGCCGAACTCACCCAGACAGTAGGTCATCAAGCGGCGATCTCCCACCTTTCGAGCCAACATCAAACTTTCTTCGAGATACGTCTCGGCCTGCTCATACCCCTCCACCCAACCGACAACACTCCCCAGATGGTTCAACACATAAGCCGTGCGGTGATCGTGACCGACTGCCTGACTGATCGTCAGACTCTCCTCCAAGAAGGTTTTGGCCTCATCATAATTGCCGGTGTCAATGCCCCACATTCCCAAATTGTCCAAGACCCAGGCCAAGTTGGGCTGATCGTCGAGTTCCCGATAAATCTGCAAACTCTGCTCATAACAGGCTTTACTCTGCTCAAACGTCCCCATCGCACAGAGGGTAAACCCTAGATGGACCAATACCCCTGCTTGGGCCGGTTCATCAGCCAAAGTACGATAAATTACCAAACTCTCTTCCAAAGCCTGTTTGGCTTCAGGATTTAGTCCTTGGAGGGACATCAAAACACCCAACCGCTCCAAGGCAAAGGCCAGATCACGCAACGCGTCAAATTGCCGAAACGTGGCGATCCCTTGTTCCAGCTGGGCTTGGGCCGATTGATATTGGGCTAATTCTGTCTGCAAGCTACCCTGCCGACAGATAATTCGGCCAAATAGCAAGATTTGCGTCTGATTAGTATCCTGAGGCACCCCAGAAAGGGCCTCCGCCGCTTTCATAAATGCTTCAGCTCCTTCCTGATACCAACTCTGCAAGCTGTAGAAGGTGTATAAACTATCCAAACATTCATCAATTCGCTCAAAATCATTCTGGGCCACCACCCACAGCCAAGCCGAGCGAATGTTGTCGATCTCCTGAGCGATTTCAGCCAGAACGGTCTGCCGCTGATTGCCTTTCAGAACAGCCTCCCGTGCTCTGATAAAATTGAGATAGTAACGACTGTGGATGGCCTGGACCTCGGCTAGGATCAGCGGCGCTTCTTGCAACTTTTCCACGCCGTATTGCCGGATCATCTGATGAATTTCGTACCGCCCTGCCCCTTCTCGTCGCAGCAATGATTTATCGATCAAGGCTGAAAGTACGGGCAACGTCGCCCCAATCACGGTTTCCGCCGCCTCACGGCTAAAATTACCCTGAAAAATGGTCAGTCTTTCTAAAATTAATTGCTCCTGATCCGGCAAAATCTGCCAGGAGTGATCGAAAACAGCCCGCAGGCTACGATGTCGGGCGGGCATATCGCGCTGGGTCGTGGCTAAAAAATCGAGGTTGCGCTCGATCTGCTGACCGATTTCTTGAAAGGAATAGTTGCGGCTCCAAGTCGCCGCTAATTCAATGCCAAGCGGTAAGCCCTCCACCAATTGACAGATATGCGCCACCGCTGCCGTTTCACCCTCTGACAGAGATTGGGCCTGAAGTTGACGGGCGCGTTGATAAAACAACTGCAAGGCGCTGTAGTTTGCCCATTGCTTCGCCCGTTTGTACGCTCCAGAGGCAGGTTCAGGGAAAATCAAGCCTTCTACCTCCAAAAGCCACTCGCTGCGCAGGTTAAGCCGCTCACGGGAGGTAATCAACAATGTCACACCAGGGGCGTGAGACAAAATTTCAGCCAGAAGATCAAGGGCTTCTGCCTCGACGGCCTGCGGGTCGGGCAACAGATACTCGAAGTTATCCAAGATGAGCAACAGTTCTTTTTCTTGTAAATAGTTGAGCAATTGGGTACGGGGTGATTGTTTGCTGTAGAAGGTGAAATTTATCGCGTTGGCTAGCGTCGAAACCAGCAGCCCCGGCTCAGTTACACTGGCCAAGGCAACAAAATAGACGCCCTCAAAAAAGTGCGAGAGATGCTGCGATGCGGCCTCCATGGCCAAACGGGTTTTACCCACCCCGCCGGGGCCCAGCAGGGTTAGCAGCCGACAGGCAGGATTAGCCCAATGCTCGGCAATACGCTCCAACTCAGTCTCACGTCCGACAAACTTGGTGGGTTGTAGGGGTAAATTGTGACGCGGTCCTGTGCCAATCGCCCGAATACGCTGATAGAGCTTTTGCGTTTCCGGCATCGGCTCAATCTCGAGCTCGTCCTTGAGCAAACGTTGGCAGGTTTGATATTGGGCCAAAGCCGCGCTCCGTTGTCCTGTGCGGGCCAACACAAGCATCAATTGACGATGTGCCTCCTCCCGCCACGGTTCCAGCTCCAAGAGCCGTCGGATATAGGTGATGGCGGTCTGATAGCTACGGGGGCCTTGCGTGGTGTAATGGGTAACAATCGTGTGCAACAGTTGGATGGCAATTTCACGAAATCGCTCCCGCTGCATCAGCACCCACTCCTCAAAGGCATACGCCTCCTTCACTTGAAATCCAGCCAGAAAATCACCGTGATACAGGGCTGCGACTGTCTCAAGCTCAGGAATTTCACAATCGAGGTCAGCTCCTTGAATGAGGGCGTTCACATCCAGCCAGTGGGGTTCAGTCTGGTTAAAAGCAGCGGTTTGGCGGGTAATGTCGAGATGATCGCCGACCAATTTACGCAGATTGGACAGGGTCGTTCGTAGGTTGGCCTTGGCTTCGGTCTCCGGCATCTCGCCCCACAACAAGCCCAACAAACTAGCCCGAAAGTGCGTTTGGCCGGTCACGGCCAGATAACACAGCAAGGCCCGGGCTTTGTTGGAATCAAAGCCCGTCACAGGTTGGTCATTGAGCGTAATTTGTAATTCACCCAATAGCATGAGGCGTAGCATCGTCGTTACAGCCCTCTCTCAGTCCTTTACGATTAATTTACGCTTATCCTTTATGATTGTGGTCATAAGCTGGAAGGCAACGGTACGTTGCAATGCCTCAGTATAGCATAAGTGTGGGCGGGCCGAAACCAACAGGACAAGTGATTATGCGTCATTCAACCCGACAATACCGATCTTATCTCTTACGCTGTTGGAGCGAACCTGCACAACATAGCAAGCTGCCTCGCGTCTGGCGATTTAGCTTGGAGGATCCCCGCACAGGGAAATTGCACGGCTTCGCAACGCTTGAAGCCTTGATGGATTTTGTTCACCGAGCAACGGTCACTGAACCGACAGATAGGCAGGAGGATGAAGCATAAGATGAAGTAAGGCAAGCAACTACCAAATACGGAAAAGAATGGAAATCTTTTGTTCGCCGTGATGACTTTTATCATTCTGGACCAACTGCGAATAATTGAAATAAAATTTAATTCGCTAATACATTGCAAACGGGCGTTCTACCCCCTCTAGCTCCCCCTTGCAGGGGGAGAACACGTCGCTTCCCTCCTTGCTAGTGGGGACTGAGGGGGGTAGAGCAGGCAATAGCTCATACTGCTTGAATTACCGATTTATTTCTTTAATCCCAATAAGTCGCTACGACAAATTTATTTTTATAAGGAGACAATTTAATGAAGCATCAAAAATATCATTATTCATATGTCATCATTGCAATGTTACTATTAGCCAGTCTAGCTTGTAATTTTAGCCTTGGTGGGGGCGAGCCCAGCCTGAACGCGGTCACAACCTGTGCATCTGTCACGGACGGGCAAGAATGTGTAGGGGAAAAAAGCGAGTTCGAGGCCACTGAAACGGTTTATGCCTCTGTTGCTGTAGAGAATCTTTCCAGCGAAGATACCGTCACAGCCCGTTGGATTAATGGCGAAATAGAGCTTTTTAAGGTTGATTTCCCAGTTGAAAGCGACCTAACTGGGTACATCTCCTTCAACCTGACCCCCGAAGAGAATCTGTTGCCGCCAGGGGATTACACCACCGAAATTTATTACAACAATGAGATCGTGCAAACTGCTAACTTTGCCGTGACTGGGGCCGCGCCGGAAGAAATGCTCCAAGGCATCACCTTTTGCCACACCATTGATGCCAATCAGGCCTGTCAGGACCCAACCGATGTTTTTGCCCCAATCGATAGGGTTAATGCGTCTATAAAGTTAAGTGGTGTTCCCATCGGTACTAAATTCGATTTCCGATGGCTTCGAGGTGATGAGGTCATCGCTGAGGTCTCACAAACGATGGAGAGTGCCGGAGCGGGGTATTTATCATCCAACTTAACACCAGACAAGCCATTTCCGCCGGGCGAGTATCAATTCGCTGTAAACATTAACGACACGCCGGTTGAGCAGGTGAGCTTTCAGGTCGAGGGCGAGTATGCCCTGGAGCTTGGCAGTATCAGCACTTGCTACGAAATTGATGCAGACAATCGCTGTGTTGACCAAACCAACACATTTGCTCCAGAAGACATATTTTTCGCCTCCATCGAAATTGTCAGCGGGCCATCTGACTCCGTTATCGGAGGACGCTGGCTCTATGATGAGGAACTCATTCAAGAGATTTCCATCCCCTTTGAGGATGGCGGCAGTGGTTATGCCTATATTGAATTCACGCCAGATGGATCATTTACATCCGGCGAATATACAGTTGAAGTTTATGCCGAGGACACCTTTGCCAACGCCATTGCCTATCAGATTGCGGGAGACACCAATAATGAAACCGCCAGCGACTCATTGGGCAGTGCCCCTGCGGATGACGCGGCGTGGCAAACGCTTGATAGTGATGATTGGCAACTCGTAATGGATTATCCGACCGCTTGGCAAATCGATGACACGGACAACTACATTGCCTTTATGGGCGAGGGCAAAACCCAATTCTATTTGACGGGCACATACAGCGAAGATGCTCCTGATGAAGCAACGCTCGCCGCAGCCCAGGGTGCGGTTGATCTCTACCTCGAAGCCTTCCCCGACATCGAGGCCACCGAATTAACGCCCTTCCCCGTGGGCGGAGTAGAGGGTTTAACGACGGATTATCTTTACACTGATCAAGATGGCGATCTCATCGCTGGCTCAATTCTAGTCGGCACCAGTGAGCAGGGCAACACCTACACGGTTTATATTGAGGCCCTAGCCGATGATTATGAAACCGCTTTAGGTGATTTCAATGTGATGCTGGAGACCTTGCAGTTTAAGTAGGAAGTTGTTTCGACACTGAGAATGAAGATTTCACGCTTCATAGCGGAGTGTGCCTCCTTAAATGCGAACGGAGGACCTGAACGCCGTTCCGCATCTGAGGATGCGCGGTTCACGGAACCGACACTCCGCAACTTAACACCTACCAGACTTATCTTCAAGGAACCCTTATCAATGGATGCACTAAAAAATTTAGATCGAAAAACAAGTCTGATTATTACGATTGTTTTGGTCATCATTATCGGCTGCCCCTCGCTGTTTTGCTGTCTCTTTGGCACAATCAGCGCAGTGGGTGGTGGTACGTATGAGTTAGGGGCTGAAAGCGGGCAAATCAGTCCAGTTGTAGGCATCGGGCTCGTTTGCCTCAGCCTCATCGGCCTAGCTATTCCTGTTGCCACGTGGTTCTTGATGGTTCGCGGGAAAACTGACTAACCCTTATTTTGGGAGATATTTTATGAACCAAAATGACCGATTTAGCACAAGCGCAGCCATTCTTTTAGCCATCGTTGCCTTGCTTGGGGCATTGATCGCCTGGCGAGCGGCGGTCGTCGCTACAGCGGCGGGCGATGCCGATTTCGCGGGGCTAAACGCCAACCTTAATGCCGAGCAAACCCACGTCCTAAACCAAGCGATCATGACTGAACACTATCGCCGCTACACCGCCTATCTCCGGCACAATGAGTTAGGCAATCTGATCGCGGCTGACTTGGCCTCCACCCCAGTCGATCGGGTTGAACAGTTGGATCAGGCCGCGATCCGCTCCTGGGAGATCGCGGCCACACATCAGGATTTTTTCCCAAATCGGTATCTGGACCCAACCGAGGGATACGACACTGCCCGTGAGTTAGGCGAAGCCTGGGCCGAGGCCGGACAACAAAAAGACATTGAGCCAGCTCCTCACTTTACCGAAGCGGATCAACTGCGGGCCAAATCGACCTGGCTGGTTGGAACCCTAACAATTTTGGGTGTTTCGCTTGTCTTTTTCACCCTAGCCGAGGGGTTGAAGTCCAATCTGATGATGTTGCGTTATGGGGCCGTTGCCCTTGGTCTTATTTTTATGCTGCTTGGCGGCGGGGCGGCGTTAGTGATTGGTTTATTTGGCTAAGGCACAGAGGTTACAATGCAAGAGGAAACAAATCCGGTAGAAGAAGCATCCCCGACAAAGGAAACAAAGAGTTCGGCAGAAAAAGAGGCCGTCAGCCTGACTGATGAGGTCACGGATGAGGTTTTCGAGGAAGAGGAAGAGCCACCAGCCAAAACATTCGCGGGGCTAGGCGGTCTCTTTAAAGATGAGCCGTTCGAGCGGTTGGTGGCCCTACTCATTGCGCTTGTTGCCCTGTTGGCGGCCATCATCGGCTTTCTCGAGAGCGATGCCGGGGCCAGAGCGGACCAAGCCAATCGCAATGCCCAGCGTTTTGCCGTCCAGGCGATGGGGCGCAACATCAGTGGAGCGACTCGCATTGGCTATGATTGGAGCGACGCCTACCAAACCTGGGTTGAATTGGATACGCTCGCCCTCTCAGCTGACTTCATGGGTGACACCACTGCCGTCGCCCGCTTCGAAACGGTGCGGGATCAGATCGAGCCCCTCAGTCCTTTACTCCAGCCCCCCTACTTCGACCCCGCTGGTCCATTCTCCCCCGATGTGGCTGCGTATGAGGCCGACCTCTATTTGATTGAGGCCACCGCTTTGGCCGAACGATTTGCTGCCGCGGCGGCTCTCGATGATGCGTGGGATGGCAAGGCCAATCTCTATGTAACCCAACTAACTCTGCTGGCCGTGACCCTTTTTCTGTTTGGCTTGTCGATCACCGTCACGGGCATTGTACGCTGGCTCTTTCTAGGATCAGGTTTGTTCATCACCGCCATCACTTTTGTTTGGATGCTGGTGACACTGTTATGGCCTGTCCCTGTATTGAACGACCAAGCCATCGATGACTACGCGCAAGGTGCAGGGTTAGCCCATCAGGATGATCAAAAAGGGGCAATTGCGGCCTTTAATCGCTCTTTACTCAACACCCCTGACTATGGCAATGCTTTGTTTGAGCGAGGCAATGCCCATTATGCTTTGGGCGACTATGCCGCTGCTGCGAATGATTTTGAAGCGGCTCAGCAAGCGGGCCGAGATGACATCAACTTGGCCTGGAATTTGGGCTGGATGTACTATCTAATGGGGCGTTTTGATGAGGCCATCCAGATGGACCGTAAAGCTTTGGCAAGTAATCCAGAACAAATCGGCCTCCATTTCAACTTAGCTCTGGCCTTGCTCGCCAGCGGAGACATTGAGGCGGCGAAAATCGAGTATAATCGCGCTTTGGACACGGCCAAACGACAGGTCAGGATTGCGGTTGAGACCGGGGCTGCGCCGCCAGAGTCGCTATGGTGGTATCTGGAATTCGGGGCTTTTGATTTGGACAGCTTACACGATCAACTAACCGGGAACACGCACGCCTGGACTGAAGCCCCGCCAGCCAACACCATCACTGCCTCGAAGGAAATTCAGGAAACCGCTCAAACGCTGTCCCAGCGTATTCGGGAGGTAACGGTTGCTTTGGAATATACGGGTGAGCCACCCAAAGGGCTTGTCACCAGCCAAGTTGCCCCCTTCCGGTTTGGGCAGGAAATCTACGATGCTGCAGGTAACTTCCTCGATTACGAATACAACGACATTTACCCCTATGGCACTGATGAAGTGCTGATCCTGTTTGAGTATGACCAGATGACAGATGGGCAAAGCGTGTTGTGGAAAGTTTATCATGAGGGTCTGGAGGATCCATCTTTACGCTTGGTTGAGTTGTGGAGCTTAGGCGAAAGTGGTGAAGCCCAAAAACCACTCAGTTTTGCCTGTAGTAACACCTACATCTTTACTCCTGGCCGATACACGGTCGAGATGTATGTTGAATCACGGCTAATGCAACATGGCACGTTTGTTATTGAGGATGAATAATTTTCAAATTCACCTCATCAATTTACGATTAATTTACGATCGTCTGATATGCTATCAACACGAGGCTGAGGGATGACGTGACCGTAACGATCACATCCAATAGCATCAAGGTTACGACCCATCCAAACCGGTAGCCTCAGGGACGCCCGAACTTGCATCGCGGTTGTCCCACAGAAGACCTTGTCACAAGAATCGACGAGGTCTTCTTTTTTCACCAATCTCTAATCTCCCTTCTAACGTTTACGATTAATTTACGCTGATTTGATACCCTGTCGCTGAACGTTGGCAATGAGGGAGAACAACTAATGCCTATACCGGTCAGAGACCTGTTGATGGGGAAACCCGCCCCAGTCACAATTTGGGAAGAAGCGACGGTTGAGGAGGCCATTGAACGCTTGCTGAGTCGGGATTTTAACCAACTGCCTGTGGTCGATAGCGCAGGACGACTGAAGGGCATTTTGTCGGAGCAAACGTTACTACGCACGTACTTTCACTCGGAAGGCGATGTGAACCTCTACAAGCTGATGGCGAACCACTGTCAAGAGGAAGCCACCACCTTGGGCATTGATGATGATCTCACCGAGGTGCTTGATGTCCTTCAGGATCGAAAGAACTACGCCATCATTGTCACAGACCCCGAACAACGTCCAGTGGGGATCATCACTCACTATGATATGACCAGCTACTTTCGTAATGTCTCTGAAGCCCTAATTTATATCGAAAATATCGAACATACTCTGCGACGCTACATCGAAACGGTCTTTCCAACACCAGAGGCCCGCAAAAAGGCAGTGATTTTGACCTTTGGTTATGATCGCAAACGTGATCATCGTCCAGCCCGACGTTACCATCTTTTGAGCTTTAACTCACATGTCAAGCTTATTTTAGATGACGACAATTGGCCTGAATTCCAGGGTGTATTTGAGCCAAAGCCATTATTCGCCAATCTGATGAAGCGGGTTGGCCACGCTCGTAACAAGTTGGCCCATTTTCGCGGTGAATTAACGAATATCGAGTACGACGGTCTCAAGGCCGCCCGTGATTGGCTCGTGACCAGGCCTGCTCCGATTTCGCCAGGGGTGGGTCACGAAAAATAACTCATAGCAAACATCGAACTTTTGGGAGGTTTTTAATATGCCAGTGCCAGTCAGCCAATTATTAGAAGGAAAACCGATTCCGGTTACAATCCGTGAAGATGAAACGGTGCATCAGGCCGTGGAGACTTTGCTCGGTCAGGATTACAACCAATTGCCGGTGGTTGATGATGAGGGTTGCCTCAAAGGCATCATCTCCGAGCAAACGATCCTGCGGACTTACTTTCATTCACGCGGGAAAGTGACCTTGTTTGCCTTGACGGTCAACAATTGCCAGGAAACGGCGGCCACCTTAACGGTCGATGATGATTTGATCGAGGTCCTTGATCTCCTACATGACCGCAAAAATTATGCCATTATTATTGTCGATGCAGAACAACGACCGGTTGGTATTTTGACCCACTATGATATGACCAGCTACTTTCGCCAGGTCTCCGAAGCCCTGATCTATGTTGAAAATATCGAGTTGACACTACGGCGTTACATCGAAACTGCCTTTCCTGACAAGGAGTCACGGAATAAAGCGGTCATTGAGGCGGTTGGCGTGGACAAGCGAGACCCGATGCGACCCTACCGTTCCTACGGTCATCTTGGCTTCAAGGATCACATCAATCTCATCGCTGATAAAGACAATTGGCCCAAATTTCAAGGCGTATTTGAACCAAAAGCCTTATTTGAAGAGTTGATGGATCAAGCCCGTCGAACCCGCAATTTTCTGGCCCATTTTCGTGGTTCTGCCAGCGATATTCAATTTGATGGCCTCAAAGCTGCCCTCGACTGGCTCGCCACCCGCCCCGAGCCCATCCCGCCACCACCTGTTGAAAAATCAGAAGCTGAGGAGGCAAACACCCCTGCGACCAAGGCGGTTAGAAAATCAACAAAGAAGAGTGCCTCCAAGACCGAAGCAAACACTGACAAAGCAACAGCCAAGCAATCTGTGGCTGATCCTGCTGGAAGTTAAAGCGATGCGTGTCTACTGGGAAGTCGCCAAAAAGAATTTTCAGGCGCAGATGGCTTATCGTACCGCCAATATTGCTGGGCTGTTTACCAATCTATTTTTTGGAGTATTACGGGCCTTTCTTTTCATCGCGCTCTTCGAGGCCCGCCCGCAGGTGGCAGGCTGGACCGTCGGCGATGCCTTGACCTATACCGCCCTCACTCAAGCGTTGTTCACGCCTTTGGCCGTATACGGCTGGTGGGCGATGTCCTTGACCATTCCAACCGGGGCCGTCGTGTCCGATTTGAGCCGCCCCTTTGATTTTTTCACCTACTGGTTTGCCAGAGATTTGGGGCGGGCCATATACCAACTACTGTGGCGGGGACTGCCAGTCATGCTACTCTTTGCCCTTTTCTTTGAGATCAATACGCCAGCCACGCCAGCCCATTATCTCCTCTTTCTCATCAGCTTGCTCCTGGCCTTGGGTGTCAGCTTTGCCTGGCACTTCGCCGTTAATACCCTAGCCTTTTGGTTTGTGGACATCTATGGTTTGGGGACCATCCTCTTTATGATCGGCACCTTTTTCTCCGGTTTTGTCATCCCCGTCGACTTCTTTCCACCGTGGCTGGCGGCCATCGCTCAAGCCACCCCCTTTCCATCGATGATTAATACCCCGATGCAGGTCTATCTGGGTGTCATCAGCGGTCCTGAGTTAATCTGGCGGCTGGCGATGCAGATGATTTGGTTGGTTAGCCTGATCGGCCTTTCCCAGTGGTTAATCCATCTTGGTCGGCGTAAATTGGTCATTCAAGGAGGCTAACCCGTGACCACACTCAATCTCTACTTCCGGCTGGTCGGAGCCAGTCTCCGCTCCCAAATGCAATACAAACTTTCCTTTATCGCCCAATTAATCGGCACCTTTTTGATGACCATCATCGATTTTGTCGGTGTCTTCATCCTATTCCAACGTTTCGACTCGATTGGCGGCTGGGGCTTTGTCGAGGTGGCCTTTCTCTACGGTCTGTCCTCGCTCAGTTTCTCTTTAGCTGAATTTGTGGTAACGGGCTTTCAGGCCGTACCCCATCTCATCAAACGCGGCGAGTTTGACCGGATTATGATCCGCCCCCTCAGTGCCTTTTTCCAAATTCTGGCCTTCAAACTGAACCTGCGTCGTCTAGCTAGTCTGGCCCAAGGTTTGGTGATCCTGATTCTGGCCGTGAGCCAACTCGATTTCGCGTTCACCCCCGCCAAGGGCCTACTTTTTGTCCTGACCATCGTCGGTGGCGCTTTCTTCTTCACCGCTATCTTCATCGCCGGGGCTACCGTCTCCTTTTGGACCGTGGGCAGCATCGAGGCCGCGAACATCTTCACTTATGGTGGGAGCCAAATGCTCCGTTACCCCTTTCACATCTACCACGAATGGTTGCAACGCCTGTTCACCTTTATCATACCGATGATCTTCATCAACTACCTGCCCGCCCTGTTCATTCTCGATAAACCCAACCCCCTCGGCTTTCCCACCAGCATCGCCTTTTTTGCCCCCATCGTTGATGTCGCCGTTTTGGGTCTCGCTATCTTGTTCTGGCAACAGGGGGTACAACAGTATCAGGGGACGGGATCATAATCTATATGAGGGTAAACAATGTCACTCATCGAAGTCAATAACCTGCACAAAACATTCAAAGTTTATAAACATCATCGCGGCTTGACTGGGGCCGTTCGCAACCTCTTTAGTCGCGAGGCCAAAGAAATCCACGCCGTCAATGATGTCTCGTTTGCCATTGAAAAAGGCGATTTGGTCGGCTATTTGGGACCAAATGGGGCGGGCAAAAGCACCACGATCAAGATGTTGACTGGGCTGCTGGTGCCGACCTCAGGCACGGTCTCTGTGGCGGGGCGCGTGCCTTGGCAGCAGCGTATTCCGCACACCCGAAACATCGGCGTTGTCTTTGGGCAACGGACCAATCTGTGGTGGGATTTACCCGTCATCGAGAGCCTCGACTTACTCCACCACATCTACGAGGTGCCACATGATCGTTACTTGCAAAATCTCAAAATCTTCACCGATCTATTGGAAATGGAGCCGTTTATCAACACCCCCGTCCGCAGCCTGAGTCTGGGGCAACGGATGCGAGCCGACATCGCCGCCGCTCTACTCCACGATCCGCAAATCGTCTTTCTCGATGAGCCAACGATCGGGTTGGACGTCGTCGCCAAAGATCGCATTCGTAGCTTTATCAAACAGATGGACCAGGAACGGGAGATTACAACCATTCTGACCACCCACGATTTGGGTGATGTGGAAAAATTATCAGAGCGGATCATCATGATCGACCACGGACAGGTGGTCTATGATGGGCATCTGGAAGATTTACGAGCACGCTTTGGCGGAGGTCGTCGCTTAACCATTGATTTCGCTGAAACCTACCCCGATGTGACAGTACCTCACACCGAACTCCTCAGCTTCGAGGGCAAGCGGGCCGTCTATCGCTTCGAACGCCAGAAGATTGGAGCCTCGGCGCTAATCGGTCAAATCGCCGCCAAATTTCAAATCGCCGATTTGACCGTAGCCGAACCGGAAACCGAGGATATTGTCCGCCGAATTTATGAGGAAAAGTTATTGATGACTGAGCCGGAATTGGTAGCGGCTTGAGGGGATGAGGTAAAGAACATAGTTATAGCAGGAAGGATGGAAAATGAGGCGAAATTCAACCTTCCAATCTTCTACCCTTCCAGATAAAGAGATTTTTTATGCTTGAAATCCCAAACCCAACCGAACCTAACGATCTCCAAACTGATCGGCCCACCTGGGTCTTTATTTGGCTACTGACTTCCCAAGCGCTGACACTGTTGTCATATTTACCGTGGCTCTTGCTGATGAGTTGGATGTATTTGGTCTATATCAACGAAGATCCCAGCATCGTTTATACTGGATGCTGCGTGTCAATCCTGCCTTGGCTGAGCCTGATCCTAGCCTGGGTCTTTTATCACCGACAGCGATATACCCTGGCCGTTATTTGCACAACGCTCCCCTTGTTTTTCGCCGTTCCAGTGTTGGGGGTGACAGTTTGGGTAATTTTCGATACTTTGTAACAATTTACCCCCGCCCCCCAGCCAACTTCATCGCCGCAGGTGACTGACACAGCCGCCACATAGCCCACATCCCAAAAATAGGGCCGAGGGCGAGGATGGTAAAGGCCCACTGCCAGCCCACCCAAGCCACAAGTAGAGGAATCAGACGGATGGATACGAGGGTGAGCAGAAATCCAAGACTGGTTTGAATCGTCAACGCGGTGCCCATATACTTGCGATCGGAGAGTTCGCTAACGGCAGTGCTAAACTGGGCAGAGTCAGCGACGATAGCGAAGCCCCAAATGAGGGCAATGGCGCTAACCAACCAAGGGTTGCTGCCAAAGAAAAAACCGATGGTCAGGGCAGACATCCCACTAATTAACATACTCAACATCGTGGTATAGCTGCGGCCCCAACGATCCGCCAGCAAGCCCGCCAGCAGGCTACCAAGTCCCCCAATGCCAATGACGGCAAAGGTCATCAGGGAGGCCGTCACCTCAAAATTTTGCAGCCCACTTAGCCGAAAAGACTCGGTCAAGAAGAGGGCAATCCAGGCCCACATCGCATACAACTCCCACATATGCCCCAGATAGCCAAAGTTGGCCAGCCGAACGCCTTCATTACGAAAGGCATCAAAAATATACTCCAAACGAAATTCCGCAGGAGCAGAGCGATAAGGGCCTAGGTCACCGGCCCCTAAGCCAATAATTCCCGCGATAAAAGCCAGAATTGAGGCCGCATACATCACAGTCTCCCATTCACCCACACCACCAAAGCCTCGAATCAGGTGTGGGGAAGCTGAACCCAACACCAAGGCCCCAACCAACAAGCCCAACCCAAAGCCTCGATCCTCCTTCATCCAGGTCGCCATAATTTTCATCCCCACAGGATAGACCGCCGCCAAGGCAAAGCCAGTCATAAAGCGGAGGGGGATAGCCCAAGCCAGACCATCGGCAACGAATGGGATCAAACCATTGGCCACAGCACCCAAAAAAGCCCCCAGCGCAAACACATTGCGTGGGGGCCACACATCTGCAACATTAAACAAGGCACTACAAAATGCACCAACCACAAAACCAATTTGGACTGACATCGTCAGCCAAGCTGCCCCGCCAGCAGTCAATCCCCATTCTTTGGTCAAAGCGGGGGTTACCGCCGAGGCGGAGAACCACAAGCTCATCGCTAAAAATTCGGCCAAGGCTAACAATGTAATCGTTTGCCACTTTTTACTCACCAGTTCACTCCTATGTGACGCATTTTCTTAACCACTTGACGGGAAGGTCATCGCCATTCTTACTTGAACTCCCTAATTTGAGTCCATACTTTAGTGCATTGTCTCATTTAATGAAACTCTTATCGGGTAAATTAAGAATGAGATTTCAAAATAGTTAAGTTCTGTGGTTTAACACTATCTTAACAGTTCATTTACACACACTTAAACTTAATTTTACATACCCTTAATGGATATTTTACACGCTGTTAAATTGATTTCGTTATGATCTTTTCTTGGTTGACCTTTTAAGTAGTGTTCTATTGTTTCTATAAAAAGTACAAATATTTGCTAAAAAGTTAGCAAATTTACGGCGAATAAGTGACATAGCCATCTTTTATCTCATTTCATGACAGGCAAATTCATAATGCAAAGACTCTTAAGTACATCTATTTACATCTTATTTGTATCGCTCATCACAATAGGGTGTGGCTCATCTGGTGGTAGTGAAGTTGAAGAAGTGGCTGAAGCTGAGGTAGTAGCCGCAGAAGAAGTAAATGAAGAAGAGGTAGCCAAACCAACAGCGACACCCGAACCAACTGCCGTTCCAGCCACAAATACCCCCGTGATATTAGCTACCCCAACCCCAAAACCACCCCCTCCCACACCAACGCCTATTCCACCCACGGATACACCTGAGCCAACGGCAACTTCAGAGACTGTAGAAGAAGAATCTTCTGAGCCGACAAGTACGCCAGAACCAACGGTTCCTCCAGTCAGAGATATTATGGTTGAAATTCCTGCTGGACCATTTATGCAAGGAGATGATTTTGGAGATCCCGAAGATGGTCCTGTTCACGAGGTTGACTTACCCGCCTTTGAAATCGACAAATTTGAGGTCTCAAATGCCGACTTCAGTATCTTTGCCGAAGCTACAGGACACCTAACCTTCCCTGAGGACAAAGGCTTTACGAGCTGGCGAGATGAATGGACCGATGATAATCATCCTGTGGTCCGCGTGACTTGGAACGATGCCAATGCTTACTGTGAATGGCTCGGCAAGCGGCTTCCCACTGAGTCGGAGTGGGAAAAAGCGGCTCGGGGTGAAGATGCCCTTGTCTTCCCGTGGGGCAACAGTTTTGATCCAGCCAATGCCAATATCAAGGAAGCTGGCTTACGCGGCCCTGTCGCCGGTGGTAGTTTTGGAGCTGGGGTTAGCCCGTATGGCGTAGAAGATATGGCTGGAAACGTCTGGGAATGGACCGCCGATTGGTATCAGCCTTATCCTGGTAATACGACCGAAGATCCATATTATGGCGAAGATTTCCGCGTTACACGGGGTGGTGGCTGGTTTGATGAAGAGCCATTATTGACCGCTTTTAACCGAAATGCAGCGGCCCCTAATACAACAGCCAATGATGATCTTGGTTTTCGTTGCGCACGCTAAATAATTTTCAGTGTCCAATTCACGATTTGATACTATGACGAGAGTAGCCTGATTGACAAGATAAAATAAACATCTTGTCAATCGGGTTGCTCTTATGAAGCAACATCGCGATTTTGCATTGAAGCGACTTAGGCTTTATCGATCAATTTATATTGAAAATCTTTAACTTGTATTACTGACCTGCACATAAAAAGTAAATAAAATTACTTGTTTCATAAACCATTGTAAGAATTTTAGAAAGTTATGACTGGGTCAGTAGTTGAAAGGAGGGAGTTTTATCAGAGTGTACTGTATGTGGTAGGAATGTTTTATGGACAGTCTAACCAGACATATCCTGGTACTTGCCATTACCGAGCATCATTCAAGAGATATTTAGTAAAGTGTGTTTTTTGTAGGTCTCTCAGTAGCAACCTATACCTAAAAGTTTCATTTTAACATGCTCTAAAAAATTCAAGGGGAAAATTCATTATGAATGACAAACAATTCAGTTTGTATAAACGATTTAGTTTGTTGGTAATCGTGATGGCCATCATCGCCATCTTGCTCCCCACCACTGCAGTTGCTCAAAGTGGTGGTAGTGTTTACACAGTTCAGAAAGATGACTCATTGTCACGCATCGCTGAGAAAGAATTTGGCGATCTTCTAGCCTTCCCAGCGATTGTCTACTACAACAACTTGCAAGCTGCTCAAGACAGTACCTTTACAACCATCAGCGATCCAAACGTTTTAGAAATCGGCTGGACGATTTTCATTCCATCTGCCGAAGATGCCCAGGCTTTCTTGGACTCTGGTATCGACCCATTGGCTGACGTTTCTTTACCAGTGGTTGATCCATTGTCAGTATCTGGCCCGATCATTATGGCTGGTAGCTCTACTGTATTCCCATTGGCGGAACGAATGGCTGAACGCTTCCAAGAAGAAGGT
>JANQQF010000074.1 GCA_028285035.1 Phycisphaerae bacterium
ACATTGAGGGATTAAACGAATGAAAATCTTTGGTAAATCCTCAAATTCGCTGTAAAACCGGACCATCCGATCTCTGAACCTTATTGCGGAGCACATCTACTTTAAATATGGATTTTCACAAGCTTCGCGTACCCTCAAACTGATGAAAATTAGGAATCCGAAAGTGCACTTTCAGATTCCTAATTGAAAGCTATTTTCATTCAACTCCCCTTCTCGGGAAAGTAACAGAACAAAAATTATAAATTAGGATTTGACAACAGTTCAAAATTAGTTTATCCTACTCGTTAGTAAGTTAAATTAACTTACTAACGAGTTTTTTAATGTTAATCCAAAAAGCGACCCGACAACATACAAAAACACATAACAAACAGCTTATCCTCAAAACGATTTACGATCACTCTCCTATTAGCCGGGCGGATGTGGCGCGGCGGACAGGTTTAACACGGCCAACTGTGTCCAGCACGGTCTCTGAGTTGATCGAGGAAGGGTTGATTGCAGAAGTCGGACACGGACCATCAGCTGGTGGCAAACGGCCTATCTTGCTTAGTTTGGTCGATGATGCGTTTCATATCATCGGCTTGGACTTAGCAAACAGTCAATTTCAAGGGGCCGTGATCAACTTACGCGGTGAGATTTGTTATCGAGCGAGCCTCCCGGCGCATAACCTGACAGAGCAAACGGCTCTGGATTTGGTTTACACAATGATCGATACGCTGATCGCAACGAGCGAGCGACCGCTGCTCGGCATTGGCATTGGAACGCCGGGGGTTATTGACTCAGCAAGTGGTATTGTTCAGCGGGCGGTGAACTTGGGCTGGCAAGATCTGCCACTACGTGACTTACTTTCGACAAAGTACGATCTACCAGTCTATATTGCCAATGACAGTCACGTTGCGGCGCAGGCTGAATATACGTTCGGTAATCATATCGGTGTTAATAATTTGATCGTGGTCAAAGTAGGGCGGGGGATTGGCGCAGGCATTATCTTAAATGGACAACTATTTTATGGCGATGGATTTGGGGCAGGTGAGATTGGGCACGTTGTCGTTACTGATAATGGTGAGCTTTGTAGTTGTGGCAATCGAGGCTGTCTGGAAACGATCTCCAGTAGTCGGGCGTTGATGAGCCAAGCCGAAGACATTGCCAAAACCAATCCAGCGTCGATGTTATCACCACACGACATCACAATGGATCAAATCGTACAGGCCCATAATCGCGGTGATACAACCTTACAGCCGATCATTGAAAATGCAGGCCGTTATCTGGGCGTGATGGTGGCTGGTTTAACTGGTACCTTAAATATTCAACAGGTTTTTATCGCGGGCAGTGTATCTCGGTTTGGCGAAGATTTGTTGGTCCCCCTTAGAGAGCAGATGGAAAAACGAGTTCTCACCACCTTAGCTGAAAATACCCACGTTGAAATCGCTGCTTTGGGATCGGACATTGTACTTTTAGGGGCAGCGGCCTTACTACTCACCAAGGAATTGGGAGTTGTTTAACAAAATGATCCAACTGGAAGCCAGGCGATTTATTTGGTTTGTTATAGATAGCCTGACAATATCACCTTTAGTTATCAATCAACACCTCCCTGAGTTTGCTCAACTTACCATAACCATCAATTAGCCTATCTCAATCACCTTCTTATTTAGGTAGGATGTAATTAGCCAAGTAGGGAGCTGAAATGAAGCTCAGATTCGCAAATCCAATCATATTCCCCAAAGACCTACACGTCTCAAAATGTTTTTATCGGGACGTGATGGGATTGCAGATCATCGAAGATAGTGAGCCGTTCATCTTGTTTGAAGGCAATTTTGGGATACACGGGTCACGCGAACTATTTTGGGCTAATGTTTTTGATAAACCAGTGAATGAAACGCCAAGCTGGCTATCCAGCAATGATTTACTGCTTTATTTCCAAACAGAAACGATCAATCAAGTTTTTTCGAATATGAAAGATAAAGTGGATATAATTCACCCCATCAAACGGCAGGCCTGGGGAGAGCGAGTTTTCCGCTTCTATGATCCAGACAGGTATATTGTTGAAATAGGTGAAATTCATTACTCGATTGAAGAAAATTAATGATTATCATAGGTCCTCAAATGAAAGGGAAGGAGAATGCTCAAAGCAGCGACCGTACAGTTCCAACATCATCCAGGCGACAAATCTTATAACCTGAAACGAATCCAGGATTTTTGCCAACAGGCGGCCAGGAATAATGTAAATATCTTGTCATTTCCTGAGATGTGTATTACTGGGTATTGGCACGTAAGACATCTGAGTAGGACTGAGATCGAAAACTTAGCCGAATCTGTCCCAAATGGCCCGTCAAGCCAAATGCTTCTGACACTATCGAGGAAGTATCAAATGGTGATTGGGGCAGGTCTCATTGAGCAAGGCGAAGACGGCAATCTTTACAACACCTACGTCGTAAGTTTACCAGATGGACGGATAGAGAAGCATCGTAAACTTCACTGTTTTATTAGTAAACATATGGCAAGTGGTCATGAGTTTACGGTTATTGATACGCCTTTTGACGTAAAGCTGGGAGTTCTGATTTGTTGGGATAATAACCTCATTGAAAATGCGAGGATTACGGCTTTAAAGGGGGCAGAGGTTCTTTTGGCTCCACATCAGACAGGCGGAACCCAGTCACGAAGCCCTTTGGCTATGGGCAAAATTGCTCCCGAATTGTGGCACAACCGTAAAGAAGCCCCCGAAGCGATTGAGGCCGAATTCAAGGGGGACAAAGGTCGAGGCTGGTTATTACGTTGGCTACCCGCTCGAGCGCATGACAACGGTCTGTTCATTCTGTTTAGCAATGGAGTCGGGTTAGATGATGATGAGGTTCGTACCGGAAACGCCATGATTATTGACTGCTATGGGCGTATATTAAACGAAACGTGGCAAGCGGAGGATATGATGATTGTGGCAGACCTTGACTTGAGCTTACTCCCCCTGTGTACAGGGCGTCGTTGGTTAAGGGGTCGTCGTCCTGATCTTTATCATACTTTAACAGAAACTAGGGGAAGTGAGTTAGCGCCTCGTTTAGCACGATTCTCTGAGGAACCAACAAGATAAGTTCTGATTTTGCTTGAGGATTGTCTTGTTTGGTGCATCGTTAATTCCACTTGCTATTTAGAATAGATGTAAATTTTTTTAAACTAATCTTTGTAAATTAATTTAACTAACAAAACACAAGGAGGTCATTATTGAAATCATTACAACCTATTTTATACGGCAATAACTTTTTATACGCTTTCTGCAAGGAGGATAGCAAAATGAAAACAAGGAAGTTATGGTTCTTTTTAACGATTTTAATCGGATTAAGTCTAATTTTAGCCGCCTGTGGTTCAAATGAAGCCCCGCAGACTAACGAAACAAGCAATGACTCAGCCGTAGCTGAAGAAGCAACGCAAGAAGAAGTCGTTGAGGAAGAAGCTACGGAAGAGGAAGTTGAAGAAGTCGTCGAAGAAGAGGCAACAACTGAGGAAGCAGCCGAGGCAGAAGAGGCCAGTAGCGAGACAATGGACGCTGATGACGACTCATTCCTGGCCCAAGCTCGAGCCGGGACATTTGATGGGAGTGAGGTTACCATTTTTACAGTCTGGGTTGAAGAAGAAGGGGCCAAATTTGAGCAAGCGATGACTGCCTTTGAAGAAGAAACAGGCATTTCCATCGTTCACGAAGGTTCAACCGAATTTGAAACGCTCATTACGGCCCGCGTTGAGGGCGGCAGTGCCCCTGACGTGGCTATCTTCCCCCAACCAGCTTTGATGGCCAGTTTTGTTAAAGATGGGGCCATTGTTGACCTCGAAACATTTATGGATGTTGAGCAGCTTGAAGAAAATTACATCCAATCCTGGATTGATTTAGCCACTGTCGATGGCCAGCTTTCTGGTGTTTTCTATCGCGCCAGCACCAAGAGTTTGGTGTGGTATCCCGTTCCTCAATTTGAAGAAGCAGGTTATGAAATCCCCCAAACCTGGGATGAACTCATTGCGTTGAGCGACCAAATGGTGGCGGATGGCAACACGCCGTGGTGCATCAGCATCGAGCACGGCGGGGCCACAGGCTGGGTCGCTACCGATTGGGTTGAGGACATTATGCTGCGCACATCAGGCCCAGATGTTTACGACCAGTGGATCAGCCACGACATACCCTTCAGCGACGACAGCGTGAAAGATGCCGTTGAGGTGATGGGCGATATTTGGTTCAATGATGAGTATGTTTATGGTGGCACAACAGCCATCCTAACCACCTGGGTCGGTGACACCCAAACGCCAATGTTTGATGAAGCCGGGCCTAGTTGCTGGATGCATCGCCAAGCAGGCTGGATTCCCGCCTTCTTCCCCGAAGGCAAAGCCGCAGGCACTGACAGTGCTTTCTTCTACTTGCCGCCGATTGATGAAGCCCAAGGCAAGCCTGTCCTCGGTGGCGGGGATGTCGTTTCGATGTTTAATGATCGCCCCGAAGTTCGTGCTTTTATGGAGTACATCGCCACGCCAGAAGCAGCCAAAGGCTGGATTGAACAAGAAGGTTTTATCTCACCCAACAAGAGTGTTCCGCTGGATTGGTATCCTAATGAGATCGATCGGGCTCAAGCTGAAATCATGAAAAACGCGACCGTATTCCGTTTCGACGCCTCCGACTTGATGCCCGCCTCTGTTGGTACAGGTACCTTCTGGGAAGGCATGATCAACTATGTCAGCGGGGACGACCTCGACACCGTTTTGCAAGAAATTGATGCAAGTTGGCCCACTGAAGGCACAGGTGTAGAGTCCTCTGGCGACATTGCCGATGACAGTGAAGAGATAGCTGATGCCGAGACTGATACAGCCTATGAGCATCTGGCTCAGGCTCAAGCTGGTGATTTTGCCGGAAGCGAAGTGGAGGTCTTTACCGTCTGGGTTGAAGAAGAGGGAGCTAAATTTGAGCAGGCGATGGCTGCCTTTGAAGAGGAAACAGGTATCTCAATCGTTCACGAAGGCTCAACCGAGTTTGAAACGCTAATCACTGCTCGGGTCGAGGGCGGGAATGCACCTGACGTAGCTATTTTCCCCCAACCGGCTTTGATGGCCAGTTTTGTTAAAGATGGGGCGATTCTTGATCTGGAAAGCTTTATGAACACAGATCAGCTTCAAGAGGATTACATCCAATCATGGATCGATCTAGCCACAGTCGACGGTCAGTTATCTGGGGTTTTCTATCGGGCTAGCACCAAGAGTCTGGTTTGGTATCCGGTCCCTCAGTTTGAAGAAGCAGGCTATGAAGTTCCCCAAACTTGGGATGAACTCATCGCGCTGAGCGACCAAATGGTAGCGGATGGCAACACCCCCTGGTGTATCAGCATCGAGCACGGTGGGGCCACAGGTTGGGTCGCGACGGACTGGATGGAAGACATTATGCTGCGTACTGCTGGCCCTAACGTTTATGATCAATGGGTCAATCACGAAATCGGCTTTAGTGATGAGAGTGTAAAAAATGCGGCTGAAGTGATGGGTGATATTTGGTTCAACGAAGATTACGTTTACGGTGGTACAACGGCCATTCTGACCACCTGGGTCGGCGATACCCAAACGCCAATGTTCGACGAAGCAGGACCAAGCTGCTGGATGCATCGCCAAGCAGGCTGGATTCCCGCCTTCTTCCCCGAAGGTAAAGTGGCTGGCACCGACAGTGCCTTCTTCTATCTGCCTCCCATTGATGAAGCCCAAGGCAAACCTGTCTTGGGTGGTGGGGATGTCGCCTCGGCCTTTAATGACCGCCCCGAAGTCCGCGCCTTTATGGAGTATCTAGCTACCGCCGAAGGCGCCAAAGGTTGGGTTGAACAAGAAGGCTTTATCTCACCTAATAAGAGTGTTCCTTTGGATTGGTATCCTAATGAGATTGATCGGGCTCAAGCAGAAATCATGAAAAATGCGACGGTCTTCCGGTTCGACGCCTCCGACTTGATGCCTGCTTCTGTCGGCACAGGTACCTTTTGGGAAGGGATGATCAACTATGTCAGCGGGGATGATCTCGACACCGTTTTGCAAGAAATTGATGCAAGTTGGCCTACGGAATAAATAAAGATTAGAGACTAGAGATTGGGGATTAGAGCATTGGAGAGTGTACTCGCTTACACGATCTCCAATCTCTAATCTCCGAAGGATGACATAATGATACATAAAGAGACAAAGTCCAATCATTTTAATTCCGACAATTCGCTGCTTGAAGGGTGGGGGCGACTCCTGGTGTCTTTGGCCGTGGTTGTTATTACCTTCTTTATCTTCCGCTGGAGCATTGGCTTTATGAAGGATGAAGAAGCGCCTAAATTAGCGGTGATGTTGGTAGCCTTGGCGGTAGGTGTTTTTGGTGTTTGGGGTGTTTTCTGGATCGGCAATGATTTGGTCTCTCGTCTCCCATCCGAGCGGCTCCGGGAACGGCTGCTGCCCTTCATTTTTGTCGGTCCAGCTTTGGCACTTTTATTCGTCTACTTGGTCTATCCCGCCCTCAACACAATTGTTATCAGTCTGTATGATGCCCGCTCTGAAAACTTTATCGGCCTAGAAAATTACATTTTTGCCTTCACCACCTCCGGCATCCAAACCGCCTTTCGTAACAACATATTATGGATCGTTACAGTAACTGGCGTAAGTGTTGGGTTTGGCCTGATTATTGCCGTTCTGGTCGATAAAATTCGTCTTGAAGCGGTCGCCAAATCCTTTATTTTTCTCCCGATGGCTATCTCATTTGTAGGTGCCAGCGTGATCTGGCGTTTTGTTTATGCCTTTTCGCCTCCAGGCCGCGACCAGATTGGCATATTGAATGCCTTGGTCACCCTTTTTGATGGCGAGCCTATCGGCTGGCTCATTCAACGATCCCTAGACATCGGCCCTATCACCATCCCAGCCTTCAACACCTTCGCTCTGATTGCGATTATGATTTGGCTACAAACCGGATTCTGTATGGTGATTCTGTCTGCGGCTCTAAAAGGCATTCCCGGAGAAATTCTTGAAGCCGCCCGAATGGATGGAGCCACTGAATTACAACTCTTTTTTCAAATTATCGTGCCAATGATAAAAGGAACAATAATCACGGTCGGCACCACCGTTTTGATCGCGGTCTTAAAAGTATTTGATGTTGTCTTCGTAATGACTAGCGGCAAGCACGAAACCGAGGTCCTCGCCAATCGAATGTACGCTGAAATGTTTCGTTTTCGAGATTTTGGGCACGGCAGTGCCTTGGCCGTTATTTTATTGGTCGCCGTCATCCCCATTATGGTTATCAACGTCCGTAACTTACGTCAACAAAGGAGTATCTGATGAGCCTCTATCAACCTGGTTACAAAACAAGTCAGTTGCAGAAAAATTTACGCAAAGCACCGGTGGTGGTTGCTGTCGTACTCATCTGCTTTTTATGGACCCTGCCCACTGCTGGGGTTTTTATCAGCTCCTTTCGTGAGCCAAACGCTATTCGCACCTCCGGTTGGTGGACCGTTCTAGCTCATCCTTTTGAAGTGACCCAATGGACTTTGGAAAATTACACCAACGTTGTCACCGCTGATGGGATGGGAGAAGCCTTTATCAACAGCCTGATCGTGACCATTCCAGCCACGGTTATTCCCATCACCATCGCCGCCTTTGCAGCCTATGCCTTTGCCTGGATGACCTTTCCTGGACGTGATTTTTTCTTTGCTTTGGTCGTCGGTTTATTGGTTGTTCCGCTGCATATGGCCTTGATCCCGATGCTAAGACTTTACACCAGCTTCGACCTAGGCGGCACATTTCTGGGTATTTGGCTAGCTCATACCGGCTTTGGTTTGCCCTTAGCCGTGTATCTCCTCTACAATTACATTTCCCAACTCCCCCGCGACCTGTTTGAGTCTGCCTTCATCGACGGCGCCTCCCACTTCACCGCCTTTACTCGATTAGTCATTCCGCTCTCTGTACCAGCAATTGCTTCTTTCGCCATTTTTCAATTTTTGTGGGTGTGGAATGATTTGCTCGTAGCCCTTGTCTTTTTAGGTACCGGGCCAGATGTGGCGGTGGTCACCTCCCGTCTCTCGGCCTTGGTCGGCTCTAAAGGGCAGGATTGGCACCTCCTGACTTCTGGTGCCTTTATCAGTATGATTATCCCGCTCATCGTTTTTTTCTCATTACAACGATACTTTGTACGGGGGTTGTTGGCTGGATCGGTCAAAGGGTAAAATTTAGTAAATTGATGAGATGATCTATGCCCGATATGTTAGTCAAACTCTATGAATTACCCCCGTTAGAATCTGCCTTGCAAGCACAGCAAGAGGCAGGCGTGACTGTACGCCGTGCTCTGGCTTTGGAAAAGCGGCAGATGGTTGAATGGGTCGGAACAACCTTCCAGCCAAATTGGGCGAGTGAGTGTGAGGTCGCGTTTGCCCATCAGCCGATCGGCTGTTTTATTGCCGTTGAGGCGAACAAAATCGTCGGCTTTGCCTGCCACGATGCCACCTGTAAAAATTTCTTTGGGCCAACGGGAGTGAGTGAAACCCATCGAGGCCGAGGGATCGGCAAGGTGTTGTTACTCGCCTGTCTGCACGCAATGAAAGCCCAAGGCTACGGCTACGCAATCATCGGGTGGGTCGGACCAGCCGATTTCTATGCCAAAGCTGTCGGGGCTATTGAAATCGAGAACTCCGATCCAGGGGTCTATCGCGGCATATTGAAAGGTAATTAGTAATTGGTAAATGGTAGTTCGATAGGCTCAATAATTACCAATTACGGCTAGCTTAATCGCATTTAGGAAATAGCTACGGAATATAGGGATAACTACATCATGAACATACAACAGGCTATTGGCCAAAAAATGATGTTGCACTTTGAGGGGGCCGAGTTAACAGATGAACTTCTCGACACAATTTCTCAGCAGCATCTTGGCGGGTTTACCTTCTTTCGGGGAATGGGCAACACGGAAAGTCCGGCACAAGTTCGAGCCTTGACCGCGGCCCTCCAAGCGACAGCCAAAGCTTCTGGTCAACCGCCCTTACTCTTTGGCACGGACCAAGAAGGCGGGCAGTTGATGGCCATCGGAAACGGCACTACAGAATTCCCTGGCAATCTAGCCTTGGGGGCAACTGGATCGGCTGAGTTAAGCCAAAAAGTGGGGCACGCCCTTGGCTTAGAACTAGCTGCAATGGGGGTCAATATAAATTACGCCCCCGCCTGTGATGTCAATAGTAACCCACAAAATCCAGTCATTGGCACCCGCTCATTTGGCGAGGATCCTGAATTGGTGGGGCGTTTGACCGCCGCAATGATCAAGGGATTGCAATCGGCGGGTATTGCTGCGACAGCTAAACACTTCCCAGGACATGGTGATACGGCCAACGACTCACATCATGGAGTTCCAATCATTCCCCATAATGAAGATCGTCTTAATCAAATTGAGTTACCCCCCTTTAAGGCCGCAATTGAGGCTGGCGTTCGACTTATGATGAACGGACACGTTGCTTTGCCTGCCCTACAAAACAGCCAACATCTCCCAGCCACCCTTTCACCACAAGTCGTACATCTATTGCGAGATAACCTTGGCTTTGAGGGTGTAACTATCACCGATTGCATGGATATGGGGGCCATTGAGCAAGGCTTGGGCTTGATTATTGATACAATTGCCGCGGCCAGAGCAGGAATGGATTTGCTTCTTTTCAAAGCCGAGCCTGAGATACAATGGCAAATTTACAAAAGCCTGAATCAGGCGGCCCAACGAGGCCTGTTGTCACAGAAAGAGGCGATGGCCTCTGCTAAGCGGATTTTGGCCCTCAAACAGTGGCTGGCTCAATCACCCCAGCCAGATTTAGCTGTTGTTGGTTGTACGGAACATCAAGCCTTAGCAAAAGACGTTGCCCAACAATCGATCACCTTGGTCCGAGATCAGGCAAATCTTCTGCCCCTTCATCTGCCAACCGAGGCCAAGATTGCCGTTGTCATCCCTGAATCAGTTGATCTCACCCCTGCTGATACATCATCTTACATCAAATGTACACTGCCCGATGAAATCCGTCGGCGGCATCGGTATGTCACCGAATTTATGGTTTCACAACAGCCTACGGATAATGACATCAGCGCCTTACGCGCTCAAGTCCAGAATTTCGACCTAATTATTGTCGGCACCATCAACGCAAATGTTCAGACTAAACAAGCGGCAATGGTGAATGCCTTGCTAAAAATCGACACCCCCTTGATCGCCATCGCCCTTCGAATGCCCTACGACCTACAAGCGTATCCAACCGCACCAACCTATTTATGCACCTACAGCCTGCTGGCGCCATCGATGGAAGCTCTGGCTCAGGTAGTGTGGGGAGAAATTTCACCTCAAGGACAACTCCCGGTTTCAATTCCTGATCTCTATCCACTGAGGCATAGTCAAATGGAGTTAGAGGATGCTGTATATTTATAACGCCAAGCTTGTAACGCCCGACAAGGTGCTTGATGATCACGCCCTCGTTCTTGAGGGCAATCGGATCATCAAAATGGGGCCAACAGTAAATGTGACCTGTCCCCCGGCCGCCAAAGTGATTGATGCGGCTGGCTTGTGGGTCACACCAGGTTTGATCGACTTACAACTCAACGGGGCCTTTGGGCACGATTTTACGGCCAATCCAGAGACAATTTGGGCCGTTGCTCAGGGCTTGCCCCAATACGGCATCACATCCTTCTTACCAACCATCATCACCTCTCCCTTAGAGACTGTAGCCGCAGCCCAAACCGTTGTCACTCAATCTCCAGAAACCGATTGGCAAGGGGCTATTCCCCTCGGGCTGCACGTGGAAGGCCCGTTTCTTAACCCAGCCAAAAAAGGTGCCCACAATCCAGCCCATTTACGCCTACCAACCCTCGAAGTCGTTGCAGATTGGTCTCCCAGCCAAGGGGTCCAGTTGGTAACGATGGCCCCTGAATTATCAGGCGCATTGCCAGTCATCGAAGCCTTGGTTTCTCATGGCGTTGTGGTCAGTGCGGGGCACTCAATGGCAACATATGCTGAGGCTCAGACTGGATTTGAAGCAGGTATTCGCTATGGGACACACTTTTTTAATGCGATGCCATCGCTTCACCACCGCGAGCCAGGTTTGCCAGGTGCACTGCTCATGAAAGCTGAGTTAACAGTTGGCCTCATCCCCGATGGCATCCACGTCCATCCCAGCTTGGTCAATCTCATTTGGCGAACAAAGGGGGCCAATCAGCTAAATTTAGTCAGTGATGCCATGGCAGCGCTGGGAATGTCCCCAGGCCAATATCAAATCGGCGATCAAGCCGTCACCGTTACCAAAAATGATGCCCGACTGACCGATGGTACCCTAGCTGGCAGCATCTTGGCCCCAGATCAGGCGGTGCGAAATTTAATGGCATACACTGATTGTAGCTTCAGTGAAGCTATCACAACCATCACGAAAACCCCAGCTACCCTTCTCAACATTTCATCTGACCGGGGTCAGCTTTTGGCTGGCAGTTTGGCCGATGTTGTTTTGTGGTCAGCCGAGTTTGAGGTAGTAATGACGATGGTTGAGGGGAAGATTGTGTTTCAGAATGAGTCGTGGCCATAAATAAAGTATTGGCCTAAGCTCAACTTGGGCATATCATTTCGAGGCGTCTTTTTGCCGAGAAATCCACCCGAATGTATGTTTGCCATTGAGCATTTGGGAAGATTTCTCTCTACACTCCACTTCGTTCCATTCCGTTCGAAATGACATGTCCAAACGTAAGTTAAAATCAAGGACTTGCTCATAAATGTTAAACCAAACAAATCTATATCAAGAAATTCATCAACAGCCAGCGGTATTGAACACGCTTCTGGCTGAGGAAAAAGCTGTAGTGCGGCAGTTAGCTGCGGCTATAAAAGCACGAAATATCAGTCAGGTGGTGATTGCGGCGCGAGGCACGAGTGATAATGCGGGGCGCTATGCGCAATACCTCTTTGGGGCGATGAATCGACTGACCGTGGCCTTGGCTACACCAAGCCTCTTTTCGATTTATAATCAGCCCCCTCGTTTTGGCAATGCCTTGGTGTTAGGCATCAGCCAGAGTGGCAAAAGCCCAGACATCGTTTCGGTATTAGCCGAAGCCCGACGACAAGGAGCCTTAACCGCAGCCATCACCAATGTCCCGACCTCCGATTTGGCCCAGCCAGCCGATTTTGTTATCAATCAACAGGCTGGCCTTGAGCAGGCCGTAGCTGCGACCAAAACCTACAGCAGCCAATTGGCCGCTATCGCCTTACTCAGTGCGACGTTAGCAGATGATCAGGCGATGCTGGAGCGCTTAACTCAAATTCCAAAGATCATTGAAACAACATTAGGATTAAACACAGAGATTGGGCGAATGGCCGAACGGTATCGCTATATGCGCTATTGTGTGGTAATCGGTCGGGGGTACAACTACGCCACCGCATTTGAGCTGGCCCTCAAACTCAAAGAACTGACCTACGTCATTGCCGAGCCATATAGCAGTGCTGATTTTCTGCACGGGCCGCTGGCCTTAATCGAACCCGGGTTTCCAGCCATTATCATTGCTCCATCTGGGATGATGCTACCCGAAACCCAAACATTTATCAACACCCTAAAAGATCGCCAAGCCGAAATTGTGACGATCAGCGATGATGCAGCAATCCATGATTTGGCTCGTATTCCAATCAAATTGCCACAGAATGTGCCTGAATGGCTCTCACCCCTGACGGCCATCATTCCCGGCCAGTTGTTCGCAATGCATCTCGCTCATGTTCGGGATTATGATCCAGACCAGCCGCGCGGAATACGGAAGGTCACGGAGACACGTTAAAGTTGTTTAAGAAGGGGTTTGAAAGTTTACTAGGTCCACAAATGCACACAGATGGACACAGATATTTATAAATTTTTAATTCCATCTGTGTAATCTGTGTTTATCTGTGGACAGTCTTATCTATAAACAAGGGTCTAAATTGTCGGCTTCATCGTGTGCCATTCGGTGGCTTGTTCATACTGATAGCCAACCTGCAGCACCTTGCTCTCACCGAGGGCAGGGCCGATGATTTGCAGACCAACCGGCATATCATTAGCAAAGCCACAGGGCACAGACAAGCCGCAGTTGCCCGCCAGATTGAGCATCACGGTCAAAACATCAACCAGATACATCTGGAGCGGGTCATCGGTTTTAGAGCCAATCTCAAAGGCCACGTCGGGTACGGTGGGAGCCACCATTACATCGACATCCTCGAAAGCCTTTTCAAAATCACGCCGAACAAGCGTACGCACCTGCTGGGCTTTAATGTAGTAGGCATCATAGTAGCCCGCCGAGAGGGCGTAGGTGCCGAGCATAATCCGGCGTTTAACCTCGGGGCCGAGGCCAGCTTCGCGGGTTTCGCGATAGGTGGCCCACATATCCTCGCCATCAACACGGAGACCGTAGCGAACGCCGTCATAACGAGAGAGGTTGGCCGAGGCTTCAGCAGTCACGATCATATAGTAAGCGGCAATTCCATATTTGAAGTTGGGTAAGGAAACCTCAACGATTTCGCCTCCCAGCGCCCCCATCTTTTCAATCGCCGTTCGCACCGCACTTTCAGTGCCTGAGTCCAGCCCTTCAACAAAGAACTCCTTGGGCACTCCAATCTTGACCCCTTTTAGGCTGTCGCCCTGTTTCATCTCTGTCACGTAATCAGGCACAGGGGCATTGATGGTTGTAGAATCGAGCGGGTCGTGGCCAGCAATACCACCGATGAGAATGGCAGCATCTTCGACATCTTTGGTGAGAGGACCGATTTGATCGAGGGAAGAGCCGTGGGCGATGGCCCCGTAGCGACTGACGCGACCGTATGTTGGCTTAAGACCAACAAGACCACAGAATGAGGCGGGCTGGCGAATACTGCCGCCGGTATCCGTACCAAGTGTACCTAGCGCTTCATCAGCAGCCACTGCAGCGGCACTGCCACCACTACTCCCCCCAGGCACTCGGTTAAGATTCCACGGATTCTTGGTCAACTTATAGGCCGAATATTCGGTCGAGCTGCCCATCGTAAATTCATCGGTGTTGGTCTTACCCAAAAAAACCGCCCCAGCTTCACGCAATTTGCGAACTGTGGTGGCGTCGTAGGGGGGGATATAACCACCGAGAATTTTAGAGCCAGCTGTTGTTTGGATGCCTTGGGTGGTGATGGCATCTTTGATGCCGAGCGGAATACCGAGCAAGGGTCGATCTTCGCCTGTCGCTCGACGTTCATCGGCCATCCGCGCCATAAACAGAGCCACATCTTCCTCAATTGAAATGTAGGCCCCAACTTTATCTTCGACCGCAGCGATGCGCTCCAACACGCTCTCGGTCAATTCCGTCGAGCTAATTTCCCCGCTGCGCAATTTTTCTTGTGCTTCATGAATGGTTAATTCGTACAGTTCCAATGGTTGTCTCCAAAATGTGGTCATATCTTTTTGGGCGTTTGTCGTGGATAAATAGTAAACGGTAATTGGTAATCGTCGCTTCGTTTACTTAATTACCAATTACTATTTACCGTTGCTCCTCATTCCCATCACAACATCAACTCTTTGTATTCTAAAATCCATAAAAACGCATTTAATCCAACACCGCCCGCACCCGGAACTGTCCATCATCTGAGTCCGGGGCGTTAGCTAGTGCATCTTCATTATCAAGTGAACCCATTTCCACATCGCCACGCATCACGTTGCTCAGAGGCAAGGGGCTAGCGGAAGGAGGCACGTCGGTGGTATCGACTTGTTGTAAAATTTGGGCGTATTCCAAAATATCGGAAAGCTGGGCCTGAAACATTGTCTTTTCCTCATCACTGAGGGTCAGCTTGGCCAGCTCTGCAATCGTTTCAACTTCTTCAAGACTAATCGTCATAACAGCATCTCCAAATAAAATTCCCGCCCATGATAGTTGGGTGGGAGTTGATTGCGCAAATCATTATCAGCGATATTTTGGAAGACTGGAAGTGAGGAAGGTTGGAAGATTGGGGAGAAAAAGATTAACTTAGGTATCCATCTTCCACATCCTAGAAAAAAGTGAGGTTCAATGTATAAAGCAGGTGCCCAAACTGAGTTTGAGTACCATTCAAAACCTATCCTGTTCCTAAAAAAGGGCCAATATAAAACCAAACCACCCTTCCACCCTTCCAGCTTTATTGATACGCCAAACTCTCGCGCACGCTAATCCGTGTCGCGCCACGTGCGGGGAGCCAACTGGCAGCAACAGATAAGACCGTAATCATAGCCAGCCAGATCAAGGCCCCATATGGGGTGTAGGCGTAAATGATTTCGGCCTGGACGACGGTACCGAGCGCTTGGGTCATCAAGTAGCCCGCCGGGATGCTGAGCGGGATGGCGATGAGCCAGCTAAGCCAGCCCAAAGTCAGGCCCTCGCCGATAAAGAGGATGGCGATAGTCCAAGAGGTCGCTCCGGTGGCCCGCATTACACCGATTTCACGGGTGCGCTCCAGCACGCTCAAGGAGAGCATTCCACTTAGGGCAAATGCACCAACCACCCCCATAATCACAGCTACACTGGCTAGCAGGGTGATGATCACCCCAAAGTTAGCACGAATTTGGGTGGCTAGCTCAGTGGCGGTGTCGCGGGGAAAGACGCCTTGTGGATCGAGATCAAGTTGATATTCATCAAAATAAGCTCGCAAATGACTAGCCGCCAGAACCTCACTCGGGCCATCATCCTGCACCGTTTGAATCCAGATCGTACTGGCCTTACCAACGCTGTTTGACTCACGGAGCAGGGTCTCTCGGGGGACGTAGGCGTTGTTGGGCACAACCGGATCAAACATCAGGCCGACAACGGTCCAGCGAGAATCACCATACAGGTTTTGGTTTAGAATAATCTGATCGCCAACCTCAGCCCCGATATCTGCGGCCAATTCCTGATTGAGGATAATGGCGTAGCTGTCCCACGGCTCAAGCCAACGCCCACCACGAAGCTGAGGACCATAAAGCTCGGTGGGGAGCGGCACGCCAAACAGGAGGGCGGTCTCATCATCGTTGGTTTCGGGTTGTCCGGCTGGACGCAGCGTGGCTTGCCCCAAGGCCCACATCTCCACAGCCTTAACCTCGGGGTGGGCGATGGCCAAATTCTCGACCTCATGAATACGTTCCGGGTCTTTGAAGGTTAAGCTGACGTTATAGCGTAGAATATCAAAGAGGGCTTCCTCAAAGGTATAGATTGTTGAGTCACGCACACTCATCACCATCACAAAGATCAAGCCGCTACCGACCAACGTCATTTGGGTCAAAATTACCCGACCTCGATTGCGGAAGGTGTTATTGAGCATCAGCAGAATCAGCCGCGAGACGTGTTGTAACTTAGCCAGCCAGCGGCTGAGTGGGCCCGAGTCCGTATTCAAGCCATAGGTCGAAATCGCCTCTCGTACGGTAATTCTAGCGCCCGTAAAGATAGGCACCAGCGAGGTAATCAACGGCGCGAGCAAACAAATGCCGATTTGAACCGACACTGCCATCATTGAAATCGAAAATGGAACATTTTGAATGTTGAAGGCACCGAGTAGAAAGCTAGCCAGACCATAGCCCCCTAAAGCACCGAGAGGAATGGCAATCAGTAAGGCGAGCAGTCCGTAGATCAAGACCGTGACCAAATAGACTCGCAAGATTTGGTTGACCCGACCACCAACAGCCTTCATCACCCCGATTTGATTAACCTGTTGGGTGACCAACGCTTTGATCGTGTTGTAAACCAGTAACAAGCCTAAAATCAAGGTCAACACAGCCATAATCCCCATCAAGAAGAAAAGACCATCCATAATATCTTGGAAGGCATGCTTTTCAGGGCTAGTAACTCGCGGCGGAAAATCAAGGCCAAAGGCTTCAAAATCTAACTTCTCCAGTCGATCTTCCAGCCGATTAGCCAAATCGGTTGCAGTCGCTTCATCATAGGTTGGCATCCCAGCCAAGATACGATTGAAATCACGATCTCCTGTCAGGTCGCCAAAATAGTCACGGGTGGTGTATAGCTGCAAATTGCCCCCAAAGGCGGGCGGATTGGCCAAGGGATTAAATACCACGCCATCAATCTGTACCTGATATTCGCGATCATCGATGCGCACATAAATCTGTTGGCCTGCGGTCACATTAAAGTAGGCGTCCGAGCCTTGCTCAACAGCAAAGCTTTTTTTGGTGGGCCAAGCCCCATCGACCAAGCTTACTTTGGCGTAGGTCTGATCTTCGTAATCATCACGGGCAATCAATCCAGCTGGGGACCATTCATCGGTTGGGCTTAGACGCCACTCGATGTTTGTTGTCGCGTACCCATCCACATCCTCCACCCCGCGCAAGCCAGCCAAGGCGTCCAACGTTTCATCATCAACCGCTGGCTCAACAGCTAGGTTGATGGTTGAGGGGGCGGAGTCGAGCCACACCTGGCTCAGACTCTGCCGAATTAACGCGCTACCGCCAATGATCATCCCTACGGCAAAAGCGCCCATGGCAATGATCATGACAACCTGAAGCGTACGACTTTTGTTGTGCCAGATATCATGCCAAATTTTATATTGAACAACACCCATTGAGTTTCTCCTTGGTGTTCGATAGTATTTCAATTGATTATTCTTATTCTACCGAATAACCCGCACGCGCTTCATCCATCGAAAGTGGTAACGGATGGTGTAAGGGGGTTGATTTTTCTACCAACCAAATAAACCAATTGCCTGCCCTTTGGCTTTCGTGTAAAATCAACGCAACTGTAGTAACCCTCATTATTCCACAGCAAAATTCAAGCAACAGTCTGCTCAAGGAGGAGTAAATTTGGCAGAGGCACAACTCACTCAAGCTGATACCCCGCCCGAAACGGAGCTGATTATCAAAGCCGAAGGTCTATCCATCCAATTTGGCCAAGAATATGCAGCCAAAGATGTCTCCCTTGAAATTCCACGCGGCAAAATTTTTGGCTTTATTGGCCCCAGCGGCTCCGGTAAAACCACGACAGTTCGTATGTTAACGGGCTTTTATAAGGCCACAGAAGGGCAAGCCACTGTGCTAGGCCATAATCCCCTTGAATTCAAAGCTGAAGTTCGGGCAAAAATCGGCTATATGCCCCAACAGTTCGCGCTTTATCCTGAGTTGACCGTGTGGGAAAATCTCAACTTTGCTGCCTCCATATATGGGATGGATTTTAATCGGGATGAGCAACTTGATCGCCTATTGAATTTTGTCAATTTAGCGGAACACAAAAGTAAACTGGCTCGAAATTTATCGGGAGGAATGAAACGTCGGCTGAGTCTGGCCGCCACCTTGGTCCACGATCCTGAGCTGATCTTTTTGGATGAACCAACTGCAGGTATTGATCCGGTGCTGCGGCGAAAAATGTGGGATCACTTTGGTGAACTGCAGGCCCAAGGTCGCACCCTATTTATCACCACGCAATATGTTGGGGAGGCATCCTATTGTGATTATGTGGGCATTATGGTCGATGGCCGGTTGTTGATGGTCGAGACCCCGAGTGCGCTGCGCCGCCGCGCCTTTGGTGGTGAGGTCGTCGACTTACAAACAAAGGAGCGGCTGGTCTACAAAGATTTGATGGCCCTGCGACGGATGCCTTTTGTTATTGGTAAAGTCTCGCGGCTTGATGATGCGAATGGCATTCGTCTGATTGTCAATGAAGCCAGTAAAGCCATTCCTGCTCTGCTTGATTGGAGCCACGAGGAGCACCTAACGGTTGAAACCATCGAGGAATATTTCCCTCCGTTTGATGACGTCTTCGTCAAATTGATCAAGGAGATCGAGAATGCCGAGTAACCTGCCCCGCTACTTAATTCGTATTCTAGCCTTTCTGCGTAAAGAAATTGTCGAGGTCATTCGGCAACCGATGTTAGTCGTCTCTTTGGTCCTGGGGCCATTTTTAATTCTACTGTTTTTTGGGATTGGCTACCGCAATGAGCCGCGTGCCTTACGAACCGTGTTTGTCACCTCAGGGGATCAAGCCCTGAATGAACGCATTGAGCAGTATGCCGGCTCACTGGGAACGCAGCTCATTTTTTCCGGAATTACCGATGATTTGGCCGAGGCAGAAGAGCGTCTGCTTTTGGGTGAAGTTGATTTGATTACGGTTGTTCCTGATGAAGCCTATCAAATCATTCAAAACAATGAACAGGCTGTCTTTGAGTTACGTCATCAGGAAATTGATCCCTTCCAAACCGATTATATCAATGTCTTTGGCCGAGTCTATATTGATGAAATCAATCGGCGGATTTTACGACGTGTGACCAGTGAGGGTCAAGCCAATGTTTCTTCGGCGCAGGAACAATTGGGATTGGCCTTAATGAGCGTTTCTGAGCTACGCAATTTGCTTGAGCAATGTACAGAGGCAGTTGCTGAAGTCCGAGAGAATGTAACCTGTGATCGAGAGGCAGTGCAGAAGTACACGCGTGATTTAGACGAGACCATCGATATGATTGATCTTGCCCTCGGTGATTCTGCTCAATTTAGTGAGGCCTTACAAGATGTATTGGGCATCGAACCAGAGCCAGAGGATGATGTAGATTTGGCAGAGATCATTCAAGATACAAACGCCTTTGCCGAATTAACCGAGTCTGCCGATGACTATGTAGCTAGTCTGGAGCGGTTGACTGCGCTAGAAGATGATTTGAACCAAGTTAATCTCCGACTGGATACATTTTTGGATATTGAACCCAGAGTTTTGGTGCGGCCTTTCCGCAGCGAGGCCCAAAACATTGCGGCCATCGTCCCCGGCGTTACGGACTTTTTTGCCCCGGCGGTCATTGTCCTTCTACTCCAACACCTGGCGGTTACCTTCGCGGCCTTATCAATGGTGCGAGAGCATCAGCTAGGCACCATGGAGCTGTTCTTTGTGGCACCATTATCTTCGCTAGAAACGCTTTTGGGCAAATATTTGAGCTATCTAATTTTTGGAGGATCACTGGCAGCCATTTTACTGTTGCTCGTGGTGTTAGGCTTGGGAGTCCCTGTCCTAGGGAGTTTGGGGGGGATCGTTGTTGTGATTCTAATGATGCTATTCACTGCTATGGGAATCGGCTTTATTATCTCACTCATCTCAAAAACCGATATTCAGGCCGTCCAATACTCGATGATCGTCCTGCTAACCAGTGTCTTTTTCAGCGGCTTCTTTCTCAGCCTGGAGGCCCTTTGGGAACCTGTTCGAGTGATTTCCTGGGCGTTGCCGGCTACTTATGGCATCCAGATGCTACGCGATATCATGCTCAAAGGAGCACCGTTAGCGTTGCCCCTATTGGGGCAACTATTTGCTATCGGTCTTGGTTTGTTTGCTGTTTCCTGGTATCTTCTCCGCCGAGTGATGGTGCATTGATTTACAATGTTGGATGTATGATTCATTTCGACCCAGACTCAACGCTCAATTGTCGTAATTTTTAGCCAGCTAAATCAATTAGCCGTTGAATTTCTAAAGAGTTTTTGTTGTCAGGCCAGATAAACAGACGGGGTTTATCTGGTTTTTGATTTTCTTGATCATTCGCCAAAGACTTTGATTCATCCGACGCCAAAAGACCAAATCGCTCGCGTACTGAAGTCAACCAATTAACCTCGATATTATTCTGCTTCATTATTCATCTCCCATATTTCATTGGGCTTGTTAGATATAGAATTCATTCTAAGCTCACTATACTCGTAAACTAGTACGACTGTCATGCCCCGAAAGTTGTACTAAAGATGTATCTTTTCCTTCACTATTGGGTTATTTTTTAAGGATTGATTCTTATCTTGCCATCGAACTATCGCCTTAAAGGTTACGTCCTAGATAGCGTTATGGTATACTCATTATTAGGTAATACGATTGCCAACCACAGGAGCATTCAAACATGAACGCGCAAATCGAAAACCGTATATTTTTCTTTATCATCGTCGCCTTTACCGCCTATGTCGGTTACCTCCTCCTTCAGCCCTATTTTGGCGTGATTATATTTTCATTTGTTACGGTCCTTACTTTCAAACCGGTCTATGATTTTTTTAATCGTCGGGTTAAAAATAGGCCAGGAATAGCCACAGGGCTAACCATCACCGCCATCTTTCTCATTGTCCTGATCCCAATCGGACTCATCATCAATATTGCTGTAGTCCAGGCCCTTCAGTTTTCAGATGACGTGTCCTCTTTTGTGGGCGGCAATAACCTAGACTCAACATCCGAGTATCTTGATCTCATAAATTCTTACTTAACGCGATTTCCCTACCTGGCTGATTACACCATTACCACTGACCAGATCGTTGACACCATCCGAAATATTGCTCAGCCTGTTGCCAGTTTTCTAGGGCAAAATGCAATATCCATTGGCAGTAATGCGGCGGAGTTGCTGACCCGCTTCTTCATCTTTTTGGTTATGTTAGCAACCTTGTTTCCGACCTTTCCCAGAGTTGTGCAACTGATCAAGGATTTGAGTCCCCTTGACGATGCCCTGGATGAGCGCTATCTCAACCGGGCTATGGCTATGACCGTGGCGATGGTGAAGGGGGTGTTTGTGATTGCGATTGCACAGGGCGTGACGCTAGGCGTCTTTCTTTTCATTGCCGGGGTCCCCTATGCTTTCTTCTGGACCATTCTGGCCATTTTTACCGCAGTGTTACCTCTGGGCGTGAATGTTGTCGCTGTTCCGATTGGGATTGTCCTGCTCATTTTAGGGAGTACCTGGCAGGGGATCATTGTCCTCATCGGCGGGTTGCTTGTTGCAGGCAATGTTGATAACATTCTTAGACCACGTCTTGTGGCGAAAGAGGCTGAATTAAATCCCGCTCTGGTTATTCTCAGCGCTTTTGGTGGCCTCAACTTATTTGGTGTCTTGGGCGTGATTTATGGCCCAGTGATTATGATCTTTTTGATCACGACTGTAGAAATTTATCTTGAGCATTATCGTTTGACCCATCCCATTGCAGAAACAACAGAAACATTAGAAGCAGGTAGCAGTACTGCATCAAATCAAAACTCAGATTAAGGAACCCTTCATGACTGCACAAGCTCGGTCTGTGGCAAATGCCCCAGCACAAACTGCTGGTCGTTTTGGAACGTTTGCGGGGGTATTTACTCCCAATGTGCTCACCATTTTAGGTTTGATCCTCTTTCTCCGTATTGGCTGGGTGGTTGGTGAGTCCGGCCTCATCAATGCCTTAATTATCATTTCACTAGCCAATGTCATCTCATTTTTAACCGGCCTCTCCCTCTCGGCGGTAGCCACCAGCATGCAGGTCAAGGCGGGGGGGAAATATTATATGATTTCCCGTTCACTCGGACTGGAAATCGGGGGGGCGATTGGTATTCCATTATATTTGTCCCAAGCTATTTCAGTCGCCTTTTACATCATCGGTTTCACTGAAGCGCTCATTAGCATTGAATTCTTTGCCCAAATTGACCCGCGATTAATCGCCACTGCTGTGACCATCGTTTTTGCGGTCATCGCTTATGTTGGGGCAGACTTTGCCTTAAAAATCCAATACTTTATCTTAGCCGCCCTCGTCGTGTCACTGATTGCCTTTTTTGGCGGGGGATGGGACAATTTTATCTCCCCAACCTTGACCCCGAACTATTCGGAAGGGGTTAGTTTCTGGCTAGTTTTTGCGGTATTCTTCCCAGCAGTCACGGGCATCGCGGTCGGGGCCAGCTTTTCCGGCGATTTGAAAGACCCAAGTCGCAGTATCCCCGCTGGAACCTTGGCCTCAATTGTCGTCACAGCAATCATCTATCTCGCCGCCGCCGTTTGGTTTTCCCTACACTTACCTCCCCAATACATGATCGAAAATACCTTGTCTATGCAAGATATCGCCTTAGTTCCTTGGCTTATTTTGGTCGGGGTTTGGGCCTCCACCCTCTCCTCTGCCCTGGGCAGTATTCTCGCCGCCCCACGCACCCTGCAAGCCATCGCCAAAGACCGGGTGACCCCCTACTGGATGGCCTCCCAAATGGGCAGCCCCACTGAACCGCGAATGGCCGTTTTGATTACATTTGTCATTGCCGTCGGAATCATCTGGATGGGGGACCTCGATTTTGTGGCCCCGGTCATCACAATGTTTTTCCTCAACACTTATGGAATGATCAATTTGGTGGCCGGAATTGAAAAGCTTGTGGGTAATCCAAGCTTCCGTCCTCGCTTCAGAATTCCTTGGTGGGTCTCGATTTTAGGGGCCATCGGCTGTTATGGGGCAATGTTCCTCATCAACAGCATCGCCACCGTTATCGCTATTGTCATCAGTTATGGCATCTTCTTCATTCTGCAACGTCGCCGCCTAGAGCGAACCTGGGGCGATGTCCGCAGTGGCATCTGGTTTGCCATTGCTCGCTATGCCTTGCTCAATCTGGAAAGCCAACCTCGCAACGCCAAAAACTGGCGCCCCAATGTCATGGTCTTCACTGGTCAACCTTATAACCGTGAACAACTCGCTCTCCTTTCAGAATGGATTTGTTCAGGGCAAGGGATTGTTACCTTCTTCCAGGTATTGGTCGGTGAAATCGATACCTTGGCTCAGCGCAGTATCCGTGAAACAGCTCGGAAACATATCCGTAGCTATATCGAAGACAAAAATATGACAGCCTTTGCCGAGGCTGACATTGTATCAGACTTTAAATCAGGGGCATTAACCATCGCCCAAGCCCACGGGATTAGCGGCTTGGAGGCCAACACGGTTGTGATGGGCTTGAGTGAAACCCCAGAAGGTCGTCTCAATCAACTTGATTTGATGCGTAGTTTATACAAATTGAAAAAGTCAGTGTTGCTCTTGCACTATGACCAAGTCCGTGGCTTTGGCCAGAAAAAAGTGATCAATATTTGGTGGCGTGGCCGAGGTCGTAATGGGGATTTAATGGTTCTCCTAGCGCATCTCATTCGCCAAGATCGTGCTTGGGACCGCGCTGAAATTCGTCTTATGCGGATTATTGATAGTGCAAGTGGGGTTGAACAAACAAAAGCGAATATGCGCACACTCCTCGAAAAAATACGGGTAACCGCTGAACCTAGAGTCCTGGTCAGAACAGATCCATCCCAATCAATTAGCGAACTCATTATTCAACATAGCTACGATGCTGATCTTTCAATGGTCGGGGTATTCTGGCCTGAAGTGGAGAACCTCAGCGAATATGCGGAGGCTCAAAACGACCTGGTCCAAGGCATCGGCTCGGTCTTGCTCGTTCGTTCCGGTGAAGCTGATCAGAGTTTATTGAGTGGGGGAGAGGATTAGAAGATGGATTGCACAATTTATCATTCATTCGCCTAAATTTATCAGGCCCGTAATACGTGATGCGTGACAGATATGGAGAAAACAATCTATTGCGTATCACGCATCGCGAATCAAATGGCATATGTCCAAAAAGCAAAGCTTGGAAGCAAAGCGTAACACCTTAATAAAAGAACTTAAAGATAAGAAATACCGCAGTTTGGTCGAGATAACACTTGAGGGTGTTGGTCGAATGGTCCAGCGAATGACGCGTGGGGCTGAGCCACCCTCAGTGCTTTACAACGCCCTGATCCTACTTTTATTCACCTTGCTGATCGGGGCGATCATTTCCCTCTCTCTGAACGAAACACTTTTGCCCGAGATGCTTCTACTAGGAGGCTGGGCGGGATTACTTGGCTCAGCCGTGATGATTCAGGCTCGGGCAGGCACTCGTCTACTCCTCACCACACTGAAAGAGAGCACCGTCCCCGCTATAGAAAATTTCGAAACGTTAGATTTACTACAACGTTGGCTCCGTAATAGCTTCAACATTCGCAAACAATTGGTTTTCACCGTTATCATCAGTTTATTAATCGGTGCCTCAGCGCCCCTATTTTGGAGTGCCTTGCGGGGTGGTTTTCCTGGCTGGGGGCCTGTCATTGGGGTTGTCTTGGTTTGGCTACAAGCAGGAATGGGCTGGTACTTTGTCTCGCCCATGTTGACCTGGGTCACCCAGCTAAGCCAATATCGCCTCAAGCTCTATCATGCAGACCCCAGCAATTCAGAGGTCATTGACCGCTTGGCCGATGTTTTAAATTTCCTCGTATTTACCAGCGCAATTTTAGCTGCTCTGTTTACGTTGGGCCTCCTTTTCTTTGAGCTCCTCAACCCTAGTGTAACCTTTGTTTTTCTAGTGGTTGGCAGTTGGGGGCCAATTGTCAGTATGTTTATCATCAGCCAATATGCTTTAGCCCGAATTATCACAAAGGCTAAGTGGCAAAAGTTGAGTGAGATACAGCGCAAAATTGAACAACTTGAACAGGAACAGGACATTGCGGACAAAGCGGTGATGGAGGCGATGAATCGGTTGATGGACTATCACGATCGTATCCAGGGCACCCGCGAGTCGGCCCTCAATCTACGCGCTGGCCTCAATTTTCTCAATTCCCTGCTACTCCCCCTCTTCGCTTTTATTCTCGGCAACCTCGAACAAGTCCTCGCCTTTTTTAGCTAAAAAGGGTTGTGGACATCATCACAGTTTTTGATAAAATTAAGTCAAGCGGATTAGGGAATAGGTAGTAAGAATTAAAGTCGAAACGTTACCCCTTACTACTTACTACTTACTGCTTACTTCATGACCTTTAACCCTATTTTGAGGAGAATTTTTCGAATGAGATCTTATCAATATGCTGGATTAGCACACGTAAAACGTCCAGGTCTGAGTGTGGAAGAATGTGTTTCCCGACTACGGTCACTGGCCTATGCCGAAGAGCGGTTGATGCAACTGCAAGCCATTCACATCATCACCCGACCGGAGTGGGATCTAAAAATTTTGCTGGGCCGCACACAATATGAGGACGCCACCCACGCCGATCAACTCAAGAAGCGCCTACCCGAACTTCGAATATCGAAAAAGAAAGCCTTTGAAACCTTTCACGAATCACCACTCAAAGTCGTCTTCGATGAGGCTGTTCAGGCGGCAAACACAGCCGAACTCCTAGCCGCCCTGACCCAAGTTCTCAAACCCGCGATGATTGCCGCCTATCAGGATTATCTCAACGTCACCAATGGGCTAGCCGATTATCCGAGCGTCCGAATTTTGAAAACGCTTTTGGTAGAGGAGCAGGAGTCGTTGGAGCTTTTGGGAGCGGCCTTTGCCGGTATGGCCGAGTCTGAGGCGCAAAAAGAGGCTGCCTTACACTGGGCGGACAGTTTGCAAACATTACTCGAAGCCGCAGGTGGGGTGGACGGCACGGGCACGGTTGATGAGACGGCACTCAAGCCAATTCGAGCGACTGAAAAGTTTGTCATCCCCCGCGAAGCCAAGCGGGATGACACCTATCAACGCATCTGGGATTTTCTCCACGTGGATAATGCTCGCGTGGCTGAACGTTTTGCCCAAATGGTGGCCACTCGCTTGAGCGAGATCACCGCCGCTGAAGGGCTCGTTTTCGTGCTCTGCGAGGTGGCAGATCAGCCGTGGGAGTTTTACGTCGATATTTCCCGACACTTGTGGGATGAAGTGCGTCACACGTTGTTTGGTGAAGCCGCCACCGAGGAAATCTTCGATGATCGGGCGGCGATGCCCATCCGTGATTTTGATATGACCTATATCTTCCAGATGACCCCGCTGGAGCAATACGCTGGCTTGGGCATCGGCATCGAGGCCGCGATGATGAAGTATCCACCGGGCAAGCGCGAAGAGTACGAGTTCTGCCGCGACACCGTCAAGCACCCCTTAATGACCACCTTCCAGGATTTCGATTGGGCCGACGAGGTCCTCCACGTCAACATCGCCCGTCGCCAACTCAAGGATTGGTTTCCTGGCAGTTTCAGCGAGCTGGTCGCCCTGGCCGAAAAAGAGGTCAAGATGCGAGGCGAAGTCCGTCACTGGCATCCACCATCACCGCTGCCAGATATGAGTCATGTGTTGGAGAATGGGGAGTAAATTGGAATGATAAAGATTAAATTTAAGAGGGTAGGATAGACTTGATCAATTTGGCAATCTTACAAACTATTATAAGATAGCCAGATAAAAAATCTCACTATTAAAACAATTGTTCTTTGAATTTTTATGTATTCTTAATCTAATTATGTTATAATTTATTGACCTGATTCTGGTTACAGAATTTTAAATGCCAAACCTCAAAATATTATTTCCAACTATTTTTACTTTACTAAATCAATTTCAAATAAAATTTGAAAGAGTGGCAAAATAATTCAAGGGTGGAATCCCTTTAAAATTTGTAAAAATTTCGCTTATCATTGATGAAAAGAGAAATGCTATGCCCGCAGATCATCTACTAGATACATCAGAAGAACTCCCTTATAATGAAATGGATGTAGAAGTTAGAAAGTTGGTCTATCTACTCAATCACTTTCCAAACATCAAGACTATTGCCTCTTGTGCTGGGCATACAATTGATGAAGCGGGATATATCACTATTGAAGCTGAAACTCAAGAAGATATTGGCAATCTTATTAATATGCTACCATTTTGGGGGCCTAGGGCTGGAATTACTAACAACTTACCTTGGTCGCAGCATATTTGGGCAACGGTAATGCCAAATAAAACGGGGCGGCCTCACTACGTTTTGCAGTTTTCAGGCCACCCCTTCTACAAGCAGAGGGAACTAATTATAGAGATTGAACAGACATTAAAGAGCCATCTGCCTCATCGAATAGATATGCGTCCTCTTTGTTCCAAACATGAAACCCTTTACAATGAGGACAGCCAACAGAGTTACCAATGAGCGTTGTTGTCTTGATAGACTCTTTGCTGACACTCATACCAGTTCCCAAAAACTTGCCCGTTTCCGGGCATTTAATTAGCATTTGCATTAAAAATCATCCTTATTTGGAAAACTTAAAACCTGTCAAAACCGACACTTGACAACAATCTTAAATCTCCAAATTCTAATATTCATTTTCAGAAAGGACGTGTCGACTCCTGCAAAGGGTTATAACACCTCCTTCTAGCTCAGTATTTTCGTTGATGCTGATCCCATCAACAAAAGAGCAGTTGCAGTCGGTGGGTCGGCTCGCCCTCTCTGGCAGTGAATAATTAGAAAAAAAGCCATCCCAAAGGATGGCTAGTAAACAACTGTCAAAAAAGTTCTTGACGTACGCAAAAACGTATGTTATATTATTTATATAAATAACATAAACATCTATTTACTACCCATTCCAAAGCCTTGTGTTGGCGCACAAGGCTTTACCCTTTTTAGGGGCTGGGATCTAATTATCAAGTAGTATACACGGTTTATCTAAGTTCGTCAATACTACAGGTAGTGGGTTACCCTTATTATTTCACAATAGGTAGTGGTTACTAATCTCTCTCACTATCCCAATCAAAAATAATTTTCAAACAAAAAGGGTGGCAAAGCGCACCTCGCCACCCTTAGCTACCTCATCCTAAATCCTACAACTCACTCGATCGAGTCTTGATTCGATCCTGCACCATAGCCAAAAACTCAGCGAATGGCATTGTCTGGCGAGAGTTGTCGCGCTTGCGGAGGGCGACGGTGTTCTCCTCCATCTCGCGGTCACCAATCACTGGCATATAGGGCACCTGCATCAACTGGCCCTGGCGAATTTTGGCGTTCATGCGATCATCGCCGGCATCGACCTCGGCTCGAACGCCGACCTCACGCAGTTGGTCCCGCAATTTCAGAGCGTGTTCGTTGTGCGACTCAGTGATCGGAATCAAGCGCACCTGTTCTGGGGCTAGCCACACGGGGAACTTCCCAGCGTAGTGCTCGATCAAGAAGCCGATCATCCGCTCGTGGGTGCTCAACGGAGCGCGGTGAATACACAACGGCACCTCTTCCTCGCCGTTGGAGTTGATGAAGTTCAAATCAAACCGAGGCGGGACCGCGAAATCAACCTGATTAGTCGCCAGACTGAACTCACGACCAATGGCGCTATAAATTTGCACATCAATCTTCGGGCCATAGAAGGCCGCTTCATCTGACCCTTCCACATACGGCACCTCATTCTTATCCATTGCATTGCGAATCATCTCCTCGGTCTTGAGCCACATCGGCAGGTTATCCACATATTTTTTACCCAAACCGCGTTTGTGGTGCGTACTCAGCCGCATCAGATACCGATCAATGTCAAAGATCTTGAAATATTCAAAGTACATGCTGATAACAGCCATAAACTCTTCTTCAAACTGCTCATTAGAGCAGTAGATATGGGCATCATTCATCTGTAATGAGCGCACTCGCATCAGCCCGAACAACTCACCACTCTTTTCATAGCGATAGCAAGTGCCATACTCGGCTAAACGGACCGGAAGATCGCGGTAGCTGCGGGTCTTACTGCCGTAGATTTTATGATGGAAAGGGCAGTTCATCGGCTTCATGTAGTAGCGTACGCCCTCCATCTCCATCGGCGGGAACATACTCTCAGTGTAGTAGGGTAGATGGCCGCTGCGGACAAAGAGATCTTCCTTGGTCAGATGAGGGGTTCGAACCCGATCATAGCCGTATTTGAGTTCCATCTCCTTGGCCAGCTTTTCAAGCTCCTCAACCATCACGGCTCCACGGGGTAACCACAAAGGTAGCCCTGGCCCAACTTCTTCATCAAAAGTAAATAGCTCCAACTCTTTGCCCAATTTACGATGGTCCCGCTTTTTGGCCTCTTCCAACATATCAAGATACTGCCTGAGTTCTTTTTTGTTAGTCCAAGCTGTGCCATAAATGCGTTGGAGCATTTGGTTGTTTTCATCACCCCGCCAATAGGCCCCAGCCACAGTTGTGAGCTTGAAGGCGTCAGTTGGGATTTTGTTTGTCGATTCGACATGGGGACCGCGACACAAATCCTCAAAGCTGTCCTGCCGATAAGTGCTGATGGTGACTGGACCCTCAGTTTCCTCACCAAATTCATCGATGCCGCCCGCAGCCAGCCCTTCGATCAGCTCAATCTTCAAAGGCTGATTCTTGAACAGCTCACGTGCTTCAGCGGCAGACACTTCCTTGTACTCAAACTCATGTTTGCCGCTGATGATTTTACGCATCCGCTTTTCAATATCGTCGAGGTCATCTGGACTAAAGGTGTTTGCCTTACCCTCTTCATCCATCCCTAAATCAAAGTCATAATAAAATCCAGTATCGATGGGGGGGCCGATGCCCAATTTGGCTTCGGGGTATAACTCCAGCACCGCCTGAGCCATCACGTGGGCCAAACTGTGCCGGATTTTGTACAATCTTACGTCTTTATCTTCTTTATTTTTTGCCATCATCATCTCCTGAATGGTTGTGTGTGATTATCACAAAACGTTAACTTTCAACATCAAGGTACTCATAGACATTATTCTCAAACTTACGCCCATTGATATGACTGTAGCTATCCAAAATCAGCTTGTTCTCAAGATAACTACCAGCCCGATCTACAGTTCCAGTTTGGGACGTACTCGAAAAACTTATGTGGTCGCTGATACTATAGTATTGCCCAGTTGAATAACTTGGACTAGCACTATCACGATGAAACCACTGATTAATCCGAGACCAGTCTTGAACAATATCTTCTGTCTGAATACTCGCAGCTAAGACCACACCATCTTCGTAAAAGCGCAGTACGCTATAACTACCATCATCAAATTGCCTGATAAAGACACCTGAAATCTTGTTTTCTGACTGATTTGCTATCAAAAACTGTTCAAGTTTATCAGCAGTTGGTATCCACAACGTTTGCCCAATTTCAATTTTATGGGGGTCAGTGACCAAGGCAAAGTCGCTATCCGCTTCAAACTTATCGTTAGTAGCTTTCCAAATCGTAGGCCACGTCAGCGGATCATCGTAGAATTTTTCCGCCAGTTTGCTGATCCAATCACCCTCTTGAACAATGTATACTTCACCATCTTCAGTTTGGGACAAAGGCTTAGCGTATGAAATTTTTGTCGTAGCAATAAATAAAGCTGAAATAATTAGAATAAGGATCGCGAATTCAGCACATTTATAGCTGTGATTTGAGACAATTTTCATGATTTTATCCTACCATTCCTATCCTACGGCACCTTCATCCGACATTGATTAACAAAACAAAAATGCTACGCCCACAGATTGGGGCGTAGCATTGGTATCTACACGGTTCCACCCAAATTTAGTGATTGATTTGTAAAAATCACCCACCCTCATTTGCTACTGATAACGGAGCGACCCGGAGCTTGTTACTATCCAAAGTTGGATTCCAAAATTGGATTCCAAAAATTGAGGTTCCAAAACTCACTCTTGAGGGGTTTTCAGCGGGCGCTTACCAAGAAGGCTTTCAGCCGATGGCCTTCTCTCTCTGAGGCAGTGATGCCTGCTTACTCGTCTCAATCAACGTTTTACTATTAATATTGGCGTACAGTCTAGCACAGGGAATGGGTGATGTCAATACTAAATTTGAGGTTAATTTCGCTTTCGCGTTGAGCCACGTTCAACCAATGTCCCAGGCAAAAATTTTAGCACTGGGTCTAAATTCGGTGTTTCGAATCTTTCTTGCAGCAAATCCAGGGTAACCTCAATCATCCGATTTACCGGCTGGCGCATAGTGGTGAGATCATAGGCTGGCCAACTTGAGCCAGGGGTGTCATCAAACCCAATGATAGAGAGGTCATCAGGAATTTTTAGTCCCAAATCGAAGCGAGCCGCATCTAAAGCCCCTTGAGCAATCACATCACTAGCACAAAAGATCGCATCAGGGGGATTAGCTTGTTCCAAGAGCCGTTTCGCACATTCATAGCCAGACTCATAGCTGTATGAGCCTTGTTCTATTAGCCTTTGGGAATACCCTCGGGCCTGCAATCCCTCAAAAAAGCCACGCTGACGATCAACATTGGTTGATGTATTGGGATTCCCGGCAATATAAGCCAATCGCTGATGCCCTGTATCAAGCAAAAAATCGGCAACCCGTTGACCACCAGCCACATTGTCACAACATACGGCGCTCGTTTTGGCCCCAACAACATATCGATTAAATAAAATTACGGGGGTACCATTTTTGGCACATTCTTCCGCCATAATCGAGGAGAGGGTGGTTGAGGTAATGATCAAAGCGTCAACTTGGTATTGCAAAACGGTTGACAAAATATCATCGATATCTTGATTGGGTTCTGCGGTAAACAGCAAAACCTGTTTCCCCATCGCTTGCAGACGGCGGGTGAACTTTTCCAAAACATAGGGATAGAAAGGGCTGGTCATATTGGCCATCACAAAGCCGATAATGTTGGTGGATTGGGTAATGAGACTGCGAGCGATAGCATTGGGCTTGTAGCCAAGCTGTTGCGCAGCCGCCAGGACTTTTTCGCGTGTTTTGGGGGAAACGCTTGCCCCTGGGGTAAAAATACGTGACACGGTTGATTGGGAAACGCCAGCCAACCGTGCCACGTCATTTGAGGTTACTTTTTTTACAGTCAATTTTTTGACTCAATGAGTCTAGTAAGGGCTACTACCACCATCCGATTTTCCAGCTTGACTCCCCTTCATTTCTGCAATCACTTGTTTAGCGCTGTTCGCCATCAAGCGCGCATCAGACAAAATTGTTACGAATTGGAAGCCTTTTTCAATCATTTGCAAGGCATAGGATGTAGAGGCGGTATGAATACCAGCCACCACGCCATGATTTTTAGCACTCGCCAGGATTTTATCGATCACTTCAACCATGCGAGGTTCGGTCCAGTCCGCCCCAGGTTTACCCCCCAAGCCTTGGCTCAAATCAGCCGGGCCAATGTAGATCGAGTCGAGACCAGGCACTGAGAGAATTTCCTCTAAATTTTTAACCGCGTCGGCCGTTTCGATCATTGCCATCGTCACCACGGTATCATTTGCATTCGGGGGATAATCTGTCCCTGCATAAAAACTCACCCGAGTTGGGCCGTAACTACGGTAGCCTTGGGGTGGATAACGGCAAGCGCCCACAAAGGCTTCCGCTTCAGCACGGTTGTTAACCATTGGGCAGATAATGCCATAGGCCCCCGCATCCAAAAGTTTCATAATGATCCCCGGCTCATTCCACTGAACCCGAGCAAATGGCACCGTATCGGTCGTGGAAATGGCTTGAAGCATACCGATTGGAACAAGTTGACTGTAAGGGCCGTGTTGAAGATCAAGGGTTAAGCTATCCCAACCTTGGTGTGCCATTACTTCAGCAGCAAAGGTACTTTCCAGATGAAGCCAACCATTAATAACTGCTCCACCAGATTCCCAAATTTTTCGGACTTTATTTTCACGCATGTAAAATTTTCTCCTCACGAAGACGTAGCCGCGATTGTACCGGAGGGGCAAGCCTTTGTCAATTACATTTCAGGGGTGAAAAGGCCAAAATTAAGCGACTTCGCTCTAAGTGTGAATTAGTGGTAAAATATTCTTGTGGAACCTGACTAAAAAAAGGTATGATCTATTCAGACCATGAATGAGCAAGAAACAATCCTCATTGCCGATGGTGACCCTTTGGGGCGAGAGACCTTGAAGGCATTGCTAATGTCTCAAGGGTACAATCTCACATTTGCCACAAGCGGTCCAGACACGTTAATAAAAATTGAGGAAATTGAACCAGATCTGCTCTTGCTTGATGCTGTGTTACCGGAAATTAATGGGTTTGAAGTTTGCGAAAAATTGCGAACTGATCTCAAAATCACTGATATCCCAATCATTATGGTAACGGCCCTTGATGATGATGCGTCACGTTTGCGAGGGCTAAGGGTAGGCGTTGATGATTTTATCACCAAGCCTTTTGATATGGCCCAGCTTCGGGCACGAGTCCGAACCATCACCAACCTCAATCGCCAGCGCCGGTTACGTACCCTTGAATTACAAGCGGAGCGGGATCGAAATCAAGCCATTTTAGAGGCTTTAGGCGACGCGGTTGTTGTCGCTGATATGGCTGGAATCATTCAGTATGTAAACCCAGCAACGATTACACTCACTGGCTTTGACCGAGAAGAGGCCATAGGTCAACATTGGGGGTTACTGCATCATCAAGCAACATCAAACAAACTCTCCGAAATCCTAGATGTTGTGAAGCAAGGGAAAACCTGGCGGGGAGAAGTTGTTGGGCGTCACAAAGACAACAAATTTTATGACGCGGCGCTCACAGTTGCCCCGCTCTTTGCCTCGACTCAGCCGCATCACCTGGTTGGGTTTGTCAGTGTACAGCGTGATGTTACGGTCCTTAAAGAAGCCCAAAGAGCGAAGGATATCTTTGTCTCAAATGTTTCTCATGAACTACGGACCCCGCTCTCTGTTATTACATTAGTTGGGGACAATCTGGATGGGTTGTATGATCGATTAAACGATGACCAACGTCGTAAATTAATTCGCGACATTCAAAAGCATAGTCAAACCCTTGATGAGTTGATTGATGATGTTTTACAGTTATCTTATATCGATAGTCATCGCATTTCTTTGGAACAAGAACAGCTGGATTTAGCGCAACTCCTTCAAGAAGAAGCGGAGAAACTGCATCCTTTAGCTTGGGAGAAAGACCTAAGGTTAGAAATATACACCACTGATCAAGTGTTGGTTTGGGGAAATCCAGGGCAGCTACGGCGGGTCATTCGAAATCTTATCAATAATGCCATAAAATATACAGCAAATGGCGGCGAGATTATTTGTGAATGTGCGGCATTGGGTCATACCCCTTCACCTGATTTACAAGACTGGCCAAATCATAAAATTTTAGGAAAAGGCTATTGGGGGGCCGTCAAAATTACGGACAATGGAATTGGGATTGATCAGCAGCATTTACCCCATGTATTTGAGCGCTTTTATCGAGTCAAGGCTGAGCAAACAATTCGAGGGTCAGGGTTAGGTTTGGCGATTACTCGTGAATTGATTGAACTTCATAACGGAAAGGTGGCTGTTACCTCAACCCTTAATGAGGGCAGCTCTTTCGCATTTTATCTTCCATTGGAGGCAAATTAGGAGATGAATAATAATTCTGCAACGATTCTCGTCGTCGATGATGAACCAGATTTAGTAGAAAATATCAAACTCCCGCTAGAAATGGAAGGCTATCAAGTGATTGTGGCCTACAACGGGCTAGAGGCTTTAAACGTTTTGGAGAGCAATCCCGTCGATCTTATTCTAACGGACATAGCAATGCCCGATATGAATGGGTATCAGCTTTATGAGCAAGTTTGCAAAAATCCAAAATGGGCCATCATTCCTTTCATTTTTTTAACAGCACGTTCAATGGATAGTGATATTCGTTATGGAAAAGAGCTAGGGGTTGATGATTACATTACCAAGCCGATTCGGGTCAATGATTTACTAGCCATTGTTCGCGGAAAATTGCGACGTGCTCAACATTTGATTGAATCGATGGCTCAAGTTATGGCTGCAAGCGGGACGAGTACAAACACCGAAGACAGTCGATTTCTCGAGGCTGGCCAGCTTCGGGTGGATACGGAGCAACATCGAGTTTGGGTTGATGAAACAGAAATAAAACTGTCGGCCAAAGAATTCTTACTGTTAGAGTATTTGGCGAACCAACGCGGAAAAATTGCCTCACCACAAGAACTCATCCAGGTGACCCATCAATTTGAAACAGACCACATAGAAGCTGGCACATTGCTTCGGCCGCTTATTCTATCTATTCGCCGCAAACTTGGGTCGGCGGTGGGAGATATGGGGCTGATTGAAAATGTGCGCGGCGTCGGTTACCGTTTGGTTGTCCCAGAGGAGTAGGTATTAAATTTCAATTTCTTAACCTAGATTAATAATGTAGCAAATTAGTCCTATTCCAACCCAATTCAAATTTACTTTTGTTATAATAAGTTACATCATTTATTGGATGTATTTCACATTGAGGTGAATGCATTCAGGAATCTTCAGTTCCAACTTCAACCAAAACATTACCCCATCAAATATTAGATACTCCAGGTGAACCCGATGACGACTTCTCAACCTCCCAATGAAACTGAAAATCCTGTTATTGTGGATAATTGGCCAATGGGCTTGGCAGCAACCCGAGAACAACTCAGAAAAATAGAAGGACGCATTAAGCGCTACCAAGCTGCCTTACGCCTGTCGAGCACAGAAATTGACCGCCGCAATCGTGGTATTACAGCCCTCACCGCCTTTAGCCATCGAGCCAGTCAAGCAACAACTCCAGCCGCATTATTAAAACTAACGCTCACTCAGGCCCTGGATGTAACCCACGCGCCAGTTGGGGCGATTGTTTTGATTGATAATGAAACAAAACAATTAACCTTGGGTGTACATAAAGGGCTAAATCCAGTCTTAAATGCTGTACTGACAGGCGAAGACCTGCGACACGGCGCAACAATTTTGATGCCCCATCTCGTAGCAGGAACGGGGGCGTTGCTGGAGTATGAAACTGATGATGAAGCAGAGCAATTGCTCCTGAAAACGAGTGAGTTAACAAGTCTAGTTAGCTTACCGATCCAAGTTCGAAAGAAATTACTCGGAGCCCTACTGGTTGGCGTCCAGAATAAAGATCAATCCTTTGCTGCAACTGAATTATGCATCTTGATGTCGATGATTCACGAAACGGCTGTAGTTTTGGAAAATTTACAGTTACGAGAAGGGTTGTGGTTTACCGCCGAGTCATTACTTGGAAAAGAGCGCGAGGCTATTGAGTTGCCTCACACAGATATGACCAGTGTCTCACTTGATATGCCAGCCACACCCTTTGAACTGCCCACAACAAGCCCCAATGATACGCTCTCACCAAGCTCAAATTCTGAGGACATTGCTCAATTACTGCGGGCGACCGTTGAAGCTGACGAGGAGATTGAGCAGCGCAATGCTGATCTGCAAACCCTCAATGCCGTCGCCGAAACGGTAAATCGCACTCTAAATTTGAGCCAGATTTTGCAAACGGCTGTTCAACAGACAAAAATAGCCCTTCAAGCAGATGCGGCCTGGCTTTATTTGGTTGAAAAGGATCAACATTTAGAAATGCGTGCCCACACGGGCTTATCAATGGCTTATGTCCGTGGGATGCAGCAATTACAAAAAGAAGATAGCATCGAAGGACGCGTGGCAGCCACAAGTGAGCCGCTCTTCATCAACTCAATCCCTGAAGACGATCAAAAGCACAAAATTTGGGTCGATAAAGAAAAACTTCACGGCATTGGGGCCGTTCCTATTACTCGGCCCGATCTAGAGGACGAGAGTGGTAGACCCCATTCACACGTTATCGGCGTGTTAACCATTGGCATTCGATCTGACGCAGACCACACCTGGACTGACCGAGAGGTAGGTTTGTTAACGGCAATCGCCAATCAAATTGCCCCTACAATAGAAAATGCCCACCTCTATGCTCAAGTCCAAGAGGCAGAAGCAGGGTTCCGAGCGGGTAATGAAGTTTTAACCACCTTGAATGATATGCTGATTGAAAAAAATGCTTTTCTTGAAGGATTTATTGAGGAAGACCTATCACCAGCCCTCAATTTAACGAATGAGTTGCTCTCGCAGCTCAACGGGACCTCCCTCACTACTGTACAGCAGGAAGGCATCGCAAAACTACAGATGATTACCCAACACCTAAAAAAGCTGGCCAATGAAGCAAATGGGGTTAGTTCCGCGTTAAACAGCGTAATAGGCAATAAGGCTGACAAGATGCAGAACCAAAGTTACAAACGCCCAATTCGTCTAAAAGACACCGCAGCCTAATCATTAAAGCCGCACATTCCGGCTGTTACTTTTTCATATCTAATCTCTCTTTGGTAAGCAGATTAGGATATTTGCGTTAATTGAAATCTGAATGATTTTATACTATACTGGGTGCAGAGTTATCATGATACCTGACAAACAGTTCATTAAACAACTAAGTACAGATTCATTTAATGGGGCCGTTATTATTACCCCAATATTAGCCTTGCTTTTAACCCCTGGCATCATTATTATCAATCCCCCAAATAATGTTCAAAATACCATCTGGATCGTTCTTCACGTTTTAATCTATCCAATAATAAGTGTCTGGTCCTGGCAATTAGTCAGACGTAATAAACAGGATTGGGGACTAAATATATTTTTCGGAAGTCATTTGATAATGATAACGATAAATATTATTTTACACCCAACAGAACCAATCTTCTTATTGTATCTTTATGGGTATTTTATCGTAATAAGCAGTACTCTAATCAAACCAGATAGTAGTTTTTCAGTATGGTTTATAACTATTCTACTGATGTTTGGTGCCCTATATCTACGAGGTCAGTTCTTCGATGAGATAATCGACGCAATTGGGCCTGCCTTTCTTGGATTAGGTTTAGCGGCAGTTGGTTTTTTTACCACACTCGATTGGCAAGAGGCAGTCCAACATACATCTACCCTACAGGAACGAGCCCAGCATCGACGGGATGAGTTGTTTGCTGCTCAAGATGAGTTACAACGCATCAACAATCGGCAAAAATTTATTTACACTCAGTTACTGACCAGTATGGATATTGGACAACGGCTTGTGGCTTTGCTTGATCTAGAAACATTACTGCAACAGATCGTTGATTTGATCCAAACCCGACTTAATTTCGCCTATGTTGGTATTTTTCTGTTGGAAAATAATGGAACACATCTAGTTTTACAAGCCCAGACCGGTGAGAAAACCTCATCTCATTCTACGCAAAGTCGCCTTTCAATCAACGAGGAAAACACCCTAACCTTAACTGTTCAGCGGGGTCAAATTACAGAGGTTTCTGATATCCGTCATGCCTTATTTCCTCCCCACCCTTATCTATCACAAAATACTTTATCAGAAATCGCACTCCCATTAGAAATTGGGCATACATTATTAGGGGTGCTTAATATCCAGAGTTATGGGGTCCATACCTTTGATAAAGAACATCGGGCGATGTTACGGCTACTAGCCAACCAGGTGTCAATCGCCCTGCACAATGCCAGACTGTACAATGACGCAATTCTAGCCCGACAAGAAGCGGAGCAAGCCAACGAAATTAAATCCAGATTTTTGGCCAACATGTCTCACGAGTTAAGAACCCCCTTGAATGCTATTCTAAATTTCACAGGTTTTGTCGCGGATGGTGTATTCGGTGAAATCAATCCAGATCAGGCAGATGCCCTTGAAAAAACACAAGACAGTGGGGCCCATCTGCTAAGCTTGATTAATGACATTCTGGATTTGGCAAAAGTTGAGGCTGGGGTGATGGATATGTTTATCCAAGATATTGATATTCAGAATCTGCTAAAAAGTACCGCCGCCACTGGACGTGGCTTATTAAAGAATAAGCCTGTTGAATTGATTCTAAATATCGATGAAGATCTTTCAACGATTTCGGGAGACAAACGCCGCCTCCGTCAGATTTTGCTCAATCTAATTTCTAATGCAGTAAAGTTCACCCCAGAAGGCCATATCATTGTTACCGCCCAAGAAAAAGAAGAGTTAATCGAAATCTCTGTAGAAGATAGTGGCATAGGCATCCCTGTCGAAGATCAGTCACTCATCTTCGACACATTTCACCAAGCCCCTGATGGTGCCCAAAACGAGGTAGGTACAGGTTTAGGGCTTCCCATTGCCAAGCAGTTTGTGGAGGCACACGGCGGTCAAATGTGGTTAGAGAGTGAGTTTGGGAAAGGAAGCACCTTCTTTATCACGCTCCCAATCAAACAAATTGAGGACGCATTAGTTACCTCATAAACAGGATTTCTATGACTGAACCAGCCATTCTTTACATTGATGATGATCCGATTAGCCGAGATGTTCTCAATACGATCTTTTCACGTATAATGGGCTTATCAAATGCTTGGATTTTTCCAGACAGCCAAAATTATCTGGATAAGGCCTTAGATCTCCCTCATCCACCCAATATCATTTTTCTTGGCATTCAGGTACACCCACATGATGGTTACGAGATGTTAAAATCATTCCAAGCCAATCAAGTTTTCAAAGACTCGATTATTATTGCGATTACAGCTTATGTCATGGTGACTGACGTTGCAAAAATGAAAGATGCAGGTTTCTCAGGCTTAATTAGCAAGCCCATTATTCATCGTATATTTCCTGACCTATTCAAGAAAATTGTAAGTGGGGAACCCGTATGGTACATTTCATAGATAGAGGGGGGTTTTATGTTACTTGAAGGAAAACGTATTTTTGTAGTTGAGGATGACCCAATGGGGTTAGCCATCATCCGTACTATTTTACAACAGGCTGGCGCCAGCGTCCCATTTGACCACTGGGGCGATACAACGTTAAAACGCTTATCTAATGATCCATTCCCCATCGACCTGATCCTACTTGATATTATGCTGCCCAATCAGGTAAGCGGATATGACATCTTTGATGCAATTCGCGCTATTCCCGAACTCAACAACGTTCCCATTGTTGCTGTCACAGCCTCCGACCCTGATATAGAGATGAACAAGGCTCGAAAAAAGGGATTTGATGGTTATATCAGCAAACCTCTTGATCGAACCACATTTCCTCAATACGTTTTGGCCATCTTAGAGGGTCAAACGGTTTGGGGAGAATTGAACGAATAATTACCCAAAATCTCTAAACTTTATCTACCTCTTACCATACTATCAAAATTTAGAAACGTAAAAAATATTACTTGACAATCTGTCTCTATCCTTCATAATCTCCATCATTCAGACCTATGACAAAATTTGGAGATGATGTGATGCAGCAGATATTTACAAGCAAGTTATATTGGTTACTATTTGGAGCGATCTTGCTCCTTGGCACAAGTTGTACCCCAACATATACATTCAATGGCACCTTGCTCGAACCAGCCATGTCGATTCCTGAGTTCGAACTTATGCGTACGGATGGTGAACCCTTTACCTCAAATGATTTACAAGGAAAAATCACCTTAATTTACTTCGGGTATACCTTTTGCCCCGATGTTTGCCCCCTTACCATCGCGGATGTGAAAACTGCGCTTAACAATTTAGAAATAGAACAGGATCAGGTTCAAGTTGTTTTTGTCTCTGTTGACCCCGAACGGGATACACCAGAGATTTTGGATAACTATCTCTCGGCCTTCGACTCAAGCTATATTGGCTTAACCGATAGCCTCGAAAAAACCGAAGTAGCAAAGTCTGCCTTTGGCGTTTTCTCAGAAAAAGCGGAGGTGGAAGACTCGGCGGCTGATTATCTGGTCAATCATACCGCTCGTTTGTTCTTGGTAAATGACCAAGGGGAGATCGCGTTGCTATACTCTTTCGGCTTCAAACCTGATGAATTACAAAGCGATCTTCAACATTTATTAGCATCATCATAAGGCACTTACTCTTGATCAATGTTGGTCAAAATTTATATCTCAATAATCGACGTTGGCATATTCGGCTAATTACGCCTCTCGCGGAAAGTCTTTATGATATTGAAGTGATTGGATCCTCAACCGCTGCCCAAGGAATGACTCGCGCATTACGGGTTATCCAAGTCGGGGAGAATTTATATCTTGAGCAACCTCGCCAAAATCGATATTGGCAGGCCAATCTTGGTCAAGACTGGATTACAGAGGATTACGGAGATGCTTTGCAATGCCGACCCGCCACTAAGCTAGACGTCCTTGATAAGCATACCCAGCTAGCCGATTTAGGCGATCTCACAAACACCTTTAGCTGGTCCTACTCCCGCATGAATCGATATAATTACTGCCCTCGCGCTTACTATTATCATTACTATGCGGCGTGGGACGGGTGGCTAGATATTGCTCCGTATGTTGCCCAACGCGCCTATCTGCTAAAAAACCTGACAGACATTCCTCGCTGGATTGGCACCCTCGTTCACGAAGCCATTAAATTTGCCCTGGCTCGCCTAAAAGCAAAGCAACCTGTTGAAAAAGCGGCCTTAATCCAACAAATGAGAACCCGCGCTCAAGCCGATTTTACCCAATCACAAACGGGTCAGTACAAAGATTACCCCAACCAAATGGTTGGTTTTCAAGAGCATTACTACAAGTCAGGCCTCACCGAAAAAGATTGGCAAACCGCCTGGCAACAAGCGGAGCAATATCTCATCACATTTCTCGACTCATCGCTATACCAGGGTTTACAACAATCAACCGAGACTTTTCTCGATGTCGAAACATTACAATCATTTGAAATTGACGAGACAACAATTTGGATACAGATGGATTTTGCCCAATTTGATCAAAGTACAATCAACATTTATGACTGGAAAACAGGCCTTGTGGGAGATGAAGATGCCCTAAAATCACAGCTCGGGGTGTATAGTCTTTATTTCCGGCACAAACATCCAGACCTCTTTGAGGGGCGTGCCTTACAGGGCCTTGTTTACGACTTGAGGCAAAATCAAGTGATAACAGTCCAATTAGATGAAAAACTCATTCAAGATACAGAAGAAATGATTAAGAGCAGTATCGCAAAACTTCGCGACCTCTTGACAAATCCCTCTAATCTTACAACAATTGAGCATTTCCCGATGATCTCTGATCTGACGATCTGTGGAAATTGTCAATTCCGAGAATTGTGTAATCGCAAATAAAAAGAGCGTTGGTTCAACCACCAACGCTCTTTTTATTTATTTTTTACTTCAACTTACGGCCCCGTTGTCAATGTAAAATCATTGCTAAACGGTACCACACAAGATGTTGTACTATCAGCCAATACAGCAATTGAATTCGAGCCATACGTCACATAGACCCGATTAATCGAGCGGTTGATACCAATGCCCTCTGACGGTTGATCAGAACCCAGATCGTGAGGCTTGGGTAGATCAAAGCCACCGGGCAGTGCCTCAGAAATAAACAGGATTTCATTGTTGCTACTTCCATCGGCGGTTGAGGTCGTCGTCCACAAATGCCCACCATTGGCACTATCACCAATTGTCGGATCAATCGCAATCATTCGCATCGGCACATCTGAACCATCACCACGCAGGAATGAGGCCCACGTCGGCGGTCCAGCCAATGTATCTGTCGAGCCATCAATCCCAGTGATACGATGACTATCAACTGTTGACACGTAGATCAGATTACGGGTCTCATCCACAGCAACTCCGTAAGGCTGAGTACTATCAACCAGATCAATCACAGTGGTAACGGTCGTACCATCAATGACAGCCACTGTATCGCTACCGAAGTTAGCAACATAAACCTTGCCACTCGATGGATTGGCCGCCAAATGATAAGGCTGGTTGAAACTTCCAGTCAGGGTGGTTACCACACTCTGTGTCCCCGCATCAATCACGGTTACAGAATTATCACCACTATTAACCACATAGACATAATTGTGGATCGAGTCATAGGCCACACCCCATGGCGTACTACCCACGCTAATTGGCGTGCCGGCTGTCAGGGATGCTCCGCTGATTGGCGTAACCTGATTTGTTGTCTCATTTGTGACCCAAATCAGATCATTCGTCGCGTCATAGGCCACCCCATTCGCGCCAGAGATACTGGAGACGACTTGTTCTACAGCATTACTGTGACCATCCACCACAGACAATGATCCATCCGTACGATTAGCAATGTACACCCGCGTTCGCGCCTCATCAACTGCCAAACCACGCGGCAGGTTCCCCACCGTAATCACATCGATCAGTTGTGGTGAACACGCAACTGCCGGGGTTGATGTAGCTGTCGCATTTGATGTAGCCGTTGCCGTTGGTGTATTCGTCGGCGTCGGCGTATGCGTTGGCGTATTCGTCGGCGTTGGTGTATCCGTCGGCGTCGGCGTGAATGTGGCCGTCGGGGTTGGTGTTGGCGTATGTGTATTCGTCGGTATCGGCGTTGGTGTATTTGTATTGGTTGGCGTCGGTGTCGGCGTAAACGTATTTGTCGGCGTCGGGGTCGGCTCTGGGAAATTATTTAGAATTACCGGCAGGTAGATGAACGTTGGCCCTGTTGCCACAATTGGATGCGAAACGGTATTACTGCTTTGAGCACTCGTCTCATCACTATCCAACGACGCAACATTGTTGATTGTTGTCGCCACACTACTCGTTACATCAACCGTAAACGTCACAGTCATTGTCGCCCCAGCCGGGAAGGTTCCCACACTCACAATCACTTGCGAACTCAGAATCGTACCACTTCCCAGATTCGTCGCCAAACTACTGCTGACATAGCTGGTATCGGCTGGAATGGCATCCGTTAGAATTACGTTGTTTGCCTCACCACCACTGTTGACCACAGCCAAGGTGTAGGTAATCTGATCCCCCTGAGTGACCGTTGTGCCATCAACTGGATCAGCAGACTTGATGATCGTAAAGCTCGGTGGGATCACGGTGCCCGTCGCCGCAGTGATGATATGCGTCACTGTGCCTGATGATTGAGCAGGCAATGTATCAGCCCCAACCTGGGCGATGTTCGAGATCACCGTATCGGTCGAGACCGCACTGGTCGTGACGACAATTGTCAGGGTCACGCTGCTACTTGCGTTCAGCGTACCCACATCGCCAATCACCGGATTACTGCCACTGACTGTACCACCGTTGCTCAAGCTTGCGCTAACCAAGTTCACTTCACTTGGCAACGTATCCGTCACGAGGACATTGTTCGCTGCACCTGTACCCACGTTGGCGACAGTCACCGTGTAGGTAATCGGCTGATTTTCGCCGAGGCTGCTGCCGCTTACCGGCGTCGCACTCTTCACAATCGTCAGACTCGGAACCAGCGTTGTTGATGTCGTCGTAATGACGTGCGTGACCGTGCCTGATGATTGAACGGCCAATGTGTCTGAGTCGACTTGAGCGATATTTGAG
>JANQQF010000075.1 GCA_028285035.1 Phycisphaerae bacterium
TATGTCGCCCTCGCTGAATTCAAACGTAATCTTAAATCTGTCAATCCTCCCTTCATCGCTTCTTTAGTTGTCCGCACCTTTTGACCTCATGAGCCTACAAAGAATTGTCTATTAGACCGGACATTTTGGTTATTGACTTTAAAATAGGCTATCCCTATAATTTTTATAGTTTTATTAAGAAATGCCTAAGTGGGTTTACCTTCCACGTGAAAAGACCGACCACATCTGCAAAAAGCAATAAAATGCGTTCAACAACTGAGACTCTACTCACCAATCTACAAAAACTTCTCTCGCTCCTGGATCCTAATCTAAATTCGACCGAGATGTTGAATCACGTCATCGCACAAGTTATCGAGATGTTTGAAGTGAGTTATGCCAGTTTAATCCGCTTTGAAGCAGATCAAGATAGCGGCTTAATCATTGCCGAGTATCCTTCACGCAATTCAGTAGGAAGAACGATTCCCCTTAAAAATTATCCCCTCATTCAGGAATTAATATCGACACAAAAACCGATCTCTGTGTTAGATGCCCAAAATGATCCGATCATGGGTGTTGTTCGTCGTGCAATGCAGACACTTGAAGTGAAATCGCTTTTAATGATACCGCTCATTGTGCGAGGTAAATTAATTGGAGGTCTGAGCCTAGAAATGATCAGAACAGAGCGCCAATTTACCTCAAAAGAAATCGAAATGACGGCCCTCATCGCCAACCAAATTGCGGTGACGATTGACTACACCGATGTTCACGAAACCATCGAACAAAGCCATCAAGAAAGCGAAATTCTACAGCAAGTCAACCAAAGATTGGGTGAAACCCTTGATCTTAACGAGGTTCTTCCTCTGATTCTTGAGCAACTTGAACAGGTATTATCTGTCGATGGCAGCTCAATTTACCTGCTACTGGATGAGAATGTTCAGCTCAAAGCCCGACGCGGTGGTTACTCCCCGTTTCTAGATCAGCAGATTATTCCCGTTAATAAACTGTGGGGCGTTTCTCAAGTCGTCCAGACGAAAGAGGCCCTGTTAATTAATGATACCGAAAATCATCCCAATTGGGAGAAATATTCCGGCAGCCCTATTCGAGCCTGGTTGGGTATACCCCTTGTCGCCAATGGTGAGGTGGTCGGGGTCCTCAACATCGATGGTTACAGCGTCAACCGCTTTGATGAGCAGCTCCTGCCTTTGGCGCTGGCCTTTGCCAATCAGTCGGCTATGGCGATTTACAACGCTCGGCTCTACGGGCAGGCTAAAACGCGTGCTGAGTTATTAGCCTCAGTTCAAGAAATCGGGGTAAGACTTGTTTCGTCCTTCAATTTAGAGGATATTCTGCAAATCGTCATCACCAGCGTCATCAAGCTACTCGATGCTGGGCAAGCCCGAATTTATCTCTATGATGACATTGAAGACTCCTTCACCCTTGCCGCTATTTTAGACAATGCCGGAAAATTCAAAATGCACATTCCCCAGCCCCGCCACGATGGTTTGACCTACGAAGTGGCCCGCTCTGGCGAATATATGATGATTCCCGACATTCTCTTCCACCCGCTCTATCGAAATGAAAGCGGCGTCCACGGCTTTCGGGCCATTGCTAGCATGCCTTTGAAAAAACGTGATAAGGTGCTGGGTGTTTTGAATGTATTCTATGCAGAATTTCATCATTTTGCCCCAGAAGAAGTTGATGCTTTGGAGTTGCTGGCGGTACAAATTGCGGTGGCCCTGGAAAACGCACGTCTCTATAGTATCGAGCAGGAACGCTTGGAGGATCAGGCCCGTCGAGTAAAACAATGGCAGCAAGTCCAAGCAATTTCTTCAACCCTCAACAGTTCGCTCAATCTGGATTATATCCTCAACACGGCCTGTGAACGGTTTACCGAATTAATCAACATCGACCACTGTGGGGTAATGCTCATTGAAGCTGACGGCATCGGTCGATTAGTGGCAGAGCATCCATCACGAGGCGCAATTGGTTTGGAGTTACCGATAGATTATCCAGCCTTCCAAGCAATCATGACGGACCACCAACCATATATCAGTGCGAATGTTGGCAAAGATGAACAACTCGGGGCAGCTCAGCCGATTTTAGAACGGGTGGGTATTCAATCCCTGTTGCTTGTTCCGCTCGTAGTTCAGGACCAAGTCATTGGTTCCATCGGTTTTGATGCAATTCAAGCCCCACGTCAATTCACAGAAGAAGAAATCAATATCATCCGCGTGGTCACCGACCAAATGGCAATAGCAGTCACAAACGCTCGCACCTATGAGGCAGAGCACGAAGCCCGACTTCAAGCCAACACCTTGCGCGAAGTGGCCGAAATTTTAGGAGCCACCCTCGATTTACGCGAGGTTCTCAGCCGAATTCTAACACAACTCAAGCGGCTAGTCACTTGTGATAGCGCCTCGATTATTTTGAGAGAGACAACCCACTTTCCGATGGTCGCCACCAAGGGTCTACCAGAAGGTGTGCAAATTGAAGGCCTCACCTTTGCCTTAACCCAAAAACCCTATTTTCAAGAAATTGCTCGGTCCAAACAACCCTTGGTGATTTCAGACACAGCAGAGTTTGCAGGTTGGGATGTTGAAACTACTAAGGATATTGGGAGTTGGGTTGGGGTCCCCTTGGTTGTCTCTGACCAACTGATTGGTATCTTGACCCTCGAACATCAACAGCCCAACTTTTATCACGAAGATCAGGGCGAGGTCATCAAGGCTTTTGCGGATTTAGCCACAGTAGCTTTAGAAAACGCCCGATTATATGAGTTCGAGGTCAAACAGGTTGAACAAGAGTTGGAGCTTGCCCGTCAGGTACAGCGTGGCTTCTTTCCTGATTTACTGCCTGATCTACCCAATTGGCAATTGGCCGCTATTTGTCGGCCCGCGAAGGAAACAGGCGGTGATTTCTACACCTTTGTGGAACGCCCCGATGAAACAGTAGGTATCATCGTTGGAGATGTTTCTGGTAAAAGCATCTCAGCTGCCATGCTTATGGCCGGGGCGCACAGCGTTGTACGATCTAAAGGGTCAGACCACCGCTCACCAGCGGAAGTGTTACGTGAAGCGAATAGGCTGTTGTATGATGATGTCTCGGATGGCTCATTTGTCGCAGTGTCATACGCCCTGATTTCAGCCACTGAGCCAAAAATGTGGCTGAGCAGCGGTGGCCAAGTCGCTCCAATTTACGTGCCAGCCAATGGTGAAGCCGTCCAACTGATCGAACCGCCAGGGGATCGGCTACCTTTAGGCGTTCTAAATGATGTGACCTATCAAGAAGCTTGTGTCACTATGAAACCAGGCGACTTGTTAATTTTCTACACCGATGGCCTTGTCGAAGAACATAATGCCAAGGATGAACTCTTTGGCTTTGAACGCGTGTTGAACTTAGTCAATGAGATGCGTGGGCAAGGTCCAGACAAGGTGATGAATACCTTGTTAACAGCCATCCAAACCTTTGCTGGGCAAGAAGACCAGCACGATGATGTCACGCTGGTTGTCCTACAAAATCGTGGGACGTCATGACAGAATTCATTGCCATCGGTTCTATTATCATCGATGACATCGTTGATCCGATGGGTAAAAGCTCAATGGGAGTACTAGGGGGTGGGGCCAGCCACGCTGTAGCCGGAATGCGGGTCTGGTCAGAGCAAACCGCAATGGTCTCGGTCATCGGGGAAGGTTTTCCAGAAACTGCCTGGGACCAACTGACAGATCTAGCAAACGTCAACGGCGTCATCAAACGTCCGGCCCTGCAACCCCGCGCTTGGCAACTCTTTGAGCCTGATGGCACCCGTAACGAAGTATTCCGCACCGATTTCACCATCTTTCGAGATATCCCCATCCGCCCCGATGAATTCCCTCCCGCCTTCGCCTCTGCTAAAGGTGTCTTTCTCCAAACTGACACCGCAGATCGAGCCAAAGCCTGGGTCACCCACCTACGCCGTCTCAATCCTGAGATGATCCTGTTGTGGGAGCCGTGGGAAATTTTCTACACGCCCGAAAATTTAGCCAATTTCCAGCGGGTCGCCCCACTTTTTGATATCGTTTCCCCCAATTCTGATGAAGCAAGCTGGATGTTCGGCGAAACCGATCCCCAGAAGCAAGCCAATCTACTCTTCGAATGTGGTGTCCGCTGTCTCGCCCTCCGTCTCGGTGCCGCTGGCTCCATCGTCGGCACCGCTAGTAAAACCCACCACATCCCCGCCATCAAAGTCCCGGTCATCGATGAAACTGGCGCTGGTAACAGCTACAATGGTGGCTTTCTAGTTGGTTACATCCAATCCAATGGCAATCCTCTCACTGCCGGTCAATACGGCTCTGTCTCCGCCACCTTCGCCTTAGCCCAATTGGGTCTAGCTCAGTTAGGACCTGATACACAGCGGGTGGCGCAAGAGCGGTTGGCCGGGTTTTAGTACAAGCATTTCACACGCTAATTTTAGAATTTGATGAGAGTCTGATGAGAACTTCTTAGAGTTTTTGTAGAGTCTTACAATCAAATTGTATGCTAAGATAGTTCAAACACCCTTTAAACAGTACCCCATCAACGGCTCGAATCAAATATACAGTATTAAGACCACCTCATAACTAGAAACACAAAACTTAACAAGGCTTATATCCAGGTAGCGTTGAAATTAGGTCTTTAGGAGAGAACCCATGACTAATCAAGCTGACACTTTAATTGACTCCAATTTTAGCTGGCAAGCGGCATTGTCTCTTGCCTTAAGTAGCAAGTTAGCCTATCAGCGAGCAGCTGCGGTTAAATCTGTGACGATGAATCAATGGGGATATGACGATTGTACATTCCTCGAAAAAAGTGACACCCAACTATTTGTAGCTGTTAAAGATGATAAAGTCGTGATCTCATTCCGGGGGTCACAAGGGCGGGGCGATTGGCTCAATAATTTTAGAGCGATTGGCACAAATGATCTTGCGGTTGGTCGAGTCCACACCGGGTTTTATCAAGCGTTTCAAGCGATAAAAGAATCATTGATTAAACTCATCAATGATTTGGGCAATGGCAAAAAGATTTGGCTAACAGGACATAGTTTGGGCGGGGCTTTAGCCACCATTTGTCTGGCCGAGTTGGACGCAAGCCATCATGATAAATTTCAAGCCTGCTACACTTATGGCCAACCGAGAGTTGGTCATAGTGGTATTGCCAATTTTATAAAAACAAATTATGGCGGACGGTATTTTCGCTTCGTCAATGACGACGATATCGTGACTCGTATCCCCCCAATATATCGCCATGTTGGCGATTTGATACACTTTGCCGCTGATGGGTCGCTTCTCACCTCTCCTCCGATAGGCGATGATATGGCTGTGGAGGCAGATGAAGCAGAGATGCTTGAGACAGATACAGAGCCAACCACCACAGAAGCACCGCCTTTGACCGAAGCCGAGTTTGAGAAATTCTTAGCGACTGATGGAGAAGAAGACAGTGGCGATCTAAATCAAGATAGCACAACTGAAGGATTCTTTCCAAGTGTCCGCGATCATGATATGCAGGAATACATTAGTAAAATTACCGCCCACGATCGAATTTCTGAGTCACGAGGCGATGTCGAAACTGTTTCAACCGATCGACAGGTTGAAAGATCGATGGAAATGATGGCTGAAGTTGTCGAAAGCGATAGTGCTGCTGAGATGGAGGGTCTGGAAGGTATCGGCTTTGAGCCAGACAGTAGTTCGGCGCGTATACCAATTTTAATCAAAGCGGCACCTGGCTGGACACCACCTGATGACATTAAGATTAACTCGGCGATTGGCGATATTCACACTGCTTTGGTAACAACAGGTCAATTGGAAAGATTGCAACAAGATACACGAAATATCATCTCAATTGATCGCAGTTCTGATGACCTCATTCTTGATAGTCTCGTTTCGGTTCCATTTGTTAAAGCGGAACAAGTTCATTGGCCCCCACTCAGCGAAAAAGGCGATCAAGCCATCGTTGGAATCATCGACACCGGAATAGATGTACTCCATCAAGCATTCACAGACATCAATGACCCAACAAAATCAAGAATATTATATGTTTGGAATCAAAATGACACGTCAAATGCTGGCCATGCACCGTCCGATATCGATCCCAATTTTTCGGCGAACTATGGTCGTGTTTATACTCAAAATGAGATCGAACAATTTATGAGTGCTGGATCGGTTCCACACATTCGATTACGAGACCCTAACGGCCATGGCACCCACGTTTCGGGAATTGCGGCTGGTCGTGCGGTTGGTACAATTGGGGATGGTGTTGCGCCACAAGCCTTGCTAGCAGTTGTTATCCCAAGGCTACAGATTGAGCCAGAGGATCCACCCAGCATAGGCTACTCCTTGACCCACCTTGATGGCTTGCTCTTTTTGAAGGAGGTTGCCAAAAAACAGGGTTTACCGATAGCTATTAATATTAGTCTAGGTCAAAATGCAGGTTCTCATGATGGCTCATCTACATTGGAGGCTGGCTTTGACTCAGTTCTTGGTCAGGGCCGGGAACCTGGTTTGGTTATTGTTAAATCAGCTGGGAATGAACGAGGCCATAAAGGACATGCTAAAGTTAATGTTACTACAAATCTCATTGAAACAGTGTCTTGGCGGTCAAAAGACAAGGTGCGTAAACAAGACTATATCGAGGGTTGGTATGACTCTTTTGATGACCTTGAGTTTGCCTTAATCGGTCCTAATAAGAAACGTTCAGGAGCAATTTCATTTGATCGAAATGCAGGCCCACAAGACACACCTCAAAAGAAAATGGGCAAGTTAGCTGGGAGTAATTATGAACTTAGTCTAACCAAGAATCATCGAGATAATGGAAATAGTTTGATTCAGGTTATCATTACGCCCAGTGAGCCAGGTAAAAAGATTCGTAGAGGAATTTGGAAACTTGAAATTTTACGTCGAACGCCTGGGTCAGCCAGTGGACGTGTTGACTTCTGGATTGAGCGCACTCGGGCCCGAGCCATCAATTTTGAACAAGGTGCCGACGACAGTATGACCCTGAGCGTGCCAGGCACTGCCCGTCACGTAATTACAGTTGCAGCTTGCGCCCCTGATGGACCACCCATACGTTTAACATCCAGTTCATCCTATGGGCCGACACGTCAAAATGAGAAAAAACCAGAAATTACAGCTCCAGGAGACAATATTTTTTCCGCCCGATCAAATACAAACGATCCAACAGCTGGCGTCGCTGAGACCGGGACCAGCATGGCTGCCCCCCATGTTACGGGTGCAATTGCATTGGGCATGTCCAAACTGCATAAAGACGACCCAACCCGTCAATTCAATGCCGTTCGGTTTAAGCAAGCGTTGATACTAAACTCGATGGATGCATCTCCCAACCACCACCCTGGCCGAGGATTTGGCATTTTAGATGTTAAACGATTCTTCGATAGTCTTTAGTGCGGTTTGATTTATGAAAAATGAGAGCTAACACTAACTGACTATTTCGCTAAAATCCCCTCACAGGTCACCCGCACATCCTCAACAAAGGCTTTGGCTAAATAAGACTGGATACGGCCCCGATGCCATGCCGCGACGATGGTGCGGGTGGGGGGATGATCTGAGATCGCAACATAGGTACATTGCCCCTGCCCCTCCGAGACCACCGACATTTTAGGGATCAATGAGATGCCTAACCCCGAGGCCACACAAGCTTTGATCGTCGATAGCTGAGCAGTGTGGCAAACGATGTCAGGCGACACTTTGTGTTCGTAACAATAGGCTTGTACCTGTTCCCCCAAGCAATGAATCTCATTTAAGGCAATGAAGGGGATGCCTTCCAAATCATCAATGGATGGAGTTCCCTCAAAAAATGGATTTTCATTGGACACGGCGATCAGCAGAGGTTCGGTCACCAGTGTTTCGGTCTGAATTAATTTATTATTGATCGGCAAGCTCATGATGCCGACATCAATCTCGGCGGTGATCAACTTTTCAATGAGATCATCGGTCAAATCCTCGGTTACCGATAAGGTTGCACTCTGATACTTCTCCTTAAATAAATTCAATGCTTCTGGTAAGACAAAAGGAGCAATGGTGGGGATAAATCCAACCGTGAGGTGCCCACCACCTTCATCTATCTCCCTCAGAACATTTCTCTGAATATCTTGTACTTCAGCCAAAATGCGTTTTGCTTTTGGCAAAAGCACTTTACCCGCTTCGGTCAAAGCGACCGACCGCCCCAACCGATCAAACAGCTTTTCGCCCAACTCTTGCTCTAGCTTAATAATCTGCTGGCTGAGTGAGGGTTGGGCCACATTACAGCGTTTCGCCGCTCGGCTAAAGCCACCTGTTTCAGCAACAGCTACAAAATATTGAAGTTGGTGGATTTCCATAATAAATGCTCCAATAAAAGTGCAGAATAAACAAATAATAGAACGCAAAGCTATAGTTTGTCAAACTTGCTTCCATATTTTATCCATAGGCATTAGCTATAGGTTTGATAGGCCAAAAGTATTGGACAGGAATGCATTTTGAAAATACAATATCCATTGTAAGGTAGGAAATATTGATGGATTGTTTGATTGGGAATAAGAGAAACCAAATCCATCGTTATATATAATTTACAACTTCGCAATCTTTAATAAACCACGAAAAAATAAAACATTCGATTGGAGACAACATGAGTGACAATGGCAGTAGCAATGGTAGCGGATGCCCCTTCACGGGCGGATCAACCACATCGTTTGGCAGCCGATCAAACAAAGATTGGTGGCCAAACCAGTTAAACCTGAAAATGCTCCACCAGAATTCTTCTCTGACAGACCCAATGGGCAAGAGTTTCAACTATGCTGAGGAATTCAAAAGCCTCGACTTGAACGCTGTAAAAGAGGATCTCTATGCTCTGATGACTGACTCGCAAGAGTGGTGGCCAGCCGACTATGGCCATTACGGCCCCCTCTTCATTCGTATGGCCTGGCACAGCGCAGGCACCTACCGGACTGGCGATGGCCGTGGTGGTGGTGGCGCAGGCACGCAACGCTTTGCTCCCCTCAATAGCTGGCCTGACAACGCTAACCTTGATAAAGCCCGCCGCTTACTGTGGCCAATCAAGCAGAAATATGGCAAGAAAATCTCTTGGGCTGACCTGATGATTCTCGCTGGAAACTGCGCTTTAGAATCAATGGGTTTTAAGACTTTCGGATTTGGGGGTGGTCGCGAGGACATCTGGGAGCCAGAAGAAGATATTTACTGGGGCGCTGAGGATGTTTGGCTGGACGACAAGCGTTACACTGGCGAACGCGACCTCGAAAACCCGCTGGCCGCCGTTCAGATGGGTTTGATCTACGTCAATCCCGAAGGACCAAACGGAACCCCCGACCCATTGGCTGCGGCGGTTGACATTCGCGAAACCTTCGCCCGAATGGCAATGAACGACGAAGAAACTGTCGCCCTCATCGCTGGGGGACACACCTTTGGTAAAACCCACGGGGCTGGCGATGCCGCCTTGGTAGGGCCTGAGCCAGAAGCCGCAACCATCGCCGAACAGGGCCTTGGTTGGACCAGTAGCTACGGCAGTGGTAAAGCTGGTGATGCGATCACCAGTGGTTTGGAAGGCGCTTGGACCACAACCCCAACCCAGTGGAGCAACAACTTTTTCGAAAACCTGTTTGGCTATGAATGGGAACTCACCAAAAGCCCAGCTGGAGCACACCAGTGGATTCCAAAGGATGGCGCCGGCACTGGCTTGGTGCCGGATGCTCATGACTCAGCTAAAAGTCACGCACCATTTATGCTGACCACTGACCTAGCCTTGCGAATGGACCCAATTTATGAGCCAATCTCACGCCGTTTCTACGAAAACCCTGATGCGTTCGCTGATGCCTTTGCCCGCGCTTGGTACAAGCTGACCCACCGCGATATGGGCCCTCGTGTTCGTTATCTCGGTTCAGAAGTCCCGGATGAAGAATTGATTTGGCAAGATCCGATTCCTGCCGTCGATCACGAGTTAATTGATGAGCAAGATGTGGCGGCCCTCAAAGCCAAAATCATCGAGTCTGGTCTGTCTATTTCTCAACTGGTCTCAACTGCTTGGGCCTCAGCCGCCACTTTCCGTGGCTCTGACAAGCGGGGGGGGGCGAATGGTGCCCGTATCCGACTGGCTCCGCAAAAAGACTGGGAAGTCAACCAGCCCACGCAATTGGCGAGCGTGTTGGAAACTCTGGAAACCATCCAGAGCGATTTCAACGACGCCCAATCTGGTGGCAAGAAAGTCTCTCTGGCTGACGTGATCGTCCTCGGCGGATGCGCTGGCGTTGAGCAGGCAGCCAAAAACGCTGGGCATGATGTGACCGTGCCCTTCACCCCAGGTCGAATGGATGCTTCACAAGAACAAACTGATGAAGAGTCTTTCGCAGTACTTGAGCCAATTGCAGATGGTTTCCGCAACTACCTCCAAGGTAAATACACCGTATCAGCCGAAGAACTGCTGGTCGATAAGGCTCAGTTGATGACCTTGACTGCGCCTGAGCTGACCGCTCTCGTCGGGGGTATGCGTGTCTTGAATACAAATGCGAATCAGTCACAACATGGTGTTTTCACTGATCGACCGGGCACGCTCAGCAACGACTTCTTCGTAAATCTGCTCGATATGGGCATCGCATGGACTGCAACTTCTGACGCAGAAGCCGAATTCGAAGGCCGTGATCGCGCCACTGGTGACGTCAAGTGGACGGCTACCCGAGTTGACCTTCTATTCGGGTCAAACTCTCAACTCCGCGCCATCGCTGAAGTTTACGGCTGTGACGATGGGCAAGACGCATTTGTCCAAGACTTTGTTGCGGCTTGGAGCAAGGTGATGGATCTCGATCGATTTGAGCTTGCCTAATCTCATAAAAGAAAAATGAACTAAAAAGGCCTTCGAAGTCTAATTGACTTTGAAGGTCTTTTTTGATATTGATACACTTGACTAAAGTATAAATATAGGAGGCTATATGTCTACACAAAAAAAATTAGTACAACAGACATACACTGCCATTCTTGAGCATCTGGTAGAATTTGGGCGAGCCCCCCATTATACAAAATTGGCAAAGTTGCTCCATGTCGATGTTGAGACAGCTAAGGATTTACAAAAACAAGCTGCGGATGTGGGAGTCGGCTGTTGGCTTACTCATAAGACAGATTACATTGAATCTTGGGCACCATTCTCTAATTTACCAACACATCACGAGGTCACAGTGGATGGTGAACAGAAGTGGTATGCCCAGTGAGGTCTTGAGGCGCTGGCCGTGTGCTGGCTTTTTCCTGGCAAAGCAGTGCAAATTAATACCCGCTGTTTAGATTGTGGCGAGGAAATTCAAATTCAAATGAAGGATGGGGGAATTTTAGATGCCAATCCTTCGACCATCGTTGGTCATATGAATATCCCATTCGCTAAAAATATCACGGATGAAGTTAATATTGCGTATGCCTGAGGTCAGATGAATCTCTTTCGGTCGGAAGAGCATGTAAAAAATTGGTCAGATTACGATCCCATCTCAGCAGAAGCCATTATGCCTCTCGCTGACTGGGCGGCTGTGTTCAGTGGGCCTCTTTTTCGCAATCGGTTAGATCCTGATATGATCATCAATACAAGAACGTATTGGGCTGATTTTTTTGCCCGATTGGCGAATTTAGGAAGAACAGGATCATTTTGGAGGCCTGAGTAGTAACATTTGATGTTGTACGAAATAGTTATAACCAAACCAATTTTATGTATTAGATGTGCTCCGCAATAAGGTTCAGAGATCGGATGGTCCGGTTTTACAGCGAATTTGAGGATTTACCAAAGATTTTCATTCGTTTAATCCCTCAATGT
>JANQQF010000107.1 GCA_028285035.1 Phycisphaerae bacterium
CTCTTTTCTCTTTTTTCTGGGCGTTTTCACCAAGTTGAAACCTGCCCTGTTTGAAGCAACTAGTTGAATCACCCTCTATTTGTACAAAATTATGGTTACAATGTCAAGGATTACTCAATCTAAGGGTGATAAAGGTAGTCAGAAGTGGATACAGCTTCTGGTCAATCAAAAGCCTCAAGTTTTTAATGCAGAAATCAAAAAAACCTCCCTGCGCTTTCTAAAGAGGAAATCACCTGGCTTTCTCCCAGAGCAGATGATGCATATGCAGAATATCGAGATCAGGCATTTATAGATTGTCTTAATGTAGACTTGCCTCATGTTCCACTCGATAACTTTTGGCCCCAACGAGGACCACAGTGGGATGCGCTTGGTAAATCAGATAAAGGAACAATATTTCTGGTTGAGGCGAAGGCACATATTCCAGAGATCAATTCGCCAGGAACACAGGCGAAAGGAGAGTCATTGCTGAAAATTCAGTCCCGATTGGATGAAACAAAGCGTTATTTGAATGCAAAACCCGAAATAGATTGGTCGCAGAACTTTTATCAGTATACGAATCGTCTGGTCCACCTGTATTTGCTTCGGGTATTGAATGATTTGCCTACATATTTGGTTTTTGTGAATTTTGTAAATGACACAGAAATGAATGGGCCAAAAAGCGCAGATGAATGGCGAGGTGCCTTGAAGTTATTGCATACCTATTTAGGCATAAGCCGGAATAAATTGAGCAAATATGTTCTTGAACTTTTTATTGGTGTTAAGTATTTGGCAGATTGATCTTATTTTATAACAAGCGTAATGCCTGAAAAATCGTCGTAGCAGTCGAGGCCACGACGATTTTTCTTTTTGTGGAATTGGGCAGGTGGATTAAAATTGCAGGCTACCCAAAAATACGGGATTTATGAGGATAACCATGTCGAGCCAAAAAGTGAACATCGAAGTTGGTGATCAATCCATTCAGGGAATCCTGTTCCTCATCTTGGGATTGAGTGTTTTTTCCATTCAAGATGTGATCATGAAAATCTTCAGCGACGAGATTGCCTTGCAAGAAGTCATCTTTTTGCGGGGCCTGGTGACGTTGTTTGTGATTTGCACCCTGATTCTACGCAACGAAGGAGGAAAAGGGTTTGTCACCCAGCGCCCTTTTTTGTGTATCCTGCGGGGGTTTGCGGGCTTCATTTGCTTCACAACTTTTTCAATGGCCCTCGCCACATTGCCGCTCGCCGATGCGATGCCCCTTTACTACACCAGCCCTTTATTTGTCATTGCCTTCTCGATTCCATTCTTGGGTGAAACTGTCAGGCTCCGAAGCTGGCTGGCCATTCTGGTGGGGTTTGTCGGGATACTCCTCGTGGCTCAACCTAGTGCGGCAGGGGTTGAACCTGCTATGATCCTGGCCCTTGTCTCGGCATTTGCTTACAGCGCTCAAAGTTTGCTAGCCCGCAAGCTAGGTCCAACAGAAAGCGCCCTGGGTATGACCTTTTATTCAATGATGACGTTCGTTGTGCTCAGCGGTCTTCTGGGTCTTGCCTTTGGAAACGGGGGGCTAAATTATTTTGATCATCCCAGTGCTCAGTATCTATTTCGGGCCTGGAGTTGGCCGACGGTAGAACAGACCAGCCTGATCATCACCGTCGGCCTCGTTGCCACCATCGGCTTCCTGTGCATCAGCCAAGCTTATCGTCTGGGCCAAGCCAGCGTCATCGCCCCCTTTGAATACAGCTCCCTACCATTTGCCGTCTTCTGGGGCTGGCTTTTTTGGCGTGACGTGCCTGGACTCACGACCATTCTCGGTAGTGCTCTGATCATCGGCAGTGGGCTATATGTCATTTACCGCGAGTCATCAAAGGAGCGTAACCTAAGCCCAGTGGCGGCCTGCGACGTGATAGGTCAAGGACCCGACAAATCGGGTCGGCTCATTCGGTCAGATTAAGAGCTTGTTTTAGCAAAGGCATATCACCGAATCTACCTTTTACCCCAGCACCGCTCATTTCACATTGGTGTGACAATCAGCCAGCGGGATCATCATCACAATTGTCACGATGAAAAAGGTGTCTTGCAGACCAGATGCCTGCACGTTCAATGGGGCTGAGGTTGCGCCGCCTTCGAGCATCCCATCATTTGCAGCCATTACGCGAGGCGTGTCCTGGTGTTACGGTAGCTGGGGCACCCCTTGTAGATGCCCCTACATTAAATCACACAAGACACTTAGTTCCCGAACTCAGGCCATCACCCCTCACCACCCCAAATGCGGTTGTAGGCTCGATTGAGCGTCTCCAAGACTGTGCCGTAGATCAAAGGCACTTTATAGCCCGTCTGTGGCAGCGGACTCGCACCTTCGGTGGCTACTTTTGCCGCTGCTTCGAAGGTAGCTTCGGTAGCGGATTGGCCTTCGAGAGCTTGGTTCACCGCTGGTAACAGCAACGGAACATGGGCCACCCCGCCAATAGCGACGCGGGCCATTGTGATCGTGTTGCTGTCATCAACCACCAGCCGTACACTGGCTTCGACCAAGGCCCATTCGGCCCGTGCCCGCGAAATGCTTCGGAAATAGCCCGCTCGTTCGTCCGCGACAGATTTTGGTAAAATCACATTTGTCAAGATTTCACCCTCCTTCAACGTGTGTGTAATCGCCGGGTCTTTGCCATCGCCATACACATCATTCATTGATCGCATCTCAGCACCATTGATTTCGATCTGGGCATCATAGTTCATCAGCGTCATCCCGACCGTCGAGGGGTGTGGGAAAACGCAGGGGCTGAGATCAAAGACCACCCCGAAGCGATGATCTCCCTCGCGGGCTGGACACGCATCCCCACCTTTTTTGTAGCAGTTGTTGAAGCCTTCATTGCGATAATACCAGCAGCGGGTGGTTTGCAAGATGACCCCACCCATCGTGGCCATATAACGGATTTGTGGAGTAGCCAATGCGCCAGAGGCGATGGCTAAACCTGGATAGCCGTCAATGACGGCATGGTCGTTGGCAACTGTGTCCAATTTGACCATTGCGCCAATCTTGAGACCACCATCGTCCGTGACCGTAATCGCGTCATAGCCAGCAATGCGGCTTACATCGAGAATGTCGCCACTGGAAACGTGATGGCGGCGGCGGTCCATTATGTCAGTGCCACCCGCCCGGATTTCGCCAGCGGCTGCTTGTGCTTCAGCAACGGTTGTTGCCATTGTCAATGTGGTCATGATTGTGCTCCGTTCTCAGCTTGCAGCGCTTGAATTAGACGTTCAGGTTTTATCGGGCTTTCATAGCAGCGCACGCCAGTCGCATTGAAAACCGCGTTGGCGATGGCAGCGGCAACAGGCATCGTGGATAACTCGGCCATCCCAACGCCCTGACCTTTGGCGTGTTCAAAACCACCCGTGGTGAATTCGCAGTAAACCTCGGGAATGTCCCCAATTCCAGGCAAGCGATAATCTTGCAGGTTGGAAGTCAGCAAGGCCGCGTTGTTTGGATCGAAGATCTTTTCTTCGTACAAGGCATAGCCCATCCCTTGATAGACCCCACCTTTGACTTGGCTCATCGCCATATCGGGGAAATAAGCCCGACCGATGGCGAGGTTTTCCCAAACGCGGGTAACCTTCACCTTACCGAGCAAGGTATCCACTTCGACCTCGGCAATGACCGCCCCCTGGGCCGAGCCCTGCCCCATCATAATATCAAGCCCGAGCACTCGCTTGAAGACAATCCCGTGCATCGCGCCTTGTACCAGATTATCTCCGCCCCGTTTGATTTCAACGTGCTGTGGCGGCACCGTTTGCAGTGCCTCCTGCCACGACAGGAAGCCACCTTTGTGCTGTAGTCCGCCATCGACAAACGTTGGGTTCTCTAAATCATACTCTTCTGCCACGACACCAAATAGCCGGTCTTTCATCAGCTTGGAGGCCTGCTCAGTGGGAGCGTAAACCGATGGTGTGACACGACTACCCCCAGAAGTGGGGCCAGGCGGGAGTTTTGAGGAGCCGATTTCAATATTGATCGATTCTGGTTCAACCCCAAAGGTTTGGGCGACGATTCGGGCTAATGAGGTCTTGACTCCGTTGCCCATATCCTGTGTGGCTGTTTTGATGGTGAAGCCAGCCGAAGAGGTTTCCAGCCGGATGATTGTATCAGGATCATAGAAGTAGAACCACTGACCAAAGCTGATGCCGATACCGCGTCGATACCGTTGATCTGTTTGTGTCTCCGGTTTGGGCCGCTGTTGGTAAGCCTCATGTTGTTCAACCCAATCGTACAGCTTCAACCGCAAGGCATTCTCAGTCCACTGACGACGCAAGGCCAAGCTATCGAGGTTGGCATCGTGAGCATATTGATCAATCGCCTGTTCCATCGCCCAGAAAACAGCCGGACCGCCTGGTCCTCTAAAGGCGGCCCCCAGACCACCATTGTTGACCACATCGTAATCTTGCAAATCGTGGGTTTCCGGCGAGTAAATTTGCACGGCAAGCGCTGCTTGTGTTTGTGAAACGCCGATGCCGCTATCATTATAACTATGAAACTTAACCGCTTTCAGGCCGTTATCGGCGTCAATGGCAAATCCCAATTCAGTCTTTCCACCGGGCCGCATCCCCCCAGTTGACATTTCCGCAGGCCGATTTGGAATGACACTGACGGGCCGCCCCGACTGCTTCGCCAACTCAATCGCAGCTATAGCCTCGACAGGTAGCTTAATTTTTGCCCCAAATCCACCACCCACATAGTCGGCAATGACATTGACATTCTCAGGGCGCAAATTGTAATGCTTCACAATATCTTTTTGGGCCAAGGTCACGCTCTGGGTAGATAGGTAAAGATCCAGTCGATCCGAAGCAATCCAATGCGCGACCGCGCAGTGTGGTTCCAACGCGGTATGCACTTGAATGCCATTCACATATGTAGCATTAAAGACATTACCATTACTCCGCTCCATCTCATTAAATGCAGCCTGTGCCTTAGCTGGATAGGTACGTTCACGACCCTTTGTCGTACGCACATTTCGCTCAAAGGTGCCGGGCCGGGGTAGGTATTCGGCCACACTGGGGGCCATATCGGGATCGCTATAAAGGACTGGCGAGTCAGGACTCATCGCGTGTTCAACGCCCACAACGGCAGGCAGGATTTCAAAGTCGATTTCGAGGGCATCGAACGCTTGCTGGAGCGTTTGTCTATCTTGAGCCGCAATGGCGATCATCGGTTCGCCGACATATCGCACGACGTTGTCTTTGGGAAGCATCTCCTGAATGGCGAAAACCCCATCCATTTTTTCAGCCGCTGCCGTCGAATGGCTGCGAATTCGAGCGTGTCCGTGAGGCGAGCGATAAATCCCCCCAACCAGTTGTCCTTCTAGCTGAATATCCGTGGTGTACTTCGCCTGCCCGGTGACCTTTGGTAGGGCGTCGACCCGTTGGGCCTGCACCGTTTCAACCTCGTCATATTCACCCGCACAGGCCTGCTGCACTGCTTCGTAAATTCCATCATATGCCCCACAGCGACACAAATGCCCAGCCAGCGCTTCAGCAACGTGCTCTTTGGAGGGCGTTTCCATGCCGTGCTTCTCACGCCAACGATTGTAAAAAGCGATGCCTTCCATAATAAATCCGGGGGTACAATAGCCACACTGCAGACCATCGTGCACCATAAATGCCTTTTGGATGGGGTGTAGGCGTGCCCCTTGATAGTGCTCGACCGTTTCAACCGCCTTATCTTCGATGTGTTGGGCGGGCAACAGACAGCTTGTCATCGGGATGCCATCAACGAGCACCGTACAGGCCCCACACGCGCCCGAACCACATACCAACTTCGTCCCAGTGAGTCCACACGTTTCCCGGATGACATCAACCGTGCTATCATCCGGCTGTGGTGCGAACTCAATATTTTCCCCATTAATTTGAGTTTTCAAACACTTTCTCCTCTCGTTTCAAAATACAGATTGAACGTTCACTCTATATAAATCAAAAAAATATCACTGCATCAAAATACTGGTACAAACTCGTTTGGCGATGAAGTCCAAGGTATCGTCCGCTAAGCGGATATTAGCTTGAATGTGGGATTTAGCAAGATTAAGGGCAACGGTGAGTGTCATCGCATAAATCACATCCAGAGGCAGGTTGACCACCACACCTTGGTTGATGTCATTCTGAGCCATCGTCATCAATCCAGACATCATCTTGGCAGTTTCCTGCTCCTGTTTTTCAGTATAGTATGATGAATTTTTGTACTGTTCCAGAAAAACTGTTTCGGCAGGGTTATTGAAATGGTAGTAATACTTTCTGAGCCAGATACCTTTGTATCGTTCTAAAATGGATTGTTCCGGCCCAGCTTCATCTAAGAGGTGCCCCGTCATTTCCTGGAAAATATTTATAAACAGCGTGTCCATAATCTCGTCTTTACTTTCAAAGTAATGATAGACGATACCTGGGCTAGATTTAGCTTGCTTGGAAATTTTGCTAATACTCGTCTTTAGCAAGCCATCTGTCGCAACAAGCTCCAGGGTTGCATTAAGAATTTGTTGTTGCCGATTGCTCGGCTTGGCACTCACTACAAGAGACATTAAAATCACCAAAATCTAGATTGAACGATCACTCTAGTGAATTTAACACGGAAATTTTTGTTTGTCAAGGGTGGCCTCGCGAAGAGGTGACAGTCACTTGTTATTCTTTCTTTCAAATCACGCCTCCCAGTAAACGCAGCTATTAAATTCAACCCTTACCTTCTCAGTCCATTCCTCCGCTTCGTAGCTGGAAATCACACCATTATCGATGTCTTCTTGGATGAACGGGTCGAAACTTGCTGTTAAGGTATCGACTAAATTTTTGGGATCAAATTTCAAAATTCCCGGCTATTTGCTTAAAACATTTAAAATATTCACAAGCAGATGTTTTGAACCAACATTTTAAGACGTAAAGCTTGTTTTTTACTTGGCTATAGCCTCATACATCGGTACAATTATTATTAGCCAACATTTTTTAATCAAATTATTCTACAAGGAGACAACATGGAAATTACAATAGAAAATCAATCAGGTGAACCAATTTATGTTTATGGATTTAATTACGGGACTCCAACGAGTGCTCAACCTGTTGGCGATGGAAATCCTCTTGCAGATCAAGGGCAATTGAACTATTCACTTGAGCCTAATCCTAAGATGAGGGTATACTTTTCGCACCAGATCTTAAGTGAGAGTGTTGAAATCGGGAAGGCTCCGGATCCCTTCAATATTCATGTAGACGGCTCAATCATGTACACTTTTATTGAGTATGATTATGAACCAGCAAGCTCACAATATACCATTGATTTATCATATATTGATGCATTCTCTTATCCTGTAACCCTCACGTTTACAAATGTCGGTAACTATCAAGGGTGTATCGAGGGGTTTGAATACGGCTTTAAAAGCCTACAGGATGTCGTAACAGCATTAGGCAATCAAGGTGATTATGATTGGTCTGCACTCGTTTGGCCGCTCACTGATGTAAAGACTCGTTGGGATCAATACCCCAACGGCATATATAGAATTATAGGGCCTAATAAATCATGGGGGGGACAAACGGACGATCAGTACAAAATAGGTCCGTGGGTTCCTACATCTTATCTTGGTTTTCTTAACAGCCTGCCCAAAGAAGGAAACCAACTATTCGGATCGACTACAACAAACTGGGATGGTTGGCAGAATCTAACTCAGGCCGCTTCACCTAGCCCGTCAGACACAGGATATGTACAAGCCCTTCATAATGCAGCAACGCCAGATAGCAACGGCAAATACGGTTTTTTCTGTTATCCCAAGGATAATACGGCGGGGGAGTTTACTTGGTTACCAGAGTCGGTCAATTGCAAGGTAACGGTCTATAGTTACAAATAGAAGTTTCTAGGGCGAGGCAGTGAATACAAGAATTTGACCAACTGCTTTATCTGCAACACTCCCACACAATCGCTCAACTGTCAATTTAAAGAAAAACCGCTTGTGCTGAATATTGGCAGCAAGCGGTTTTTTTATGGTGAACAGTTCTATGATTTTTTAGATCGCAGTTACCTATTTGTTCCTCCCAGAACTTACACTCATCCTACTTGGACACCTTTCGTTTTACCGAGTCTTTCTTGACCCGTTTGGCTTTTTTCCGCTTTAACAGAACCACTGCTGCTTTCATTATTAAATCTCCCTTTATCTTGCTTTTTCTGTCTTATTGATGGGGGCTAGAGTTCAGGCGATGCTGGCCTAGCTGAAGGCAATAAGGGCAATCCGATCGCACGCGTCCAGCCGATCCAGCCCACTCCAGATGCCCAGTGTGATTAATAGAGTCAACCCTACAACGGCAGCCGCTCGTCCCACGCCCTGCCCTAATATCTCCATTCAGGGACACAGCCTCGAATTTACGTCTTGTACCACTGTATTTATTTCCTTGCATTAGGTTTCTCCCCCACTTCATTAGACTATTGAGGACGCCCGTTAGACATCACATTACATCTATCTATCTTAAAACAAATTTGGTAAAGATGTAAGCGCTAACAGGCGTTAATCGAAGTGGGCCAAACGCGCACCTTCTATAGGCCAAATGGCCTATTCGGTGATCGTCATTTGACACTTATATTCCTAACAGAATTAAAGTATGCTACGAGGTATTGTCTTTAAAGCTAAATTTATTTCAGGATCGAGTGACCCTATGATAGAATTGCAAAAACAAAATGTTTTGATTGATCTAGTTATGCAGACAAAAATAAAAGTTCTGCTGGTGGATGACCATGAGATGGTTCGAGCGGGCATCCGTCAGTTTTTGGAGCGATCAGATAAAATTGAGGTGGTGGGTGAAGCCGATGATGGCCTGGCAGCACAAGATATGATTGAAAGCCAGCAGCCCGATGTCGTGCTGGTTGATATCAAGATGCCTAATATGGGCGGGATTGAGCTGACCCGTTGGATTCGGGAACGTTACGACACAATGAAAATTTTGATGTTGTCGGCCTACGACGATGACCCTTACGTTATGACTGCCATTCAAGCGGGGGCTAATGGCTACGCCTTGAAGAATACCTCACCCGTTAAACTCATCGACGCCGTAGACGCGGTCTATGCGGGTCAATCATCCCTTGACCCAGCCATCGCCACCAAGGTTATGCAGTACATGATGGGGGGTGGAGATGCGTCACAAGACAGCATGGCCACCCTATCTGATCGAGAGAAAGAGGTTTTACGTCACGTCGCCTCTGGGTTAACCAATATTGAAATCGGCACTCTGCTCAATATTAGTCCTCGTACGGTTCAAGGACACCTAGCTAAAATCTTCAATAAATTAGATGTCGTAAGCCGTACCGAAGCGGTGACGAAAGCGATTTCGATGAACTTAATCCAGTTGGATGAAACCTAATATGGCCAGTCGATCAGCGAAAGATCTACTGATCATCATTGCAGCAGTTATCATTGCCACCTTTATTGAACTCTACACTGGTATTATCGATCAGGCCTTGATCTGGATCGAACGGCTTGATCATTTTCTATTGACCGAGTTGTTTGTCATTCTTTTGATTGGCACTGTCGGCTTCTCGATTTATGCTTGGCGTCGTTGGCACGAGCTTGTGGTTACTCAAACCAGTAATCAACAACTCCAGCAATCTGTGATCGAGATTGAGGGACTCAATCAGCGCTATCGTAGTTATGCCGAGGCCGTGACTCACGGTCAAGAGGAGGAACGGCTTCGACTGGCTCGTGAATTGCACGACGACACCATTCATCGTCTCATCTTGCTCAATCAACAGGTCGAACTCACCCTGTTTGATCACGGTGACAACCCCGTTGCAACCGATATCTCCAAGATGCAAACTATCTTGAGTGATACCATCAACTCCATTCGTCGCTTTATCCAAGAATTGCGGCCCAGCTACCTCGATGAGATCGGTCTCATTCCGGCCCTGCGTATTTTGACCCAAGAAAAGAAAGAGCGAACGGGCATCAATTTTCAATTTGAGGTGGAGGGTGAGGCCAAGCGGCTCTCTACCGATACAGAGTTGGCCTTATATCGCATCACCCAAACTGCCTTGCGGAATGTCCTTCTCCATTCACAAGCTGATCGAGCGAAGGTTACGCTCAGTTTTGAGCCTGATCTGATCAAGCTATTTATCGTCGACAATGGCGTCGGTTTTGAAGTCCCTGACTTCTCCGACCTCGCCAAACAGGGTAACTTTGGCCTAATCGGAATGTATGAACGGGCTGCGTTACACCAAGCAACCTTTAACATTGCTTCCGAGATTGGCAAAGGCACGACTGTTTCAGTTGAAATCCCTGCGTAGATGGACATATGTTATGAACCAATATCTTGAGACAAGTAAATACATTGATTGGCATCATCCAGACATTTTTGCCACCGCCCAAAGGCTGGCACATGAGGCAAAAACACAAGAACAGATGGCCAAGGCGTGTTTTGAGTTTGTTCGGGATGAGATCAAACATAGTTGGGATTATCAGCTAGACCCGGTGACCTGCAAGGCTTCGGATGTTTTGACCCACGGCACTGGCTACTGTTTTGCTAAAAGCCATTTACTGGCTGCCCTATTGCGCGCTAATCAAATTCCCGCAGGCTTGTGTTATCAACGCTTAACGCAGGATGATACTGGCAACACCTTTTGCCTTCACGGTTTGAATGCACTATTTTTGGAGCCGTTTGGTTGGTATCGGGTCGATGCCAGAGGTAACAAGCCCGGCGTCACAGCGGATTTCGCTCCCCCTGTCGAAAAAATCGCCTACCCAATTAGTGCCGCAGGCGAGGCAGACCTCCTAGAAATATGGGCTAAACCTTTACCCGTGATTGTGCAATGTTTGGAAACCCATCAAACATATGCAGCCGTTGCTGACAATCTGCCTGACATCCCCTTAATCACCACTAATCAAGCGTGATGAAATATAGTTACAAATCGGCGTGGCTTGCCTAGAAACGAGACGATCATATGAGCCAAACAGATTTAGAGCAATGCCCTGGCTGTGGTGTTCATCTACCCCAAGGCACTGAGGTTGCCCACCGTTATATCGGGGCCACCTCTGGCTGCTGGGATATCTATTCGAATTTGCTCAATGCGGGCGAACCACCCCTGGCCCCGCACCCTATGAACTGCCTCATTGTCGACGCCTACGCCGCTCAGCATCCAGGCACTCCCTCACCCCAATCAATCCAATCCGTTGCCGTTCATCTACTAGCATTGTACGGAGTGCTCGTTAAAAATGTTTCCCCAGAAAATGTCTTGTGGATCAGACGGCGGGCCTTGAGACTACAGGGAGCGCAATCCAAACACGCTCGCTTTGAATGGCTCACCCCGCCTGATGAGCTAGGACGGATGACCATTGTTGACGTCATTGAAGGCAGCACACCAACAGAGCGCACTGAACTGGCTGGACGATATGTTGAAACGGTTTGGGATGCCTGGCAACGCCTTTATTTGGAGAAGATTGGGCAATGGTATGAGGATTTTGTCATTCCTGATAGATTGTAATAGGGTGACACGGCGATGAACAGTAAAGCAAATTCAGAGATGAATAACATTTATCAGCACCTTTGGTCGGCCCATGGCGAAGGGGTTTACGCCAGTTTGGATCAAAGTCTTGAGCCGCGTCCCCCAACGATGTTGTATGATGTGGCTAAACGTCTGGGGTTCAATGAAAACCACGTTGTCCTTGATGTCGGCTGTGGGCGCGGAAATCACGTCTGTGAAATTGCTGTTCGATTTGGCAGTCAGGTGGTCGGCATCGATCTGGTGGCAAGTATTTTGGCTCAAGGGCGTATTATAGCCACAGAGGCAGGCGTCGCTGACCAAGTGATCCTCCAGGAAGGCGACATCACTGCCATTCCTTTTGAGGACAACGCGTTTGATTTCATCTGGTGTCGCGATATGTTAGTCCACGTCGCTGATTTGACGACCGGACTAATGGAGTGCGCCCGAGTGCTCAGGCTGGAAGGGACGATGCTGATCTTCAACACCTTTGCCACACCGTTGATGGAACCAAACGAAACGGCTGAAATCTGCGAGCCGATTGGTGTCATCAGCCAAAATCTTTCAGGTGAAAGGTTTGAAGAAATCGTGACGACTGTTGGATTTCAGATCGTCTCAAAAGAGAACATTGGTGGTGAGCTAATCGAGTATTATGAGGAACAACACGGGCGATATTCAAAAGAGTTGCTTCGACTAGCTCGAATGATTCGCGCTAAAGATAAGTTCGTCGCTGAATTAGGCCCAAAGCGATATAAAATCACCTTGGCGCTGTATCGTTGGGGGATCTATCTACTACTCGGCAAGCTAAACTCGGCAATTTATGTGCTAAAGAAACAATAGGAGATACAAATGGCCTTTGAAAATCTAGTTGGACTGTTTGTCACCGATGATGAGTCGTATCAAAAATATCGGGAGGGAATGTTTCCGATCTTGCAGAAGTACGGGGGCGGCTTTGGCTACGACTTCAAGATTGCTGAGGTGTTGAAAAGTGAGGTTGAGGCACCCATCAATCGAGTTTTCACCATATACTTCGACAGCGAAACAGCGATGGAACAATTCTTTGCCGATGAAGATTACCTCAAGGTTCGTAATGAATTTTTCGAACCCGCTGTCAGTGGGACAACGATTATGGCTCAATACTCCCGATCTTAATGCCTAGATTACGATCAAATTTTTTTGGTGGACACTCGTTATTTTTCTTGTCAATTACCAACCTACGCCCGATCCAACCCCCACCCCAAACGAGGAACCCACAGTTGGAGCAGCCGTCAAAGGGAGTCAGTCGGCAGTCTATCGCCTGATGACCGATGGACAGCTACGGCATATCTCTGATTGGGCGACGCTTAAGCGTGAATTTTTGTGGGAATAAAAAACCCCTCGACTCACAAGAGAGTCAAGGGGTCACGGCTAAGACAAGACAGCTTTTTAGTTATATAACGTATGATAGGCCCACCAAAACAAAAAACATCAAAAGCGCCACGATAAAGACGTTACGAATATCACGATACACATAGAAATATTCGGTAGCTAATCCTATTCCTTTGCGAGTAACAGTGGGTTGCACCACATCTGAAGGTGCTTCAACCTCTTCCACAACCTCAGCAACAGGTGTTGAAATTGCCGGTTTTTTGGACCCATCTTTTTTTGTCAATTGTTGCCGTCGTAGACGGCGAGATTTCTTAGACATATTTATTTCCTCATCAACAACATTATTCGCTGACGATTATACCATCTCGATAATTATTCAACCAATTCACCAATAACAACCAAACGATGGGTGTTAACAAGGTAAGGATAGCAGGTCTGCAAGGTAGCCACCGGCTCAGTCGTCGGCCACATCACTTCAACTTCGGTTGGCTCAATAATTCGCTTTTCTTTGACCACATAGTGGAATTTTTGGTCACCCCCATAAATAATGTATTCATCACCAATCTCTAAATCACCGATATATCGAAATATTTCACCATAAATGTCATTATGAGCAGCCAAATACATATTCCCTCGCTGCCCAGGGTGCGCACTTCCTGGCAGATGGCCCACCCCTTTCTTCAAATCTTCCCACCCAACCCCGTGCACAATCCGAGCATCGACGTTAATCTTGGGAATAACAATTCGGGTTGGGGCAGGAATTTCCTGTTTTTCGATTTCAATCGCTGCGGCAGAATTAGAGGTATGATTTGAAGGTTGTACCCAATGTTGCAGATGAAGCGGGACATCTGGAACAGCCCCCCCAGGTGAGGTAGGTGAGCTATGGCCACCAGGCAGGCGAGCCAAGGCCATAGGGGCAGATGTTGGTACTTCCAAGGGCAAACTTTGTTGGCTGTCCACTTCCTGTGCCAGTAAATTTTGCTGGGCTTCGGCCACTTCGTCATTTAGTTCACGTAAGTTAAAATAAGATGCTGTCAACACCCCAACAAGACCAATCACCGCAGCAACCTCTAACCCTAACAACAGCATATCCCGTAAACGTTTCTTGGGTGCAGCTTCAGTCTCTAAACCATCATTAGGTTGGGGAGCACTTCGCCTTGGCACCCACGTTTTGGGGACAACGTTACCCCGTTTGGTTTCGGGGCCGACCAAGGCTTCATTCGCCGAACGCCCTGCCCCCGACAATTCATTAAATTTATCCAACCGCGCCTGACGACGTTTGACCACCAAAGCGCGTTGGAGTTCTTCAACACTTAACTCTTCAATTTTTTTGCGTTTGCCAAACATACAACACCCCGTTATTTACAAACCAATGGCGGAATAATAGATGCGGAACACTAGATATTGTAGTTTATTTTAGACAAACACACAACATCTAGCATTTACCAATAAAAATTGGCGGAAATTATTGAATTAAAACACAACTAAGATTCAAGTCTTATGTCATGTAATTTTAGAGGGCGTCTTTTGATTTGTCAAGATTATGTAATGTAGCAATAAAAAAGTTGCGAACTCTAAAAAATGTATGCAACCCGACCTTTTCAAGTTTTCAATCGATAGATTTTGATCTCTTCAAAAAGTGTTGTAGAATATCTAGGTACTAAGATAATGAAGGAGACGCGACGTGGGAAAATTGGACATGCGCACCGGTAGCACAGCAGTGATGATTTTAAGATTACTCGCTGAAAAACCGATGTATGGTTATCAAATTGTGAAAGAATTACAAGTCCGCAGTGAGGGGTACTTTGAGTTAGAGCAGGGAACGCTCTATCCAGCACTGCATCGTCTAGAAAAGGATGGGTTGGTTTTGAGCCAGTGGGAGGTCATCGAAGATGGTCCCTCCCGCAAATATTACCACATCACTGACGAAGGCCGCGCGGAATTAAGCAAATCTGCCCAACGTTGGACAGATTTTTCACGCAATTTGATCAAGCTACTTGACGGGCTGGCTTGAAACGCACATTTCAAGCCAGCTTACAGCTCGGCATAGTACTTGAAAAGGGCTTTGGAATGCAGTCCAAATCAATTTGGGAGAAACATGACCATGTCAGCAATTCAGGATTATCTAGAGATATTCAAGCAAACTGTACCGCATCATTTACGGGCCGAAGCCGTCGCCGAGGTACGTAGTCATTTAGAAGAATTGGTGCACGACTTACAGTTGCGTGGATTATCGCGGATAGAAGCAGAGCGAAACGCCATCAAGCAGTTTGGGCTACCCCGCAAAATCGGCATCGCCTGGCGACGAGCTGCGGGGGTTGTCGATTGGCCAGATGTTGTCTTAGCTGCCCTGCCATTGTTAGGTGTCAGCGGTCTCAGTTGGTACTTTGTCGGACAATTTATGCCGCTCGGTATTTACTTGATTATCTTTGGCGCAGGCGCAGCCATCGCTTGGTGGCGCGACTGGCCAACGTGGTGGTACGCTTGGTTAGGGTGGCTCTTTTTAGCCTTATTAGTTGTACCAGTTACACCCTGGGCTTTCGTCATCATATTCCCAGTCTTGGTCACCCTAATCGCCGTCGATAGCTGGGAACAAGCCACGTTGATGACGCTTCCGTTCACCACCTATTTGGCGTTCAACACGATTATTGATAGTCAACAGCTCTTCACCACCGGGTGGGGGCCGGGTAATATCTATCCCGGTAATATTGTTTGGTTAGAAACCGCATTTTCTTTGGTCTGGATTTTGATTTTGGCCGCCAGCTTACGAGCGGCCCGCCCTAGTCGCCGAGGTATCTATTTGTTGGCGGGCTTAATCGGGACACAAATGATGTACGTTGGGGGAGTGATCTTTATGATGAGCATCGCCGCAGCCCTCCCCACCTATTTCACAACAATTCTCACGCCTCAGAGCGTGTTGTTTGAAAAATTACCGATTGGCCTGTTGACAATCGGCTTAACTCTTTATCCTTTATGCGTTTGGTTGATCGCTCGTTGGGTGAGACGTAGTCAAACTCAATCTGGCCTGAGAGCCTGAGTAAGAGTGAATGATGTATTGTGGATTGTGAACGATTTACGGAAGGTCGTTTGCAATCCATAATTTTTTATCATTATACCTAGACTATCAAAGTATACTAAAAATCAAAACAGGAGCTTGTTAATGCCCTTCACCCTAGCTCATCCCGCCGCCATCATTCCTATTTCTCATCTCAATCGCCGTCTGAGTCTGTCCGCCCTGCTTATCGGCAGTGTCATTCCCGATGTGGGCTACTTTTTACAACTGCCGACCGTTATTGCCAGTCATAGCTTGTTGGGGATGTTCGTGGTCGATTTACCAATCAGTCTAATTTTGCTATGGATATTTCACACTTGGTTAAAGCGCCCACTGTGGCGATTATTACCAGCTTTTCACCGCGAAAGACTGCAGCCCTACTTGGCTCCGTATCAATTTGTGCCCTGGTCACGCTTTTCACTTGTGATACTGTCCCTACTCATCGGTATTTTTGCCCATATTGTCTGGGATGAAATGACCCACGGGAGAGGCTTCTTTGTCCAAACATTCCCGATCTTTCGGGCCGAAATGTTTGAATTAGCTGGTGTGTATTTGATTGTATACTTTGTTTTCAAACATTTTAGTAGCATTGCCGGGGTTGGTTTACTGGTCTATTGGTATTGGTGCTGGTCATATCAATCACAAAATACATTCAATATTTTTAGCTACGCGAATATTATAGCGGCAAGTCTCATACTGATTAGCTCATTTATTGGGGCAATCATTCTGGCTATTGGTAGCACCAAATTTGGATACAAAGAGTTAGCCGATCTCATTCGGATTGGTCTTGTTATTGGAATCGGTCTTATTGGATCTTATATTCTCATCACAAAATTTGTTACCCTTATTTTTTCATCGACCAAATAACTGGTTTTAGGAGATACAAACATTCATGCGAAACTTATTTGGACGACGTCCATTTAAACTACTCCATAATTTATTTTGGTTTGCCGCCACCCTGGCGGGTGGAGCAATATTTTTAGCCTACATTTTACACGCTTTACTGGATGATCAATTTCTTCCCGTACGTCTATTTGGCTTCTTTATGCCGTGGCTCTTGATGGGGTTAACTCCTATTTTTATTCTAGCCCTATTGTTACGGCGACGAGCCGCCTGGATTTTGGTGATGCCAACATTGGTTCTCGCCCTAACGTATGCACCTCTCTTTCTCCCACGCCTGACGATAGCACTCGCCGGAAACGAGCCGCTCAAGGTGATGAGTTACAATGTGCTACACAGTAATCAGCAGATGAATGAGGTTGTTGCGATGATTAAGACTGAACAGCCAGACGTCTTGGTCATGCAGGAGGTTATTCCAGAAATTGCGTTGGCCCTACGTTTGGGGTTGAAGGATATGTATGGGGAGAATGAACCATACCATACCTATGAAGGATGGATGGGCCAACTCATTGTCAGCCGATATCCCGTCACCCCAGGTGAGACCAACCCTGACAAGGGAAGGCTACAAAAGGTCACAATTGAGACATCAGCGGGGCAAATTGATGTTTGGAACATTCATCCCCGTACACCATTGACCTGGCAGGATCAGCAATGGCAAATCGACAACTTGGTGCAAGACATAAAGCAACATCAGGGGCCATTAATTGTGGCAGGAGATCTTAACACTACTGATCATAGTGAAACATATCAAATGGTAGAGCGGGAACTGGGGAACGCCCATTGGGATGCTGGTTGGGGCTTTGGTTTCACCTTTCCATCAAAGAGACCGCAAGTCAGAGGTATACCCGTTCTCGTACCAATGGTTCGTATTGATCATATTTTTTACAGCGATCACTTTTATGTGCATCGGGCTGCAACCCTAGATAATAACGCTGGATCGGATCATTTACCCGTCATCGCCGAATTATCAATTGTTCGCTAAATTTTATGTGATTGGTAAAATAACATTTTCTTACCATTCTCTCAGGAAGGTCACACTTTGTTAATTTTCGATTAAACAAAGTCTCCTATGATGACCAAAGCAAAATTCAAGACTGGTAAGTTATTCACTTTTTATTACATCTAAACAGATAAGAGAAACAATCAAAATACACAATCTTTCTCTGACAATCTGGAGATTTTTTTATATATGATTCAACAAAACCTACTTTCATTTTTCCAATTTATATGGCGCACGGGCGCAAATCTCTTTTGGCTGTCCTTGTGGGCCTTCAGCTTAGGTATTCTTTCATCATATCTACTCCGTTATGGACCAGGAGATCGCCTCTTCTTTGTGCGTTTGGTCAATTACCTAATGCCCTGGTTGCTCCTATTCCTGGTCCCAGGCTTGCTGATTGCCCTAGTTGGTCGTCGGCAATGGTTAGCGGTCAGCTTTGCCCTCCCAACATTACTCATCCTGCTCAACTACGCCCCCCTCTTTCTCCCGCGTCCCAGTGTAGCCTTAGCCAGCGACACAACGCTCAAGGTCATGAGCTATAACATCTGGAGCCGTAATCGAGATATAGAGTCAATGACGACGCTTATTAAGGAAGAACAGCCTGACATTTTGTTGTTACAAGAAATTAAAAAGGCAACAAAGCCTGACAATATTTTTGCGGCCCTATCTGGCCTATATGACGATGAAGAGATCTACATCATTCACGATGCAACAGTAAATCAGGCAGTCGTCAGTCGCTATCCATTGACCAAAGTAGAAGCAGCCGTCAGAAAGGGAAATTTACTTGAGGTTTTGGCTGAAACACCCAACGGAACCATTACCGTCTTGAATGTTCACCCGCTATCAAATCGAGGGTGGTTCCGACGATACAGTCACATGTCTCAGGTGTTAGAAGAGGACATTCTGCCCAATGAAGGCCCAGTGATTTTAGGAGGCGATTTCAATACCACAGATCAAACGGGCACCTATCGATTGCTGGACACACATCTTAATAATGCGCATTGGGAGGCAGGCTGGGGATTTGGCTTCTCCTTCCCCTCCCCAACCCGTGAGTTTAGGGATGCGGTCAGTTTCCCATCCTTGGTGCGGATTGATCACATTTTCTACAATGATTATTTCTTTGCTAATGAGGCCGAAACCCTGCCAAACTCTGGGGGATCAGACCATCTCCCCGTCACGGCTACATTCACCTGGATTAAATAAACGATCGATTTATGATATCTGAAAAAAGCTGAGGCTCGATAATCAATGCCTCAGCTTTTTTACTTTCAAATTTGTTGCCCCCAAATTATACCACTTTTGACAAAGCAATAGATTGCACTAAGATGTGCCAAATTTACCCAACCTTGAAAGAGATGATAATGAGCACAATTCGTCGTTTACTGCCTGCTTCTGGCATTCGAGCCGTTTTTGATCGAGCCACAGCCCTTGAGCGTCAAGGACATACCGTTCTTCATTTAGAAGTAGGGCGACCTGATTGGAAAATGCCACCTGGAGCTATCGAGGAAGCAAAACAGGCTTTGGAGGACGATTTTGTGCATTACATCGCCAATCGAGGCCTGATCGAGTTACGTCAAGTTTTAGCCGATGATATTGCTGAAGTAACGGGTCGAGCCTTTAATCCCGAAACAGAATTGATTGTTACCAGTGGCGTTAGTGAGGCGTGGAGTATGTGCGGCTTGGCCTTATTGGGGCCTGGAGACGAGGTGATTATTCCCCAGCCCACTTGGTCTCACTACCAAGCTGTTGTAGAGATGGCGGGAGCGACGCCGGTGCCTATGCCCCTATCACCAACAACAGGCTTCATCATTAGACCCGGAGCAAGTTGCAGCCGCAATCACCCCGCGCACCCGCATGATGATTTTAACCACACCCGGTAATCCAACCGGCGCTGTTCAACCGCCTGATGTCCTACAAGCCATTGCCGAATTAGCGCTAAAACACGGTTTCTTTATCTTGTCCGATGAGATTTATCACGAATTTGTCTATGAGCAGCCACATGTGTCGATCGGCCAATTCATGGGCGACTCTGAGCTATTTTTGTATGCCAATGGATTTTCAAAAAATTATGCAATGACTGGCTGGCGCTTAGGCTACATCGCAGCCCAGGCAGAAATCTCGGATGCCCTCAATCGTATCCATCAATATCTAACGGTATGTGGTGTGGCGTTTGCGCAAAAAGGGGCTGTGAACATTCTACGTCACCCAGACCGTCAGGCATATCTCTCCGAAATGCGAACTGCCTTTCGAAATCGATATTTAGTATGGAAACAAGCGCTAACAGACTGCCCTGGCATTGAAGTGCTGCCACCTGGTGGGGCAATTTATCTTTTCCCCCGTATTAATCATAAGGGCATGGATGGCCGTGAATTTTGCGATATGATGTTTCATAAACATCACATTGCCGTGGTTCCAGGTGACATCTTTGGAGAGGCCTTCAAACAGTATTTTCGCATCTCATTTGGCCGCGATATTGAAACCCAACAGGCTGCTGCCGCAAAAATCGTCAATGCATTAAAATCATAGTATCATCCCCAAATTGCTTGTTGTCATAAAACAAATTGGGGTTCAGGTCTTATTTGGCATAAGAATAATCTTATGGTATAGTTACGGACGTTCAGGCAAATTCCAAAGTTATGTTCTAATATTAGAGTAATAATTTTGTAATAATTTCGCCAAACAATTGATATACATAAAGCTTTTTAGCGACTCCTAAATAATAATACCTCATCACTATAACTAATCAATTGATAGGTATTAGCTTTATAAAACGTGTTTTGTACAAACCTACAGATTATCTGAGGTTGATCAAAATTTATTCCCCAAACTGACGACTCTGTCTTATTTGAATTTATCCTTCACCTACCCACCAACGAAGGGGGAAATTTTGTAAAAAATCGTTTATTGTGATTGCGGAGTTGAAATATATTCCTGATATATCAGGAATATATTTCAAGCTCGTTATTAATAAATATTCTTTACTTACACACTAAAAAAGGAGGAAAGTAATGTATCGCAATCGTCAAGATCGTCAGATCGAAGAGCAGTTACGTGATGCGCACGCGCAGCTGCCTAATGCCTATCGAAAACTCAAAGAGGGTCGTATTACCCGCCGCGAGTTTATGCGCATGGCAACTCTATTAGGGATGTCAGCCGGTGCCGCTACGTTCATCGCCGCTTGTGGTGGTGGAGCAGCCCCAGCCCCAGCTGAACCAGCGCCTGCTGAAGAAGAAGCTGCTCCAGCCGAAGAAGAAGCAATGGAAGAAGAAGCCGCAGCACCAGCTGGTGGCATCACACGCGGTGGTACACTCCGTATCGCTACTCAGGTTAAAGCTGTTGATCACCCCGCTCGCTACGCTTGGGTATTTGACGCTAACCAGTTCCGTCACTCTTACGAGTACCTCACCGAAACTGGTTCAGACAATGTAACCCGCCCTTATCTCTTGGACAGCTGGGAAGCCAACGATGATCTCACTGAATGGACATTGAACCTTCGCCAAGGTATCAATTTTACAAACGGTGAGGAATTAGTTGCTGAAGATGTTATTTACAACTTCACCGAATGGTTAAACCCAGATACTGGCTCATCAATTTTGGGCTTGTGGGAAGGTTTCTTAGTCATTGACAATGTTACTAAAGTTGATGATTACACGATTAAATTGGCTCTGGATGCCCCGCTTTTGGCTGTTCCAGAGAACTTGTTCCACTATCCAGCTCAAATTATGCATCGCAGCTTTGATGGGGACATCTCTACTGGTCGGAACCCTGGGACAGGCGCTTACAATGTTGTTGAGTTCAAAGTGGGTGAGCGTGTTCGGGCCGAAGCCCGCGAAGGTTACTGGCGAATGGGCGAAGATGGCGATCCACTACCATACTTGGATGCGATTGAGTGGATTGACTTGGGCGAAGATCAAACAGCGGCTGTTGCAGCTCTCACTAGCGGTCAAGTTGATACCATATATGACCCCAGTGTAGATACATTCTTGGCGCTTCGCGACAATGACAATGTTCTAGTCCAGTCTGTTGGTACTGCTCAAACACGTGTCTTCCGTGTCCGTGTTGACCAAGATCCTTGGGGTGATGTCAATGTTCGAAACGCGATCAAAATGGTACAAGACCGCGAAAAAATCTTGGGCAACGCCTACTTTGGTGAAGGTGACTTGGGTCACGACGTTCACGTCGCTCCAGTTCAGCCTGAATTCGCTCCGATGGATGTACCTGAGTATGATCCAGAAGGTGCCCAAGCCTTGCTGGCAGAAGCTGGTCAAGAAGGCTTGACCTTCAGTATCTCTGTTGGTACCGGTTGGCCCGATGTTGTGGCTTATGCTGAAACCTACCAGGAAGATGCTAAAGCCGCTGGTATGAATGTTACCTTGGATACAATGCCAAACGCAGCCTTCTGGGATCTCTGGGATGAGACTGCAGTTGGGATTACGCCTTGGACTCACCGTCCTCTAGCTGTTATGTTACTCCCCTTAGCTTATATTGCCGATGGTGAAGGTAATCCCGTAGCTTGGAACGAGTCTCGCTGGGTTGATGAAGAATTCACAGAGCGACTGGTTGCAGCTCAGGGAACCCTGGATGTTGAAGCCCGCCGGGCCATCATGGCTGACGTTCAGCGCATCATGCAAGAGCGTGGGCCAGTCTTGATTGCTTACTGGCGAAATGGCTGGCGAGTGCAAAACCCCGCCTTCAAAGGTGACGGGATGGCTGCTCACCCAACAGGCTACAACCTGTTCCACGATGTCTGGTACGATGAAGAAGCGGATCCATTCAAGTAAGTTGATGATCTAGCTAAAATTTATGATGAGAGAGAGCGACTGCTCTCTCTCATCATATTTGACCAGTAAAGTGTAGTCAGGATGGATATGAGCTTCCTCGCAGGGTCGTAAAGTCTGCGAGAAAGCTGATGTGACACCTAGTTTGATACAGAATATATAAAAACACTTTACTTGAGAGGAAAGCAAAGGGGCTTAATTATTACCTCTCTTCACTTATTTCCTCTCCACAAAAATATTCACCCCGTCGTGATTTAAGTAAAAAAACATATTCGGCTGATCGATGACGGTTGGCCAGTTCAAACTTTAGAAAGGGTGGAACTTATGGTTAAATTTCTAAGTCGAAGATTCTTTACCTCAATCCTTACACTATTTCTCATGTCCGTCGCAATCTTCCTATTGACTGAATGTGCGCCTGGCAATATTGCCGTGGCCACATTAGGGAACACCATCACAGAACAACAAGAAGCTTCCTTTAACGCACAAAATGGTCTAGATCAGACATTAGGTACGCGTTATTGGCGTTGGATGTTTGGTAGTGATTGGGAGGCTGAGCGAATGGTTGGGGGCGATCTAGTCCGAGATATCGACCCTGAAGCAGATCGTATCTCTTGGTGGGCTGTCGACTCAGATGGTGTCCGGTATCAAGTCTTTACCAATGTTGAGCAGGAAGCAGGTGAAGATGGGGAACGTGCTGTAACTTACATGCGCCGCTTCATTCAAACTGATGGAACCATTGCCGAAGAGGAACTACCAGATAGTCTTTGGCAAACCGATGAAACAGGTGCTCGAGTTGTCTGGGGCGTTGATGGTGGAAACCGTGTTGCAAAGTGGATTGAAGGTAGCCAGTCAGAGGCAACTTACAAATCAGCGACCGGTTGGATTATTGTGCCTGGTGCTCCCGACGCCTATATTCCGCTTGGACGCGGTATTCTACGAGGTGATTTTGGTGTTTCATTTAAAGATCGTCGACCTGTCGTAGAGGTCTTACCTCGTCGTCTATTGAACACACTTTTCTTAGCAGCCTCTGCATTTATTATCGTAATGCCCGTTGCTCTAGTTTTAGGCTTATTTGCGGGTTTGAATGAAGGGGGGGTTATTGATCGAGTCTTCTCGATCAGTAGTTTGGTGGCAACAGCGACCCCAGAGTTCGCCAGTGGGATTTTTCTCATCCTAATATTCGCTCAATGGCTCAATTGGGTACCGGGAGCTGTGGTGGTAACGGATGATACAGCCCTTTTTAGAAATCCGGCAATGCTTGTTTTGCCGATTGCTACACTGACGCTTCTGGAATTGGGCTATGTCCTCCGAATCACCCGCTCCAGCATGGTTGAAGTCATGCGCACCAACTACATTCGCACAGCGGTCTTAAAAGGGCTACCACGCAACCGCATTATCTTTAAGCACGCTTTACGAAATGCATTGATGGCCCCGATTACAATTATCACCCTACACATCAACTGGCTTGTAGGCGGGATTGTGATTGTGGAAACGCTGTTCGCCTTCCCTGGTGTTGGTCGGTATGTTCTTGACTCAGCCTTGTTCAAAGACTTCCCAGCCTTAGGAGCCTCAGCACTAGTGTTGGTTATTATCGCTATCCTAAGCCAGCTCTTGGCTGACTTTATCTACACCTATCTAAATCCTCGGATTCGATTCTCGTAGCTGAATTGTGACGCAAGTTACTATTTAGCCAAAATTTCTTGAAAGGAGACGCCTATGACCGCAACAACAGATACACCTAAACCAGCCGCTGAAAATACGCGCTGGAAGCAGCTACAAGAAACAATCAAGATCTTTGCCCAATCACGGGTTGCACTAGTTGGATTTTTGCTAGTTGGGTTTTGGGTTTTTATTGCGATTTTTGCTGATAACTGCATCCTTATACCAACCCAATGGCTCAACTGCGCCACAGGAAATGTAGAAGGCTATGCTGATGTGACAACTCCTTGGTTGTCAGTGTATGGTCCCGTTGAACAGTTCCGTGGTGAAAACCTGAAAGGGCCTTCCGCTGACCACTGGTTTGGCACAGATCGTCAGGGACGTGACTTATGGGCACGTTTAGCACATGGGTCGCGGGTTATTCTCTTCCTAGCTCCCGCTTCGGTAATCGTCGCCCTCATTGTGGGGGGAACCTTAGGGGTTATTGCTGGATACTTTGGAGGGTATATTGATGAAGTCCTTATGTTATTCCTCAATATGCTCCTTGCCTTCCCTCAGGTGATTTTATACTTAGTTATCATTGCCGCCTTTGGCCCCTCCGCCACGAATGTCGTTCTGGCGATTACAATTGCAGGTGCGCCAGGGATTGCTCGTTTGGTACGTAGTCTGACCCTCGATATCAAAACTCGGGACTTTGTGGCGGCAGCTCAAACCCGCGGCGAGAGCCCATTCTATATTATGTTTGTTGAAATTCTACCGAATGCCCGCGGTCCAATCATCGTTGATGCGATGTTACGGATGGGGTATGCGGTATTCGCTATCGGAACCCTAGGCTTCTTGGGTCTGGGGCTGCCACCCCCATCACCAGACTGGGGTAGCATCATCAACCTTGGTCGATCCTTCATTCAATCAGGACATCCGTGGGATGCGCTTTGGTCCTCAATCGCCATTGCAATGTTGGTTGTTGGCCTAAATCTCATGGCTGACGGTGTTAATGAAGAGATACAGCGATATCGCTAAAAGATAAAATGAACATAACTAGCGTAATTTACTAACCTTACACATGACAAGTTACGCTGGAGGGAGCGAAAAAGTTTATGACCCAAAGGTCGGGAAAAATGGATCAACCCGTTATTCAAGTAAAAAACTTGGGCATTGCCTATGAAACCCGAACGGGCGATGTTCATGCGGTAAAAGATGTTACGTTTGATATTCATCGCGGTGAAACTGTCGGAATTGTGGGTGAGTCAGGTTGTGGTAAAAGTACCCTAGCTTATGGGATGGTTAACTACCTAGGTCGAAACGGTCGCATCTCCAAAGGTGACATTACTTTCCAAGGGGAATCTTTGGTTGGTCGTACACCTGAAGAGTTACGTCGCTTGCGTGGTAACCAAATCTCAATGGTATATCAAGACCCAATGACCTCGCTCAATCCAGTACTACGGATTGGGGAGCAGATGGCTGAGGTATTGACCGTTCACCGCGATATTGCTGATAGTGAAGCACGAGAACGTTGTGCTGAGATGTTGGGCCGGGTAAATATGCCCGATCCAGCCAAGGTATTGATGCGTTATCCTCACCAAATTTCAGGGGGGCAGCAGCAACGCGTGGTCATCGCGATGGCGATGCTCAACAACCCGGCTCTGTTAATTATGGATGAACCAACCACCGCTCTCGATGTGACCGTAGAAGCGGCGGTACTAGACTTGGTGAACGAACTCCGTAATGAGTTTGACACAGCTATTCTACTCATCAGCCACAACATGGGGGTTATCGCTCGGGTAAGTGACCGTGTCGGTGTAATGTACGCCGGCGAGTTGGTTGAGATGGCAACGGCTGAAGAAATCTTCAAAGATCCCCGCCATCCTTACACACAAGGTTTGATTCGCTGTCTACCAAAACTAGGTCGTGGAAAGCAAGGGAGTGTTCTCTATCCGATCAAAGGTCGAGTGCCCTCGCCGTCAAATCTGCCACCTGGTTGTCTCTTTGAACCACGCTGTGACTACGCACAAGATGCCTGTCGACAAGCACGACCTGTACTAGAAGAGTTCCAAGGAAATCAATTCCATACAGTACGATGCGTCTTTGCTGAAGAAATTGTTGCGGCCGATTGGACACCACCACCTGAGCTAGTTCCAATTGTAGCTGAGGATGATGATCGCATGGAGATGACCGATGCGATTCTCAAGCTAAATCATTTGCAGACTTACTATAACCATCCCAGTGGTTCACCGCTCAGTCTAATTGGGTTAGGTGAGAAAGAGTATGTCAAAGCCGTCGATGATGTGAGCTTTGATGTATTCAAAGGAAAGACCTTGGGCGTTGTAGGTGAGTCCGGTTGTGGAAAGAGTACACTCATCAAAACAATCATTGGTCTTGAAGGCAAGACAGGCGGTGAAGCTGAGTTCCTTGGTTTTGATATTGGGAACAAGGTTAATAATCGAACTGTTGATTTAATTCGTGAGTTACAAATGGTGTTCCAAAACCCTGACTCTACGATGAATCCAACATACAGTGTTGGTAAACAGATTGAGCGCCCCCTACGACGATTCAAAACAGTGCCTACCAGTGAAATTCGGGATGAAGTTATTAAGCTGTTACGAGCAGTGAAACTAGATGAGTTCTACTACAATCGTCTACCTCGCCAATTGAGCGGGGGTGAAAAGCAGAGAGTTGGGATTGCCCGGGCCTTGGCCGGACGTCCTGACCTTGTATTGTGCGATGAGCCAGTTTCGGCGTTGGATGTGTCGGTTCAGGCGGCGGTTATCAATCTCCTGCTAGAAATTCAGCAAGAATTTGATACCACGATGATGTTTATCGCCCACGACTTGAGTGTAGTCCGCTTCTTCTCTGACTCGATTGCGGTAATGTATCTAGGACAGGTGATGGAAATTGGGCCAGCTGAGAATATCTATGCACCGCCTTACCATCCATACACAGAAGCGCTCCTCTCTGCGGTACCTATTCCAGACCCAACAGCTGAACAGAAACACATTCGCCTCGAGGGGTCGGTCCCAAGCCCGCTCAATCCACCCAGTGGCTGTCGGTTCCACACTCGCTGCCCACGCCGTGAAATGTTACCAGATGGCGGCAAAATCTGTGAACAGGAAGTGCCACCTTGGCGAGATGCAGGTGATGGACACCGCATCTTCTGCCACATTCCACTAGAAAAGTTACAGGAAGTGGAAGCGGTCATTCATACACCAGCCTAGCATCTGGCAATGCAGACACACAATCTGCTAAAAAATCTACGTCCTACGTTATCCTCAGTTGCGTAGGACGTATTCTTTCAAATTCATTAAAATTAAATCAATACTCTTAAAGAAGAGAGGTCTTTTATGTTAGTCAAAAATTATATGACTCGACATCCCATCATGATCGAATCTGGAAAACGAGTGGTTGAAGCTCAACAAATGATGGTTGAAAACAGCATTCGGCACTTGCCAGTGATTGGCGCTGGAAAAAAAGTGTTGGGTATGCTCACTCGAAACAGCATGCAAATCCCACCAGAACGTCTTGGTAGCCTCGAAGTTTGGGAAATCACGCGTATGTTGGCCGATATGACGGTCGACAAGGTCATGCTTAAAGGCAAAGACTTACATACCATTGATGCCGATGCTACCCTTGAAGAAGCTGCCGATTTAATGATTCAGCATAAAATTGATGGCATCGTTGTTATCGAGGATGGCATGGTAGCGGGCGTCATTACTGAAACAGACCTGTTGATTGAACTGAAAGAGATGTTGGGGGCAAATGAACCAGGTTGGCGTGTTACGATGCGTGTCCCTGATGAGAAGGGTGAATTTAGTAAGCTAACTGGCGCACTTGCCGAAAAAGGGTATGGCATTATGTCTATGGGGAGCAGTCGCACCCCAAAGAAGAACAACTCTTGGGAGATCGTCCTAAAAGTTCGCAATGCTACTCAGGAAGAGTTGGTGGCTGTTCTGGAAAGTATTGAGGGTCAGAGTATTGTTGATGTACGAGAAACATCTGTCTATACCAGCTAATTAAACTCTATCTTGTAGTTAGCTAAATTTCTTGAATGCCAGTGATCATATGATCACTGGCATTTTTTATTATTTATCGGAAGTTACAATAATTGACGGATTATGTGCTTTATAATATGCTCTCCAGCGTAATTCAAATGAGGTTTAGACAATATGATGATAGAAGTTGGTAGCCCAGTTAGTCTTCCACTAGGGCTCGTTAAATTTGAAAATGAAGCAGGTACAAAACTGTGCCTCTTGGGGATTACACTACAACACCCTCCTATTCAAATATTTGGGCAAGCAAGTAGTAGCTTGCAAATCACCGGACCTCGTGCCCATGCGGGTCACGCAGCAGCCGAGCAATTTTTGCAGCATCATCAACTACCAGCCACAGGCGAGCTTGAAATCGAGTCAACCATTCCTAGTTTAGTCGGTTTAGGGACAGATGCCTTACAGGCAATGAGCGTGGCCCAAGCTTATGCCTGGATCCATAATTTACCAGAAGAACAACAGGGGGCTGTGGCCTTAAGTGAAGCCCTTGCTCTCGATAAAGTGCGTTACGCCTTGGATATCCGAAGTTTTGAGAAAGGTGGACTGCTGCTTATCGACCTAGACAGCACCGAGGAAAATGGGATACCGTCTGTAATTCGTCGCAAAGAAATTGAACACAAGGAAAAGTATGCTTGGCCATTTGTGATTTTGTTCCCTGATGATACCGAGAATTTACCAGAGTCTTATGAAGACGATCAGTGGGCCAATCTATTAAAAGCAGCACCACACTTGAGTAGTGAGACAGGGCGATTATTTGATGAAGTTTTATGGCCTGCGGTTGAAAATGATGATTTTGCTGGGTTTGCCACAAGCCTAAGACAACTTCACGAACTAAATGAGGCAGCTTTGGCTGACACGGGTACACCGGTTCAATTCCGAGATGAAGATGAGGCACTGTTTGACGTGATCAAAGCAGCGGACGCAGTTGCTTGGGGGAAACACCTCACAGGTTACGCGTACTATGGTGTCATTAAAGGCGGGCACGCCAGCCGGGAGTTACGAAAAGCCATCCGTGAGCATGTTGGTTTCTTCGGGGGCACGCTTATTGCTACGATTACTGACAATCGAGGGAGTGTCTACAAAGTAGATAAGCAAAAAGGCTTGATCAAAGTCAAGGAGTGGCAGCAAGTGTCGCAGGGCTAGAGGCGCGACAAATTCAAGACGATCAAGCGTAAAAATTAGGCGGGCAAACGTGCATATTTGCCCGCCTACCTAAAAGTTATACTACGGCGGTGTCAACCACCCTTTAGAGATCGCTAAGAATAATATCCCTAAAAATCCACTCACGGCGACACTAATCATCTCAATTGAAATTATCTCTCCTAGTGATCGATCATCAACCACAGAGATAACCACTGGCTCGCTAGGAATTGGCGTTGATCGAAGGGTCGCCCCTACCCGAACCGGTGTAGCGACCTCAACGCGGTCGATAATTTCTGTTCGCGCAACACCCATTTGGGGTGATTGAAAGGCCAACTCCTCGTGAACTAAGCGCACTAACAAATCATCCAAATTTTCTACTGAATAACTATCAACGTGATGTGTCGTTGTACTACCAGCCGAACCACCATTCGTAGGCCCATCATACGTTAGAAAAATAAAGCGGCCTTGAGTGAATTGAGCCAATTGTCTAAAAATATACTCACCTTGATTATCAAGTCCACTGCTGGCAATTGGAAAGATTTTAATGCCCATTCGAGCGGCCTGATCCATTTCGTGAGCATAGTTGTAATCGTTGTGGTAATCCAGGTGAGGGGGCGCATCGGCCACCAGAAAAATCAATCGGGCAGCATTTTCCTCTCGCCAGGCAACATTATGAATGGCATCGTGCAAGCCTTCATTCAAAGCCTCGGGATAATCCCCACCGCCATCGGCAAACACTGTACTCAAATCTGCGTGGAATTCAGTCACTTGATCGGTGAATTGATAGGTTTTACTCACAAATGCTTCCCCCCGGTCCCGATAGGTGACCATACCATAGCGGGTATCTGGCTTAATTGGCAAGGCTTCAATTCGTGAAGCCACATCAAAAATGGTGCTCTGGATTTTATCAATCTCATCCTGCATACTACCCGTGGCATCAATTAGAAAGAGAATATCAAGGTTCGTGGTCTCAGTAGCAAGCGAGTCGGCTAAAACGACCTGCCACGGTTGTTGCCAAGCATTACCGACCTGTACATCAGAACGAGACAGCGTTAGACGTGAAAAAGCATTAGCTCGCTCAACTTGAACAATAAAATTGTTAACGTTGGCCAAATTCATTCCCAAAGCTTGTGGATAAAACGCCACGCGTCCATTGGCATAGGTTCTCGCTCCATAAATTTGTACCGATTGATTGCCATCTTTGGCGTAAAAGCTGACCATCGCGTCCATCACAGGCTTACCCTTCTCATCGATAACCTCAATGATGTATCGTTCGCTTACATCCACGTGATGAATATTTCCTTCACGATAATTGTTGCGGTAACTAAGGTAATCCATCCATTGAGCATTGTCATCAATCTCTCCAGCTCGTAAAGGATCAGTTTGCTGAATTACAGTAGATGGACTCATTGTCGGAACAGCGACGGGTTCCTCATCTGATGCCCAACTTGAACTATCATCCATTGCCTCGCCTAATTCTTCAGACGCCTCTTCTTCTGCGGCCTCTTCCATAACTTCTTCCGCAGCAAAGTATTCTTCCTCAGCCGCCGCCTCAACCATTTTTTCAACTTCAATCTCAACCTCTTTTTCAACAACCACAACATCAGTAACCTCACTCGCCTCTGATGTAATTGGCTCGGCGGGGGCTGCTCCGCCTCCGCAACCTGCCAAGAACAACGTAATACTACCAACAAACAGTCCTACCTTCAATTGAGCATTTTTGATTGTCATCTTGCAAAAAATTGCTTGAGCTAACATTGTCTTATACCTCCTTGGTTTGTAATTTTGATATGAAAGCTTGGCTCCACTTTACGATGCTCGATGTAACACTTCAAGGCTCAGAAGTGTTACATTCGATGTAACACTCCCCCATAAAGCCCCTTGCAACCCGTTTCAGGCCGTGTTATACTCAGGAAACGCTCAAAATCTGGCTTCACTCGCTTCGAAAGGTTAACATGCCCTCCTCCCAGCACCCTACCATTCTTATCACTGGCGGCACCGGATTTGTGATGAGCAATGTCGTCAAACATCTCCTTCAGAACAACCCAAACACTCAATTGATCACCCTTGATCTTGAGCCGTTGAGCGCGCTCACTGAGGAATTTTTCGCCGCCGGTCGGCATCGTCTTACCCATATTCAAGGCGACATTCGTGACTTACAACTGCTCCAGCATATTTCAAATGAACACCCCATTACCCACATCATCCACGCTGCAACAATTACCCACAGTTCGGCGTGGGAACAGACCCATCCTGCAAAATATCTTGATGTCAACATTATGGGTACGGTGAATGTGTTGGAATGGGCGCGGCAGTTGCCTCACCTTAAACGATTGATTTATGTCAGCACTGGGGGCGTCTACGGGGAACCATTGTCAGACAGCCCACCTGACCCTCAACCCGAAATCGGCCCAGTTAATCCAGTCGAGTTGTATGGCATCTCAAAATATACGGCAGAACAAATTGTTCGTCGGTATGGTGAAGTCTTTGGGTTAGAGGTCAGACGCGTACGTTTTAGTGGAGTATTTGGACCAATGGAGCGACCAACTGTAGGACGAGCAACAATGGCCCTTCCCTATCGCATACAGCGAGCTATCATTGAGAAGCGCCCCCTATCTGTCACGGCAGAAACCTTACAAGCGGGCGGCGATTTTCTCAGCGCTACAGAAATTGGGCGGGCCTTGTCATTGATATTGCTGGCAGATGCACCACGGCATCCAGTGTATAATATCGCTTATGGACAATTTACCCTCGTATCCGATCTTATTACTGCATTTCAATCGGTCGCCCCAGGATTTCAGGTTGAAATAGCCCCAGCCAATGAAGCAGAAGTAGATATGCGACCTGAACAGCGATTGGCTCGCTGGAATGCCTATAGTATTGATCGCATTACTAATGAATTTGGTTGGCAACCTCGTTTGTTAGACGAACAAGTTCAAGAGTATTTCAATTGGGTTATGGTCAATCCCAATATACGCTGTCCAGTACTTCTTACTAAGGCTGGCCCATTAACAATAGCTTGACCTAAAATTTTATGGTCAAAATTAAGCCTGCTCAATAAACAGTAACACCACAATTCCTTTGAGGAGTGACACTATGAGTAAAACAACTGTACAAGTTATTGCCGGTAATCTTTATGAAGCTGGAGTTCGCTTTATTTTTGGTCAACCCGGTGGTGAGGTCGTCGATTTAATTGAAGCGTGTGAACAAATCGGTATCAAATTTATCTTGATGGGGCACGAGTCAGCAGCGGCCCTGGCGGCAGGGACAATTGGCTACGCTACGGGTGTCCCTGGTGTTGCCCTCTCAACACTCGGGCCGGGTGCGTGTAATTTGGTACTCGGTGTGGGTGAAGCCCTGCTAGACCGCCATCCCTTGCTTGCAATTTCAGCCAGAACCGCGACCAACCAGGAAACTTGGTACAGCCATCAGAATCTGGCTCTCAATGAAATGTTTATGCCAATCTCGAAGGCGTCGATTGCTCTCGATGGGGTTGGGACAGGCGTCATTATGAAACAGGCGATTGCCCTCGCCTCAACTCCTCCCCAAGGCCCAATCTATCTGACCCTGCCTGGCGACATTGCAGCCACAGAGGACTATCCGGTTGACATTTCCATTGACGTTGACGCCCAAATCGACACGGAGGCGCTTGACGAGATCAAAAATGCACTCAATGAAGCGCAAAAACCGATTGTGGTGTTGGGTATTGCTCTGGATCAACGCAAGGATGGAGAGGCGGTCCGGCAATTTTTAGCCAAAACAGGCATTCCCTACGTTGATACCCCAAAGACCAAAGGCTTGGTCGGCCCCACCGCTGACACATTTTTGGGTACGTGTCTCTCCGGCTCTGGCGATGCCTTGATTGCAGATTTCATTCGAGAATGCGACTGCGTCCTCGGTATCGGATTCGATCCGGTTGAGTCGGCCTATGATTGGCATATTTCCGATCACTACTACGGAATCACCAACGCGTCCACCGCCTTCAACGCCTATGAACCACACCGCGAAGCCATCGGCAATGTGAATGAGATGTTGGATCAATTAGCCGTAGGCTACACTGGACAGACAGTCTGGCAACAAGCTGAGCTAGAGGGGTTACGGCAAAATGTACAACAACTGATCGAACCTGAAATGAAAACCAGTGATCGAGGATTGGCCCCATATTTTGTGGCAAAAACGCTACGTGAAGCCCTACCCGATAAAAGCCGGGTCTCGGTGGATACGGGGCAACACAAAATGATTTTTGCCCAAGCTTGGCACACCGCCGAGCCTCTGAGCTACTTTAGTTCGAACGGGTTATCTTCAATGGGGCCTGGTGTGCCAGGTGCCATTGCGCTCACCTTGCTTGACCCAGACAATCCCGCAATCTGTGTTACAGGGGATGGCGGGTTTGGGATGATGGTACAGGAGTTGGAGACGATTAAGCGCTTAGATATTGCCCCCCTCATTATCGTTATGGTTGACCAAGCGCTTAGCCTAATCCGTATCCCCCAACAAATGCGAGGCTATCCATCGCGGGGTGTCGATTTGGCCCCAGTTGATTGGGCAAAAGTAGCTGAAGGTTATGGCATTAAAGGATTAAATATAAGTACCCTAGAAGATCTATCTCAAGCTGCTAAAGCGTGGGTGGCACAACCTGAAGCAACCGTATTGGCTGTACATATTGATGAAACATTGTATATGGGGAATAGTTATTAGAGTGAGTTTGCGGGATTATTTTTCATTTAAGGAGCAGGTAGATGGACATCCAGTCCTTCATTAGTCAATTTGAGGCCAATGTCGTTGCTATTGAGCATATTGTTAGCAATATAAGTGCCGAGCAGGCCCACTGGAAACCGGACCCAACCTCGTGGTCAATCGTCGAAGTGATCAACCATTTAGCTGATGTAGAACGAGAGGACTTCAGGGAACGGCTAGAGGCCTTACTGCGTGATCCCAATGAAGTTTGGCCTAATATCGATCCCCCGAGTTGGGTCGATGAGCGACAATATAATATGCGTGAGTTACAACCATCCCTTGCCGATTTTTTAACGGAACGCCAGACATCATTAACATGGCTAAAAAGTATTGCTCAGCCAAATTGGGAAGCGATCTACCAACACCCACAAATTGGGCCGATTGTTGCCAGGGATTTGCTAGGAGCGTGGTTGGCTCACGACTTTTTGCATCTACGGCAGTTGGCTGAAATCAATTGGGCCTATCTCTCCCAATCATTCCTCGTCGATTATGCTGGCGATTGGTAATTATATTAAGGAGGGTGGGAGATTGGAGATTGAAAATCATCTCGCTTCTGTAACGTAGATTGGTAATCTGTTGCACTTATTTTCAATGGAGAAAATATTAATGAAGAATCCTATCGAATTTATTCATGACCTTCGCTGGTCCGATCTTTCTGATGAGGTCAAAAATCAAGCCCAACGCTGTTTTCTAGACACCATCGGCACGGCTATTGGCGGGCGACAGACTGAATTATCACGCATCATCCACGACTTTGTCGCCTCAGCCTATGGCGGACAGGAGGCCCAACTATGGTTCGATGGTCGCTCAGTTTCAGCGGCCGGTGCAGCCTTGGCACACGGCATGACGATTGATGCTTTGGATATGCACGACAGTTGTCGCCCCGTCAAAGGGCACGCTGGTGTCGCCCTTGTACCAGCGGCATTAGCGACATTACATCATCAAGGAAAATCTATTTCCGGCGAAGAGTTGATGACCACCTTGGTTATGGGCTATGAGATTGGCATTCGAGCAGGCACAGCTTTACACGCCACCGCTTGTGACTATCACACCTCCGGAGCTTGGAGTGCCTTGGCCTGCGCCGCCATCGTCGCCCGACGACAAGGTCTGACTGAGGAGCAGACTCGACACGCGCTCGGTATCGCCGAGTATCACGGCCCACGGTCGCAAATGATGCGCTGTATCGATTATCCGACCATGTTAAAAGACGGCTCCGGTTGGGGGGCGATGGCTGGTGTCAGTGCGGGGCAGTTGGCCGCCGCTGGATTTACCGGTGCCCCCGCCCTCACTGTTGAAGCGGATGAGGTCAACCAGATTTGGGCTGATTTGGGGCAAGCGTGGGCGATTATGATCCAATATTTCAAGCCCTACGCAGTCTGCTACTGGGCACAGCCCGCCATTGGTTGTGCGATGCGTCTTCGCGAGGCACACAACATCCAGCCCGAAAGTATCGAAGCAATTCGAGTTTACACCTTCCACGAAGCCTCCCGCCTAGCGATGCGTCGCCCTCGCAATACTGAAGAGGCGCAATACAGTCTCCCTTTTCCTTTAGCAAGCGCACTGATTCATCAACAGCTAGGCTACAATCAACTCAATGCCGAGGCTTTGCAAAATCCGATTGTATTGGATTTAGTGGATCGTATTGAGCTCATTGACGACGATCTCTTCAACGCCCGCTTCCCCGCCGATCGACTATCACGGGTTGAGATTGATCTCAAGGATGGCACCTCTCTCGACTCAGGCGAAGGTCGCGCCCTGTGGGATTTGACTGCGCCCCCGACTAATGATGAACTACGCGAAAAATACCGACAACTTGCCGCAGTCTTACCACCTGAACGCGCCAAAACGCTAGAAGATTTAATCTGGGATTGTGCTAACTTAACAGACGCCACAACGTTATTACCCTTACTCATCCCGACCTTATGAAGCTGGCTCAATTTTTGAGACCTAAGTTTGTCCTATTTCTCGGCTTATTGATTGCCACAGGATGTCAACTGAGTCCTGTTTCACCACCCGCACCTTCATCAGCAGGTCACTTGGCTTATATCGGCGCGGATGGCAACGTCTATGTTACAACCGCCGATCTGACCGATAAAATCGCAGTGACCCAAGACGCGACTGCCCCCCGTGAAGGAAGTGGGTTGTCCTATCAACGAATTGCTTGGTCGCCGACTGGGCAACTCGCCTACGCCTCAGTTACACGGTCAACGGGCGATCAGGCCAAAAGCACCCTGTATGTGGCTGAGTCCGCCAGCGCAGTACCCCAAATTGTTGGCCGAAGTGACAGCCACTTTGTCATTTACATTTATTGGTCACCCACCCTCTGCCCTGTCCAACCTGACTGTCGGCAGTTGGCTTATTTAATAGAGGAGGAGGAAGACATTGGCCTCCATTTGGTTTCAATGACCGAGGATCAGGTTGACAATCAAATTATTGGTTATGGCTGGCCCTTTTATTATTCGTGGTCAACAGACGGACAATCAATATTGTGGCATACGGGTGGATCGATTGAAGAGAACGAATCTGCCCAGTTAGTTGAGTATTCAATAGTTGATAGAACGGTGAAAACACACGCTCATCACCCGGCTGCATTCTTAGCCCCAGCCTGGTCTCCCGCCCAGCCTTCGGTCTGGCTAGGCGCAATTGCTGGCTCACAGGGTAATTATCTGGAAATTCTCGACCAAAATCAAGCTACTGCAATCACTCCCATCTCGGCGGGTGGGGCCACCTTTGTTTGGTCTCCCGATGGTTCGCAAATTGCCTACGCCCTCCGTCAAAGCGAGAATGATCGTTACTATGACCAGATCTTTTTGTACGATATTCAGACCAGTGAGTCACGGTCACTGACCAAGGATGTCTTCCAAATACAAGCTTTCTTTTGGGACCCAGCAGGCACGAGACTGGCCTATTTGACCCGAATTGCAATGCCTGACACCGATTGGTTGCAATGGCGGGTGTATGATATTCAAAGTGGGGATGATCGTGGCTTCAAAGCCTTCAACCCCTCACTCCAGATGCGCTTTGTCATGGCCAGTTTCAATCAGTACGCCCAAAGCCATCGCTTCTGGTCTCCGGATGGACGGTATTTGGTTTTTGGCGAACGGCAGGAAATTTTGAGACAAGAGCGAGTTGGCCTGATCGATACCTGGGCGGATGACACGGATAATGTCATTATTGTTGATCAGGGAACGATGGGGTTTTGGTCGTATTAATTGTGAATGAAATCTCAACTTCTCCATTATCGTCCGGCGGTAAATCCACCGTCAACGACAATCGCCGCGCCCGTGATGTATGAGGCTTCGTCGGACACTAAAAAGAGGGCGGTGTTTGCCATCTCCTCGGGGGTCCCTAGCCGTTTCAACGGAATAGTCGCAATCAACGCATCGAGGTCTTCCTCCTCGCTGCCACCAACAGAGGGTGTGTCTGTTGCACCTGGGAGTAGGGCATTGACTCGAATGTCAGGTGCCAACTCTAGGGCGAGGGCACGGGTGAATGATAGCACCCCGCCCTTGGCAGCTTGATAGGCCGCAAAGCCACGAGCCCCGATGATACTCTGGACCGAGGCAGTATTCAAAATGGCCCCACCTTTACGGAGGTGAGGTATAGCCAGTTTACTGCCCAGAAATACCGCTTGCAGGGTGACGGCCTGAGTACGCTGCCAGCCATCCAGGGGTGTATTAATCGTAAGCTGATTGTCTGCCCAGAAGGCATTATTGTGTAAAATATCCAAACCGCCATATGTTGATACAGCGACATTGATCACCTGTTGTAAAGCCGATTCCTGGGAGACATCGGTTTCCACAAACGTCGCTTGTCCTCCAGCTTCAACAATCTGAGCAACACAGGCTTGACCACCTGTTTGGTCAATATCTGCAACCACAACGCTGGCACCTTCCTGAGCAAATCGTATGACTGTGGCTCGCCCAATCCCGGAGGCGGCCCCAGTGACAATCGCCACTTTATTGGCTAATCGCATTTATTTTCTCCTGCCCCCAGTTCAGTCTGCCCAACTATCATTTGGCGTGGCCCGAGCCACCTCAACCATCGCTTTGAGGTTTTCCAATGGGGTAGGGCGGGGCACCATACACCCAGAGCCGAGCATATACCGTCCATTCATTCCAGCCGCAGCGATACAGGCTTCCGAGTCTTGCTTAACCTTGTCGGGGTCGCCTTGCAACAGCGCGGTAACGGTATCCACATTGCCCAGGATGCAAGTGCGATCACCAATCACCGCTTTGGCATAGGTTAGATCAACCTTGTAATCAATTTCAACAATATCAGCCCCCGTATCTGCATACAGCTCCAAAACCTGGGTTGAGTCACCACAAATATGAAGCAAGGTTTTGGCCCCATACTCCTTCCAGGCCTGGATCACTTTCTTTTGATAGGGGAAGGCATATTTTTCGTAGTAATAGGGCGAAATCATGTCGCAGGAAGCAAGCGAGTCGCCACAATGGAGAATGTCAGAGCCGGCATCAACACAGGCTTTACCAAAGGCAATCAGGGCGTCTGCCGCCAAATCCAGCGCGTGGTGAATGGCCTCTGGGTTAGACTTACGCCGCCCTCGTTCAGCCATTCCCACTTGTAATAAAAACTCCTCAGTGCCAATAAAATAGGAGGCTAAGGCAAAAGGACCAGTCCCAGGCGTGCGAATGGTGATGTCCTCGCCGAGGGCTTCACGAACCCGCTGGGTCGCCTCAAGCATCACCGGCATTCGCCCATCGGTCTGGGGATCAGGCACCCTCAATGAAAATACATCATTCAGGTTTTCGACAGCCGGGACTTCCAAATGGGGAATTTCGTCATCAGGAATGCCAATCTCGCACCCAAACCCAGCCGCAATGTAGTAGTTGTCACAACCAATAAAAATAACATCCTGCTCTAATTCATTGTGCAGGGCTAATTGGGCCTCGGCCATCAACTTGCCACTGGTGGCAAAATCACTGACCTTGATGCCATAAGTTTGAGCGGCCACATCAAACATAAAAGGGGCAACGGGCAACACATCCGTAGGTTGATGATTCAATGTACGTAAAACTCGCTCACGTGAACGCATAGTTCGCTTTGTCATCACAACTCCTTGTTTTGCTTAATTTTGTTGTTGAATGAGTCTGATTATCAAAAAATATGGAGGTTTGGCAATTTCTCAATTACTCAATTTTGGGCTAAACTGTGGGTGCGAGTTTTTGGACAAATTGTGAGGAGCGATATCAACGCGGTGAATGTTTCCGTCATCTGTACTGTACTCAATGAGGGAGAAAGTGTTCGTAAATTACTAGACTCCCTCTGTGAACAGACTCATCAACCTGATGAGATTGTCATCGTTGATGGCGGCTCAAAAGATGACACAGTCGCCCAAATTGAGGCATATCGTGACCGACTTCCGCTAAAGATATTGATTGAGTCTGGGGCAAATATTAGTCGCGGACGAAATGTAGCCATTGCTGCTGCGGCTGGCCCAATCATCGCCAGTACAGATGCTGGCGTTCGACTTGATAGGCAATGGTTGGCTGAATTGTGCAAGCCATTTCAAACAGAGACTCCCCCGCAAGTGGTCTCAGGCTTCTTTGTACCTGATCCACAAAGCGCATTTGAAGTAGCGATGGGCGCAACGGTCTTGCCGCAACTAACCGATATCAATCCCCAAACTTTTCTACCAAGTAGTCGGTCAATTGCGTTCCTAAAATCGAGCTGGCAGACGATTGGCGGGTATCCTGAGTGGTTGGATTTCTGTGAAGATTTAATCTTTGACTTCCGTCTCCGTGACGAAGTCGGTGTTTTTGATTTTGCTCCCAACGCGGTCGCTTATTTTCGACCCCGAAGTACCTTAAAGGCCTTCTTTAAGCAATACTATTTATATGCTAGAGGTGATGGTAAGGCTGATTTATGGCGTAAACGGCACGCCATCCGCTATCTGACCTATCTGGTAGCCTTGCCTGTGCTTCTATTCTTGAGCTTATTTTACTCGCCAGTATGGTGGTTATTTTTAATCATTTTTGGTGGAATCGGGCTGTTTTGCACACCCTATCGCCGCTTACCCAAACTTTGGCAGAGCTTATCACTGAGCAACAAATTACAAGCTATTTTCTGGGTGCCCATCATTAGAATTACGGGCGACATTGCCAAAATGATCGGGTATCCGGTTGGATTACAATGGCGCATAACATACTTACCCGAACGGTCGGAGTTACGCTGGCAACAGTGAGCATATGTTGTATCGTTGAACATATGAGGAGATTTCAACTTCAACTTAAATTCAAACGAGATTCAAATTTAGTTGTAGTATAATGGGGCTATTTATACTAGACGACAGTCATAAACAACCTTAAGGTCGAGGCCTTTCTATACCATAGTTCTGATGCTGACCAATTCGTACTATGGGCAGGTGATCTTGAACCGTCAGACCAGACTTGACCCTGGTAATACAAGCATTTTGAGGGTATGCCCCTGACAAGGTATAGGGCTTGGCTTTCTATTCCAACTAGGGTATAATCTGTCGTAGGTTCTGTCTCACTTAGAAGAAACGTCCAACCCTCTCCAACTTAATTTGGCACCCAGTTAGGCAAATGATGGTTAACTTACTTGATCCAAAGGCATTAGCACTACTTAAATCCAGGAGCACAACTTGGTCGGTAAAATTCTAGGTAATCGCTATAGAATCTTACGCGAGGTCGGAAGTGGTGGTATGGCTTGGGTTTACCTCGCAGAAGATATCAATGAAAGCCGTCTTGTGGCGGTTAAAGTTTTGTATCCCCAATTTGGTGAAGACCTCTCCTACATTCACCGCTTCAATCGTGAGGCTAAGCTCGCCAGCGCAATGACTGACTCCCACATTGTCCGTGTGTTGGACTATGGGGCTGATCGTGATGTTTATTATTTGGTGATGGAGTACATCGAAGGCCGTGATTTACGTGAAGTTTTAGCCGAAAAAGGCCGCTATCATTGGCGTGAGGCGCTTGAAATTTTAGATCAATTGGCCACGGCTCTAGATCACGCTCATCAGCACGAAGTTGTCCACCGAGATATAAAGCCTCAAAACATGATGTTGGATGACAACGGATTGCTCAAAGTTCTTGACTTTGGCATTGCCCGTATCTCAACCTTACCCTCTTTAACCCAATCTGGGTTTATTGGCTCGCCTTATTACGTCTCCCCTGAGCAAGCAATGAGCGAAGAGGTTGATATTCGCTCAGATATTTATTCGGCTGGCATCGTCTTTTTTGAGATGCTCAGTGGCAACATCCCCTTTGATGCCAAAAGTCCGTGGTCGATTATCAGCCAACACATTGCCAACGATTTACCTCCAATTGAATTGGGTGAAGATGAAGAAGAAATTCCAGAGAACGTTCATCAACTCCTCAATCGAATGGTGGCAAAGCAACGAGAAGAACGTTTCCAAACGCCGGCTGGGTTGCGTCGAGCCATCTCAGCCGTATTAGCGGGCCAGCCCCTCCCCAAAGAAATTCTTGATACGCGCCCGATCAGCTCTCCTGATCAGCTCGATTTGGCGGAAAGTTTGTTTGCACGGGCGATGGAAGCTGTTGAGGCTGAAGAGTGGACCCGTGCCGCAGATTTGCTCAATCAAACTCTTAAAATCAATCCCAATCATAAAGAGGCACAAGTTCACCTTGAAAAAGCAGAACACGAGAGCTTTTTGATTGCGAGTTACAATACAGCGATCCGGGCTATGGATCGCAAAGCTTGGCGAGAAAGCATCGAAAAATTTACGGCCTTGTTGGAAGAAAATCCTGAATTTAAGGACGCCCCAGACCTATTAGAAAAAAGCCGAGAAGCCTTCAGCCAAGAGAAAGATCAACAAACAATCACCGAGCGTTATGTTGAAGGCATATCTCATTTTGAGTCGGAGCGATGGGATGAAGCGGTGATTGCCTTCCGCGAGGTACAAAACCTTTCACCTGGCTATCAACGGACTGAAGAGTATTTGGCTGATGCAGAGAAAAAAGCAAAGCCCTCACTTCTACAATCAGTCGGCAATCTATTTTCTCTAGACTTAGGGCGTTGGGGATTAATCGCGATTGGCCTTTTAGCAATCGTCTTCACCTTTGCCTACCTTGGTAACGGTAACTTTGCCACCGGTGATAATGATAACCAAGAACAACTTAAAGCCCTCTATAACGAGGCCCAGGATGCAGTAACTGCAGGTAACACTGATCAGGCAATTGCATTGCTTGATGAAATCTTGGCCCAGGACCCGAACTATGCTGATGCAGCTGAACAACGTCGTGACCTAATTACCGAATTAACGCCAGAACCAGAAGCCCTACCAACACCTCTCCCCGAATTGGAGGAAAATTCATTAACCGCCAAGATTGGTGAGGTTGAAGACGCTCTTGAATTAGGGGTTTGGGCCGACGCGATTGATATCCTAATGGATATCCGCACTGAAGACCCCAACTATGAGGAAGCGCGAGTCAGTTCGCTCTTCTGCGATGCTTATATTGGTCAGGGATTAGAAATGATTGGCGGATTGCGTGATGCGAATGTTGATGAAGTAAATATTATGAACACCGCCCTGACTGCATTTGAGGCAGGGGTTACAGAGTGCCCCCGTCGCCTCGACCTCCAGGATCAAGCGGATCGGGCTACAAATTATCTGAATGTTTTAGCCTTGCCCGCCGATGATGTTGAAGCCCAGATAAGAGGGCTAACGCCGCTTGTTGCCGCAGACCTTGACTATGCTGAAGGCAATGCGAAACGTTCGTTATACCAGGCCTATTTGGACCGCGCTTCAGCCCGAGTTGCGGACGATGATATCGTTGGAGCGCTGGGCGATTATGATGCGGCTCTGGCTCTCAATGTTGCAAACCCAAGTGAAGCGCAAACAAAACGGGCTGAGCTGATTCTCGGCCTTCAACAACCAGCCCAAACCCAACCCGAAACACCCGTTGAGCCTGTTGCAACATCAGAAACAGCGAACAACGAGCCGGATGAAGAGACCACCCCAACCACCGAGCCTGCGGTTGTAGTAACATTGGGGAAACCTGTTCTCATCGAACCGATTGATGATACTAAATTTGGGGGTGATTTGGCCGATGTGATCCTAAGATGGGAACCAACACCAAACCTAGCCCCTGATGAATATTACGACTTAACTGTAATGCACATTTTTGCTGATCAGCCCCGCTATTGGGGAATTGCAACCACAGAATCTGAATTCAAATTACCTCCCGAAATTGGGGTTGGTGAAGCAGGGAACGACCGTTTCTACTGGTGGGTCACTGTCCGTAAAAATGGAACAGCCCCTGCTGAAGGTGAGTTAGACTTAGCCCGTAGCCCTCAAAGTGACACCCAATCTTTTATTTGGGCCCCTTAAAGGAAAACTCCAAATGAATACCCCTATTCAACTGAATAACCCTACTCTACTTGTTCTTGCGGCTGGTATTGGCAGCCGGTATGGTGGCTTGAAACAAATTGATCCCATTGGCCCGAGTGGCGAAACGATCATCGACTACTCAATTTATGATGCAATTCGAGCCGGTTTTGGCAAATTGGTTTTTGTCATCCGACACGCCATTGAAGATGACTTCAAAGCCACGATTGGCAAAAAGTTTGAGGATCGAATCCCGATTGAATACGCTTATCAAGAGCTTGACAAGATTCCCGAAGGTATCACAATTCACCCTGATCGAAAAAAACCGTGGGGAACAGGACACGCGATGATGGTGGCTGAGGAGGTCATTGGTGATGACAATTTTGCCGTGATCAATGCCGATGATTTTTACGGGGCAGCCTCGTTTCAAGAGTTAGCTGATTACTTAAAGACTGCCCAAGATGGTGACCTTGCCGAATACTCAATGGTTGGATTTATCTTACGAAACACTTTATCGGATCACGGCAGCGTAGCCAGGGGCGTTTGTCAGCGTAGCGAAGCAGGCTACTTAGAAAATGTAGTTGAGGTTACCAAAATCGAAAAGGATGGTGACCACGCAGCGAAGTATCCCGATGAAAACGGGCAAATGCAGCCATTAACGGGTGATGAAATCGTCTCCATGAACTTCTGGGGATTTACCCCGTCCATTTTTGAGCACCTCAAATCACAATTCGCGACATTCCTGCAAGAACGTGGCCAGGAAGAAAAGTCCGAATTCTACATCCCCACCGTAGTTAACAATTTAATCACAGCCCAGGAAGCCAGGGTCAAAGTGCTTTCGAGCACAGCCTCCTGGTTTGGGGTCACCTATCGAGAAGACCGCCCCACGGTGATTGAGGAAGTACGCAAGCTCGTTTCCCAAGGAGTTTATCCTGAAAAATTGTGGGATTAAATTTCTCGCACAATGACTAAAAGGTCCACGGCTTAGGCTGTGGGCCTTTTTTATTTTCAGTCATCTCAAATAGAGCGTCCGTTTGGTAACATTACGGTAACACTAGCCCGTTAAAGTACAATTGCTTGAATTTCGTTTCATTGAATCGAGCACACGATTGGTCGTTCATTGTTTGGGTTTCGGCTTGATGATATAATAAATATTGCACATTAAAATGTTGGCTTTTTTTCAAAAGCAAATTCCAAAACACCTCATCAAATTCCTGTTTCACCCAATTTCTGAAAAAAGGCCACAATAGCACTCAAGGAGCGTACTATGAGAAACAAAAATTTTTTTATGTTAGCGCGTTTTGGCAAAACTAGCTTATCCCTATTTTGTGCGGTAATTTTGGTTGTTGCCAGCTTGGTAATTTTGGAACTAACGGCTCATGCTGGTCGTAGTGCTGGGGCCAATGGATGTGGCACCTTTTCCGATGCGGTTGATCTAACTCCAGCACACGACTTCATCATTCCAACCGCCCCTGATCCAGGCGCAGAAAATGATCGACCTTCTGATGGAAAAGAATTGACCATTGGCGTTCTAATTCAGGGGGGGTGGAGAACACCATCAGGCGGCTGTAGTGAAGGAAATCAAGTATTCACAGCAACTGCAGATTTACTGTCGTTTGGGTACGCCTATACCCCAAGCAATCGTTCTGTCTTGACCCATATGGACGGATCTGTTCTCAATATTAGCCACACTGGTTATCTAACCATTGAAAATATGATCCTGCGTAGTGAAGGGGGCACCATTGAAAAAGGTGGGGGCATTTCAGGCACAATTAGTGGTTCAAGCACCAAATTGCTTATCAAAAATTCAATTATCTCCAATGCCAACGTAACTAATGAAGGTGGCGGTTTGTATCTTAACGTCCGAAATGGGGCCAAACTCATTATTGAAGACAGCGAAATTGTCAATAATAGCTCTAGTTCAGGCGGTGGCTTTGAGATTATGGTTTATGATGATAGTGAGGTCGTAATAAAAGGCAGCACATTCTCAAATAACACCGCAAACACAGGCAATGGTGGCGGTGGTCGTATCGTTATCGACAGCGGAAAAGTTTATGTTCAAGGAAATAATTTTACCAATAACAAAGCAGATGCTGGTAATGGGGGTGGGCTAGCCATCGAAAGTACCGATACCAGCACAGCTACGGTTATTTTGCAAAATAATACTTACAGCGGAAATAGTGCTATGTCTAGCACTGATTTATACACAAGTGGGACGAAGCTGTTTGTTTTAGATCAAAGCATATTCTTACCCGCAATCTTTAATAATGAGAGTGCATTGGCGGCTTCAATTACTGATATTACGTTGAGTGGCAGTACCTATAATGTTCAATTTTCAACAACAGGCTTTACCCCAGCCTCTGGTCAAACACACATTCACTTCTTCTTTGACACCGTTCCTCGTGAACAGGCCGGTGTACCTGGATCTGGCAATTGGCAAATTCACACCGATTCTAACCCGTTTACTGGGTATACCACATCTGATCGACCCCTGGAAGCTAGCCAGTTGTGTGTTCTGGTTGCCAATTCGGATCACACAGTTCAACAAGGGACTGGCAATTGTTTCAAATTGCCTGGCTATTAGATTATAGCTAATTCTCACAAAAAACCTCCATCTGATTAGGTGGAGGTTTTTTGTTTACTTCTCAATTTTACACACTGATGTAACACATTGCGTTTGCATCAGTGGTCAATTATTTTGATTGACAGCCAATACATCTTCTCTTATACCCAAATTCACCCCAGACAGGTAATATCTTTCAACTTAAATGAGCCGCCTCGAATGGTGCGGGTCGTGTCTTGAACCCTAAATTCTGGACGCATAACTCCATAGGCCTGACGATAATAAAGGGGCAACAACGCAATCTCGTCGTAAACTAGCACCTGATCAGCCTGATGATACAAGGCCAACCGATGTTGTTGATCGACCGAACTAGCCGCTTCTTCGACCAAACGGTCAAATGCTGCACTCTGCCAAGCTAAATCATTCATGGGGCTATTGCTGTGAAACAAGACCCGCAGGATATTGTCAGGATCAGGATAATCAGCCAAAAAGCCAATCAAACTTAGTTGTATCTCACCCTTCTCCATCCCTTCAGCCAGTTCATCAAATGACAACCCTTCGATAATGTTGACTGATATCCCCAGATGCTTAGACCAACTCTGTTGCAAATACGCAGGTAAACTTCCAAATCCCGGCAGTGCGCCTAATGTCACGGCGTCTGGAATAATCTGGGCTTGATTTAGGGCAGCCTGTGCTTGGGTGGGGTCAAATTGATGACCGATTTCAGGAGAGTGGCCTGGCATTCCTGGGGGCACCATCCCACCCATCGCTGGACGTTGAACATTTGCCCACACTTCACGAACTAATTCCTTCTTATTTATGCTCTTGGCAAATGCCTGACGCAGCCAGCGATCATCAAATGGTGCTTGATGATGGGAAAATCCAACATAAAAAGTCTCCAAATATTGTACAAAAAATGTGTCCTCTGGATATGTTCGAGGAATATCGGCTTGGTCATCAACAACGGTGTAATCCACTTTTTGCTCAACATAAACTTGGAGGTTAGGCTCTAGAAAATGCAAGGCTACCTTCTCAAGATTCCCTTTCATAAAGCTGTGGTAGCGAACATTTTTCTCCAAAAGAATAGCTTCATCCTGCCAAGCCTCAACCTGAAAGGGACCGTTACAAACCAGGTGTTCAGGGCTAGACCATTGATCTTCTTGCTCCAGAATAATGTGTCGCGGTTGAGGATAAGTGATAGAGTGGGCTAGCAAATAAGGGAAATGTCCGGAGGGGACATTCAAAGTCACTTCCAAATTAAGATTGTCAATCGCTCGCACAGCAATAGAGCTAGAGTCATCACTCCGACCATAGTGAAAATCTTCGGCCCCAGCAATCACGTACAAATAAGGGGCCATTCCAGCCCCCGTCTTCGGGTCCAAATTACGACGCCAAGCAAAAACGAAATCGTGAGCAGTTAACGGCACACCATCACTCCATTGCAGATTTTCCCGCAATTGGAATTTATAAGTTTTGCCACCATCTTCAATACGCCAATATCGGGCCAGAGCTGGAATAATATTCAGCTCGGTATCTAATTCGACCAAACCTTCAAACAAATTATTGATTACCTCAAGCTCACCTGACATCTCGCTAAGACCAGGGTCCAATGTACCGACGACTTGCCTTCGAACGGGCAGCCGAAACATTTTTTGATTTATATCTGCCCCATCATTCTCAGCCCTATCTTTATCAATCCGAATTTGATCTAACAAATCAAACGCCTGATTGTAGAATTCTTGTGCTCCTTCAAAGTCGAGGGCATTGGCTCGTACTTGAGCAATTTTCAAATAGGTTCGAGCACGAAGATCCAAATCGGGTGAGACATCTTCAGATTCCTGTTGATCAAGCAGCGAAAGCACTTTGTGATAGAGGGTTTCAGCTTCTTGGTTTGCATAAAGCAGGCGAGACTGATCAGCGGCCTGTAGGTGATAGGTGATGGCTTGGGCAAAATCTCCAGCCCGTTCATAATGAAAGCCGAGCAAGCCAGATTGTTCGGTAATTTGATCAGGGAAGAGTTCGGTCATCGCCTCGGCGACCTGCTGGTGATAGGCTCGGCGTCGTTCATAAAGGAGGGTGCCGTAGGCGCTCTCTTGAATCAAGATATGCCGAAAGCTATAAGCATCATCATTTGTTTCAATATCGGGTAAAACGTAGTCGCTGTTGACCAAAATAGGCAACTGGCGTTCAATTTCAGCTTCGCCTTTAGCCAGGACAACGAGAATTCTACTTAAAAAGGTCTTACCGACCACCGAGGCCATCTGCAAGGTGTGGCGGGCTTCAACCGTTAGGCGATCAATTTGAGCCAAAAGTAAGCCTTGCACAGAGTCGGGCAAATCAAGGGCGTCTATTGTAATGGTGGCTGGGTCACCATCCTCATCAAAGATACCTTGCGCTTGTAATGTGCGCACCAATTCAACCAAGAACAGCGGATTACCACCACTTTTTTCGACCAAGTAGCCCCCTAGATGCTCCGGCAAGTTAGGCAAATGATAGTTGACCAGCTTCATTGCCTCGGTTTCGCTTAAATCATCCAGAAAAATAATGTGAGGTTCAGGGGCGACCTCTGTAATTTTGGCATACAAATGCCAGGAGTCCCCCTCGTGAGCCGACCGCGTGCCGATGACAATCAGAAGAGGGTGATCTTGGGGCAACGTTAAAATAGTTTCTAATAGCTGAAGTGAGGTGGCATCAATCCACTGTAAATCATCTAAGGCTAATACAATCGGGCGTTGGGCAGCCAACAAAATAAGAAGCTCGCGAATGACTTCAAACACCTGCCAACGCAGACTCTCCCCAGCCAGACCTTCCAAACGTTGCGCCAGCTCACCATCTAGCGGCAAACTCATAAAACGAGCCAAATAGGGATAGGTTGACTCCAACCGATTGCTCCCAAAAAGATTAACACAAAATTGATGCAGATAGTCGCTGGCTGCTTCGGGAGATAAGTGTGGGGGTAATTCAATAAGATGGCGAATCAAGTCAATAAACAAATAGCCGCTTAGAGTTTGACCATAGGCCAAACAGATTCCCCCGGCCCACAAGGTTGATTTACTTGTCGCATGTCGTAAATGTTCGAAGATATGAGTCTTCCCCATCCCTACTTCCCCGACCATCGCTACGACGTTGCCCCCACCATCAGAAAGCCGATTGAGTTGGCGTTGAAGCAAAGCCAACTCCTCATCTCGGCCAAATAGGGGCTGCTCTAAATTAGCAATGTGTCCTAAATGAGGTTGGATGGGTTGTGTGGTAAATCCTGTAGCAGCAAACACCGAAATGGGTTCTGTCTTTCCTTTAACCTTTATGGTTCCTAAATCAGCGATCTCAAATTCTGAGCCTAATTCCTCTCGAACCGCCGCCTCCATCAGGATTTGATGATCAGCCGCATTTTGCATCAAGCGAGCTGAGAGGTTGATTGAGTCACCCATCGTTGTATAGTCGTGTCGATTGGGGGAACCGACCGGCCCAGCAAATACCCGACCCCGGCTAACCCCGATCCGTTGCATCGTAATAAAGGGCAAACCTTCACAGGCCGTTTGCAGATCCAAGGCACATCGAATGGCCCGAATCTCCTGCTCCTCCACTAAACGCGGTGCCCCAAAGATGACATGGATCAAGCTTCCCTTGTCCCCCGTAATCAGCCGGTTGAGCCGACCATCGTAGCGAGCAATCACCTCCTGGGCCGTGGTAAAGTAGGTTTGGAGTTTTTCGCCGACCTCAGGATCGGTATCGTATTCGATGCCGTGAAATTGAATAAATAGGCTGATGACAGGTTTTAGTTCGGCCACCTGTTCACGACCAGTAGCCAATGTTTCGTAAATTGCTTGAGGAACATAGGGGATGAGTTGTTCAATGAGCGCCGCTTCCCTGGTTTTATCCCAAGTTAAGGGTGGCCAAGGTTTAGGTCGGGCAAATCCATCGATCTGACCCACGACAGCGTAATTGTCACGCCATTCATTGGCAGTGACCACACCAGGCAACAGATCCAACGTCGCATCGTCGACCATAATATCACCCGGTTCAGCGTGATGCTCAGCATCCGCCATGCGATCCAAGGTGTCGCCGCCCAACACGTCTTCAAAGCCATACTCAACCAAGCCCAAATTGAATCGCTTGATTGAGCCATAGGTGAATCCAACTTTCATCTTTAGGGTCACGGTCCCGATTGGGGTGGGAACTTGACCGTGAACTTTGATGGCCTGCTGCATCCGCCAAGCAGAGGTCAAGGCCCGTCGCACCACTGCTGAACGACGCACCCGAGGTTCGCGGGGATACCATACGATCAACGCATCGCCGCCAAATTTGATGACACTGCCGCGAAAGGCGTGGATTTCGGCAATCAAGGGGGTAAAAACACCGCTTAGGGCACGAGTTAACTCCTCGGCCCCAGCATCTGCACTAAGACCGTGGGTCAACGCCTCAGTGAGCGGGGTAAAGCCAGAAATATCGGCGATCAGGGCTATCCCATCCTCCGGCAAAGATGTGCCTGGGGTGATAATACGCTCAACCCGATCTCGGGGAATATAGCCAGCCAATGCTGGTAGCAATTGAGAAGTCATGATCTCCCAAATCAATTATGGATCATGAATGATGAAGTTTTACTTTTAAAGTTTATATTCACCATTCACAATTCACAATTCACAATTAATAAGATGCCCTACCTTAAGTTATACCACAAATCTCCCTACTTTTAGATGGACTTTTGTTCCTAAAACGACGTGATCGTGGTAGAATTTCTGTTATTCATTAATATGAAAGGACATTCTTATGCGCGACGACGCTTTACAATACGCCAAAACTAATCAAGCTGATATACTTGGGGATTTACAAGATCTCCTCCGTATTCCCAGCATCAGCACCCTACCCAGTCATAATGATGACATCGAACGAGCGGCTCAGTGGCTAGTGGATCACTTGACCGCCATCGGCTTAGATAACGCCAAAATTATGCCAACGCCGGGCAAGCCGGTTGTGTATGCTGACTGGCTCCATGCTGGCCCGGATACGCCGACATTGCTGGTCTACGGACACTATGACGTCCAACCTGTTGATCCGGTGGAAGAATGGCTGACCCCTCCTTTTGAGCCGACGGTGAAAGATGAAAAGCTTTTTTGCCGAGGGGCCACTGATGATAAAGGGCAGATGTATGTTCACATCGCCGCCGTTGAAGCGTACCTAAAATCAACCGGCAAGCTTCCCCTGAACATCAAATTTATGTTGGAGGGTGAGGAAGAAACGGGTAGCCCCAACTTAGGACCATTTGTGGAAGAACATCAGGAATTGTTCAAAGCGGATGCTGCTGTCATCTCTGATACCCACATGACCGACCCGCAAACGCCCGTCATTGTCACCGGTGTCCGTGGCTTGACCTATATGGAGTTCACACTGCGGGGGTCTAGCCAAGATTTACACTCGGGAATGTATGGTGGGGTGGTTGAAAACCCGCTCAACGCCATCGCCAAAATGTTGGCTGATATGCGAAATCCTGATGGGACAATCGCTATTCCTGGCTTTTATGACAAAGTGCGCGATTTGTCTGAGGCAGAACGTGAGATAGTGAATGATAACGCCATCACGGCTGAGGAAATCAAGAAAGAAACCGGCGCGCCCGTCGTTTGGGGGGATGCCAACTTCACAATTCCAGAACGAATCGGCACCCGCCCCACCCTTGATGTTCACGGCATCAAAGGTGGATTTATCGATCCTGGCTCCAAGACAGTCATTCCCGCTGTCGCCTCGGCCAAGGTTAGTATGCGATTGGCACCGGATCAAGACTGTGACGAAATTGCCCAACTGTTCAGGGATTATGTACAACAAGCTTGTCCTGACACAATGGAGATCACAGTTGTAGATTTGGCCCACGCGCAGCCCGCCGTCGTTGATACCTCGGCCCCAGCCATCGAAGCCGCCGCCGAAGCCTACGAGATTTGTTTTGGCAATCGCCCGATTTACAAGCGTGAGGGGGGTACGCTGCCGATTGTGGGGATGATCAACAAAGTGTTGCAAGCCCCTGTGGTGATGATGGGTTTTGGCCTGCCCGATGACAATTTGCACGCGCCCAATGAAAAATTCTCATTGGGCAACTTCTACAAAGGTATTGACACGGCCATTCATTTCTATGATATCTTGGGCAATCAATGATTGGGTAATCAATGAGCCGATATGACCACATCTATTTAGCCCCCCACTACGATGATATTGCCTTGTCGTGTGGCGGGGCGATTCATCAACAGGTTTCGTCAGGCGAGACGGTCCTGGGTATCACCGTCTGTGCGGCTGAACCTGCCGCAAGCACGCCGCTATCGCCGTTCGCTCAACGTCTACATGAAAGCTGGGGTGATTTTGAGCAAATGGTGGCTATCCGAAGAGCTGAGGATCAAGCGGCAATGGCAGCCTTGGGGATTGATTATCACCACTTACATTTCACCGATTGTATTTATCGCGGCAATTTTGAGACAGGCCAGTGGTATTACAACGATGTCACCGCCATCTTCAGCGACATCCACCCTGCCGATTTGCAACTGGCCGAAGAAATCGCAGAGACTATTCGCAGCCTGATTTCGACCTCTCCCGACGCCACCTTGTATGCCCCACTGACCGTCGGCCATCATGTCGATCACCAACTCACCCACGCTGCCGCCCGCATTTTGGCAAAAGACGGCTGGTCTGTCATCTTCTACGAGGATTACCCCTACGCCTCGCCTGACTATCCTTATATCCACCCCGACGAGCAACAGCCCTACACCGTAGCCGCCATTCTCGAGGGGATGGCTGAGGATCAGTGGCAGCCTCAACTTCGATCGCTATCCGAAGCGGACCTCAAGGTCAAAATCGATAGCATCCGTGCTTACGCCTCGCAACTACAGATGCTCTTTGGCGGCGAGGCGGAGATGGAGCGACTGGTGCGAGAGTATGGATTGTGGGTTGGAGAAGGGCAGCTAGCCGAGCGGACATGGGTGATTGGGTGAGTTACTTTAAACTCCCCAGAAAATAGAGTAACACAGGCTTCTTCAAGCTTCACTAAATAATCGAAGCCCTCCCCTAACCCCTGCCCAGGGAGGGGAACTGGCTCCCTCAAAGAACCTAGCGACATGTGGATGATGGATAAGCGCGAAGCTCCGAGACACTATTGGATACCTATGAAAGATGATATAATTTACGATCCCAATTACGTTCGCTCGCTTTTCAATGAAATGGCGGGAACTTACGGGATTGTCAATCTTTTTTCCTCGTTCGGCTTTACATTTTTGTGGCGACGACAATGTGTTCGTTCAATCACGGTCGAACCCCAATCGACCATCCTCGATTTGATGACAGGGATGGGGGAACTCTGTACAGAACTTAGCCAGTTGCTAAACTCAAGCGGAGAGCTTATTGGCCTAGATATTTCACCAGTAATGTGCCGCCAGGCTGAAAAGCATAGTTTCCATCACACATATCGCGTCATCGAGGCTGACGCCCTAGCTAGCCCAATTGAAGACTCTTCCATTGACTATGTCTTTTCTTCATTCGGACTAAAAACCTTTAGTCACGACCAATTGGCAAGATTGGCGTCAGAGGTCAATCGGGTCCTCCGGCCGGGTGGTGAGTTCGCCTTTCTCGAAATCTCAGTGCCATCAAATCGTTTACTTCAGGCACCATACTTATTTTATCTAAGACACATTATTCCGCTGCTGGGTCGACTCTTTTTAGGTAATCCAGAAAACTATCGGATGCTTGGGGTCTACACTATTGCCTTTGGCAACTGTAGGACCGTGGCTGAATTATTCACCGCAAATAATCTAGACGTAGAACTTAAATCGTATTTTTTTGGCTGCGCTACTGGTATCGTTGGTTGTAAACCCCTGTGATAATATTCAGTAATCGTGTAAATATTGACACCACCTGATAACATCGACTAATCAAAACGCACTTAATACGCTACTTAAAACGCTAGCTGATGTCTACAAGGCCGAAGGTCGTCCTGGTGGCCATATGGCCTACAGGGCATTACTTGCCGCGCAAACTCAGGAATTTCGCAGCCTAAACAGACTCACCTCTCCCGCTGACCTCATTCAACGAGCCTGTGCTTAAAAAAACGCCTTACTGTGGGCCGATTTGATCTTATCTTTCTGGCACTTGTTTCACTGGGAAAGTTGGGGGGGAGGGCATCTGGCTGAAGACGTGTCAGCTAATCTGTATACCACCGAACTCGTTGGGCCAGATGGTCATTTTGAGAACCCCAACGTTCGGGTGGGCTTGCTCGTCTCTGAGACCCAGACCGATTATCCGCTGTCCAGCCATTCGGGCGAGGAAACCTACTATGTCATCTCAGACGAAGCTGAGTGGTGTCTTGAAAATGATGATGTTTACCACGTGCATTCATCCGGCACGTTCATTCACCATCCAGCGTGGGTACCACACGGTCGGCGCACCTTGGGCGAGGTCTTTCTGGGCGCGTGGCGGTGGAGTGGTGATCTGGATTTGGGTAGTTTTCGGGTGAATAATTAGGGCGTAAGACCAAGTTCAGCCAAATTCCCCAACTTCGCGTGTTTGGCCAATTCGTAAGGCGTGCCCTTGATAGGATAGCTATGCGCACCGGCGGCTGAGTAGTTCATCCCAATGATGACACCAGTCGTGTTTTGAACCGAGCCAGCCGCAATCAACAGTTTGGTACAATCCCGATGCCCTTGGAACGTGGCGTGATGAAGGGCCAGTGTCCCATATCGGTTTTCAAGGTTAGGATCGGCCCCAGCTTGCAAAAGGCTATTCAGCATGGCTTCCTGCCCGTGAGCAGCCGCCAAATGAAGGGGTCCCCCGTAGAAAAAATGAACGGTTTGCATCGACTCCACCTGAATAGATATCACATCACCAATCAAGTTGGGGTTGACTGGGTAGTTCATCAGGAGCGCAAATAGATCAGGATCAGGTTTTATGATGGCCGATGTCAGCAACGTTGGACCTTGTTGGTATGGGGTGAGGGACAGTTTAAGCAGATGAGGCTCAAAGCGTAGATGATGTTTAGCATCATCAAAAAAAGTGCTTCGCACGTTAGGATTAGCGCCATTTTGCAAAAGGAGCTCGACCAAGGGCAGATGGTCGTGCTTGTAGGCGATAGAAAGCAATGATTGCCCTTCCGAGGTGCGACTGTTGGGGTCAAGCCCTTCCTGTAGATGCTGGGCGACCAACTCAAGCTGACCTTGTTCAATCGCAGCGACTGCCTCGTCCAAAGCGATAACGCCTTCAGCCGGGGCTGGCTCAAGGATGGGTTTTCGTGTTGACTGGACTATCGGTGTTGGACGCTGTACAGGCTCAACTGATCGCTTGGGTAATGCTACCTCAGATGTTTCAACTTGTGTCTGGGGCGGTTTTACCTGACCAGCCTCTCCATCCTGTTCGATGGCTTTCCCCTGTTGGGGTTTCTTCTGCTGACGTTGCCGCCAGACAGTGACATTGGCAAGAAGGAGTAAAGCTATTACCAGCAATAGTCCGCCACCCCAAATTGGTCGTCCTGAAATCCATAGAAGGGTTGCTCCCCCAATAAAAACTAAACGTCTCACCCAAAGAATCAAGTTTGTCGGTGTATGCCGACGCCATTTCGCACCCATTCGTAGTTGAAAAAGATGGGGGAAAAAATAGTGTACCAGCCACAGAATGAGGGCACCCCCCATATAAACAATCATAAATGTAAAAACAAAGGGAGATGCTAACAGCGACACCAAACAGCCTGATATAGTAAGTTCTTGAGCGTTTTGTTTGTTAGACATGACAATATTTGATTTTATCATACTGAAGCAGCGCGAGAAATTTATCTCTCTTAATCTTCAAATCAATATTTGCGCTCGCAAGATCAAATCGGTCGACAAAGGATGAGACCTATACATTATGGTGAGTAGCTCTAATGAGGTTTCAGAGCGTATCGAAGGGGCGGCGCAAGCGACGATTTTTTGCCAACTTGCATCCTTCGATACACGCCCCACTGCGTTCCGCGCACTCAGGATGCTACCCCCGTAATTCTGTCCCATCACTGAATGACACCCAGATAGAGGATTAAACATTACATTTTGCTTTACTTGAGGTAATATCAGTTAAGTATGCTACAGTTTAAAGTTCGAGGAAAAGCTATAACACCTCAAGATTTGGCTAGTTTACTTTAGACCCTGAAGAAGGAAAGGATTTTAATGGAAAACAGAAAATTTGCTGGATTAAAGCCCCGCTTGATGGCATTTCTCCTAGATTATTTGATTATATTGATATACATTAGTGCACTTGTCATTTTTGCTTTGGTCATCACACCAATGCAAACTCTGTTTTCAAATCCAGTTCAAAGTGATATTGTCGCCTTCTCGATTCTAGTTTTGCCTGTACTTCTATATTTTGCCTTACAAGAAGGGGGGAGGCAGCAGGCCACGTGGGGTAAAAAAAGAATGCGGCTTGAGGTTATCAATATCCAAGGGAATCGCTTAGACTTAAAGCTGGCCCTGATACGAGCAGTTATCAAATTTTTGCCCTGGCAGATTGCCCATACTGCCATTTTCCAGAGCACTCAGGCTGGAGAGCTACCCCAACCGATTGTTTGGACATTATATATACTTGCCTATGGGCTGATCATTATTTATGTAGTTACTATTTGGAAACACCCCAGGCACCGTACAATCTACGACTGGGTCGCTGGATCTGCTGTTGTCCATGACCGAGAATAGTCTTCTGGCAACGGACTAAGGGACTTGATATAAGCCAGGATTGAGGTGCCCATCATCCGTCTAAATTCATTTGATAGATGAGCTTGATCCGTGTACCCACACTCTAGGGCCAATTGAGCCAACGAAAATGTGGGGTACCGGTGAAGAAGATCCAAAAACCTTTGCATTCTTAACATTGTACAAACTGTCTTGGGGGATACCCCTGTGTGCACTAAGAATAGACGCTCTAAATGTCTTTTACTCACCCCGACAACAAGGGCCAATTCTCGAACTGAGATATTGCCATAAACCCTCTGGGCAACATCCAGCGCAAACAAGACATTGTGGTTTAAGAAGTGATCCGATGCTGGATATCGTTCACTCATTTTTATCTCAATTAAATGCTTATGCTCGGTCCAGGTTTTCAAAGTCGATATTTGATCAGCTAAACTTTCTAAATCAATCCCCAAAACTTTGTTGACACCTACAGATGTGTCTTTCAAATCTTTCAGCAACGTATCAGCAAAGAGCGGCCCAACAGTTGGCGCAAAGTGTACACCAATATAGTTAGCCCCCTCAACAAAGGGGTAATGCTTTTGTTGGGTTACAGGCCCAGACAAAACAACTTCGACATCCGATTGATAAATTTTGATGACCAATTGAGGGCCAAGGCTTGGCAGGGCAACATGTCCTTCATTTGGATCAACATCTGAGTCACTGGTCCAAATCGCTCTGACTAAATGCTTTAAATGATTGGGGCGGGTCTCTTGATACACACATTCCTCTTAATGAACAAAGTTGCTGCCTCAAACAGCAGTAGCTAATAAATTTCTTTTCCTTGAACCGCCGGGTAAAATCTAAAATTATAATTGGGTCACTATGTTTGTTGCATTTTTTGGATGACGCCATTCACATACGAGTCCCATCCTACATCGTGTCTAGCTCTGCTTGCTTCGCTTTGAAAACCTGAGTGAACGATGTTTATTTCAGTTCCATCAGGCAGTTCATTAAAATCAACGACGATTTGAGTAATCTCTCCATCATTGTCCCACTCCCAAGTATATACCAATTGGGCAGGATAAGATAAGGTTAAAAATTCCCCAGTCATAACAGACACGCCCTGTGGAGTTTCTACCATTAACTTCAATAAACCACCAACATTTGGCTCAACCTCAATTTTGCTCACAGGCGGAATAATTGTTTCTGGTGAAATCCAGGCATTAAAAAGTTGGTCTCTGGTGAGATTAACCCGATAATTTTTTCGAATTGTGAGATTAGGCATGTTTTCTCCCTTAAATTGCAGTATTCGTATACTCGCTAAAATACAATCAAATGACTAGATATTACCTGTTCAGACATAATCCGTCTTGTAAAAATGCGACATAGGCCTGAAAGATACCCCTTAGATCGTTGAAATAACAAATCAAACTCACTTCATAAAATTCGACCAAGGTTGCTTCCTTTTCTGAAAAACCTTGTCTCCTATGTAGACAGCTTAATTCAAGCTAAATTAAGCACATAGGAGATAGCTTATCACTGAACAATTACAACCAGCATTACAAAACAATATGTCGTTTAATATCCACTTTCTTGAAGCTTGCCTCTACGAATTCAAGCCCCTATAATTCAACCCATATTCACCCCACCAACATATCATTGGTTGCACGTGTCAAGGAAGACACGATTTATAAAACAAAGGAGACATAAAATGCATCCACTTAGAGATCCACAGTTAGTTGAGGGCTTAGAGATGTTTTATCAGGTGGTCCCCGGCGGGTTCAATCTTGATGATATCCCTGGAACGCGCCAATTTCTGGACGGTCTGATTGCCGCGATGGCAGCGCAAGCTCCGGAAATTCCAGGGGTTGTATCGAGTGATCACCAAGCCCCAGGAGCAGACGGTACCCCAGATGTTACGATCCGGATTTATCAGCCTGAGGACCGTTCTGAAACTCTACCAGCGTTACTCTGGATTCATGGAGGTGGGTATGTTTTGGGCAATCTTGAGACTGATGATATCAAAGCAAAAATGTTGGTCACTGCCTTGAATTGTGTGATTGCCTCCGTCGACTATCGACTAGCCCCGGAGCATCCTTTCCCTGCGCCGCTGGATGACTGTTATGCGGCGTTAAAGTGGCTGGCAGCGAGTAGCAGACCAATTCGATATTGATCCAGCGCGTATCGCCATTGGTGGTGTCAGCGCAGGTGGGGGGTTAGCCGCTGGGCTTGGCTTGCTGGCCCGAGACCGAGCCGAGGTCGATATTTGCTACCAGCTTCTGATTTACCCGATGATTGATGATACCAATGTTGCCCAAGCTGGCCCAGACATCCCTGATACACCACTCTGGAGCCGTGCCAATAACTTGGTGGGCTGGCGGTCTTATCTTGGGCAAGAGCCAGGCGGTGAGGGCATCTCAGAATATGCTGCTCCCTTCCGCGCCAAAGATGTCAGCGGCTTGCCACCAACCTATATCGGGGTCGGCACCCCAGACTTGTTCCGTGACGAGGATATCGCTTACGCCCAACGGTTGATCAAAGCGAATGTCCCCACCGAACTCCACGTTTATGCGGACGGATTCCACGGCTTTGATACATTTGCGCCAGAAACCGATACCTCCAAACGATTTATCGCCGAGTATATCGGCCTCTTATCCCGAGCCTTGCACGGTTAGTCAAAAAATTTCAACACATAGGTGGCGTTGGCCCATCTCTATCGTCAATGCCACCTCAATTTTGTCCTCGGGTAAATCAAAATGACCAAACCAAACATTGTCTGGCTGACCAGCGATCATATGCTGTATGCCCATCACAAACGGCTGACGGGCTATCCCCAGCTAAAAACGTATGACCGGATTTGCAATGAAGGTATCGAGTTCAACAACGCTTTTTCGGTGACGCCTTTATGCCAACCTTGTCGAGCTTCGCTCCTAACAGGGGTCTATCCCCATCGACACCGAATGATTCTGAACGATGGTCAGGCGGGAGCGAAATTGGACTTTGCACCTGACGAGGCGTTGTTCAATCGCCCCCTGGAGCAGGCGGGCTATCGAGTCGGTTACTTTGGCAAGTGGCACACAGGCGAGGAACGGATCGCTAAGGATTACGGCTTTGAGGGCTTTTCCTGCCCCGGCTATGGTCACCCCTACTGGACAGATGAATATGACGATTATCTGACCGAACAGGAGTTGCCGCAACCAGAGGTCGAAATCGAGCGGTGGGTAGGTTTTCCCGAATGGACGGGGCGCTCCATCCGATTGGTCGATTTCCCAAAACCCTACGCCAGCCCCTACTTTCTGATGGAGAGCAGCGGCATCCTCAAATCGCCCGTTGAAACGCATGAAGCCTACTTTTTGGCCCATCTGGCTAATCGCTGGCTGGAGGATGCAGCCAGTAGTGATCAGCCGTTTTGTCTGCGGGTTGATCCGTGGGGGCCGCATCATCCCTTTTGGGTGGCCGAACCGTTCTTGAACACCGTTGATCCGGCGTCCATCCCACCATACCCCTCGTTTGGCAATGACTTATCGCATCGCCCCCAAAATCATCGAGATTTGTTAAAGTACCGTCAAGAGTACGCAAATCACCCCGAGTGGTCAGACTGGCAATGGTTTATCACCCGGGCCCACGAGCACGCCCATCTGGTGGACGCCGCTTTGGGGCGTATTCTTGATAAGTTGGATGAACTGGGGCTAACAGACAACACGATTGTCATCTACACTGTGGATCACGGTGGGGCGTTGGGGAGCAACGGCCAATTGGTTGACAAAGGCTGGATAATGACAGAGGAGACGGTGCGCATTCCCCTAGGAGTCCGTTGGCCGGAGAAAATTGCAACGGGTCAAAATACCGACAAATTCGTGATGAACATGGACATAGTGCCCACGGTGCTAGAAGCAGCCAAGGCCACGATACCCGATCCCTGTGACGGGCATAGCCTATTGGGTTTGTGTCAAAATCCCACAAACACATCCTGGCGTGATGATCTGATGCTGGAGCATCACGGCCACTACGATGAAATTTATCTGCAGCGTCAGCTACGTTATGGTCATTACAAATACACCGCTCATCTCAATGATCGCCACGAGTTGTATGATCTCAAAACCGATCCGTTTGAGTTGGATAATTTGATTGATAATCCAGATTACGCTGAGTTACTCAAAGAGATGAGCGAGCGGCTAAGACAGCAAATGGAAAATCACAAGGATGATGCATCGGAAGCCCAAGCACTCTTAACACAATTACCCTAAACGTTCAGTAAGGAGTCCAAAATGCACTTTGGACTCCTTACTTTCGTTAGATCAAGACCTAACAGGTCTATTCTTTGCCAAGCGCTTAAACAAACCTAGCTCCACGGAAACGGACTATTCGACACCGGGTGCAATCGCCCCTCGGCAAAGCGCGAGAAGCGGAACGGTTCCAGCAAGACCGATTTTTGTCCACAAATCTCTTCGGCCACCAGCTTGCCCACGCCCAACATTTTGTAGCCGTGATTTGAGTCGGCGATGATGAAGCAATTTTGGGCAAAAACATCAAAGATGGGGAAGCTGTCGGGGGTAAAGCAGCCGATGCCGCCAGATGGTTCATTTTTGTATTTTGGCATCGTACCGGAGAAGCGCTTCTGGCAATGGGCCAGGGCTGAAACCCACATGTGGGCAAATTCAGGGCCAACAATAAATTCTGGAGACTCGGGACCATATGGATCAATTCTGACCTCGCCAGCAGGTTTTTCGACGATGAACGGGGCAGCTCCACCTTGCACCCCGCCAAAGTGGAAATCGGGCTTGTAGTAAATCCCCCACATCTGCTCGGTAATCAACGAGCCATCCTCATCGGAGTGGAGGGGGCTATCGCTGTCCACGTGAATAACGGGCGGCATCGCCCCATCGTTGGTGACTTGTAACTTAGGGTCAATACCCAGTGTTCCTTCCTGCAATGACCAAAAAACCCACATCGGCACATCTTTGGCAAAAGAACCATCGTTTGGATTCTTAATGTCGATGGTCTGAGGCAGATCCAACATCTTCCAGAAGTTATAAACCCACGGCCCAGCCCCAATGACGACATAATCGGTCTCAATGTCACCTAGCTGCGTTTCGACCGCCGTAACCGCGCCATCGGCCCCGCGCTTGAAGCCGGTAACGGTCACACCGGACATAATCCGTACGCCCTCGGCCTCAGCTTTGCCAGTCAAGCCGTACATCGCCTTGGTGTTGTTGGCATAACCGCCGGGCTTCTCGTGTAACACCGAGGTGATTCCTTTCGCCTGCCAATCGTGAAAGATCCCTTGCATATATTGCAGGCTCTCTTTTTCACCTTCAACAAAGACCGACTCGTAGCCGATGGCCTTTTGCTGCTCGTAAATCGAGGCCACATCTTGGTGCATCGACTCGGGGCTGATTTGCATGTAACCAACTGGATGGTAGCTGTAGGCTTCAGGATCACTTTCCCACACCTTGACGCTGTGGGCCATTAATTCGCGCATCGCGGGTTGGAAGTAGTTGTTGCGAATAACCCCACAGGCAATCCCGGTGGCCCCGGCACTGATGCCGGATTTGTCCAACACGATAATGTCCTGCCCACTACCTTTGCCTTGCGCCTTCAATTGTAAGGCCAAGTGATAGGCGGTACTCAGGCCGTGAATACCGGCCCCAATGATAACATACGGTGAATGATTTGGAAGTGACATAATTTATCCTCATTGATATGATAAATTGTAATTTGAGTGGATTTTTAGCAAGAAGTATTTATTCAGAACCAAACCCTTTGCCAAATCGGTCAATCCGCTGTTCAATTTCAGAGACGATTTCACGTACAGCGACAACATCGGTCTCGCTCAAATAGCGGGAAAGTTCTTTTAGCAAAGGCTCAACATCAGGTCGATAACTAAACATCAAGGTTGCGACATCATTCTCATAAATGCCGACACGAGCAAAGTTACCCTGTCGATAGAGCGAAGGGAGGGCATATAATTTTAGTAGTAGCAACCCTTCCACAGTGGCACAGGGAATTTTTTGTTCCACAAATTGTTGGATGGTTACATAATGTGTTTGTACATTATCAAAGAGTGGATTGCGGGTGAATAAAAGATCGATTTGTAATTCACCAAACTGACCTCGGGCAAAATTCATATCCTGGCTCGTGATTTCAATCTCAGGCAATTTTTCTAATGATGAGACAGCCATAATCAGATCAATATCTTCGGTATTGCGACCTTCTATATATTGTAACAGGGCAATTCCCCCAACGAGCAAATAATCAATCTTTCGCTCTTCCAATAATGAAAATAAACGGGCGACGTTTTGCAACAAGGTATCAGAATTCACAGGGCCCTCACCCAAATTTCTAAAGTTAAATATGGTCGCATTTTGAATAACTTTACCAATATGAATTTTTGGTTTTAAATGTGTCGATGTTGTCATTACAGGTATCTTACGTCAAAGAGACAATTTTGCCAATATGTGATATTGACATCACCATCACTTTTGACAAAATACAACAATCCGCTATACTCTTCTTTTGCCGCACGGGGCTGTAGCTCAGTTGGGAGAGCGCTTGAATGGCATTCAAGAGGTCAGGGGTTCGAATCCCCTCAGCTCCACCTGATAAGGCATTATCAACAAAATAACACTTCGTTTGGGGCTGTAGCTCAGTTGGGAGAGCGCTTGAATGGCATTCAAGAGGTCAGGGGTTCGAATCCCCTCAGCTCCACTTCCTGTTTCAACTTTTTGCCCAGGATTAAACGCCTGGGTTTTTGTTTTCTCATAAAATGATGGTATCTTCTCTTAATAATGTTAATAGAACCAACTATGTAAAATATCGAGCTTTGCCAAAGAGTTTATAAATGTATATACTTACTGGAATCCAGTCAATATTTTGCCTGGGTTCATGCTCATCGGAGGTATCATGAGCGATACAACTTGGAAACCAGAACTATTAGCACCAGCAAAAAATCTAGAGCGCCTAAAAGTAGCGATTACTTACGGTGCGGATGCGGTCTATGTTGGTGGCCAAAAATATGGGTTACGAGCACGGGCTGATAACTTTACAGATAATGAGCTAAAAAAGAGTGTGGCTTTTGCTCACGCCCACAATGCGAAGGTCTATGTCACGCTCAACGCCTTTTTGCATGATGCCGATTTTGCAGGATTAACTGAATATTGCCAATTCTTGGAAGACATCGGCATCGATGCAGTCATTGTCTCCGATTTAGGCGTTTTACGCCACGTTCGACGCAGTTGCAACATTGACATCCATCTCTCTACCCAAGCCTCTTGCTTAAATGGCTACGCCGCGCAGGTCTGGCGAGAAATGGGGGCAAAACGCCTTATTTTGGGGCGAGAGTTAACCATTGCCGAAGCAGGGCAAATTCGAAGTCAGGCCAATATAGACGTAGAGATGTTCACACACGGGGCAATGTGTATGGCCTATTCGGGGCACTGCACGATCTCCAATTTCACGGCTGGTCGCGACTCTAACCGAGGTGGATGCGCCCAATCTTGTCGTTTTCCGTATGAGTTAAAACAACCTAGCAATTTGGATGTCATTCCCCTCCAACAAAATTTTAATGAGGACGAGGCTGTGACCTTTATGTCCTCTAAAGATTTGTGGGGGATCAACCAAATTCCAGACTTCTTTGAACATAAAATTTGCTCATTAAAAATCGAAGGTCGTATGAAATCGTCATTTTATGTGGCGACAACGTGCAAGGCGTATCGACAACTCATCGATGCCTATGCTGATAGAACGATTTCGAATGACCTCATTAATAAAGTTTCTCGTGAATTAAAGGCTGTCCCTCACCGCGATTACTTTGCTGGCTCATTAGATGCCCCGGCCGGACAAGACTCCGTATATGATCAACTGTCGGGGATCAATACAGGACAACATAAATATTTAGGTATTGTGCTTGACACCACACCCGAACAGGTTGTGATGCGCTTGTTTGAACCCTTGGCCACCGGTGATGAGATTGAATTATTGCCCATCCGCCAGGATCCAATTCGCTGGCAAGTCAATGAGTTTTATTCACTGGCCGGTGAAAAATTAACAAAGATGCGACGTGATAGCTTGATTTGTTTGCCTCGGGCTGAGGCCTTGAGCGATATTACAACGTTTAACGTTGCTCGTATTCCAGGAGCGTAAAGAACCCATTTGAAGATTTAGGTCAGTCCGACGATGTGCTGTCTGCTAATATCAAATGAAGTAGTTGTTATGAAATTCAACACCTTTGCTACCTCACAACAAGATATAGAGCAATGTGCAACGGTTGAGATACTTGATGAAGTGTTACTAGAGCCTACATTGCTTGCTCGACAGGGTCGTTTATCACCAGCTGAGGCATTTGCCTTAGCGGATCAGGCCCGAGACCATAACCTTCGCCCCATTTTAGTGTGGGATATCTTGATGCCAGAACGCGTCATGACTGATGTGTGTCAGCAATTAAGCGACTGGGATCTCACAAAATTTTCAGCCATTCGTGTTTGTGATGTTGGTGCCGCTTTATGGTTAAAAGCCAATCATCCCGATTTACCGCTCCAACTGATTGTTGAAACAGGCAATCATAACAAGGAAGCCCTCATCGGATGGTGCGAAATGTTTGCGCCGGCCTTAGAACGCCTCATCCTCTCAATTGAACTGCCTGAAGAAAAACTAATTGAGTATTGCCAAGATTTACCCGTCGCTTGCGAATTATTGGGTGTCGGCCAAATTTTACTCTTTTACTCACCAAGGTCCTTACTTGCTGAGCACCTTGACGAAGAGGATGATGACCAGCCGCGATATATCGAAGCAACAGCTACCTCTGAAAAAGCGAGCTTCAAGCCCTTCCCGACTGTAGAAACGGGACACGGGACGTTGATGTTTTTGGACAAAGACCAATTCATTTTAGATCGCTTTGAGGCTTTAGCTGACGCCGGATTGCATACGTTACGGTTGGATCTTCGACATTTAGGGCAGAACGGTCACACCGCACAGGGCATCGACACCCTGTGTGAACAGATCGTCCACGATGCGACGACATTACGAAAGAATTGGCCCAGAACAACGCGGGCACCGTTCTTTAAGGCAAATAAAACGACCGCCCAGTTTGGTCATATGAAATCCAAACAACACGCCCAACGCGATGAAACCTGCCTAGCTGAGGTTCTGGGGGGTGAAAAGCGAAAATATGTCATCATGCAAGCTTTGCAATCATTTGATGACTACACAGCTAAAAGCCTTGCTCTCCCTGATGGAAATGCTGTGCCCATTACAGAGCCGCTCACTTTTCGGGATTGGCGGGGCGAAACGCGCACTCAAATCGAGGATGGTCAGATTTTTATGACCAGTTGGATCAAAAAATCTTGTGCGGGAGCTTTACTTCGCAATACAAGTGACAATTGAATAGGTGATGGCTCAGTCCTTCTTTCGCTTCAAACAGTTTACCATTCATCAAGATCAATGTGCTATGAAAGTAGGGACCGATGGCGTGTTATTGGGCGCGTGGGTCAAGTCAGACCAAGCCAAGCGGATACTCGATGTTGGTACAGGTAGCGGATTAATCGCCCTGATGCTGGCTCAAAGGACAAATGAAGCAATCATTGATGCGATTGAGATCGATGCAGCCGCAGTAAAACAAGCAGCGGAAAACGCTCAAAACTCGCCCTGGAGTGATCGAATTCATATTTTACACCAGTCACTTCAGGGCTATATCACAACTAAGACACGCTACGATTTGATCGTCAGTAATCCCCCATTTTTTGAGGAAGGGACCAAAGCGAGTCAACAAGCGCGAACAATCGCCCGTCATAATGACAGTCTCAAATCAGAAGATTTATGGCAAGCGAGCCAAAGCTTGCTTCAACCGAATGGGCGTCTGGCAGTGATTTATCCAGTTGAGATGGCTGCTCAGTTTATTGAACTGGGGCAGAAATTTGGATTTAAGCCCCAAAGGTGTCTGAACATCAAACCCACGCCATATCATCCTATTAAGAGGAAATTGGTGGAGTTTGAACGACAGGCCACAGAATATCAAGAAGAAACCATTACGCTTGAAGTGGAGCGACACATGTATACCCCCGAGTTTGTGGCTTTGATCAAAGATTTTTACTTGAAATATTGAATTTATGACGAATTTAACAACCCAGCTTTATTTAAGCTCAGAAAAAGATGATTTGTTTGATCGCGGGCCATGGCCAAAACCCTTTTGTTTTAATGAAGCTGTTGTGCGGGTGTTTGATGATATGGTTTCACGCTCTGTTCCACTTTATCACGAAGTTGTTGCTGCGGCGGCGCATTGGGCGATGGCCTACTATCAGCCCAATACGCGGATCATTGATATAGGTTGCTCAACCGGCACATTCTTAGAGTTACTGGGGCGTTTTCTTGGTACCCCAGCAACCTTGGTTGGGGTTGATAATGCCCACCCGATGATCATTAAAGCAGAGGAAAAATTAACAAAACAAAAACAAAAACACCAGGTTGAGCTTTATTGTCAGAGTGCTCTGGATACAGATTTTTCTAATAGTAGTGTGGTTGTTATGAATTACACGTTACAATTTTTGCCACTTCCTCAACGAGAAACATTACTAAAAAAAATTTATGACGGCTTAGTGCCTGGAGGATTACTGTTTGTAAGCGAAAAGGTGAAATCCAGTTGTCCTCAATTTCAGGAAACGCTCACACATCATTATGAAGCGTTCAAAGCCCGAAATGGCTATGCGCAAACAGAAATCGAACGAAAAAAAGAGGCCTTGGAACACGTGTTGGTGCCCTTAACTTATGAACAACAAATTCAAATGTTGACAGATAGTGGATTTGCCTACGTTGACGCCATCATCAAACTACACAATTTCACTTCTTTTGTGGCGTTGAAATAATAGATCATAGTATTATAAGGAGATATAAAATGATTGATTTTGAAGCTTTAGGATTTATGGCCCGGGATTATTTGGACCGTTACAGTAAGGCAAAATTGGAGCGATTCGAGATCCAAAAATTACGACATGCCCGGCAGGCGACATTGTTTGATCCACGTATCAGTAAGTACAAAGATGCGGTTCAGGCAGTCACTGATATAAAAAGCGAAACCTTTGATTTTTCCGGTGATGTGGTAAAAATTGGTCAGGCAAGCGATCTTTCGGGTGATCAAGCCGAGCGCTTTCAAAAATCACTAGAAACGTTCCGTCCTTGGAAAAAAGGGCCATTTGAGCTGTTTGGGACAGAAATTGATGCTGAGTGGCGAAGCGACCTGAAATGGAACCGAATCTTAGATGAAATCGGCTCTCTCAAAAATCGCCGCGTCGCTGACATTGGCTGCCACAATGGCTATTATATGTTTCGAATGGCAGAGCATAATCCAGCTTGTGTCATCGGTTTCGAACCAACGCCAAAGCACTTCTGGAATTTCCAGTTGATGCAAAATGTGGTTCAGCACGAGCGATTGACGTTTGAATTGCTTGGGGTCGAGCATTTCGACCTGTACCCTAGCTTTTTCAACACGATTTTCTGTTTAGGTATTTTATATCATCACACTGACCCCATTGGCTTGCTACGCAAGTTGCGAAGTTCTCTAGAGCCAAAAGGTGAAATCGTGATTGATTGTCAAGGTATTCCCGGTGATGAGCCAATCGCGCTCGTGCCTGAAAATCGCTACGCCAAAGCTCGTGGTATTTGGTTCCTTCCGACCCAATCCTGTTTGGAAAATTGGGTCTCCCGAGCCGGATACAGCAACATTCGCTGTATCCACGCGCAGCCACTATCTACCGACGAGCAACGTCGCACCGAGTGGGCTCCCATCGACAGCTTAGCTGAGTTCCTCGACCCTGAAGATCCAACCCGTACGGTTGAAGGCTACCCCGCCCCTTGGCGCTACTACATCGTCGCTCAAAAATAAACTCTAACATCTAATATCTATATAACAAACACCACAGATAAAGTTCAAATATCATTTATCTGTGGTGTTGTTTCTTTAAAGCCACCCCACGGATTCCAATAGTTAATCCAATCAGGTTTGTTTGCGATGATTCTAGTATCGCGTAAAATACAGAACAAATTTTCTTTTTCAGGAGGATAATTTGTCACAACTTACCTTATCACCGCAAACGGCACGTCGCTTAGCCATTACTCGGCAAAGATTAGCTGGTCCACGCCCCCAGCCAAACTCGGCTGGGATTTTAGAACTCCTTCAAGACATTCGATGTCTTCAAATTGATCCCATTCGGGCAGTAGAGCGCACGCAATATTTAGTGCTCTGGAGCCGATTGGGGCCATATCATCCGGCTGATCTTGATGCGCTTTGTTGGAAAACACGGCAGGTGTTTGAGTATTGGGCTCATGCTGCCTCAATTGTGCTGACCGAAGATTACCCCTTGCATCAAGCCCGAATGCGTCGTTACACTAAAACTGATAGTGTATGGAGCGAGCGCATTCAAACGTGGCTGGCTGAGAATAACAAATTACGGCAACATCTCTACCACCGCTTAAAAACAGAAGGCCCCCTTGCTTCAAATGAAATTGAGGATTTGACCGTTGTTCCTTGGAAATCAACAGGGTGGAACAATGATCGCAATGTCAACCGAATGATCGAATTTTTATGGCAAATGGGTGAATTAACAGTGGCGGCCCGAGAGGGAATCCGCAAAAAATGGACCTTAACCGAAAAGCACCTACCTCATTCAGTGATGTCCACAACCTTATCGAACGATGAGGTCGTCTATCAAGCCGCTCAACACTCACTGCGTGCCCTCGGGATTGGCACACAAAAACATATTAAGAACCACTTTATTCGTGATGAATATCCAAATCTGGGTCAGGTTTTACAACGTCTGATTGATCAAGAACAGATCATTCCGGTGAAAATTCAGGATGAGACAACCCAGTGGACAGGGCAGTGGTATTTACACGAAGCCGATGTTGACTTAGCAAAGCAGTTGGCTAAGGATGAGGCGTGGCAACCACGGACGACCCTGCTTTCCCCTTTTGACAACCTAATCTGCGATCGAGATCGTACCGAATTGATGTGGAGCTTTTTGTTCCGTATTGAAATTTATGTTCCCAAGGCTAAACGACAATACGGCTATTATGTCTTGCCCATCTTGCACGGTGATCAATTGATTGGGCGGATTGATCCGAAAATGGATCGAAAAACCGACATATTACATATCAACGCCATTTACTATGAACCCGATTATCAACTGAATAGTGAAACTAAACAGGCTGTTCATCAGGCCATTGAAAGTTTGGCTAAATTTTTAGGTGCCGCAGAGGTACGCTTAACTCCCAATTTGAAATAAGTAGATTGATCGAGGTTTATAATTAATTCGGTAATGTAGGGGGATCCCTTGTCGGCGCCTGGAATTGGGCACCCACAAGGGATCCCCCTACAGGTACCCTCGATTTTCTGGACATCCCGTATCATCACAGTTATCGAAATAAATTTTTGATGTTCATCATTCTGTCTGCACCACTATTGCAGCCCTGGTTTGTCCCAGCAAAGTTTGTCTAAATAATCCATCTCATTTTATACTGTTTCATCTTATATCACAGGAGAGTGGCATGACTTTAGAAAATGATTTTCAGGAAAATGACGAGGCTAAGTCATCAGGATCAGGTACAAAAGTAATTATTGGAATTGTTGTGGGTGTAATTTTACTAGTAGTTCTGGTGTGTTGTATCGTCTTTGCTGTGCTTCTTGTGGCCGGACCTGTGGTCGGTAATGTTTTTTCAAATATTGTAGAACAACTTGAAATGACCCCTACTCCGTAGGGTATATTTTTGGAGGAGAAATGACGTGGGGCGTGATTTAATTCATATTAACGATTTATTGTTACGCACAATTATTGGGGTAAACGAGGATGAACGACACAAAAAACAAGATGTTTTAATCAATATCACCTTGTATACCGATCACTCAGCTGCAGTGACAGATAATTTAGTAGATACAATTGATTACAGCTTGATTGCTCGGCAGGTATCTGAACTTGTCGAAAATTCACAATATTTGCTCGTCGAAAAATTAGCTACTGAGATCACAAAAGTTTGCCTCGCTGATTTACGGGTTGAACGGGCGGTGGTTAGAGTAGAAAAACCTATGGCTGTCAGATTTACACGTAGTGTGGGAGTTACAGTCGACCGGGAGCGAGCGGATGTTGGGATTCGAATTTAAGATCTAATCTTTGGCGTTAGCACTTGTCAGAAACAGAGCGATCTTCAATACAAAATACTGCATTTATTGGGCTTGGCTCCAACATTAATCCAATTGAGAATTTTAGGGCTGCCGTCAATCTGTTAACCCAGATGACTCACCTTGAGGCAATCTCCACTGTGTGGGAGACTATTCCCATTGGGTTAACAGATCAGCCCAACTTCCTCAATGCTGTGGCCTTGATAAAAACCCCATTAGACGTTATCAGCCTAAAACAAAATGTAACAAGACACATTGAGCAAGTGTTACAACGTGAGCGACAAGTCGATAATCAGAACGGTCCTCGAACGATTGATCTTGACATTGTGTTATTCAATCAGGATATTACAACCGTTGGGGGCAGTCATATTCCTGACCCTGATATTTATACGCGACCTTTTTTAGCAATTCCCCTCGCTGAAATTGCCTCTGATTACCTCCACCCTGAAACAGGTGAGACACTGCAACAAATCGCAGATCGATTTGTAAATCCAGCGGAATCAATGATAATTCGGCCCGATATAACAAACTTGGTTAGATTTGAGATGACACAGACGTCATAACAAGATAGAAAAGTGGATAGGAGCATTCTTAATGCATGATTTAACGTTGGAAGAATTAGAAAACAAATTTCAACTTAGCCCAAACACCAATTCCCGTAACACCGCCAAACAAAAAGCGGCCATTGAGGAGGCAGTACACAAGATTTTGGTGAACATTGGCGAGGACCCAGAACGGGAGGGTTTACAACGAACACCAGATCGCGTGGCCCGAATGTATGATGAGTTGACCGAGGGATATCATAAAGATCCGTTCAAGCTCATTAACGATGCAATTTTTGATGTTGATTACAGCGAGATGGTTGTCGTAAAAGATATTGACTTTTACAGCCTATGTGAACACCATATGCTTCCATTTTTCGGACGTGCCCACGTGGCTTATATCCCAAACAAAAAGGTGATCGGGCTTAGCAAAATTCCTCGCATCGTCGATTTATTTGCCCGCCGCTTGCAGGTTCAGGAGCGAATGACACAACAAATTGCTGACTTTCTAGATGAGGTTTTGCATCCAGAAGGGGTTGCGATCGTTGTTGAAGGGGTGCACATGTGCAGTATGATGCGGGGGGTGAAAAAGGATAACGCCAGTATGGTAACCAGTGCCTTGGTAGGACTCTTCAAGAGTGATCCAAGAACACGCTCTGAGTTTATGCAACATATTGGCCGACGACGATTTGAGGATTAGGCGAGCGTAGTTCTGCTGGGTAGCTGGTGTGACGCTCTGCGTCATGCTCTTCGGACCAACGCAGAGCATTGGTCCGAGTGCTCCAACTCGTAACGCTAAAAAAAACGGACATCTGGGTTACTCCAAATGTCCGTTTTGAGTTTGTCACACCTTACACACTTTACAATAGATCACTGAAGTATGAGCGGGCTGATACATCAATCAAATCAATGGTCATCTCCGGCGGGACATCACGATAGGCCGCGAAATCGCCCAACTGCTGCAACAAATCACGGGGATGACAGGCTTTCAATTCACGCTCTGTCTCCCGATAATACTTTTTGAGCAGATACATAAATGCCTCTTTATCAAATTTGATGTCGACCATTTTGCACATGCCAACAAAAATTTGATAAAACTGCTCTTCATTCGGATTAAAGATGCCCATCTTGTGCCGAATACGACGCAGAAACGCTTCATCGACCAAGGATGAAGGGTCGAGGTTTGTTGAAAAAACAATGAGCGACTCAAAAGGCACCGCAAACTTTTTTCCGGTATGGAAAGTCAAAAAATCAAGCCGATCTTCTAACGGGACAATCCACCGATTGAGCAACTCCTGTGGCTCCATCTGCTGTCGGCCAAAGTCATCAATCAAAAACATCCCCCCGTTAGCTTTCATATGGAGCGGGGCTTCATAATATCGGCTTGTATCACTCCAAGCCAAATTCAAATCGTCGAGCGTTAACTCCCCCCCGGTGATAACCACCGGCGGCTTACAGCGAACCCACCGTTTATCCAAACCATTTGTGGCCAATAGCTGATCTTGCTCAGACTCTACGGGGCTGTGGGTTTCAGGGTCAAACAGTCGAATAATTTGCCCCCCTTCATAAATGGCATAAGGAATCATCAAATTACCCGGCAGTAACCCTTGGGCAATAGCCTTGGCAATACTTGTTTTTCCATTGCCAGGCGGACCGTAGATAAACATCGATTTAAAGGAATTGACTGCCGGCCCCACCCGATCAATCACATCCTCCGATAAAATCAAATGGCTTAGTGCCGCTCGAACATCAGCCTCACGGACCCGAGGTCGATTTCTGGCTTGTAATTTAACCAGCGCCACATAATGCTCTAACGAGACGGGACTCGGACCAACATAGCGGTTTCGCTCTAAAAGCTCCCGTGAGCGCTCGCTTCCCTTTTCGGTAATCACATATTGATATGAGGCCCGATTGAGATTGTTGCTACCTGTGACCTGCACTAAATGTTGAGCTTTTAGCTCTTGTAAGATGGGTTCAACAATACCGGCAAAGTTCAAACGCATTGCCTGCGCAATTTGCCAGCCTTCCATCATTCCCGAAAAGTAAAGAGTTTTCAAAGCCAAACTAGCTAGAAAATCTTTAGGGATGTTGGTATCTTCTACAGTGCGTGGATCCCTAAGCAGTTGTTCTGCCTCTTCCTCAGGCACATCATGGGCTACCGCCTGTCGATGTTGAGAAAGATTAGACAACCGAGGAATTTTTTGCCGAAATACATCAGCCATACATGACCTCCATCAACGCATTTACATTGGATAAATCAATCTGCCCAAAACTGCTATTCCCTACTCCTATTTTAAAATTATAACAGCATTACTTAAGACCACTGATAGGAAATATGAACTATCGGTGATCAAAGCCCCAAGTATGTGACGCTTTTTTTACATTTTGTGACGTTTTTTAAACGCATTTGTGACGTTTCTTTGATACACTTAGCACCATCAAGTTTTGGGGCATTTTCGTTAATTTCAAGTAGAGTCTTCTACACGAACGATTTAATTTTGTTACTTTGTGGCATCACTGCGTATAGAATACTCGCAATATGTCGCGCTAAGCGAGGGATTTCTTAAAGAAAATTTAGAGATTTGTTAGGTATCAGCTTATTTTATGTTACAATGGAAGCCATTGTCATACATACGTATAGGTTAGTTGCAGATAAAATGGCTCAATCTACCATACAACTCTCAGGTGTTGTGGAGCGTATCACCTACACAAACCCAGATAATGGTTACACCATCGCCCGCTTTCAGGCAACAGGTCGTTTTGGCTTGGTGACGATCATAGGGGCATTGGCAGAGGTACATCCAGGGGCTCGTCTCAAAATTGAGGGATACTGGAAAACTCACCCCAAATACGGTGAGCAGTTTGAAATTGTACGTTATGTGGAGGAGATGCCAGCCACAGTTGAGGGAATCAAACGTTATCTGGGTAGTGGCCTCATCAAGGGCGTTGGCCCAAAGATGGCCAAACGGATTGCCGAAAAATTTGGCACCTATACCTTGGATATTATCGAGAATAACATCGAGCGATTGAATGAGGTAGAAGGGATTGGGCATAAACGGGTGCAGATGATCGCCAAGGCTTGGGAAGGTCAAAAGCAAATCAAAGAGATTATGCTATTTTTACAAAGCCATCAAGTCAGTACCAACTTGGCAGTGAAAATTTACAAGACATACGGTGATCGAGCGATTACAATCGTTAAGGACGCCCCTTATCGGTTGGCCCGGGACATTTTTGGCATTGGCTTTCTCACCGCAGACAAAATCGCACGAAACATCGGCATTGCTGAAGACGCGCCACAGCGCATTGCTGCGGGGATCATTTATACGCTCAATCAGTTAGCCGATCAAGGGCACGTCTTTGCTCCTCGGGCGCATCTCATTGAGGCTGCTATCAAAATCTTGGGCGTGGAAGCCAGCCAAATCGAGGCACAAATTGAGGTACTTCAGCAAGAAGAGCAGATCAAAATCGATAGCGAGGTTGAAGAAGAGGCGGTATACCTCAACCCATTTTATTTTGCCGAGATAGGGGTCACCCGGCAAATCAAAACCTTACTGGCCAGCGAGGTGAGTCACCTCCACAATTTTCAGAATCTCAATTGGGAAAAGGCTTTGGCCCAATTAGCCGCCAGCCATCTAAAAAATATTACCCTTGCCCCACAGCAACAACAGGCCGTTGAAATGGCCCTCACTCAGCCTGTCAGTATTTTGACCGGGGGACCGGGCACGGGAAAAACAAGTACCGTACAGGCGATCCTAACGATGCTCCAAACTCAAGGTAAAAAAGCCCTGTTAGCGGCACCGACGGGTCGAGCAGCTAAACGTTTAGCTGAAAGTACAGGTCAGGAAGCAAAAACGATCCATCGGCTGTTGGAAGTTAGCCCCAGCGAAGGATTCAAATTCCAGCGACACCAGGAAAACCCGTTGGTTTGCGATCTGCTCATCGTAGACGAGTGCTCGATGATCGATCTAATTTTGATGAATAGCCTGCTCAAGGCCGTTGCCAAAGGCACGCATTTGTTGCTAGTAGGTGATGCCGATCAATTACCAAGCGTGGGAGCGGGCAATGTTCTCCGCGATTTGATCGGGAGCGGCGTCGTGCCGGTAACGCGCTTGAGTACCATTTTTCGACAGGCCGCTGATAGCACAATCATCACCAATGCTCACCGCATCAACCAAGGCGAGATGCCGCTCTTCCCAAAAAACGAAAAAGAGGATTTCTACTTTTTCGGGAAAGAAGAGCCAGAAGGAGCAGCTGCATTACTGGTGGATGTTGTTAGTCATCGTATTTCTAATAAGTTTGGGATCCCCGCCAATGACATTCAAACCTTAAGCCCGATGCACCGTGGGGCCGTGGGGGCACGGGTCTTAAACGAGAAACTACAAGCGGCTTTAAATCCCTTACGTTATGATCAACCTGAATATCGGAGTGGTAGTCGCGTGTTTCGAGTTGGGGATCGAGTATTACAGTTGCGTAATAATTATGACAAAGATGTTTTTAATGGGGATATTGGCCGAATTCAAACAATTGATTTAGAGGATGGCGAAATTATTGTTGAATTTGAGGGGCGGCTCATCACCTATGAAACGAATGACTTAGATGAATTGACCTTGGCGTATGCGATGAGCGTTCATAAAAGCCAGGGGAGTGAATATCCAGTGGTAGTGTTACCTCTGTTGCCCCAGCATTATATGATGCTCCAGCGCAATCTGCTTTATACAGCCATCACCCGAGCCAAGAAAATGGTGGTCATTGTTGGCACTCGTAAAGCCATCGCGATGGCTGTTAAAAATAACAAGATTACTACGCGTTGGTCAGCCCTACAAACGCGACTTTCGTCCCCATCGTAACCTTTTCTCGAATTTTAAGACATCTTAAGATAGGACAATAGTTTGACACTCAGCAATCTAGACAAAAAAGGGTTGATTTTGGGACTACTAGCCTAATGATTATTTTTTGAATTTGAGGTATTTTAGAGTTATGTCGTCTTAACATTTTTAAATTGTGCACTTAAGTTTCAAATAGTATATAATTTTTTTAGTAACTTTAGTGTAAACTGGAGACACTTTTCAAAAAAGAGGATTTTGAAATAGTGAAAATTATGCCTAAGTTTAGCTACGATCCAGTTTAATTAGATATACTCAGACAAGTATAGTGCCCAAGCTTAATGATGGGCTATCACACGTCTGAAATCTTTAACATACAAAATATATAAACATCATCGGCACCGTTAAGCCAAAAGTATTTGGCAGGTCTGGAAAATTTCGCAAATCATTTTGCAAGCCACGAAAGATTTGGCAAATCCCAATGATTTGGCAAATCGAAGGATTTGTGGGCATTTTTTAGACAAAGGAGTTAATCACGTTTCAGGTTAAACTGAGATAAAATTAGCCCGCTCATACGGATAGATGATGTTTATTTTTTTGTAGAATAGAGTTGTTCCTGAATAAGTAATCATATCAGACTACCCTAATTTAACAGCAAATTGAGGGATGAATCGAATGAAAATCTTTGGTAAATCCTCAAATTCGCTGTAAAACCGGAACATCTGATCTCTAAACCTTATTGCGGAACA
>JANQQF010000172.1 GCA_028285035.1 Phycisphaerae bacterium
CCAACCTTCACGTGGGACTAAAGCCGTCACGCTATCATAGGTAAAAGGAGACTAAAGTCCCCTCTCTCGCCTGCTTCAGCGGGCTTCAACCTAATATAGGCCGGGGATTTATTCCCGGCCGAAGCTCGAGCCGAACGTCGGCCCAATTCTCGCCCCATAACTGAAATATACCCATTATTAACAAACGCGTTGTATTTGCCTTGGTATATCGATATAATACCTTATGTCCCAATAGCTTCATCTTCGATTGATCATAAAATCTAGAGGGGAAACGCCCCAAAGAGCGACACTCAAACGCAGTGGGTTGAGAAATTAGTGAAATAAAGGGGGGATTGTGTTATGCAATGGGAATATTTAACAATCATCATGTCCGAAACCCATAATTTTTGGCACCGTTTTGGGGTAGAGGGCAACCAACTCAACGAGTTTCTCAATGAGAAAGGTCGTGAAGGATTCGAATTGATCAGTACCACACCAATGAACGATGCTCACGGGGCGACAAGAGAGGTTGTATTTATATTTAAACGTCCACGTGACTTACCACATTTGGATCAGGAATAAAATCCGATTTACGCAACTACCTCAATAATTTAGCTTCAGGTTAAGCCGAGCCCACAAATGAGTACAAATAAGCAATCCCAAAATTTAGATCTAACTATCCGTCATTTTATTTACCAATACCTCGTGCGCGAGGCTCGCCCACCTTCAACCTTAGAAACCGCTGAGGCATTTAACCTCACTGAATCAGAAGCCAAAACAGCGTATCAACGACTACATGACCATCACTTCCTCTTTCTCGACCCCGGCACAACAAATATTCGGATGGCAAACCCCTTTTCCGCAATCCCTACAAAATTCAAGGTACAAATCGGTCAGGTTTCATACTGGGCCAATTGTGCTTGGGATATGTTGGGCATCCCAGCCGCATTACAAAAGGATGCCGTTATCGAAGCGGTGTATGAGGACACACAAGAAAGAGCCACCCTCACCGTTACTGATGGGCAAGTGCAACATCAAGATGGAGTGGTCCACTTCCCCTTACCTGTCCGACAATGGTACGATGATTTAATCCTCACTTGAGCGACGATGCTGCTCTTCCGGTCGGAAGAAAGTATCAATGATTGGTGTCACACCCACCAGATGCCTCGGGGCCAAAGCCTCACACTTGATGAAGTATGGACTTTATCGCAGCAATGGTATGGAAATCGTCTCGACCTCGAATATACAAGCCGAACTGCTGAACAGGTTGTGGAGATTTTTAAGAGCGTTGGGCTATCCAGTACCTTTTGGCAATTGTAGACGCTTCATCAATCAGGCGATGTATGGTTATGTTCAGGCAAATCGAGCAATGTATAGTCAAAATGGGTTTCGCTAAGGGCGTGATGATCCGCCATCGCGTAATGCTCAAGCAAGGTACTGGGACCATTCCCGTTAATTGCCTTGGCAAAGATACCATAATCGCCACCGCCTGATGTGGATGGGATACGAGTGATTGTATGCACATGGTTCCATTCTTCAATATCCCCACCAACTGAGTCTTCACTATTGTATTCAACCCATAATGAGGGATTGTAAATCCGATAGTAGAATTGTGTTGTGGCCGAGGGTGTCTCGACATCATCAATCCAAACAAAATAGGTATCATCCATATTTTCCATAACATCTGCCCACCAAATATCAGCAAATGGTGCGTTCAAGTTGTATACGTACACCTGCATCAAGGCGATGAGATTGGCTTGGGTTGCTTCCGACATATCAGCATACCGCAAGCCGGTCTCAAAACCTGAGTAATCGTAGTCGTCGATGTAAGGATCAGCCACGCCATTACGACCAGCGGGACCAACAACCAGGGCGTGGTCGCTGTCGGTCGAGACAGCAGCAGCCTGCTCCGCGGCCGTTAAACTGTTGTAGAGGGTCAGGCCGAGATCACGTTCAGCAGCAAAAACATCAAAGTCAACCCCGCTCAGTGAGCCGACGACGGGTTCTGAACCAATCAAAGCCGGCACGATGGAGACTGTGTCGCCATGAACTAGAAAATTGATGGCAAGGTGGTGCCCATCGACCTGAAAGCCCCATGAGCCACTGTTCTCTGGATCACCAAATGTGTCAATCGAGTAGTAGTCGGGAGACCATACATTTTCCCGCAATGTATTCAAATAGCCTTCCGCTAAAAAGGTAATGCCATCGACTTTTTGATAGCCATCCTCACTCAAGAATTGCTGGAGCAGGGCTTGGAACAAAGCCAACTGTTCATCGGATAAATCACCATACGTAATGCCGTCTCGATTATCACTATCGGCGGGAGTATTGTGCCATAGATAGAAACGTTGACTATCCAGGCAGTTTGACGCCTCTGTACGCAGCTCTTCTGACAGTGCGTTTCTAAAATCAAGCATCACCTGTCGAAGTTGCTCAATATTTGGATCTGTTGATTGAGCGGCAATGCCTGTCGTCTCACAGGTTGATAAATCGGCCACACTGGGCACAGACTCGGTGTTTCCGTCACCGCAGGCTGTGGCCAGCAGTGACATTATGATGAGTATAAGTATTGTTCTTTTCATAGTTCCTCAATGTAAATCAGTTACGGCCTACCGCGTTGCTGTCGCTCGATAGGCGGGTCATTTTCCAGTGTGCGTTGCAGACCATCAAGCAAAGCCGTGACTTCTTCATCCGTAAGATCTGCCTCAGAATGAGCTAAAAGATAATCCCAGAGCGGCATCTCTCCCTCAACAATCGACTCTTCAATTTCAGCAAAGTCTTCGTTAGGTTGATCCCAGGCTGAAAAATTTAGGCGATCACGACCAACTTCAACATGGGACGCAATGCGAAAGGAAATCGGGGCCACGTAGGTATACCAAGGCCAGACAGTTTCATTGCTGTGACAATCGAAGCAAGCCCGTTGAGCCAGGACCCGGGTTTCGGGCGAGTCCCACTGCACCTCGCGGGTCACAGGTGGATTTTCGCGATCAATCGGGATAAATTGCATCACAATCAGCGCAGCCAGACCAACAAATACAACAATCCGAATCACTCTCTTCACAATAGTCCTCCTTGATTCTGGATACAAACAATATGACAGTTAAGCGCCACAGATTACAGCAGTATAAAAGTTTTAATGGATTGATATAACTAGGAGGATATGTTAATCCAATAAATAAGTTGTTTAGATTTTATTAAGATCTTGTTAAGATCAGAGCAATCAGCCCACAAGATTCCCCGCTCAAAGTAACTATTAGCACTAAGCTTTGACAACATTGACACATAGAACATTTGTTTTATAATGGATTTGTTAAGGCAAAAAATATGCCACGCAATATATTGCATTTCAGAGTGAGGAAACCTTATGAAAATTTCTGGCACATTTGAAGTTAACTTACAACCGCTGGAAAGCACGGTCAACGGTGAAAACGGGGTCAATTTTGCCCGAATGTCCATCGACAAAACCTTTCGCGGTGAGCTAGATGCCACCAGCAAAGGCGAAATGTTGAGTGCAATGACACCGGTTGAAGGCTCAGCCGGCTATGTGGCCCTTGAGCAGGTGGTGGGCACGTTATCAGGCAAAACGGGTAGTTTTGTGCTACAACATTTCGGCACAATGAGTCAAGGCCAGTCTCGGCTCATCCTTGAGGTGGTTCCCAACTCCGGCACGGGTGATTTAGCTGGCTTAGCCGGAAAAATGTCCATCGATATCGCAGATGGTCAACACACATATAAGTTTGAGTATGAGATAGGTTGAGAAAAAATCAATGTCTAATTCCAACGAAGTTGATGCGTACATTGCAAATCAACCTGCCAAAACACGTCAGGCGCTTGAATTACTGCGTTTGTACATCAAAAAAGCCGCACCTGAGGCTACGGAATTGATGAATTACAACATTCCTGCCTTTGCTTTGGTCGAAGGGGGAAAAAGAGATCAGCAGGTTATGATCGCTGGCTATAAGAAGCACGTCGGCTTTTACCCGCACCCCACGGCAATTGAAGCATTTGCAGATGAACTCACGGAATACAAGTTTGCCAAAGGCTCTGTTCAATTTCCACTGGACAAACCTATTCCAAAAGATCTTGTCATCAGAATGGTGGAATTTAGGCTAACGCAGTTAGATTTATGAGATAACCGATGTGTTTTTGTGTGACGATTCCCATAGCCAGAGTCCCTTGCTCACACCCCAGTGGATGCCCGACAAAATCATTCGGGCATGACACTCTAAAACATCTATACACATAATTCGCACTATTTGTTGGTAATTCAGGAGAAAAACAATGAATTGGACGCTTGAAGTTGTTATTGTTCCCGTTTCGGATGTAGACCGAGCCAAACATTTTTACGAAACACAATTGGGGTTCAATGTTGATCACGACACGACCGTCAGTGAGATGATGCGCGTGGTGCAGCTTACGCCGCCGGGTTCAAGCTGTTCGATTGTCATTGGAACCGGGATAACCGACATGGTGCCTGGCTCACAAAAGGGCTTACAACTTGTCGTCAACGACATTCATAAAGCACACGCTCAGCTCGTGGCAAATGGGGTTGAGGTCGGTGACGTGACCAAGTTGGGTGAAAACCGACTGGATTTTGAAGGTGATGAGTTTGATAACGTCGGATTCGTTTTCTTTAATGACCCCGATGGCAATGCTTGGGCAGTGCAGCAGATCTCAAATCGATCTTAACGTTTTTTGAACATCTACTTAAGGAGAAATCATGACCACTTTTATCGACAAACAATTTGAGTTCAATTTATGGGCCAATATTGAGATCATCAAGATTTGTGCCTCGTTGGATGAGACGCAGCTTGCCGTCGAGGTGCCAGGCGTTTTTGGCCGAATCCAGCCCATGATTGTCCATGTTGTCCGCAGCGAAGGAAACTATCTGCGCGACCTTGGGGGCGATGACCTGTGGCCGGAAGAGACTGATTGGGAAGGGCTTACGTTGACACAACTCCTTGAAATGGCCCAACAATCTGGGGCAGCTCTACGAGAAATAGCCAACTCCATTGCCCCTGACAAGCCCTGCGAGTTTACGGAAGAGGGGGAACGCCACACATTCCCTGCCTGGACCGTCATCAATCAAGCCATTAACCATGGCATTGAACACCGCACCCAACTGAGGTTGCTGCTCACAAAACTCGGTGTCCCACATCCGGGTCAAAGCGTATGGGGCTTTGCTGATGAGATTGAGGCGTTACAGATTCACAAGGTTACATAGTTCAAGAAATTTTAGTAACGAATTACACGAATTTTTTATCTCTATTCGTGTCAATTTGTGCAATTCGTTGCCTATTCCTTAAACCAAGTTTGTTAGCGTGTAAGTCCTGATGATGCAAAAGAATTCATTATCATCAAACACAGATTGAGGGAGGGAAAAATTGAGAAAAGTTATCTTATGGAACTTGATTACGCTTGATGGTTTCTTTGAAGGAACAAAACTTTGGGACGTCGATTGGCACCTGGATGTCTGGGGGGAAGAGCTTGAGCAGTTTTCGATAGAGCAGCTAAAATCTGCGGGTACCCTCCTATTCGGCCGAGTGACATATGAGGGGATGGCTGCTTACTGGACCTCGGCCACGGGGGAGATTGCAGACTTTATGAACACGCTTCCCAAAGTGGTTTTTTCAAGAACGCTCAAACGGGCGGATTGGCACAACACTCGGTTGGTGAGCGATAATGCCGAAGCGGAAGTGGTCCAGCTAAAGCAACAGCCGGGACAGGACATCTTTATTTTTGGGAGTGCTACCCTGGCGGCAAGCCTCAGGAAACAGAGCCTGATTGACGAGTATCGTCTTGGGTTTAGTCCCATCATCCTTGGTGCCGGAACGCCCCTATTCAAACCCAGCCCAGACCAAATGCACCTAAAGCTCTTAGAGGCACGACCATTGCAGTCAGGGTGTGTCCTCCTTCGTTACCAGCCTGAGAGCCAAGATGTAGGATAACAAACGAAATCTGAAAATAGGAGGGCCCTCATGACCTTATTATTTCTTCACGGTGCAGGCGACCCTACGGCGGCTGATGGAAGTTTTACTTTACTCCAGGGACTCATCCGTCGTATTGACTTATCCGACACTCAAGTTTCGGTTCCAATTATGCCGAACCCTGACTCGCCTGACGCAACCGCTTGGAGCAAGGCGATTTCTTCAGAAATTTCAAACCTCACTGAAGAGGCAGTTATCGTTACGCATTCGTTGGGTGGCTCTTGTACCCTTCAGGCTTTATCATCAGGCCCACCAATATCAATTGTCAAACGGTTGATATTGATCGCACCACCACATTGGGGCATAGACCCAGACTGGTCAGCCGAGAGTTTTATACTCCCCAAAGATTATGCCAACGGATTGAAATGGCTTGCCTCAATTGATTTTGTTTATTCGGAAGAGGATGAAGTCGTCCCCATTCAGCATATGCATTACTACCTAGATGATATTTCCTGGGCAACAAGTCATACACTCTCAGGTGTAGATCACTCATTCACTCAGGGAGACATCTCGGCCCTAGAGACATTACTAAGACAAAGCCTATCTGGAACCAAAGGAGATTAAAAATGGAAAACATATTCAAACCCGCAGGTTACAACGCCGTTTCACCCTATTTAATTATTGATGGGGCGCAAAAGATGATCGACTTGCTCACGCAAATTTTTGAGGCCCAAGTCACAAGACGATTTGATCGGTCTGATGGCTCAATAATGCACGCTGAAGTCAAAATTGATGACTCGGTGATTATGATCTCCGACGCCACTGAACAGAACTCCGCCAATCAAATGTTGCTACACGTGTATGTCCCAGACGTCGATGACACCTATCGCAAAGCTATCGCAATGGGCTGTCAGCCTGCTGAAGAGCCACAGGAACGGGAGGGCGACCCAGATCGACGAGGCATGTTCAAGGATTTCGCAGGCAATATGTGGGCGATTGGCACCCAAGTCAATTAGTTAAAAGGGCGAGATGTAAGATGGGCAAATTAATCTCATTTACCTTCATCACCCTCAACGGGTTTTTCAAAGGACTCAACGAAGATGTTACGTGGCATATTCACGGGGGCGAAGAAGCCGAATATTCTGCTGAAAACCTGAAATCGGGCAACACCCTACTCTTTGGGCGGGTAACTTATGAGATGATGGCTACTTTTTGGCCCACCCCAATGGCATTTGAGTTGTTTCCTGAGGTGGCCCAGGGGCTGCACGACGCGACCAAAATCGTCGTGTCCCGCACCCTAACCGCCACGAATTGGGCCAACACAAAAATCATGGGGGGTGATTTGATGGAAGAGGTGCCCCAGCTAAAGCAATCATCGGCTAGTGATATCACCTTGCTCGGCAGCGGCTCAATTTTGACCCAACTTTTGGAAGCAAGGTTAGTTGACGAACTACAAATTATGCTAGATCCAGTCGTGATTGGTCAGGGCACTCCAATTTTTGATCAGCTCAACCCTAAGGTTGAACTCACCTTGATCAAGAACAGGCCCTTTAAGAACGGGGTTATGCTGCTATATTACAAACCGAACTATTAAGGCCTGAGAAGTTCATACCACCCCATTCACCCCAGGAGATTACCATGACAACAGTTCGACATCTAACCCCAATTTTGATCTATCGCCCGCGATCTTGATGAAACCGTGGTGTTTTATACCGAAAAGCTTGGCTTTAGCATCGATTTTGTTTTCAACGAGCCTAGCCTCGATGGCTATACCGCATTGCATCGAGATGAGGCCTTTATCAATTTTCGGGAAGGCACCCCACCGGTCCAACCCGGCTCATTTGGTGGCATCAGCATCGAGGTCGAGGATGTCGATGTCTTTTATCAGGAGTTGATCACTCGCAAGGCCTTACCCCCCGATTTCCCGCGACAGTTCCCGCACATTCGAGAGCACGCTCCCGAGGATAAAGCGTATGGGGTGCGAGATATGTTTTTGGTCGACCTCAATAGGTATATTGTTACTGTGTTGACACCCAGATAAGTTTCAGATAACTAAACATAACAACGTAGAATGTAGAACTTAGAAGGGGTCTTCTACATTCTACGTTTCTACGTTAATAGAATTTACAGTAGTTTACATTTTTACTCTGTTTATAAATTACTAAACACAGCAAAATTAAAGCAATTTTAAGAAAAAGTCAAATTTATTTGTTTGTTAGGTACCTGTTTTGAGGCGCAGTCTCTTTAGTGCAATAAAAAAAATCCCGAAACCGATTATTGGCTTCAGGATTTTTCCGTTCGTTAACAGCGATTGTACTACTGGACAGGCGTTAACCAATCGATAAATCGTTTGATATCGTCTTCTGGGAGGTTACTGGTCAAATGAAAGCTCAATCCATCGGGTGTTTCGATGGTGCCAAAGAGGAGGCTGTCATCTCCGCCCGTAAATGGGAGCCCTGGCATCGCCCTGATGGCAACACTGCTGGCAACCATTGTATTTGATTCACTTTCCTCAACATCATCAGTTGCTTCAACCATCGTCTCAGTAAGTGTGCTGGTTTGAGATGTCAGCGTGCGTCCCATAACGACGTGAGTGGTGGTATCATCGGTTGACATCAAATGAAGCTTGACCCCGTTGGGGGCTTCATACACATCTGCCTCGGAATGGCTCAGAGCTTCGGGTGCCAGATTGTTTGGCCCAGTCATCTCAACAAAATCGCCGGTCTCATTACGGTACGTGAGGGTGTAGATTTTCTCCGAAGGTTCCGGCAGCGGCCCTTGTTCCTCGGTGAGGGTGAAGGTGACAAACCCGTCGAAGGTTGTAATCTGTAAGGTATAGCCCTCGGGGACGGGCGAAACAAGATAGGGGGTAAAATCAATTTTTGCCAGAAAATCTTCCTGCGAGAGCACCTCTGGAGCAAAGGCCAGAAGCGGATTATGCTCCCCAATCGTATCATCAACCACGATGATCTCTGCCAAATCACTGAAGCCCCAAGCGATAGACGTCTCGATCGGCAGAATTTCATTGACCAATTGCCGATGATAGCCAACCATAATTTCCTGACCATCCCGCTCAATGGTTTCCCGTGTCTCTAAAAGCTGATAGGTTTCGACATCATAATACATTGTTGAGATGATGGGCGGAACATCCATCAGAACAACTTGAACGGCTTCATTGTTTTCCGTGGTGACTTTCTCACTGACATCGGCCAGGGTGATGGTTGCTACACTCCCTGATGTGGCATCGACTGAAACGGAAAGCGCTGGGGTAAATCGTAAGACGTGGACCATTCGACCGTCGGGCCAGGTTTCCTGCCCCACATAGACCACATCGGGCGCCTGCCGGGCTTGCTCAAATAGGTCTTGTGAGTCGAGCTCAAACGACTGACGCGTATCGTGATGCCAGAACGGTTGATAATTCTCTGGAATGGGACTGCGATATACCGTTAGCGTTTTTGTCGCAACACTTCGCGCCCCGAAGTACAAGTAGGCCTCATCCTGTCCAGATGCGTACATCAGTTGGCCGGTCTGGCCGTTACGAGTCACCGAGCGACGTTTGTCACTGGTTAAATCTGTGTATTTCTCATAGATGATCGACTCCGCTAGAGGGGTGCTCATTGTTGCGTCGAAATGTTCTGGGAAGAGTGCCGCAAAATCAAAATAGCTTTCATTTATTGTGTGATGAATGCCCGACTCTGTGGCTGGGGTGGCCTGCGCTTCAGCCGCTCGTTCCATAATCTCTTGCGCCGAAACGGGACTGGCGGTGTCTGGGACGATCAAAAAGCCAATCGTCAAGACAACAACCGCCAGCATCATTACCACGACAATGCGTGTTTTCATCGTAATATCTCCTAAAATGTCTAAAGGGTTGTGATTTAAGGTGTGTGTTTGGCTTTCGCTAGGCGCCGAGCGTTTTAGCCAGGGTGTATATTGCTTGAACAAAGGCTGCGCGACCTTTATCCAGGGTAATCGGACCAACAATCGGCCAACCACCCCATTTGCCTGAGACGAGTGGATCAAGGGGGCGGCGTTGTCGGTACGATTGATTTTTGCTTGCAGGGCACGCCAGGCCTGGGGCGAGGGTGTTACCTGCGCAGATTGGGTCAACATCTGGCGAAGTTGTTGTTGCAACCTTTCGGTTTTCGCCAAGGCCTGTTGACATTGATAACATCCGGCCAGATGGGTATCGATAAGATGTTGTTCAGATGGGCTGGTTTCCCCATCCACATAGGCCAGCAGCAAGGTTTGAACGGTTTGGCACGTCATTCAATCCCTCCTTGATTTAGCGTCAAAGGTACCGCCGAGGCAGTCCGTTGCTCCAGATGATTTAGGGTCCGCTGCAACGTTTTCATTGCCGTATTGAGACGCGAGCGAACCGTGCCCAGGGGAATGTTGAGCACCTGTGCGATCTCTTGATAGGATAAATCCCAGTAGTATCGCAAAATAATGACAGCCCGTTGTTTAGCACTCAAATGCCGCAAGGCCTGTTGCAGTAGTTCCTCATTGGCCATCTGCTCGGTCCAGGCAGCATCTGAGGTCCGTAATGAGATCACCTCATCCAGCGGCGAAGTCACAAGCTGGGCTTTTCGTTTTTGATTCAAACAATGATTGAGGGTCAGGCGATGTAACCAGGTGGTCAAGGCACCTTTGGTGGGTTGATAGGTGTGCAGCGATTGATGCACTTTCAAGAAGACATCTTGCAAGGCATCCTCGGCCTCCTCTGTACTACCCAACATCAGATAGGCCGTTTTGAACACCAAGTTCTTATACTGTTCAAACAAATCCGCAAATGCATCCGGCTCTCCGGCTAGACACCTCTGGATTAAATCCATTCCCTTGCTCCGCTGTTTTCGGACTTCACTAAACTATACACGTAAGTGGGCCGGAAAGTTCATTTTTTGTTTGGGGATTTTTTGTAGGGGATTGTTGTTTTATTCGGTATATTGTCAGGCGGGTAGAGCTGTGTTAAGATTAATTTTTATAAATCTAGCCCAAAGAGGGGATCAGACCTACTTTTACAGAAAAAGTCACAAGATCGCAGATTTACTCAAATCGACCAATTAAAACCAATCTCCCCCTACTGATACGACAAACTCTCCCGCACACTAATTCGCGTCGCGCCACGGGCGGGAAACCAACTGGCGATCAAGGCTAACACGGTGACGATGCCAAGCCAGTACATCGCGCCGGGGATGGAGTATTGGTAGGTCAGTTCGCTCTCCATAATGTTTTGTAGGCCAGCGGTTAAGATACGGCCAATGGGGATGCTCAACGGCCAAGCGATGAGCCAACTGAGCCAAGCCAGAATGAGGCCCTCGCCCATAAAGACGCGCAAAATCTGGCCGGAGGAGGCTCCGATGGCCCGCATCACGCCGATTTCGCGGCGACGCTCCAACACGTTGATGGATAAGGCCCCACTCAAAGCCACTCCGCCGACAATGGCAATCACCACAGCCATCCCCGCCAGCAGGTTAATCACAATCGAGATACCACCACCAACGACATCCTCGGTAATGCGATGGGCTGTGTCTTCATCGCTGGGCCACAGTTTGTAGCCGTTGGCTTCGTACATCGCCCGCAACTCGTCGGCAACGCGGGCTTCGCTTATCGCATCACTGCCAGTCGTTTGGATACGCACGTTGCTGGCCAGCCCAACTTCGCGCAACTCTTTCTGCAGGGTATCGCGGGGCACGTTGGCGGCGTTTTCATTGAAGGGGGAGAAGATCAGGCCCACCACCTGCCAGTTAGTTTCTCGCTTTTGCGGAATATCGAGCGTCACCCAATCGCCGACCTTGACTCCCGCCTTGCGAGCCAACTCCTGGTGCATCACCATCGCGTAGGTGTCATCGGGCTGAAGCCAGCGCCCACCGCGCAATTGAGGATGATAGGTTTCGGTGGGAACGGGAATGCCCCGAAGACTGGCGTTACGGTCATCGTTTGAGGCGGGTTGCCCCATCAAACGAACGGTACCCCTGCTGAAACTCCAGCTCTCCACCGCTTCAACCTCGGGATGGGTCAAAGCCATCGCCTCTACATTTTTGATGCGTTCGTTGTCTTCAAAGCTGAGAAAGACATTGGCATCAAAAATTGAGAAGAGAACATCACTGAAGGTGTACACCAACGAGGTCTGGGCATTCATCACCATCATAAAGATTAGGCCGCTGCCAATCAAGGTAAGTTGGGTAAAAACCACACGCCAGCGGTTACGAAAGGTGTTGCCGATGGTTAGCGCGATAGAACGAGGGATAGCTTGGGATTTGACCAATAGCCGATCTAGTAGGCTGGCTGTGCCTCCCAAGCCGTAGGTGCTGATCGCCTCGCGCACAGTAATGCGTGCCCCGCTCAATATGGGAACAATCGCAATCAGGATGGGAGCCAGCAAGGCGACCCCGGCTTGAACCGCGATCACATTGGGCAAGATCATCAGCGGGCCAACCTCCATATTAAACATCCCCACTAACATAATACGCAGTCCCTGCGCCCCCAGCATCCCCAGCGGAACGGCCAAAATGAGCGAGAGTATGGCATAGGCCAATACCTGTCGAAAGAAAACCCACAAAACTTGCCCAAAGGAAGCCCCAACCGCTTTCATCATCCCAATTTGGTTGACTTGCTGACTAACAATCGCAGTAATCGTATTGTAGACCAAAAACAGACCCAAAATCAGGGAGAGGACCGCCATCGTGGTCAGCATGAAAAAGACGCCATCAAGGTCCTCTTGGATAAAGTGGGTGTTGGGGTCGGTGGTGCGTCCATCGCTGGGTAAGGCTGAGCCAACCCGATGGTCAAGTTTTTCTAGATGGGCCTGCATCTTATCGGCCACAGTTAAGGCCTGATTAGGCTCATATTGAGGCATCGTTGCTAGAAAGTGATCAAACTTTGGCTCTTCGGTCAGTTGGGAAAAACGCTCTTTCGTGGTGTAAAAGGTCGGATCGCCACCAAAGCTAGAGGGCGCGACATTTGTATTATAGCTGATGCCCCCAAGTTCAACGGAATAAATTTTGTCATCGACTTCGAGCTGGATGTGATCACCTACCTCAAAATCATAACCTCGCTCTACAGTCATCAACTTGCGTTCCGGCCACTGCCCTGCATCCAAGGTATAGGTGTTAACCTGCTGATCATCGTAATCGGGTCGAGCCTGCAAACTCCCCGTTTGCCAAGGCTCATCTTCACTGTACCGCCATTTGATACCTGTTTCCATCCGCCCTTCTATGGCAGCCACGCCATCAAAATTACTCAAGGTATCGATCATCGTTTGGTCAATGGCTGGGTCTGCCCACATCCCAATCATCGGCGGGGTGGTGCTGGTCCAAGTCCGCGTGATGTCCTGACTAATCAACACCCGAGCGCCCATCGTAGTTCCAATGGCAAAGGCCCCAATGGCAATAATCAAGACCACCTGCAAGGTGCGCCCTTTGTTTTCCCACAAATCATATCGGATTTTGTTTTGGATTACACCCATCGTTCAATCTCCTGTTGTTGTCAAACATTCATCTCTACGTGACAGACAACAGGAAGTTGCAAGTGTATTAGGTTTTTGGAAACGTGTGGGAAAAGATGACAACACCAGAGAGGGTCGTTGGTCATTCGTCATTTGTGGAAGTAACACCTAATTAAGGGCAATTCGACCTAATCTGATCTTATCTAAAAATTGGGGAAGTGAGTTGGCGACTATTTTTGCCTCCTCAAATTCCGGTTCACTTCCAGTTACGATTGCACCAAAATGATCCCCCAGGTTGATGGCAAAATATTCATATCTGGGGTGAACACTCATAAAAATAGGTAAATGATTGTCCCAAAACCGAGCAATCTGATCATACCAATCCCCAGCCTTCTTTGCTTGCGCGACATCACGAGATATTTCTTCAAAGTCATTCCACAAAAATGCTGTGTTTGCTGGCCACGAAGATTGGTCTCACGAAGGTTAGCCCCGCTGAGATCAGCATTGGTCAGATTAGCCCCGCTAAGATTGGTGAAACTAAGGTTGGCCTCACTCAAGTCAGATTTACCGAGATTAGCTAAGGGCAGCAGGGCTTCGGTGAAGTCCACACCAGCTAAATCCTGCTCCGAGCCCCCTCGATTGACAATCTCCCAGACCAGCATCCATCGCTCATCGACTTCGGCGGCTTTGTCTAGATCGATATTGAGCAGAGGCCCCCCGCTCAAATCAACGTTCTTCAGAACGGCATCATCAAGGATGACATTTGATAAGTTAATGTTGCTCAAATTGGTCCCGTCTAAAACGGCCTGGGTTAAATCAGCGGTGTTGAGATTGGCCGCACTCAAGTCAACGTTGGTTAAGACAGCCTGATTGAGACTAGCTTCGCGGAGGGAGACGTCCCGCCTGTCGGCATCGGTCAAAATCGTGCCGTTAAGCTGGGTACCAACCAAGGTCGCTCCTTGCAAGTTAGCCCCTGTCAAATCACTTGATTGCAGCCTCGCCCCATTTAAGTCGGCCCAACGCAAATCGGTGCCCCGCATCTTCAAACCAATCAAGCTTTGCTCAGATCCAACCATTCAAAACGACTATCATCGCGATGTAATGAAAAATCGTAAATCGCTTACGAGGTTTTGGCTTTGGTTGTTCCACTTGCTCTGTCATTAGAAATCCTGCTTATCTAAATCTTATGGTGAAAATAAAGTACGAGACAAATATTTTGTCAATGTATTGTCCACACACGATAAGGTTTCAGCGAAAAAATCTAGATTTTTACAGATAAAACAGGACACAAGGTTAATGGGTTCTATTTTATCTGGTCATAATTACTTGTGTTGTCACAATTAAGCTAGCTATGTCTCTCAGCAGATCAGGGCCAGGAGTTGACCCGCCCTATTCGTTAAGGTAAAATCACACATATAGGAGGCAATCATGGCAAGCCAAGAAGAAACTACCACCCATCAACTAAAGACTATACATCTGACATCTGAGCAATTATCTAATATGTATGAAGAGTATATTGTTAATACACCCAGCAATTCACTTTCAGATACAAGTATATTCGAGACCTTCCTAGTAATGCTTCGGCATCACAATATAGTCACTGCAAGATCATCATTAACGCCAAATTTTCTTCCCTCTGATATTCACGACGCCGATGGCGTAATCCGTGTTGGTGGCACTCGTGTTACTTTAGACACTGTTATAACTGCCTTCAAACAAGGGGCTACCGCCGAAGAAATCGCATCGCAATATCCTAGTTTGCAATTAGCTGACATTTACACCGTAATTGGCTATTATCTCCACCATCAAGACGAAATTGAAGTCTATCTCACCCAACGACAGCAGGAGGCTGTAGAGCTTCGCCAAAAAATTGAAGCTCATTACGGTGATCGCCAGGGTTTCCGAGACCGATTATTGGCCCGTAAAGCCGAAGTAAGATAGTTAATGCTTCGGTTAGCAGCTGATGAAAATCTAAATGGGAATATCGTTCGAGGTGTGCTACGGCAACGGCCTGAGGCTGATTTTGTACGGATACAAGATGTTGGCTTCTCTGGCATTGATGATCCAGCTATATTGGAATGGGCGGCTCAAGAGGGGCGAGTTGTTGTCACCCAAGATGTTAATACGATGATTGATTATGCCTACGAACGAGTGAAGACAGAACAAACAATGGCCGGATTATTTGTCGTCCAGCAAGACGATCCTCGCATCGGGCTGGTTATTGAGGCGATTGTAGATGCAATTGATTTATCCATTGAAGGTGAATGGGAAAATCGGATTGAATACCTACCCTAAACCTACATCGTTTTCAACGGATAAAAAAAGACCTGCGAAGCAAAATGCCTTGCAGATCTTTGTGATTTAAATCAAAGTGTGATTTTAACCTACAACACCTTCTGTGTCGTCAACCAATCGCCACCATTTGTCTCATTAGCCCCATTAATCGCCTCTTCAGAGCCTAAAACCACGACAGTGCCAGCGCGGTTCATCTCATCCAATATATTAGCAAAGGCTTTGAAATCAGCAACGGAGGTGGCCAGGATTTCATCGCGATACTGTTGGCGCATCTCATCTGTGGCCCCAATCAGGTAGCGAGCCATTGAGCTGTAACCTTTGGCATCCGGCAATTGATAAGCATCCATCCGGCCAATCGCCCCAATGATGCTATTGGTGACTTCATCGACGCTGAGATCAAGCTCACGGAGATAACTGCTGGTTTTGTCATATGTTTCCAGTGTCCCCAACAGGTTCGGATCACGATAGGAAAGGAAGGTCAGTACACCGGAGTCTTGATCAAATGAGCAGTAGCCACCATAAGCCCCACCTTGAACCCTGACCCGTTCCCACAGCCAGCTTGTGCGCAAGAAGTTAGTAATTGGTGAAATGGACCCGTGTAGCTCATAGCCCAAATCATACAAATTGGCCGCTTTCCCGACATAATTAACCTGTGCAGGAATTGTCAATCCTTCATGTTGGGGGAAGGTGCTTACAGACCATTCTTGAGGTTGAGCATCCACCTTTGGCAAGGCAGCCATAAAATCGGTCAGTTGAGGCTTAAATTGTTGCCAGTTCGCCTCATCAACCGTTACATTACAAAACATTTGGTTTTGATTAATCAGTAGATGTCGGATTTCCTCTAGCTTGGCTAACACAGTGGGCCAATCATTATCAACCTGTTCGGCCAGGTCGCGCACAAAGAAGAGTTGACTTACGCCACTGAGCTGTTCATCCAACCAGTCAGCCTCATTGAAACGAGCCCGCAAGCGGGTGTCAACTATACTATGCCCCCCTGGGATCAAACCTGCCTCCCGGCGAGCTTTCGACTCCAGCACAAGCTGTTTGATGCGAGCCTGATTGTCTAACCGTACCGTTTGCAAGACATCCTGCATAATCGCGAGCATATCTTGCGTTTGGTTCATCGTCGCCTTCCCTCGCAACGTAAGCCAAGCCGCGCTCCCTGGCTTATTTCGAAGCTGAGAAATCACCGATGAGGTCCATATTCCTCCGGTTTTTCGACCAATTCGCTGAGAGAGCTTAACAAAATCTTCGGTCTCAGTGCCTACCTTGAGTAAGGCATTACTAAACAGAGGGTAATAGGGGACTAAATCAGCGGGTAAAGCGTGCATATCAAAGCCAATGGCAAAGTAAACGATACCATTGGTGAAAAGGTCGTGATAGAGAATATCATTTCCATTTGCTTGAATGATTTCCAGCGGAATTGTTTTATTCTGCTTATCCAAATCTTCTAATTTCAAGCGAGGTAATTTTGCCAGGTCTTCAGGCGCATCGGGGGTTTCCTGCATCAATTTCAAGGCTTTAGTGTTATCAATAATCGCCTGTAGATCAGCCTCATTCATCTCCGCCCGTGCTTTGGCCAGTCGTTCCTTTTCAAGGGCATCATCTCGTTGTTGCTGCTCAGGATCGGGCTTCAGGGTCAGCGTGACTCGATGCTGATTTTGCACCAAATATTGATTGGTCAATTCTTCAAAGTAGCGAGGGTTTTCAGCCAGCTTTGTCTTGATGGCCACTAGCGGCGCTTCCAAAGCCAAGGGGGCCAACGGATCTCTATCGTACAACCAGTAATTGAGCGAACGCAGCATTAACGACAACCCACGTGGGTATGACCCGGTATTATTTTCGCGCAGATTGAATTCAGTTGTATTCAAAGCTGCCTCAATCATATCAGGCTCAAATCCTTCGGCAACCAAATTGGCCATCGTGTCCAGAACTAACGCTTCAACCTCATCACATGCCTTGACATCTACCCCCTTCAAGCCTGTAGAGAATGACATTTGGCGTAAATGCCCAGCGATTCCCCCGCCAGTCACATCTTCACCTAGCCCAGAGTCAATGAGCGTTTTGCGCAAGGGGGAAGCGGATGTGCCGGTTAGGATATAAGACAAAATTTGTAAACTCAAGCGAACTTCAAGATCAAGAATCTCTGGTAAAAGCCAATTTATAGTAACATAGGCCTTGCTTTTTTCAGGATCGTCCGACTCACTCACCGCGTAAGTTTCAGTCATTGAACGAGGTTCGGTAAATAACGTTTGTAATGGAATAGAGGAGTCAATCTCTTTGGCCTCAAATTCATCAAGACAAGCGGCAATCAAACGTAATCTTTCATCAGGGTCGTCATCCCCATAGAAAAATATCTTGGCATTGGAGGGGTGATAGTAGGTCTCATGAAATTCCTTAAATTGCTCATAGGTCAGGTTTGGTATATCCTTGGGATCACCGCCGGAGTCAACCCCGTAGGTATTATCGGGAAAGAGGGCCTGCTTAACATATCGTCCCAAAACCCCATCTGGTGAGGAGTAGGCCCCCTTCATTTCATTAAAGACCACCCCTTTGTAAATCAAGGGATCATCGAGATTTTCCAACTCATAGTGCCACCCTTCTTGTTGTAAAATTTCGGGGGTGATCCGTGGATGAAATACGGCATCAAGATATACATCGATCAAGTTGTAAAAGTCCTGTGTATTCTGGCTAGCCACGGGGTAACAGGTGCGGTCAGGGTAGGTGAAGGCGTTGAGAAATGTTTTAAGCGAACCTTTTAGCAGCTCAACAAATGGCTCTTTCAGGGGATATTTGCGTGAGCCACAAAGCACGGAGTGCTCCATAATGTGGGGGAGCCCCGTCGAGTCCTCAGGTGGGGTGCGAAACGTCACCCCAAATGTCTTATTCTCATCATCATTTTCCAAGGATAAGACTTCGGCCCCGGTCTTGATGTGTCGATAGAAACGTGCTTTTGTATTGATATCACTAACCATCTGCTCTGTTATGAGCTCAAACCCAGTATGAGTCATTAGAACCTCGCATTTTATTTTAAAAGTATAAAAGGAAATTATGGTGAGCCGTGCAGGATTGTCAAGCCCGCCCTCTATGTTTGTTAGAGGGGAACCAATTTTGTTACTAATGCGTCATTCGTACGTAGCGAGTAAGCAAAAAGGAGGGCATTTTATCAAAATCGACTAAATCTTCATCGAACTACTTATTATCAATTTCGACTACATTTTAGCTTATTACTACTGACCCGGACATAGAAAGCTAAACACAATTCCTTGTTCCATGAGCCATCTTGAAAAGTTTAGAAAGTTACGTCTGGGTCAGTAATTACCAACGGAGGACATCATGTCATCAAATCAACCACCAGAAGGTGGAATACGTATTCTGCTCTTATTGCTTTCTTTTCTCATTCCTTTGGCTGGGGTCATTGTTGGCGTTATCTATTTACAACACGACAATCCTGCCAGTAAAGAATTCGCAAAACACGCCTTTATCACCGCTGTTGCCAGTTTTGCTCTGATTTGTATCTGTAGTGTTTGCGCTGGGGCAGCACCAATTCTATTAGAAGGTAGCCTCTAGCTACTAAAGGAACTTAAAAAGAGCGTTTGGGCATTGATCCCAAACGCTCTTTTTAGGTTAATCAAGCGATTATGATTAGACAGTCATAATTTCTTCTGCTTTTTCTTTACCGATCTGATCAATCTTCTGAACATATTGGTCAGTCAACTTCTGTATTTCATCTTTACCACCATTATGTTCATCTTCTGATATCTCTTTGTCTTTTTCCAGTTTTTTTAGCTGGTCTAAGCCATTACGACGAACACTTCGGACTGAAACCTTACCCTCTTCAACCCGTTTTCCAGCAACTTTGGTTAACTCACGGCGCCGTTCTTCAGTCAATGAGGGGAGTTGTAAACGAATTATTTTACCATCATTGTTCGGGTTTAATCCCAGATCTGAGGTCATAATGGCTTTCTCAATATCCTTAATTGATCCTGGATCAAAAGGTTTAATCGCAATCAATTGAGGCTCAGGCACGCTCACCAAGGCCAATTCTCTTAATGCGGTAGCGGTTCCATAATATTCAACAAGCAATCCATCTACCAGAGCCGTTGAAGCCCGTCCGGTCCGCAATCCTGCTAAATCTCTTTCCAAAGCATCAACCGCGTTTTCCATACCTTCTTCTGCTTCAAGAAAAACTAGATCTAAACTTTCATTACTCATGAGCGCTCACCTCTATAATTTATTTGATTATATCATCTCTTGTTAGGATGACCTAAAATCAATAGGTAATCAATGTTCCCATATTGTCACCCAAAATTGTCTTTTTCAAGCTTTCGGGTTGCCATAAATCGAGAACGACGATGGGCATCTGGTTATCCATGCACAAGGTCAAGGCCGTTCCATCCATTACCTTTAAGCCTCGATTGAGCGCATCAATATAGGAGATGGTATCAAACTTACGGGCGTTAGGATCACTCTTTGGATCCGACTCATATACGCCATCAACCTTGGTGGCCTTCACTAATAGTTCAGCATCAATTTCCATCGAACGCAAAGCCGCAGCGGTGTCCGTCGTAAAATAAGGATTTCCTGTGCCTGCCCCTAAAATCACCACCCGCCCTTTTTCTAAATGACGAATAGCTCGGCCTCGAATGTAGGGTTCGGCAACCGCTCGCATTTCGATGGCTGTCTGCACCCGCGTATCAAGCCCAACCCGGCCAAGGGCATCAGCTAGGGCCAAGGCATTCATCACCGTCGCTAACATACCAATGTGATCGGCAGTCGTTCGGCTCATGCTGTGCGCCAAACCATCGACTCCACGCCACAAATTACCAGCCCCAATCACAATGGCAATCTCAACGCCTAAATCGTGAATATCTTTAACCTTCAGGGCCAATACATTGGCCGAGTCAGCATTGATTCCAAAATTATTTTCCCCAGCAAGTGACTCGCCACCCAACTTCAACAAAATTCGATTATATTTTGGCGTGGACATTTATCTGACTCCGAGGGTATGGTTGTTTTATTATAGCAAAATTATAGAAAGACCGAAACACATGCTGTTTAGTGAGCAGTATTCCACAGAACAACACACGTTTCGGTCTTAAAAGATTAGACAGGATTAGTTTGAACCAAGTTCAAATCGGGCAAAACGATTGATAGACAAAGACACTCCAACCTCTTTGCCAACACTCTCGACAAGTTGATTGATTTTCAGGCTATTGTCTTTAACAAATTCTTGATTCAAGAGCGTGATTTCACCATACCACTTTTTGAGTTTTCCTTCAACGATACGCTCTTTGATGTTGTCGGGCTTGTTATCCTCAGCTAATTGGGCCAGGAAAATCTCTTTCTCTGCAGCAACAACATCGGCTGGCACATCAGCTTCCGATAAATAACGAGGAGCAGCGGCAGCAGCCTGAAGAGACAAATCGTGGCCTAATTCGCTAACTTTTTCGGCAGATGAACCACTAACCTCCACCAAAACCCCAATACGGCCACCCATATGAATATAGCTGTTGAGCACGCCCTCACCATCTAATTGGAAACGAGCCACATTGCGAATAATCATATTCTCGCCCAATTTAGCAATAACAGCGGTAAGCTGATCAGCCACTGTTATGTCAGCGTTATCGATAAACGGGGCGGCAGATAAGGCTTCAACATTATCCAAGGCAGGGTCGGCCATAACTTGGCGAACCAAAGCAGCTACAAAGGCCTCAAAGTCCTCGGTACGCGCCACAAAATCAGTCTCGCAGTTAACTTCAACGAGAACGCCAGTTTTACCATCTTCGCTGATCAGGGCGCTGACCAAGCCATCATTTGCCTCACGGCTCGCTTTTTTAGACGCAGCCGCAAGACCCTTTTTTCGCAAAAATTCAATCGCTTTGTCAATGTCACCTTCGGTCTCTTGCAAAGCTTTTTTACAATCTAATATACCGGCTCCGGTTGACTCACGGAGTAATTTTACATCTGCGGTTGAAATGGACACAATTCCTCCAAAAACCAATAATTATTTTAATTTGGCGTAACGAGAGGCGTCCAATATTAGTAACGCCTCTTGATCTAAAATACCTAATTTAATTTTTGCTCTGCCATAGAGCTTTAGTTTGAAATCAAACGCTTTACTGCTTATGCCGTTGTTTCAGCTTCTGCTTCCTCTGAGGTTTCAGCCTCTGCCTCAGCTTCAGGAGCGGCTTCTTCAACAACTTCAGCCACAGCCTCGGCCTCAGCTTCTACTTCGGCCTCGGCAGTTGCTTCAGGCGTTGCCTCCTCCTCGGCTGGCGCTTCAGCAGCCGGAGCCTCTACAGTTTCTTCTACAGCAACCGCTGCTTCAGGAGCTGCTTCTTCAGTAGCAACGTCCTCAGCAGGTGCTTCGGGCTCTTCTTCAGCTTCAGCTTGGATCTTAGCCAAGGTGCTCGGGCCAAGATAGCGTTCCAGGGCTTCACCTTCACCCATTGTTGCCACCTCTTCCTCTTCAGCTTCCACAGTTTGCAAGATAGCCTGGCCGTCCAAGGCAGCGGTGGCCATTGTCTCCAAAATCAGCTTGATTGCTCGGATCGCATCATCATTACTTGGGATAACATGATCAATTGGGTCAGGATCACAATTGGTATCGACCATAGCAATAACTGGGATACCCAAGGTGTTCGCCTCTTTTACTGCCAGCGAGTCACGTCGCACATCCACCACAAATAATAAATTCGGCAAACGACGCATTTCTTTCAAACCGCCTAAACGATAATTAAGACGATTAATTTCCTTTTCACGCATCAACGCTTCTTTTTTGACAAGAACAGAAAACTCGCCACGGGCTTGTTTCTTTTCTGCTTCAAGCAAATAATCAATCCGCTGTCGAATAGTTCGCCAGTTGGTTAATGTTCCCCCCAGCCAACGCTGATCAACATAAGGCATATGACAACGTTGCCCAGCGGCAATAATGCTATCTTGAGATTGGCGTTTTGTACCAACAAATAATACTAAGCCGCCAGATGAGACTGTGTCTTTTATCATTTCATAGGCTTGATTGAGGCGGGCAATTGTTTGCTGCAAATCGATAATATGAATACCGTTCCGCTCGGTGAAGATGTACGGCTTCATTTTTGGATTCCAGCGACGGGTCCGATGACCAAAGTGGACCCCTGCTTCAAGCAGGGACTTCATAGGGACTACTGATGGCATAAATTCCTCCGTTTTTTTCTGAGGCCTCAAGCTTAATGTATTTAACCTGAAGCCTACCATCATCCACTCTCATCTACCATTAGGGAGCCAAATAGGCACGGCCCTTCTGTCAAAGAGTGTGTTTATTTATAAAAACCCAAGAGAGAAGTATATCATAGCCGAGTAGAACGAGCAAGAATACAAATGATTATGGAAAGAGTTTGATCAAAAAGTTTGGCAAACTGCCTTATCGCAGGTATAATACTCTTGTTTGTGACCACAACAAACTTAAAAACAATCTTTTCCAATTACAACTCAAAGCGTCAAATCATCTATTCACCCTCGCATAAGTAGGGAAAAAGAGCTTGCCACAATACAATTTTGGAAAAGTATTAGCCAATACTCAAATACAATAAAATGAATTGTTTTCTTAACTACTTCAAAATTGTAGTTGAATGAAGTAGCATTCGTTATTTTTTGGGCATTTTTCACAATAATTTAGGGAGGGAACCCGGCTTTTTATGAGCGTCATTGAAGATGTAAAAGCCAATGTAGATATTATTGACATTGTTTCTGAGACGGTTGCGCTCAAAAAATCGGGTCGAAGTTATACTGGATTTTGTCCGTTTCATCAAAACACCCGTACCCCTTCATTTGTCGTTTTTCCAGACACCCAAACATGGCGTTGTTTTGGTGCCTGTGCAGAAGGGGGTGACCTCTTTAGCTATCTAATGAAGCGTGATGGCTATAGTTTCAAGGAAGCACTCCACGCTTTGGCTGAAAGAGCTGGGATTGCTGTAACATCAGGCTCAGATACTCCTGTCGAAGATAAAGATAAACAGAAGTTTCTTGAGCTTAATGCAGCGGCGGCCACTTACTTTCACAACCTATTAACCCAAGCGCCCGCCGCCGCCGAGGTTCGCGATTATCTTGTCAAACGGGAACTCACCTCCGATACAATTGCCCTCTTTGAGCTAGGTTACGCCCTCAATGAATGGGATGCGTTGATCAAACATTTCACGGCCAGAGGTTACACTTTGGCAGAGTTGGTTGCGGCTGGCTTGGTTACAGAACGAGATGATGGGTCACCTGGTTATGATCGTTTTCGACACCGGTTGATGATACCCATTCGGGATGCACAAGGTAAAGTGATTGGATTTGGAGCACGTGCCCTTGAAGCAAATCAGGTGCCAAAATATCTTAATTCACCCCAAACCACCCTTTTTGACAAAAGTAGCACCCTATATGGGCTGGATCTGGCAAAGAAGCATATTCGTCAAGCCGAACAGGTTGTTATCGTTGAAGGGTATATGGATGTCATTCAAGCATACCAGCGTGGTGCCGCGAATGTAGTCGCCCAAATGGGCACAGCCTTAACCGAGCAACAACTAAAAGTACTCAAGCGATTTACGAGCAATCTAGTCTTAGCGCTGGACTCGGATGCCGCTGGAAATGCCGCGACACTGCGGGGCATCAACACTGCGCGTGAGACGTTGGATCGTGAAACAGTACCAACCTTGACTGCGAGTGGGCTGGTCAAGTATGAAGGAAAGCTCAATGCCAATATTAGTATCGCCGCTTTACCCTCAGGCAAAGACCCTGATGATATCTTGCGTGAAGGGCTAGAGGTGTGGCAAAGTACAATAAACCAGGCTCTACCTGTTGTTGATTTTTACTTCAAGAGCATTACATCTAATCTGGACTTAGAAACAGCTAAGGGCAAAAGTGCAGCAGTTCGGGAACTAATCCCAATTTTGCGCGATATCAGCGACTCAATTGAGCAAGGGCATTATCTACAAAAGTTATCAAGACTGATCCACGTCGACGAACGAATTCTATTAGCCGAATTGCAAGGGGTACAAAACCAGCCAAAGTCAAAACGCAAAAGACGACAGCAGGCCAAAGGTGAGCTTCCTCCAGAAAAATTAGTTACGGCTAAGCCTCAAACCACAGAATCAGCTGCCTCGAAGCTCGAAACTTATTGTCTAGGTGTTATTATCAACAATCCACATACCCTCATTGGGGCGAATACAATCTTGGAACAACATGACACATTTGGGTTATCAGCAGATGATCTGAAACGAGGTGACAACAAAGAAATATTCCAATCACTCCAATTATGGACAGCCTCACAAGAACCAAAATTGGACATCCTAGTAGAAATGGTGGGCGAAGATTTAGCCCCACATTTAGCAAATCTTGCCAGTCAGTGGCATAATAGACCAAAGATACCGATCAAAAATCTTGATCGTGATTTAAGTCTTGCCATTTTAAGATTAAAGTTGCAGAATTTAAATGAACAGGTCAACGAGCTAACTTTTATTCAGCAAGATACCAGTTCAGACACAGTTACAACTCGACAATATACCGAAATGGTCGAGTATTATAAACAACAGCGAAAAAAATTAGAACACATTAGAGATGCATTATCGTTGGTAGGGCAACGACGTTTGGAAACGGATCAGTACGGAGAATCAGATCCGCAAACGAAAAAATCTATTGCCTAGAGAGCACACTAAAGACCATGAAAAAACAGGCTAAAAATCAGTCAAAATCAATGAAAGACTCGCCTTTAGAGGTTTTATTAGCGAAAGCAAAGAAGCAAAAGGTCATCACCCAAAGTGATATTCTGGAAGTGTTACCAGATGGCGGTTTGGATGTTGAAGCCACAGACGGCCTTATTGCTCAACTCCTTGAACATGGTATTGAGGTCGCAGAAGATGAGGCTGATGATACACAAAGTTTAGCTGATGTTGATGAACCTGATGACGCAGCCCTTAAAGAGGTTGAAGAAGAGCTTGAAGATGATGAGCCACTGGATGAAAATGCTAAGGGTGCATCCTTAATCAACGAACTATCAAGTGAAATCACAAATGATCCGGTCAGAATGTATCTACGTGAGATCGGTCAAGTTAATCTTCTTTCAGCGGCTGATGAAGCCTCGCTCGCAAAACGTATTCAACGCGGCATGAACGCAGAAGAAAAAATGGATACGGAGCAAACCATCCCTGAAGAGACCTTCCGAAAATATAGAGCTCAGGACATCGACGGAAAAATCGCTCGGAAATATCTGGCCGAAGCAAACCTTCGTTTAGTTGTCAGTGTGGCAAAACGATACATAGGCCGGGGAATGAACTTTCTTGATCTGATCCAAGAAGGCAACATCGGCCTCCTGCGGGCTGTTGAGAAGTTCGACCATCGTCGGGGTTATAAATTTTCGACTTACGCAACGTGGTGGATACGTCAAGCCATTAGTCGAGCGATTGCGGACCAAGCGCGAACTATCCGTATCCCCGTTCACATGGTTGAAACGATCAACCGATTAGCTCGAACGCAGCGTAGTTTGTTGCAGGAGTATGGTCGAGAACCAACAGCCAAAGAAATTGCCCTTGAAATGGAATTTCTCTCGGATGATGATGTACAGATCATCAAAAAGAGTATGCAAAATGGCAATACCGTCGATCCAGTTGTCGAACGTCGTTGGCGACGAGCCGCCAGCAAAGTACGACGCATCATTCGTATTGCACAAGAGCCGATGTCCCTGGAAACGCCGATTGGGAATGAAGAGAATAGTTACCTAGGTGATTTTATCGAAGACGAGTCGGTTGTTGGGCCAGTTGATGCTGCCTCAAAGCAGCTACTCAAAGAACAACTCAACGAAATTCTCGACTCATTAAGCCATCGTGAACGCAAAGTTCTGGAAATGCGATTTGGCTTGATGGATGGACAAGGCCGCACTTTAGAAGAGGTGGGCAGCGAATTTGGGGTCACTCGTGAGCGTATTCGCCAAATCGAGGCCAAAGCTCTCCGAAAATTACGTCATCCCATCCGTAGCCGAAAATTGCGAGATTATTTAGGGTAATAATTTGACAATCCCAAAGAAATATATATACTTTGGGATTGTTGCCAAGATTTGGCAGCACCTTGTCGATTGATAATCCTCAGTAGCTCAACGGCAGAGCATCCGGCTGTTAACCGGCAGGTTGTTGGTTCGAATCCAACCTGAGGAGCTGAAAAGCCGTCAGAAAATTCTGACGGCTTTTTTTGTTGTTTGGCTATCTTCTTAAGAATAAAATCAAGTGATGATTAAATTCAGTACTATAACACTGATCTACAAAACATACTTCAACATCTTCAAATCAGGCCCTGATAAAAAATAGGGTATCTTAGTTCACCGAGGCCGAGTGGTGGATACGATCAAATCTTTGGTATCCCAATCTGAATACACTTTGGCGGCGGCTCCCCAATTTGCCGCACGCAGGCCGACCCGAACCAACAGTCGACTGAGGGTATCTTCCTGAGCACCCACACTGAAACCTATACCCGCTTTAGAAGTGGTCATCAGACTTTCTTGTTCCAGCAATTTAGCATCAAAGTCACTTGTGCTCACGATCAGCTTGAACATATCTTTCACCTCAGTAATGCCAGCCTCCCATTTTTCATCCGGGATTTCTATAGGAATAGGATCACCACCTAAAACCCAAGCCTCATCCTTCGCGGGCACAATCACAACTTTATTATGATTATCAGTGGGGGCTACTGAAACACCATAGGAAGATGTCAGATTAAGTAAACCGCAGTACAATTCCCTCGATGAGTAATTGACGATTTTCATTGCAACGAGTGGGGCTTCATCATCAGTACTATAAGTTAGTCGCAATTCATCCCCCCCCTCAAAGCGCTTTTGCTCACCACTCGCATCAACGGTGTAAAATTCTAAGAGAACATCATCATCCTTAAATTTGGTTTGGGGGTTTGCTAATTGGTAAGTTGTCAACCAGCGTGACATATGCTCCAAATAATCAACAACTTTTTCCACCGCTTTAGAATCACTCAGGGGTGTGTCAACAGCAAATCGATTGGGATCGCTCACCCGACTGAGACGATACACTTGTTTATCCGGGAGGGCTTCTAACATCAATTCTGCTAATTCAATATCTTCATCCGTCTCCGCCTCTTTTACCAAAACTGAAGGGGTATCATCGGGGCCAATAATCGCCAAATCCTCACGAATCGGGGCAAGCAAGGCCTCATCTCCCTCAAATTTTACTAACAGAGGAGGAAGGGGCGTACTGATAACAAGGGCCTGATAACTCTGCTTTTTGTCCAGCGGCTGACCATCGTAGGTTCCTCTAATTTTACTCTCAGCCGTACCAGCCGATATCACGTCAGCTTGTCCTTTGGCTTGGCCTAAATCTAGGGTTTCGGCAACCTCTAGCGTGGGAAAGAGCGCAAGTTTTGTCGTTTCTGGTTGTGTGGTCGCCGAGATACCGTGGATTGTGCCGCCATCAATGACCCAGTGCTTAACATCAGCATTGTAACGGGCGGTATAAGCCAGCGGCACCTTTTGCACCTTTCCCCCTAAAAACGGTTGATCCTCACTAAGACCAGCTTCAAGTTGGGGCACTTGGTCTTTGACCATAACCTGAACCAAGGCATTGACGTGCTTAGACAGATTACGATAGGTCAGATTTGGACCAGCGCTTTGCAAGGCAGTCAATAAATGATAGGAGAAGACGCCACGAGTCTCCTTGTTAATCACTCGCTCCTTGGCCAGTTGATCAGGGCGACAGGCGGACATTAAAATATGTTTACCTTCTGGGGGACGATACCAATGCTCCCCGACAGATATTGTTTCAACGGCATCTTGGGGCACAATGTAATCGCTCAATTTTCGTTCCCGCAGATCCGCCATCGTCATACGCACATCATAACTATCGCGAGTGCCCCCACCAGAGTGGCAGGAGTCCAAAATGACTAGGGTATGAAATTTCTCTTGATTCTTTCCTGCGGTGAGTTCGCTAATCAAATACCCTAGCTCTTTATCGGCCAAATCCCAAGCAGAGGCGTGCATACGACTATCGTGACAAACGAGAGTCTGATTTTTGTGTGTTGGGTCCAGATGCCAAAACTCGGGTGGGGCTGACTCTTCAGAGCCGTGACCGCTATAGTAAAAGAAGGCCACATCATTGTCATCCGCTTGGCCTAGATGGGTTCGAAAGCCTTCAATCAACGCCTCCCGGGTTGCGTCCTTATTGATCAATTTTTTAATTTGCAAATATTCATCTGAATTGACTGGCCTATTTGTTTCTGTTGGAATGACTCGCGCCTGTAAAAATTCCTCCATTCGTTCAACATCACGGACACAACCATTCAAATCGCGAACTACGGCATACTCATCGATTCCCACAAGCAAGGCATAAACTGTCATTGGGTGATCCTCTCTTTATGGCTATCAACAATTAAATCAAGTAGTAAATTTAGCTTATTTACTTAAAGATAGTATACAACTTATCTGAGTCGTAATCAAGGTGTCCCATAGGATTAGTCACCCTGGAAAACTATAAAACAGGGGCAACAGAAGTAGCAATATTCATTTAGATCAATAAAGTTTTATCTCTCAATGGCCTGCCACATCTGACCATTGGCAGTTTCAATTAAACGGCCAAGACCTGGAAAGGTGATATGGGAGCCAAAAACGAGGGCACTTTTTTCGACGGCGCGGTCGATAAGCATTTTATTGGTTTTCACAATGAGATCAGGGTAGGAATCAATGAAAGAGGGCCAATCGGGGTTGAGGAATTGGACGGGGTGGCGCAGGCTGTCAACCACATGAATGAGGGTTTCACCCGCCGAGTGAATTTCGACAGCCATATGGTCAGTGCGATGACCAGGAGCAGAAATGAGCTTGAAGCCAGGCAGAAATTCGGTTTCAGCTTCAGCAAAGTCGATACGATCGCGGAGGGAGGGCAACACCTTACTGCCATAGGGTTCTCGGCCAGCTTGGCGTTGGGCCAGTTCGGCCTCGGACAGCTTATTGCGGAAGAGCTTCACGAACTCCTCAACCATATCCGCCCGCTTGGTGGGATCAGTCCAAACATCCCAAGAATTTTTGGGCATTACAAGACGGGCGTCGGGAAAGTGACTCAGGCCACCGATATGATCACCATCGCCGTGGGTAACAATGATAGTTTCGATATCTGCGGGATCCAGGTCTGCCGCCTTCATGCTTTCCAGCAGCTTACCATTTCGGCTCTGCGGCAAACCACTATCAACCAATACTTTCTTGGCCCCAGTGTCAATAAACAGGACATCATACCCCACAGCCACCTCTTGCGTCTCAATGCCGTAGACGTCAAGGGCGGCCTGCATTTGGTCAACAGGCACATTAGGGAAAATGACGGAGAGCGGCATCGTGGCCCAATTATCCCGAAGCACCATACAGTTAAAATCACCTAGCTGAAATCGGTAAAATAGTTCCATGTTTTACTCCTTGTCTGGTTTTTATGATACAGTCGCTGGCTGTTGCTGACCAAATTGAGCATTAGCCAAGGGGCGAACCTGAGTGAACAGATATAACATTTCAACAAATACAGCAAGGCTTAAGGCTAAAGCCGCCGTCGCAATACCAGGCCAGACAAACATCAGGCCAAGCCCCAGCCAAAGGATTGTAACAAACAAGTTAATAGCCATCCCCGTATTGACCGGGCGGGTCATTTGTTGGTTTATCAGAAAACCGCGTAGACTAAAAACAATCACATTAAGCACGGGGAAGGGCAAAGTCCACCACAACCCCTGCTGCGCCAAGCGGCTCACTTCGGGGGCAAGACTCTGTATCAGATCTAGATAAATGCTTTGCAATGGGGTCGCCACAAAGATGATCGTAGCAACGAGGGTGCCAACCGCCAGGAGCGTAACAAATCGAACCAAGGCCGTTAATGTCTCACGATTTTTGTTCAGGGCAATGATAACCTCTGGTGTAGCCATGGCCGGGGCCCGATAAATAAAGAGGATTTGAAACAAAACAGGCCAAGCAGCCAGAGAATTGGTTGGCTCGGTCAAACGAGCCAAACTAAACACGGCCAAAGGTTGAACCATCAAGGCCAAGACAGCTGTACCAGCCAAAGGCAGATGGAATTGAAACAGTTCGCGATACGTCAACGATAATGGTTCTGAGTTTTCAGGCGCAAGTTCAACCTTAAAGAGCGAGCGCGTGACAACAGTCGCATAAATCGCTTCTGAGAGAACGGCAAGTTGCAACGTCAGAGCCCCTACCACAATACCAGATACGTTTGTCAACAGCATTAACGCCAAGGCGGTCAATGTTCCCATGACAAGCCGAATGATGGTCCCTACTACTATCGTTCTGGGGCGATTAAAGTGGATGAGTACCCCCTGCTGAAACCGTCGCCAGCCGACACAGGCGCTCCACAGCACATTGATTTGCATACCTACGCGAACCCACTCCCCAATTTCAGCGGAAATCCCCATTCCTCGAATAATAACCAAATCGAAGAGCGGCGTGTAGGCCAGTAGAATGGTAATCAGCGTGAGGACGACAAGCAGATGAATGGTGAAGCGCTGTACTAAATGGTAGGTTTCATAATCGCGAACCTTGGCTGTTGAGGTGGCTAGCATATTGATAATCGGGCTTTGAATCAAGACGGACAAGCCGAGTACAATGCCAAAAGCGGCCAGCATGATGACGGGTTGAGGCAAACGATTGATAATCGTTGTAATAATCGGCCCTTCCAACGCCATCAACAACCAGCTACCAAACAAAGGCAACCAAAAGGCAAAGATATATCTTTGTCGCATACAATATCCTTCCTGTTATTGTATCCGCATTGTAGCTTTTGTTAGTTAGATAGCAAAGGCTAAGGCTGTGAAACATGACAAATTCTGGCTTTATTGTTACAATCAAAAAAACTGCCCGATATAACTTATACCCTTCTTTTCTTTAACTTCCAGGTAACATTGCTCACCAAAAATCCAATGTGACAGAGAGGCCAGCCATGACCAGAATCATCGCTCTGGCAAATCAAAAAGGTGGCACCGGCAAAACAACCACTGCGGTTAATTTAGTGGCCGGTCTAGCCCGTATGCAAAATCAACGTGTTTTATTTGTTGATCTCGATCCACAAGCCAATGCGAGCGCTGTGTTCTTCGGTCCTGCCTATGTGGCAGGACCTGATCCTGGCCCAACTGTTTATGACATTTTAACCGAGAAGAGTGATGTTTTGGAAGTCCTGCGGTCTCTCACTTTAGAGGGTGACCCAAAAAATAATGTACCAGAGGTCTCTCTTGATATGATACCAGCGCACATCAAGCTGGCAGTCGCGGAGCAGGAGCTTATCTCTGTTTTTCAACGAGAAGATCGCCTCATTCGCGCTTTACGAAAGATCAAAGATAACTACGATATTGTCATTCTTGACTGCCCACCCAGCCTCGGTTTATTAACAATCAATGGCCTGATGGGTGCTACAGAAGTACTCATCCCGGTCGAGCCAGGTATCTTTCCCTTGATTGGCTTGGGGTTGTTACGGCAAACAATTGGTACGGTGCAGAGCGCAAATCAAGACTTAGAGATATTGGGAGTGTTACCCGTCCGGGTTGGACGCACTAATTTAGCCAACACCACCATATCGGAACTAAGTAACGCCTTTGGCGATCGGGTTTTCTCACCAATTCCAGAACGCGTGGCGATTGGCGAAGCACACGCACGCGGGAAGGACATATTTTCGTATGATGCAATTAGTGATGGCGCAAAGGCTTATGCGACCCTGGCTCAGGAGGTTATGGACCGTGGCTAAATCAAGCAAGACCCGAAAAGATCAACTCTCGGCATCCTTGGCCGGCACACTCTCTGCCTTTGACACTGAAAGCGACAACGCGTCCCAACAACTCTTAGATCAAAAGGCTCACCCCAGCCAAGAGACGGTCAAAAGTGAGACAAGCCAACATACCGCAGCGAAACAAAGGACAAAGCCATCGTCAGCGAAAAAACCAAAAGCCACATCTCCAACAGGAGACGTTGCTGAAACGAGCCAAGGTGTCGCCGCCGCAGAAAAAGCCCAAGACGCAAAGACATATCCAAGCGAGCTTTCTAATGATGCGACCATCTACGAATTATTCACAGCTTGGCTCGCCGATAATGACCATTTATCTAGTAACCCGGATGCTTTACAGAACTTTATTCAAAATATAGATCTCTTATCGCGTGCAGAGTTTAGCCGATTTTGGAAGCAACTCAGACGACATTGTTCCAACTTTGGCTATGAGCTGGATTGGCTATTTGAAGAGACACTACATCCTAGCCCGCTTCGTTCCGGGTTGGGAGAAACTGTGGTTGGTTTTGTGACGAACTATCAAATATCAACTCAACTCAAGGCAGGGACAGCTGGGTTCAGAACCTATCTGGCCTGGCGGGAGACCCCAGGACACCGCAAATATCAAACGCTCAATCGTCAACTCGCTGTAAATTTAATGCAAAAAGAAATCATTCCTCGTTTTCCAGAGACCATCTTCCAAGCTTCTAATCAGGTCCAAAATGGGTATATTCGTCAGGTCCTGGTAGAAGCTTCAGAGCACGATTTAGTTTCCTTTTTAGATGCAATGACAGATGTGCATAGATAAGATGATCATAATCCAAGCAATTTGAAGCAAGGAGAGAAGTTATGCCTATTTTAATTCCATTGGGTATCGGTGTTGTCATCGGTGGTGTATTAAAATGGCAGATTGACCGCCGTATCAACACCAAGAAAGATGAAACACTGGCTGAAGAATTAGCCACCCTAAAAGCAGAATTAAATAGACTCAAAAGTGATAACAGCAAGGTATCTGGTGAATTGGCTCAAATTAAAGGAATTGGCCCTTTCTTTGCAAAAAAGCTCAATGAGGCGGGTATTGACACTATTTCAGAGTTAGCCAATAGCTCACCAGAAGCAATCATTGCAATCATCGCTCCTGAAAAAGGGACCTCGTTGGCTGATCCTAAAGATTGGATCAAACAGGCCCAAGCCTTAAAGTCAGTATAGACCATCAGTGTAGGAGACTTTCTGAATTCTTCCTACACCTTAATGGAGATCATCATGATTCTCGTTTTTGAAGCATTTTTAGCCAGTGGGGTTATCTATGCCGGGATGAAAGCCTACCGTAAACGGCGCAGAAAAGATCAACGGTTATGGCTCACTGAAAATGCTAACACAACGATTGAAGCTCCCCCGGAAAAAGAGGTGAGTTTCACCGAAATGCAGCAAGCAATCAACCGTGATTTTACCATTTCCTCAATATCTCTAGGTATGTCAATTGCGGGTGGCTTGGTTGCCCCTCCGCTTGGGGTTGCCAGCATACCGTTGACGATATACGGAGCTGTGCCTATCTTCGAAGATGCCTTCGAGGCAGCCTTCAACGTAGGTCGGGCCAAGTTATCCATCGCCAGTTCTGTTGTCACCATCGGAGCCTTGATGGTTAACTACAATCTACTAGCCTCAGTCATCCAATGGGGGCACCATCTCAATCAAAAAATGTTGCTTGAAGTAGATCACAGTTATCGTCAATTTTTAACCCAACTCTATGGGCCAAAATCCCGACTGCTATGGTTGGTGATCGATAATGTCGAGGTACAGGTGCCATTCAAACAGATGAAACTTGGCGATATTGTCGCTGTCAGTGCGGAAGAGGTGATCCCGATAGATGGAACCATTATTGATGGAGAGGCCTTAATTGATACGTACGTTTTGAATGGAAACGCTCGCCCTCAGGAAAAAAGTGTCGGAGATCGCGTGTACACCGCCACAACAGTTGTCTCTGGAAAAATTTATATCAAGATTGAAAAGTTATAGAAAAACACCACATCATCACGTAAACCCGTTAGGAGTCCGGATATGACATTACAAACCTTAATTATTGTGGCCATCATTCTTATTGCCCTAGCCACTGCCGTTGAATTTGCCCTTGCCAAACGTCGTCGCGAAAGTAATCAAGCGATGACCGTGGCAGATGAGGCCAACGTCCCAGTTTTCCCCAATCTTGTGGGTGAAGTCAAAGAGTTTAGTGATCGCGTTATTCCAAAAAAGCAACCACCGCTGACCGCAGAATTTCGGGCCTGGGCCGCCGAGTCTCTAGATGGCGAGAAAACCCTGCAGAGTTGGTTGGCCTCCCTATCAGATGAGGGGTTAGAGGCCTTGTCTGAGCAACTGGCTATTTTCTGCACCGACTTAAATTTGGAGTTGGGTTGGCTGGTCAATAAAGAGATGGAGCGTGCCCCTGAACTCAAGCGAGCGGTCGAAGAAATTGTGATCTCGTACTGCCAAGCTTGCTGGCAAGCCGCCCAAATTCAAAATGAACTCAATGAGTTCCGTGCCTACCACGACATCGTCAGCAACCCTGATAAACACCGTGATGTCAAACAAAAATTGTATGCGGAATTGGTTAAAGAAGAGTTGGCCCCATCTGTTTCGCCCGACCTCTTGTTAGGCTCGAAAAAACAGCAACAAGAGCACATCAATCAAACCCTACGCTATGCCTCCCAAACTGATCCACAAAAGTTTGATCAAATTTATCAAAATGTGATTGCGACTGTTGCGGCCAACGGCACCACCAATGGGACGGAGAAGGCGGAAGCTTCATAGATTTACGATTTTTGATTGACGACTTACGAATTTTCACAAAAATAGAGCACCGCAATGATGCGGTGCTTTTTCAGTCTTTTACTTCACATTATCAATGCACAATCCTCAATTAATCCGGTCGCAAAAACTGACCGTGCCCTGGCTCGGCCACAATCTCACCACGGTCAAATACGGTCACGCCACGCACCAGGGTTGAGACCACCTGCCCCTGCATCGGCCAGCCGTGGTAAACGCGCATGTTGTCCTTGGCTTTGGTGAAACATTGCTGGGGATCAAAGGTCCAACTGGCGGTCATATCGACCAGAGCCAGATCGGCATCGTAGCCGGGAGCAATGCGGCCTTTACGGGGCAATCGGAAAAGCTCAGCAGCCCGTTCAGCCGTCAAGCGAGCGAGGTGGGGCAGCGTCAAACGGCCCTGATTGACTGCCGTGAGCACCAGCGGGAGCATCGCTTCCAGCCCAGGCATTCCAGCCGGGGCCTTAAAGACGTTATCCAGACCATTCTCCTTTTCAACCGGACGATAGGGTGCGTGATCTGTACCAAGGACATCGATGGTACCATCGAGAACGTAGGACCACAAAGCCTCCATCTCCTCAGCCGTGCGCAGGGCGGGATTACAGCGGGCGAAGGGGCCGTGTTCACGGAGGGCATCCATTGTCAGGAAGAGATAGTGTGGACAAGTCTCCACGGTGACCGCAAGACCACGGGCTTTGGCCTCTTGCACCAGTTTGGCTGAGCGCGGGTTGGACAGATGCACAATCTGCACTCGCCCACCAGCCTCATCGGCCAAGGCCAGCAAACTCGCCACCGACACATCCTCCACAATCGGCGGACGACTGGCCGCGTGGGCCAAGCCGTCGACCTGACCTGAGGCCTCCACCTGTTGCTTGAAATGATCGAGCAAGGGCTGACTTTCACAGTGGAAGCAATGGAGCAACCCCGTCTCAGCCGTCGCCCTCATCACCGGCAGCAGATCGCCCACATTGGGGCAGGTTAGGCCGTAAAACTCGTGGGCACGCCCCGGCGGGTTGGCCGTGAGAAAGGTTTTGAAAGCAATCGCCCCGGCCTTAGCCATCGCCGGAATTTCCGCCACATTTTCGTGAGAGGCCGCCCCGTACAAAGCAAAATCGACCAAGGCTCGAGGCTGTACCTGCCGCCTCCGCTCGGCCAGGATTTTTCCCGTGTTCACCGGCGGTTCAGAAATTGGCATCTCCAAAATAGTGGTGATGCCCCCTGCCGCCGCTGCACTGGTGCCCGAGACAAAATCCTCCCGCTCCGGTCGCGCCGGATCGCGCAGATGGACATGGGTATCGATCAATCCCGGCAGGATGTGCAAGCCATCAACGACTAGATGCTGTCGTGCGGCGGGTCGTTCCGGCGGGGCAAGTACTCCCGCAATTTGCCCGCCTCGAATGGCGAGCGTAGCGGCCTGCACGGCTTGGCTGGTAACGACGAGGCCGCCGGTGATGATGAGGTCAAAGGGTTCGGTCATTAAACCACCTTAAAGTTACAGATAATTCATTGTACTTATAAACAGGGGTTAGGGAAAACGAGAGAAATGGAAGGTTGCTATACAGGAAGAATGGGTGTAGGCTTGGTTGAAATTAATGAGGACAAAAATGGAAATTTTAACCATCGACGCCGGTCCATTCACCTTCAAGGCCAAATTAAAAATGGAACGAGCCCCAAAAACGTGTGCAAAATTCTTAGAGTTGCTGCCGTTTGAAAACAAGATCATTCATTCACGCTGGAGTGGGGAGGCGGTTTGGATCCCGATGGGCGATTTTGAGACAGGGCTGGACTTTGAAAATCATACCAGCCACGCCTCGCGAGGCGATTTTCTCTTCTACCCCGGCGGCTTTAGCGAGACCGAAATCCTCTTTGTCTATGGCAGTTCGATCTTTGCCAGTAAGATGGGCCAGTTGGCAGGCAATCACTTTTTGACTGTGGTTGAGGGGCAGGAGAACTTGGAGGCATTAGGCAAGCTGGTGTTGTGGGAAGGTGCTCAGGACATTGTGTTTCGCCAGTGAATATAAAAATAGGAGTCAAAAGTGCGCTTTTGGACTCTTATGAAGATCATTTCAAGGAGATAATTTTGATACAACATACCTGCTTCAAATGTAAACGAAGGTTTGAACTCGATCCCGTATCCGTAGGCTTCGAGCTAAGCAAATTAAAAAAGAAAAACCCAGCCCATTATCAAGCCATTTGTCCTGAATGCCGGGCTACCAATAAAGTGTCGGTTCAGCAAATGAAAGATGATCTAGCTAGCGTGGCAACGGAGATTGAAGCGCTAGTTGCTGAACATGATAAAGCCAAGGCTGAAGCCAGAACCGTAAAACAAGCTAAAGCACGAGTGAAAGCTGAACAACAAAAGGGCAAGCAATCGCCAAAAAGGAAGGCCAAGAGATAAGGGACAATGAATGGCTGGATTTCTGTTGGATACGGAAATAATTGTGCATGAAGCCCAATATTGTATTCCTATTCAATGACCATCAGCTTTACTACCGCTACCGACACGGCTGGGTGCAGCTAGAACAATTTTTCGCAATGAGGTTGATGGGCAAAGTCTCCTGCCATTGATTACGGGAGAAAATCGCACTTGGCGAGAGGATTTGATGTGTGAGATGAATGGGCATTACGACCCAGTGGTTGCCCGTGCGCTCATCACTAATCGATACAAATTTATTGCAACGAAAGACGATGTTGCCGAGCTTTACGATTTGAAGGCTGATCCCTATGAATTGACCAATCTCTTAACATCACTGGAGCATTCTCAAATTCTGGCGGATATGCAAGATCGTCTACGAGAATGGCAAGAGCGCACTCAAGATACCAATGTCGTCATCTGAACAACATTATCGCTGGCACAAAATATCTGATATAATTTAGTCTATGATTTTAAGGACATATAAACCAACTGCGCCCCTAAACAAATATGTTGAGTTGTTGGCGTATTACAAGGGATACAATCCTGAATACCCAGCCGAACGGCTTCTACCCGAAGGCAATGTCGAAATACTGATTGCGCTAGATGATATTCAGCGTTGCTTTTATGATGGAGTCCACCTGCAAAGCAAAGTTACTTGTCGGCGTGCCTGGATTTCGGGAATGCATCAGGGGTATTTTCATGCCAATGCTGACAAGGACTCCAGCCTATTTGCCATTAAATTTAAGGCTGGGGGAAGTTACCCCTTTTTGCACTTACCCCTGCTTGAGCTTAACAACTTATTTGTTGAGGCAGATCTCATTCTAGGGAACCACGTCATCTCACTGCGTGAGCAGCTTCTCCACACCGAAAATCCAGATGATATGTTTTTGTTCGTCGAAAACTTTTTAATGGAGCGTTTCAGCCCCACCAGCCCGCAGCAAGCTATTGCTAATTTCGCTGCAACAAAAATGACATCGCCACTCGGGTCAACAACTCTAAAATCAATTGCAACGGAGGTCGGTTATTCTCAAAAACAACTAATCCAGCTTTTTAAAAAATATGTTGGTCTGTCTCCCAAACAGTATCAACGGTTGCAGCGATTTAATACAACGCTCCAACAAATTCACCAGCAAACATATCCTACCTCACAAATGAATTTTGATTTTGGGTACTATGACCAAGCTCACTTTATCAACGAATTCAAGCATTTCTCTGGCTATTCCCCCAAGGCCTACTTAGCCCATCGCGGCGAGTTCCATAACTTCATCCCCATTCACCAAAAAGGGTAAATTTTTTCCAATCATATCTATTCATCGTGCGATATCCTGTCTGAAGATATTGTAAACAAATTAACAATAAAGGATGGATAACGATGAGAAAATTAATATATTCCGTGGCAACAACTCTGGATGGGTTTATCGCGCAGACAGATGGTTCATTCAACCACTTTATAATGGAAGGCGATCACGTCACAGACTTTCAGGCGTCATTGGCGACGTTTGACACCGTCTTGATGGGGCGGAAGACGTATGAGGTTGGCCTAAGTCTGGGCGTAACCAGCCCTTATCCAATGATGAGGCAATATGTTTTTTCCCGCACAATGGAACAAAGCCTGGATGAGCAGGTTACGCTGATCTCCGAAACGCCTGAAGATTTTGTCAGAGGTTTAAAAACGGGAAACGGTCAAGATATCTGGCTGTGTGGAGGTGGGCATTTAGCTGGGGTGCTACTCAATGAGGGATTAATTGATGAAGTCGTGTTAAAAGTCAACCCGATTTTATTTGGGTCGGGTATACCGTTATTTGGGAAAGAAGCGACACCCGTCAATTTAGGATTAGTTGACAGTAAGGTTTACAACAATGGTGTTATCTTGTTATCGTATCAAGTGGAATATGAATCTTGATGTGGCAAAAATCGGCATGATGTGGGGTTGGCGTTGGTAAATGGTCATAAATCGCAAAGCAATCTGACATATAATCTACCTTTGAATTAGATAAAATTCTCTTAGCGAAATTGACAAGGTGAAAATAATCAATGAAAAATATTGCACTTTTGACCACCCTCTTGATCAGCCTATTAAATGTACAGATTGCATTGGCAGATGTACCAAAGCAGGAAGCAGATGGCGAAGCCTATATCATCCAAGCTGACGATTGGCTTAGTAAACTTTCCGATAAATTTTATGGAGATATTTTGGCTTATCCGTTAATTGTAGAGGCAGCCAATACTAAAGCAGGAGTAGATGATAGCTTTACCTATATAGAGAATCCTGATGTGATTGAAATTGGGCAGAAGATTTGGATTCCAACACACACTGAGGCAAGGTTAACAATAGACCAATTAAAGAATCTGATCTATCAAGGAATTTATAATGACCCAGAAACCATCCAACTCAGCGATGGCATTTATGAAGGGGAGCCGTTTGAACCTGGAGCTGCCTCCCGTCCCACGGTTAGGTTTGTCGAAGAAGTGATTGGCTTTGGCGACTTAAATACAGATGGTCTTGAGGATGCAGTTGTTATTCTGATAGAAAATTCTGGAGGTAGTGGCTCGTTTCGTTATTTGGCGGTCGTCATCAACAGCATTGAAGGTCCAAGTAATACAGCCACAGAATTTATCGGTGATCGAGTGCAAATCAATGAGATTATTGTTACTGAAAACAATATCGAACTTGAGGTTAAGACTCACGACCCCAGCGATGGTCTATGTTGCCCCTCAGTCGAGGCAACGTTAATTTATCGCTTGGAAAATGATAAGTTAATAGTAAACGAGACTAATTAGAGGATTAACTCTTTACCACTCTAAATCACAAAACAACGCCAGCCTGTTGACGCATGTGGGGCAATTCTTGATGAAATCGGTTGACCACTTCCACTGTGCGCAACCACTCGTAAAATAAGCTTTTCATATTCATCAAAATCACCCCAGCCGCTTGCATCCGCTGCAAACCAGTCTCCTGATTTGGGGCTGGGGTGCCCACAGCATCCACCACAACGGCCACTCGATAGCCACGCTCCAGTAAGCCGATGGCCGAGTGCATCACGCACACATCTGTTTCCAGCCCAACCAACACAACCGTTCGGCGCTGAGTAGCCTCAACCGCGTTTAGAATATCGGGCTGGTCGGCCAAACCAAAGACCATTTTATTGAAAACCGGTGTGTCATCGGAGATTACATCTACCAACTTTTCAGCCAAGGGTTGTTGATCAAATTCTTCTGCTGTGACAATCAGCGGGATTTGTTGCCACCGAGCGACTTCAATCAGCCAGCAAACTTTATTTAGAAGTTGTTGCTGGTCAGACGCGGGAAGCTTATCCAGAAACGCATTCTGGACATCGATAGCAATCAGTACTGAGTCATCAGCCTCAAGTAAGGCATAATTATCAGGCTTGTTCATCACCAGTGCTCAATTCTCTAAAGTTAGCTAAATCCTCAATGACTGTAAAAATGGCCGAGGTATCGAGATCGCCACGCTCAGCCGCCAGCATGCTGCGGTAAAGCCCTTGGACCGTGCTGGTGATGGGCAGCGGGACTTGGTAGGCTTGACTGGCCTCCATCACGATGCCTAAATCTTTGTGATGCATATGGGCCTTAAATTTGGGGGATAAATCGCCATTGAGAATATCGGGTGCCCGTACCTGTAAGGCCCAGCAGTTGGCTGCCCCGCCTTGCATCGCCGCGACCACTTTTTCGACATCAGCCCCTGCTTTGGCTGCGAGCACCAAGGCTTCACCCATCGCGGCTAACGTTGTGGCGGTCATGATCTGGCTACAGGCTTTGGTCACCTGCCCCATCCCCGGCCCGCCAACGTGGACGATGGTCTTACCAAGAACTTGTAAGAGAGGGTTACAACGTTCAAACACAGCTTCATCGCCCCCGACCATAATCGAAAGGGTTCCTTCCGCCGCCCCCGTCACGCTCCCACTCACCGGGGCATCCAACCAGAACATGCCTTGCGCTTGCAAAGCCTCCGCAATCTGTGAGGCCACCCCAGGAGAAATTGTACTCAAATCAATCACCGTCAAGCCCGCTTGCCCCCTAGCCGCGATACCATTTGGCCCCAACACCACCTGCTCGACATCTGGGGAATTGGGCAGGGAGGTGCAGACGACCTCTGCCTCAGCCGCAACCGCCGAGGGCGAACTCGCCGTAGTTGCCCCTTCAGCCACCAGTTCGGCCACAGGCTCTTCTCGCAGATCATAAACCGTCAGGTCATACCCTGCTTTCAGCAACGTTTTAGCCATCGGTTTACCCATTAAACCAAGGCCGATAAATCCGATTTTATTCATGGTGCGTTCCTTGAGATCAATTCTGTAAGACGTTGGACAGGATTTACATAATTTTCAAGATTTTTGGAATTTTAATCGCGTTAAACGCATTAAACCTGTCAAAATTTATCAATACTGAGTCAGCAAGCGGCCAAATCCCTCGAGTTTATCATCGATACCACATTGCCGTAGAGCCTGCCAGTAGAGGGCAGCATTACAAGCGACGATGGTTTTTCCGAGTGAGGCTTCTAGCGAGGCCACCATATCAACCACGGGCAAGGCCGTTCCTAGTTGCAAGATTGCTTCGGCATCAGGGGTATTTGCAGCCGCAAATACCCCCCGAATCTCTTCATCCGAGGCCCCAGCAATCGCCTCCAAGGAAGGGGCGGCTGTCCCAGCAATCGATATCACCTCAAAGCCTTGGCTTTCGACCTGAGGCTTGACCAGCGTTGCATTCTTTTCATTATCAAAGGGTGTGACCACGGCAATCTTCTTGGCCCCCAATGTCTGTAATGCAGCGTAGCTGGCATACGAGCCACTAAACACGGGCAGCTTCGATTTAGCGGCCAAATCATCAGCCAAAGCTGCGAGCGCGGTCAGCCCATCTTCAGCCGACTCGGTGGTCAGTCCCAACAGCAACGCATCTGGACTGCAGGTGAGCAACAGTTCCATCACGGCCTCAATCCCCGGTGTTTTCAAACCCGGTGCGATGACGTGCCGTGCCGTTTGGTTGGTCACTCCCGTTACTTTTAACATCGCCAGTTCCGGCTCGACGACGCTGTTCATGCCAGGAATCAAAACGCCAAAAATTTTACGAGAGCCTAATCGATCAGGCATGTTATTCTCCTTGCTCAAAATAATTTTTCATCGCCCGCAAGCCACCAGCACATATCTGGCCACCGACGACATCGCGCATCGCCTCCATATGTTCATCCGCTGTATCAAACTCAGCAGACCAGGTGGCATAAGTGATATTTCCTTCGGTAACGGGATAGAGCCGCATCGTAGCCACATAGTTAGTGACGGGAATAGGACCTTCCAGAATGTCATATTTGAGAAACATTTCTTCGTCGGATAGGGCCACCAATGTCTCAATAAAGACCGTGCCATCGACGATATCCAAATGACGAACAGCCCCGACTTGGTCGGCGGCTTTATCATTGGTGATATGCGCTCCGGTGACGGCGTTGCTCCAAACGGTTAGACCGACAAAGTCACGCAGGACAGACCATACTTGGTCCGATGGGGCATCAATAACAATACTGGCAAAAACTTTCATTAATCACTCCTTCAAAATGGCTTTCGATAGGAATCTGAAAGTGCACTTTCGGATTCCTAATTTCTATACAATCAAACCAAATCAACCCAATACCGAAAAGCTACTGTCTGGATTGATCTCACGCATTCGCGAGAAGTGTCCGGCATTGATCGTTAGGCCGATATTGGGCAGCTTGTGCTGAAGCGGCTCAATATCGTGGTCACGGCCATTTTCGCAGGCCACGATGATCTCGGCCAATAGATGTCCCGCCCCGGCTGCGTTTTTGAACTGATTACCACTGGTGCCAATGGCCATATAGAATCCGGGTAGGCTAGATTTATCATAGATGGGAATCCAATCATCAGACACGTCATATAAATCGACAACGCCACTTGGCTTTTCAGGGATGGGGATTTCGGGAATACGTTTGGCTAGCCGATAAACTTGGGCTTTCCATTGGGCTTGGGTCAAACTTCGATTGAACACATCAGGGTCATCCACCCACTCTTTGACGTCACATTCGGGGTCTTCACTGCCGACCAAAATCGAATTCCCGACCTCGGGCCGAAAATAGACCGAGGCATCGCCATCGGACACGTGAATGCCATCTGTTTCATAATTAAAGCCTGCGGGCGAGGGCACGTGATGGACTTCGTGACGTAATGGACGCGTTTTGACCTTCATGTCCGCTTCAACGCCAGCCATCCGGTTGATAACGCCGGAATGCGGGCCAGCCACATTCACTACGATTGAGGCATCTATTCTTCGCCCATCACTCAAGGTCACGCCACGCACCCGACCATTCTCCTGTCGAATTTCGACCACATCACTGTTAAACAAAAATTGCGCCCCGTGCGCTTCTGCGGCCCGCATCAAATTGTGGCTGGCCAGTTGGGGGTCGCTGACATAGCCTGACCCCGGTGTAAAAATTGCTCGCTCCAGCGACTCGCCGGACTCATCCCAAAACGTATCATCTTCGGGTCGACGGGGCGGCCAATGGGAGTTGGTGTTGAAAACGGGTACTTTTTGACGCAAGGTGTCTTGATCCCAAATTTCATAAGCCACGCCAACTTGTTCATACAACTCAAGAATATGCTTGTAACCGTGCACCTGATTGGGGATCCAGATAGTGCCTGTATCGTGATAGGTGGCAAAGCCAAGTTCGTCATCCACACCCAGATAGTCTCGCCAGTTTTGCCAATACCAAAAATTATCGTAGGCAAAGGCCGTCCCCTCAAAGGTTGAGTAGTGTGCTCGGATAATGGCACAGGAGTTACTGGTTGGGCCATACCCCGCGTTTGGCAATTTATCAATATTGAGCGTTTTGATGCTTCGCTTGGCTAGCTCAAAAGCCACAGCACAACCGATGATGCCCGCCCCAATGATAATCACATCTGGTTGTTTTTCCATAAATAATCTCCTATTATAACTGAAGTTCAGCCAAAGCCGATTCGATAATATCAAGCCCTTGCTGCAATTGTGGCTCCATGATGATGAGCGGGGGGCCAATGAATAAACGATTGCCGATAATGTTGGTACTCAGGCCACGCGACATCAAGGCAGGACGCAGTTGGGCCATTTTTTCGGCAGGCAACGGCTCCTTGGTTTTTCGATCTGAAACCAAATCTAGACAGGCAAACAAGCCCGTGCCCCGCACATCACCGATTACTTCAAATTTCTCCATCATTCCCGTAATCCAAGCCAGTAAAACGTCCCCAAGCTGTGCCGAATTTTCGATCAAATTTTCATCCTCATACACTCCAATCGTCGCTACCGCTGCCGCACACCCGACCGGGTGGGCGTTGTAGGTCAGACCGATGTAGAGGAATTGGCCTTTGAGGTCGTTGTGAATACGTTCGGAAACGGCCACGGCACCGAGCGGAATATAGCCACAGGTCAGACCTTTGGCCATCGTTAGCATATCAGGCACGACATCGGTATGCTGAATGGCAAACCATTTACCCGTTCGTCCAAAGCCAACCATCACCTCATCACAAATGAGCAGAATATCATACGCATCACAAATCTCACGCAATCGTTCCATATATCCTGGCGGCGGAGCGTAGAAGCCAGGACCACCCGTCTGTGACTCGATCAGGACAGCGGCAACCGTTCCCGGCCCCTCCATCTCAATCGTCTGCTTCACGTGCTCAGCACAGTGCAGGTTGCAGCTCGGGTATTCGAGGCCAAAGGGGCAACGATAGCAAAACGGGTCGAGAAAGTGAACGACGCCGGGAATACCTGGCTCAATTGGCGGACGGCGGGGATCAGCTGAGGCCGAAATTGCCCCGTAGCTCGAGCCATGATACGAGCGCCATTTCGCCAAAATCTTCAGTCGACCAGTGATCAACCGCGCTAATTTAATGGCATTTTCATTAGCATCCGATCCCCCCAAGGTAAAGAAAATATGATTCAGATCACCGGGTGTGACTTTAGCAATTGCCTCAGCCGCAGCTGAGCGAGCTGAGGTAGCCATTGTCGGAGAGATGTAACACAATTTGTCCACTTGATCTTTAATCGCCGCCAAGACTGTGGGGTGCTGGTGGCCAATATTGAGATTGACCAATTGGGAGGAGAAATCGAGATAGCGGTTGCCGTCACCATCCCAAAAATAGACCCCTTCGGCGCGTTCAACGACTAGCGGGTCAAGCGTATCGTTAACGGTCCAACTGTGGATGTTGTGTTGTTTGTCAATGGTTTTTGTTTGTTGTGGGTTCATTGATTGCTCCTTTTAAATTTGGGACGCGGAAATCACGGAAAAAGATAGATAAAAAAGAGAGTTTTAATTTTTAGGCTTTGTTTTGACTGGTCCAGGTGAGAGAGCCTTTGCGGTGATTGTCCATTGCCTTACGTTCATATTCTGATTTTGGGCCAAAGTTGAGCAGAAGGCCGACTTCGATTTCGGAGGCTTTGAGATAGGTTAGGAGTTGGGCACGGTGGGCTTCGCTCAATTCTTTGGTCGCTTTTAGTTCGATGATGACCGCCTCGTTGACCAGTATATCAACAAAATATTCACCTAAGATTTCGCCATCGTAATGGACCAAAAGTTGTTTTTGAGGCTCTACCTTTAGCCCCATTTTCTCCAGCTCGATGACCATGGCTCGCTCATAAATCTTCTCATTAAATCCATATCCAACCGCCGATGTACCTTAAAGTACGCCTCCAAAATCTTTCCGGTCACATCACTATGTTTTCCCTGAAATTGCATCTAGTTTCCTCGCTAGTTTTACTGGTAACTTGTTCTAATTCGATAAAAATTGATAGGACGCGGAAGGCACGGAAAACACGGAATTCTTAAAAACAATTTTATACCTTTTGTCTTTTTCCGCGTCTTCCGCGTTTTCCGTGTCCCATTTTACCATCAATAATACAAGTCGACTCCCTCCAACTCCCGTTCTCGCCGCTCAACATATTCCTCCAACCCCTGCCGAATGCCGGGATCAAGCGGTGGGGCTTCGTACTCACGGAGGAGTTGTTTCCACAGATGATTGGCGCGTTGTTCGGCATCGGGGGCACCTTGGGCTTGCCAGACGTCCATTGATTGACGGGTGCTAATGAAGGGTTCGTGAAATTCGGTGCTGAAGCGAGCTTGGGTATGAGGGGTGCCAAAATGATGACCGCCAGGACCAACTTCAGCCATCATATCCAAAGCCAGGGTTTCATCGCTGATTTCAAAGCCCTGTAGGAAATGCTGGAAAATGGCCAGATTTTCCATATCAATGACCAGTTTCTCCATGGAGATGGTCAATCCAGCCTCCAACCAGCCCGCTGCATGCATGATGTAGTTGTTATGGGCCATCACATTCGGCCATAGGGTCCACATTGCCTCATACGCAGCCTGCGCATCATTTCGATTAGCGTTGGTCAGCCCACCATTCCCCCGCGACGGCATTCCGTAAAATCGGGCCAACTGCGGAGCCAGTAGTGACACCCAAGCCCCTTCTGGGGTGCCAAAGGCAGGACTCCCGGAGCGCATATCGGCATTGGTGGCAAACGCACCATAGAGGACAGGGGTGTGGGGCCGAACCAATTGCGCCAAGGCCGTACCAGCCAATACCTCCGCATTCTGCTGGGCCACGGCAGCGGCGATAGAGATCGGACTCATCGCACCCGCGATGATAAAAGGTGTCATAATCAGGGCCTGGCCAGCTCGGGCATAACTAATCAGACCACCCAACATTCGTTCATCAAAACGCAGGGGGCTATTGACATTGACGATCCCAATGATAACGGGATCCATTGGCTCATCCAAGGCAGCATCCCCGAACACGATGCGGGCCATCGACAGCACATCTTGGGGAATGATGCGATCGTGGGCAGCCCCGGTCGTTGGTTTATCACTAACGGTAAAATTAAGAAATAGGCGGTGCAGATGGCGATAGGAGACAGGCACATCCATCATTTCGACCAAAGCCACACCAGTCCCGTGCATCACATTGCAAAGTTGAACCAGCTTCAAAAGATTGGCGTAATCTTCGCGGGTACCATTCCGTTTACCCTGATCTAAATCACTGATAAAGGCGTGCCCCCCACCCGGCAAAAAGTTGATGTGATTACCACCCAAAATCATATCACGGTCAGGATTACGAGCCTTGAGCGTGAACTGCTCGGGGGCTAAATCAACCAGATCCATCACCAAGCCTCGATCAATCCAAACGTGTTGGGCTTTATGATCGACCTTGGCACCAGCCTTCTCCAAAATGGATAAGGCCTCGGTGTCAAAAAAATCAATGCCGATATTTTCAAGAATATCGAGTGAAGCGGTATGAACGCGTTGGACCTGCTCAGGCGAGTTAATCTCGGTCGGCGGGCAAGGGTTGCCCAACTGCTTCCAGGGGATGGCGTGAAAGGGGGATCGTAATCGATTTGATTTTGCGACACGACGTCGACGGCTCATGGGAAAGGTCCTTTTATAAGGATTGACGCTTATATACAACCTTCAATCATGTCATTTCGACGACGGAGGAGGAGAAATCTTGGTGTTCGGGGCTTGAATTGCTCGCAAATCAGAAGATTTCTCTCTGCGCTCCACTACGTTCCGCTCCGCTCGAAATGACATTAATCTTACGTCGAACTCAGGTTAATAGGCTTTCAACTTCTCATTTCGTTTGTCATACAACGGATTATTGACAACTGTAGCCGAATAGCGAACCCCAAAGTATTCCACCACAACGTGCCTACTGGCCACACAATATTCCTGGGGTAAATAGGCGTATGCGATATGTTGACCAACGCTGTAGCCCCCATTGGCACTGGTGATGTAACCGATACACTGCTCATCTACCAAAACCGGCTCACCACCGAGGGCAAAACCAGCAGCGGTATCAAAGGTGAGCGTACAGCGTTGCTTTGGTGAATTTTGCTGCCCAAGCAAGGCCTCACGACCTATAAAATCTCGACCATCGAGCTTGACCGCCCAGCCTAAACCAGCCTCGTAGGGCGTATGATCGCCATTAATATCGTGCCCATAGATGACATACCCCTTCTCCTTGCTCAACGAGTCGAGGGCCACACTGCCCACGGCGATCATACCGTGCGGCTCACCAGCCTGCCACAGCATATCCCACAGTGCCGAGCCGTGTTCACGTGACACGTGAAATTCCCAGCCTGACTCACCCACAAAGGACATTCGAAGGGCCAGGACAGGAATGTCGCCGAGTTGGATCAATTGCGCGGTATAGTAGGAGAATGCAGCCCGTTGGAGATCAGTGGTGGTAAGGGGTTGTACAATTTCCTTGGCCTTTGGTCCCCATATTGCCACGCCCGTCCACGCTTGTGAGACATCCACAAGATTAACATCATCGGGCTGATGGAGACGGAGCCAAGCCAAATCGTGCTGACCGTGCAAAGTGCTGGTAATCAACAAATACCGATTTTCCTCTAGTCGCACGACGATCAGATCAGCCACAATCTTGCCGTGTTCATTGAGTAGTGTAGTATAGACAATTTTCCCAACAGGTTGATCAATCCGATTAGCACATATCCGCTCCAAAAAATCGGTGGCGGCTGGACCACTCACCTCCAGCCGAGTCAGACCATTGATGTTGAATAGACCTGCTGCCTCTCGGGTCGCCAAGTGCTCAGCAGCGCAAATCGGTGACCAGTGACGGGCCGCCCAAGCGTCTCGTACGGGGATTTGGTCTTTGTATTTTTCTACAAGAGGCGCATTGGCCTCGTACCACTGCGCCATTTCCCAGCCAGCGAACTCGTCAAATGCGCCCCCCAGAGCCACCAATCGCTCGTGATATGGCGCATGCCGCATATCGCGGGGGGCACCCCACGGTTCGCGAGGGTGGATGACCTGAAGATGCTGCTGGTAGTGGCTGGCACTACGCTCAAGAATGTAGTGGTCAGTTCTTTGGTGGTCGTGAAAGCGGTTGACATTAACCGCGTGAACATCACAGTCAGGCGTGCCATTGACGATCCACTCGGCCATCGTTCGTCCTACGCCACCCGCGTGGGTGACCCACGCGCCCAAAGCTGTCCATAGCCCTCGTACTTGGAGCGTTTCACCCAAAATCGGCTGATCGTCTACTGTAAAGCCAAACATCCCGTTAAATGACCGGGAGAAGCCCTGCCCTGCACAGGCAGGCAACGCCTTTTGCATCAATTGCCACGCCGCATCAAAATCGGTCGGGGTGAAGGGTTTTATGCCAGTTCGGCCAACATTCGGGGCCGTCACCATACGAGGACTATGGTGATAACTCCCAAAACCATAGGCCTGATGGTGTTGCCTTACATAAATGCCATAATCGAAAAAGCGAAGGTTGGGCATTCGAACTTCATCGGTTTCGTTGGCGAGCAGCGGCAGTGGATCAGTCACGACATATTGATGTTCTGCGGCCAGCATCGGGATCGTTAGCCCCACTTGCTCGGCCAGCAACGCCCCCCAAATGTTGGTCGCTAGAACAACTTGATCAGCCTCGATGCGTTCGCCATTAGCAGTGACGATGGCCGTGATGTGATTGTGGTGTGTTTCGAGTTTTGCGACTGGCGTATTGGGGTAAAATATGACCGCGTCACCACACCCCTCGACCAAGGCACGGCAGATGGTGGGGCCGTGGGTGATGCCATCGTAAGGGTGAAATAGGGCCGCCCGAATATCCTGGCTAATGTGGGGGAACAGGGCTTCGCGCTCATCGGGGGTGACATAGCGAGCGGGCAAACCTCGGGCCAGAGCCAAGCCGTGGCGACGTTTCAACTCCTGCTCGGTGGCCTCTGTCATCGCGGCATCAAGCCCACCAACCCGGTGGAAGCAGCCTAAGTCGGTGTAAAGATCGCTGGAGTAGCTGGCCCACTTAGTGAGGGTCGGTGAGCCAGTAACTAACCCCAAGATACCTGGCGCGTGGGATGAGGAGCCATCATTTTCAAACAACGCCCCTTTATCCAACATGGCTATATCGCGCCAGCCCAGTTTAGCCAGATGATAGGCGATACTACAACCAACAATCCCAGCGCCTACAATCACAATCCGTGCTTGAGTCTGCATCAATCGTCCTTTCATCAACACCAGCAAGGTGATTTCATCAAATCAACAATGATTTCTTTATTTGCTTGCGTTATCGACACAAATTACGATATACTACAAAAAATTTTGCCGGATTATACGAGATTTATTGCTGAAGTGTCAAATTCATTTGTGAGTATCAAAAATAATGGCTAATCTAACCGAATTAGATCAAAAAATTCTTGCAATTTTATATGAGGATGGACGAACACCCGCGTCAGAAATTGCTGAGGCGTTGGGTGAAGCCTCCTCGACCATCCGTAATCGGATTCGTCGCCTGGAGGAATTAGAGGTGATCAGTGGCTATCGCGCCGTGATTGACCGCAAGAAGTTGGGCTTTGATATCAAAGCGATTATTCAGGTGGAGCAGAATACCAATGAAAGTAGCGAAGCGTTTGCTGTTGCTCTTGGTGAAATTGAAACTGTGGTCAATGTGGTGCAGCCAATTGGGGAAATTGATGCCCTAGTTTCGGTATGGGCCAAGAATGTTGAGGATTTGGGACGAACGATTGCCAAGGTTAACGCCCTCCCTGGAGTCGTAAGAACGGTGACCGCTGTGGTATTACACGAGGCGAATTATTTGCCACCGATTAATGGGGTGGATGAGATTATCGTCTAAGTTGAATTCCAGTTACAGTTTTACAGACTCAGCAAAAATTGTTCAGTTTCACGAGCGAGGGTGTCGACTTGAACTTTGATATCGTCAGACACGTCTTCCAAAAAATTGAGGCTGACCGTTCCCTCAAATTCTTCCCAAATCCCAACAATTTTACCATCAACCAAAATGGTTGGCTTAGCCGCGCCCTTGCTGTTAAAAACCTGCCGTTGTAGCTTTTGGTTGGTGAAGTAGCGAGTCCGACTGGCCCGATGGGCGGTAACGAAGGGATCGTCGGCGGGCAGGAGATGGACCAACGGCGCTTCATTCGGCGTTGTGCTGGTCAGCGTCTCGGCCTGATTTTTGAGCAACAAAGTCATCCCAGGAATACCTTCGACCAAGGTGAGCGTGGTTTCACTACTCAGGGCGTTGAGGGCGCGGGCCGTTTCACTTTTACCAAAACCCGTCCAAAAGCTGATGTCGGCTTCGGTGGCGGGACTGAAGGCGGTCAGATAGTTACGAACGAGGCTGGTCTGTGCGGTGGCTTCATCAGGCAAGTTGCTCAAATCAAGCTCAGGATAGACAGCCTGCAATCGATGGAATCGCATCGTGGGGTGTTGTTTTGGGCTACGCTTATCCACAGGCACACCATACACCAGCCCATTATCCTGCAACCAACGCAGTGCTTGCGCCAAATTGGTCGTTGTGCTCACCCGTCCACCCCGGCTGGTGAAGGTTAGCGCCCGAACGGATGTTTGCTCAGCCAACTCCGCCTCAAGCAACGGGCCTTGCGCATCAATTTGAGCCAAAACCGTATCGGCCAAGCTCTCAATTTCGCTGTTCTCAATGTCCCATTGTCGGAACGCACTGTTCAAATCCTGCTTGCGTTGGCGGGCGGTAGCGGCAAAATAGATCGGGTACAAATCTGTGGGAATAAAGAAGCGTTGGCCTCGCATCAATCGGGCGTTGATAAGTTGACGTTCCTCATCAATCACGGTGATCAAATCGGTGGGGAGAAATTTTGCAAGACGCAGACGGGCGCCCACGTAGGGGGTGAGCGACGGTTGGCTGGGAAAGCCGCATAAGGTCAGGAAAAGGGAGGAGATGCTTTCCGTTGGGGTAGGGTCATCAAGCCAATTGTTTTGCAGCACAAATTTGGCTACCTGTTGTTGAGTCACTCGGATCATGGGTTTTATACAAAAGCCCCCTCCCCAACCCCGAGTCGAGGGAGGAAGTCATCGAAGAGGACGGGAGGAAGCCTCAGAGTCTTTCTTTTCAATAAATTTATCAGAGCTATGGCATTCTACACGATCGGAAAGGTACAGCCAAACGTGCTGCCGACACCGAGTTCGCTCTCAACCCAGACGCGCCCGCCATACTCTTCGACAATGGCCTTGACGATAGATAAGCCCAAGCCTGTGCCTTCGACCCATTGGGAGGCATCGGTGATAGGCACCCGATAAAATTTCTCAAAAAGTTGGGGGTGTGAAGCCGGGGGGATACCGCGTCCCGTATCAGTGACCTTAAACAGCACCTCGGTATCAGTCTGCTTAATTGTTACAAAAATTTCGCCATTCTCCGGGGTGTATTTGATCGCGTTACTGACCAAATTCACCACCACTTCACGGAGACGCACCGGATTGGCCGATACTCTGGGCACGCTGGTCGGCAAATCTGAGTGAAGTTGCAAGCCCTTTTTCTCAAAACGCAGCACATAATCTTCCAGAACGCCCTTAGTGATGTCCACCAGATTGCAATGTTCGGTGGCCCCACCCATTCCCGCCTCGATTTGGGCTAAATCAAGCAAATTGTTGACCAACGCCTCCATATGGTCGACGCTCTGGGCAATGTGCTCAAGATTAATGCGACCTTGATCTGACAGATTTTCGTAATGCAGCATCCGAGCAAAGCCTTTGATCATCGACAACGGGTTCTTTAAATCGTGGGAAACCGTCTCCACAAATTGAGATTTCATTTCGGAGAGCTTTTTGAGGTAGGTTACATCATCCAAGCTAAGGACCGTGCCATAGGGCTGGACCTCATTCATCGACACGTGAAAGATGCGCCCATCCGGCCAGGTCACATCCAGGCTATGTTGGTTTGTCTCCTGAAGTTCTGTCAAAGCCGTCTCTAGATCCACCCCCCCCTCAATATGGGCCAGTGGCACCCCCGTTCGCTTAATCATCAGATCTCGCTCAGCCGCTTTGTTGTAGAAAACAATTTTGCCTTCAACGATGACGATGATGGGCAAGGGCACCCCTTGCGATAGAGCTACGAGCGATTCCTGCTCGCCCTTGATGTGGGTGAAGAGCCGAGCATTTTCAATGGAGACTGCCGCTTGCCCAGCAATGCTCGTGGCCAGAGTCAGGTGACGTTTGGTAAAGAAGTTAGCTTGATCATGGTACAGCAGAAGCACGCCGTTGACTCGCTCACGATAGGGCAACGGCACACTGATGACCGAGCGGATGTTGGGGCCAGCATCGGCAAATCGAGTCCAGCGCTGATCGGTCTCGGTATCGGCTACCAACACCCCTTGCTGGTTTTTATACACCCAAACCGCCACGCCATCGGGATGGAGCAACTGGCCCGTATCTGAAAAGCTTTCAGGCGGTTGATTCGGGCGTACTAAAAAGTGGTGAGTCGTGACCCCTTCCCGATCAAGCAAGAATAAACTGGCCTGCACCGCCTTGGTCGTATTCACCATACGTTGCAGCACCTTACCCAACACCTCGTGCAAATTGAGCGAGGTATTGAAATCCTGCGAAATGATTTGAATCAGTTCAAACGAGGTGGTATCCGAAATTCCCACGATAGCCCCTTTGCGCATCAACACTTATGTCATTTTATCACGCTTTGGGGTCGGGAACAATAGTAAAGAGGGGTGGAAACGTTAAAAATTGGAAGGGTGGGTGGGTGGAGGATTGGAGATTAAGGCGTTTGGAGTTGTAACCACAGAGGTTAACATAGAGGTGCAGGCAATTGGTCCAGATGGTGGCGGGCCAAACACCTGTTTGCTCTAATTGCCCCGCCCGTGGTCTGGGGCGGTGATGATTGGCGTTTCGCTTGGTTGGGGGATGGAGGTTGCCCACGATTGATTGAATGAGACAGTTGGTCATTGCCCTCGCCCCTATAGCAGTTTTTCGTATATCTGAAATAACTATTATTTTGTTAACCTTGAAGGATGCAGTAGAATAAGGAACAATAGAAGCATTGTGTAGTCTACAGGTATTAAGAGCACAAAGTATTAGGCTGAAAACTAAAGAAGTAGAGGCTCCCAAAAATGGATCAAAACCTTCTTCAAAGTATCATTGAAAATGCTGTAAAAAGGGAAGAAACCACTCTTGACCTCAGCCACCCCTGGTTAATGGCTTTACCTGCAGAAATCGGTCAGCTCACCCACTTAAAAAAGCTTCTCCTCAATAAAACTAGTCTAAAGACAATTCCACCAGAAATTGGGCAACTCACTAATCTCGAGAAGCTTGATCTCAGTAACAGTAATCTAATATCAATCCCGCCAGAAATTGGGCAACTCACTAATCTTAAAGAGCTTGATCTCAGTTTCAATAGTTTAAGAGTCATACCCCCAGAAATTGGGCAACTCATTAATCTTAAAGAGCTTGATCTCAGTTTCAACTCACTACAGACAATCCCGTCAGAAATCGGCAAGCTTGTTAATCTTCAGAATCTTGCTCTCAATAACAATAAACTAGAGTCTCTTCCTAAGGAATTTGGAAAGTTTACTAAACTCAAAAGGGTTTTCCTCGGTAACAACAAGCTAGAGTCTCTTCCTCCAGAAATTGGGCACCTTTCTAAGCTTGAAAAGGTTTATCTGCGTAACAATAATCTGAGATCCCTCCCTGCGGAAATTGCTCGACTTGATAACCTTACTGGGTAAACTTCCCGTAAAATAGTACCAGATAAAAGTAGACTCTTCTATACTAAAAAAATAAGGAGAGCTCGGATGAAAAAAAGCAGGTACAGTGAA
>JANQQF010000185.1 GCA_028285035.1 Phycisphaerae bacterium
AACAGCAAATTGAGGGATGAATCGAATGAAAATCTTTGGTAAATCCTCAAATTCGCTGTAAAACCGGAACATCTGATCTCTAAACCTTATTGCGGAACATGTTTAATCTACAAATGACGAGGGACTAATGACAAGGAACCAATCATTCAATCAAGCCATTATCTTGAGCAAACTTGACCAAGCCAGGGATGTCGTGGATGTCAAGCTTGGTACGGATGCGCTTGAGATAGGTGTGGACCGTGTTGAGGGTGATGGTGAGGAGGTCGGCGATTTCGGCGTTGGTCTTGCCTTCGACGACCATTTGCAGGACTTGCCGTTCGCGGCTGGAGAGTTGAAGCAAGAGTTCGCGATTGGCGTCTTGGTCAACCGTGTCCAATTGCCCCAAATCGGTGGTGACTTGTTGAACATAGGTTTCCATTTCAGCCAAAAGATGCAGGGTGTCCGTCAATGAAACGATATTTTGCCTATCTCCATCTGCTGAAATAGAGAGCTGAAGCGACTTCAAATGGGTCCGAGCTAACTTTATTTTTTGCTGAATTTCTTGATCCAAGCCCGTGGATAAGCCCTCACGCTGTGTCTGTTGTTTCTCAATCAGCCAATTGGTCATTGAGCGTAACTGCTCGCTCTGTTGTTGGGCCAACTCAAACAAACGATCTTTCTCTTGCTGATGACTAATCCGCTGCTCGATTTCGGCATTAAGTTGGTCATTGGCCTCCGCAAGTTCGGCCGTCCGTGCTGTAACCTTTTGCTCCAGACCAACATTCGCCTCTTCTAGTGCCTGATTCTTCAGTTGCAATTCTTGCTGCAACCGCTGGATCATTAAATGCGTTTCAATCCGGGCGAGTACCTCTTCGGCTTGAAATGGTTTCGTGACATAATCGACCCCACCACTGGCAAACGCTTTCACCTTATCAAACGCCTCGTCCAAAGCACTGATAAAAATGATTGGGATGTGTTGCGTTTGTGGATCATCTTTGATGGTCTGACACACTTCATAGCCATCCATCTCCGGCATCATAATGTCTAGCAAAATCAAATCGGGCGGTGTATTCCGAATGGAGGATAAAGCCCGTAGCCCGTTAGGCACAGCTCTGGCTTGGTAGTCATGTTCAGTCAGGAGCTGGGCCAAAAAGTGTAGATTGGCAGGAGTATCATCAACGATGAGGATGGAGCCCTTGGAGGGTGTGGTTGTGTCTGTCATAAGTGCTTTCCTAAACTTCATCAAGCAACATCAAAATACGATCATACTCAAATTGACTTAGAGCGGGCTGTAGCGCAGATGCAACTTGAGCATACTCTGTTTCAATCTCCAAGGCAATGGCCCCAATCTCCTGAATATCCCCGACATCCAAAGCCTCAGCTAGACGTTTACGAAGATCAAGGGGAAGCAGCCGTAGGGTATCTGCTGATAATGGGCCTGCTTCAGTTTGATTATTAACATCGGGGTGTAGGTGATCCTCATAAATATATTGCACCCCTAGGTGTTTGTTCATCAACCGAAAAATATCACGCTCCAAAAAGGGTTTGCGTAAAAAATCATTGCATCCAGCGGCCATCACGACATTTTTTTCTTCCTCAAACGCACTGGCGGTTAAAGCCAGAATCGCTGTGTCTTTTCCTTTGACCGTCGCTTTAATCTGTTTGGTCACTTCATAGCCATCAAGCACTGGCATCCGCATATCAAGCCAAATCAGGTGCGGATCAAATGTTTCCCACAATCGCAGGGCCTCCTGCCCATTCTCCGCCTCACGCACTTCAAAGCCAGCCGTTGGGGTGCTGACCTCCGCCAAAAGCTCACGCAACAATCGTCGGTTCTCGTCATGATCATCCACGATCAAAATTCGATAACGAGGTTGATCTGGCCTCAGACTAATGACCCGCTGTTTGATTTCAGAGATTCCCCCATTTTCCCCTAAATCAGATCCGACAGCCTCAGGTGCGCTGACAAGAACTGGTACTTCAAGATGAAAGGTTGTCCCAGGCTGATCGACTTGAGATTGTACCAGCCTAGCCGGGCTTTCCGGTCGAATATTACCACCGAGCAACCGAGCCAGCTTTAGACTGATGGGGAGACCAAGACCCGTCCCATCATGGCTATGCTGTCCCGTTTCGGTTTGACCAAATGCCTCAAACAACTGGGACATCTCATCTGGGGCAATGCCTGGGCCTGTGTCGGAGACGGCGAAATAAAGCCAGATTGTATCAGAGGGTTGGTCTGTCGGCGTCGATGCTGCTGCTATTGAAACATGGCAGACAACTTGGCCTTCATCCGTAAACTTGAGGGCGTTGCTCAGGAGGTTAATCAAGATTTGGCGTAATTTTATTTCATCAGCGTAGATAAAGCGAGGCACATCCTCCGCTTTTTCAATGATCAAATGCAAGCCCTTCCGTTCGGCGCGCAGCCGAAACATCGCCTCAAGCTCTGTGAGCATTTGATCCAGATCAAAATCTCGTTTGTTGACCATCATTCGTCCGGCCTCAATTTTAGAGAGGTCGAGCACTTGATTAATCAGGGTCAAGAGATGTTCGCCGCTGGTGGTGATGGTATGCAAATTTTCCTGTTGGCCCTTGGTGAGATTGGGACCACGCGTGAGCAACTGGCCAAAGCCCAAAATAGCATTGAGTGGTGTTCGTAGCTCGTGGCTCATATTGGCCAGGAAGGCACTTTTTGCCTGATTTGCGGCATCAGCCGCCTCTTTATCTCGTTGCAAGGCCAAGGCGTGACGCCGTTCAGCCTCGGCCTGTTTAAAGGCAGTCATATCGCGAAGGATGCCTTGATAGCCTGTAACCTCGCCTGACTCGGAATAGCGTAATGTGGCTGTGAGTTGGCAATCGATGTGTTCACCATTCCTTCGCCTGATCTTCAATTCAAAATCCTGAACAACCCCATTACGACTAATCGCCTCTTGAAACCGCTGTCCATCATCAAAATTTGCAAACAATACCAAGGCATTTTGGTTGAGAATCTCGTCACGTTGATAGCCAAAAAGATCAAAACAAACCGGATTAATCGCTTCAATCTTGCCCTCGGCTGTCGTTACAAAAATGACATCTTTGGAGTCTTCAAAAATCGTTCGATACTTCTCCTCACTCCGTCGCAACTCCTCCTGAGTCTGTTTGAGCGACTCATTGTTGTGTTGCAATTCAGTGGATAATGTTTCAGTTTGAAATAACGTATTCGCAGATCGCCGAGACAATAAATAGGCTTGGGATGAAATAAGTGCAAAGATACCACCAGGGATTAAAAATCCAGTTTCGATAAACCCGTTGATAACAAGTGCATCGTTGAGACTAGCAGCCACAAAGACGAGATAACCAACTAAAAAGATAGCCGCTCCATCTCGTTTCTTCCGTGTAGCAAAAATAATCACATACAAAACATAAAAAATATTTAATGCCCCAAAAATCGTAAATGGGATCAAGAAGGTATATACCTTAGACGAGGCAAACAAGGTCATCACTATAAATAAACCCGTTAGACCCAAAAAAAGCCACAACACACGATTGGAAAACTCGGCTGGAAATAGTGACCGGGCAAACAACAATAAGGCCACCACACTTGAATAGAAAAAGAACAAAAGGAATTGGGTAAAAATAGACCAACTATCACTGATCATCGCCGAAAATAGCTCTGGCTGAATCATTGACAACATTCGAGCCGCTGTCACCAAACAGAAAACACCAAAGTAGAGCGGGGATCGTTCTTGCCGACGGAGACTAAAGAGTCCCACATGATACAAGCCCATAATCAAGATACAGCCCATCAAGAAAAATTCAATCCCAGCTTGTTGTTGATGAAACTGATGAAGTTGGGGTTGGGGACCAAAGTAAATAGGCTGGATGATGCCGCCGGTATAATCATGAAAGTTGGAAACTTGGGCGATCACTTCGAGCTGATGGCTTTGGGGAGTAAAGGTCGCGACATAGGGGCGAAATTGAGGCACCATCGTATCAACGGTTGCTCCGACCTTTCCGGCTGAACCGATCAGTGTATTGTCGATGTAAAAATTATGAGCTGTAGTAATTGGCAGCGGTGTTTTGACCGCGAAAAATGGCTGGGCTGTCAGGTCAAGCGTCTCATCCAGCAAAATCGTCAAGCGATAGGTGGCATAGCCATCGCCGGAGAGGGGCTGGCCATCAACAAGGTAGCCATTCCAGGGGCCAGGGTTGTCAATAAATCCATTTTTTACAGTTGATGCATTAGAGAGTGCTGATGCAGTGAGGAGATGTTCCCAATAAAATTCCCATTCGCCGTTGAGTTTGACCAAGCCCTGGGTTTCAAAATCCCAATCTCGCAGATCAAGTACCCCTTCGATGGCACGAGGTTGAGACTCGGCGGTGATAGGGGAAGCAGTGCAAGCGGATAGAAGGGTAAATAAGATAAAAAGGATGAATCGGTATGATTGGCTGTTAAGCACAATTCGACCCTTTCAAGAGGCATGTTCAGGTTATAGCTATGCAGCTAAATCAAAGGGAAGGTCTGAAATATCTCGTAGCCGTTTTCCTTCAATCATCATTTCGAGTAACTCAATCACAGCCTCATTTTTGAGATCATTCGCTGCCGAAACCAATTCCGACAAAGCAAAATGATAGACGCAATCAATATCACCTGTCCCTAAAGCGAGAGATGATATTCGAGTTGGCATCGGTTCTGCGGTGACAACAGCAATATGAGGTGTATGGCCCTTACGATTTCTGATAAGATTCAAACCTTCAGTGCGAGCATTCTGTGAGCGGTCACTGCGGAGGGTCAATTTACAAGAAATGCTGGCATGAAGCAGCGGCAAGGCTGTTTCAAAGTTTGCAGTACGTAGTGGGGATAAGCGAGGTGATTCTCCCGCATCAATGATAATTTGATTTTGATTAATCTCATCATCTGAGAGTGGTAATCGGGCGATAACTACATCAGGTTTAACAATATAGTCCCCCAAAGCGGTATGAACTTGTTTACTTGCGCGAATGAGTTCAGTTAATTCGGCCAAATGTTGATATTGGTCAAAATTTGCAAGATTTCCTTGCACCGAAAATTGCCATTGGCCTGGACGGATGTGCTTAAGTAGGCGCATTGCGTCAGCCAGAAAATCGCGTGTTATTTCCTCAAAATGCTTCCCTGCAGTTTGTCCAGGGATTTGTTCAAAACTTAAAGGATGGTCGATATGGGCGAAAATTCCATTAGCAAGCTTTACACTTAAATCACTCCCGACATCTGCAATGCTGGGGGTACCCCCCCGCTTCAGAAAAATCGCTCGTTGACAGACCGCTTGATGATATTTTTGGCGTAGGATTAATATTTTAGACATCCATAAATCCGTATTTAGAATTTAACAAACCCAATAACATATTCTTCATGCATTCGCTTCTGAATTTGCGATTGCAAATTAATCTTTTTGCCAGCTGGAAGCATCCGTCGATTACGGTCCAATTGTCGGATACCAACGATAGTTTCGTCAAAGCCTATATCGCGACCAATCTCAGCCAGGCATCTTCCTGTCTCAGTATCTCGCCCCCGCATCAAAGAACTACCTACAACAACAACAGCTACTTTCCCTGGTTTTAACACGCGATACATTTCGCTAAAAATTCGCTTCATCTCAGAGTAATAGCGGTGAAGCGCACGCCCTTTTTTAGCATCAAGCTCCGCAACCTCAGCCATAACTCCTTTTGTGATCGGCGGCAAATCCTCAAAGTCAATCCCACTAACCGATTCACCGCCTACATAAGTACCACGAAGTTTGCCTAATTCCTCAATAGTATATCCTAGCCAAACCAGAGAAAACTTATGCGCTCGCATGTAGTCAATCGCATTGGCAGCGTAGGGTGGCGATGTTACAATTAAATCGACAGCTTCATTTTCTAGTGGAAGATTTTGGACATCCGCGAATCTCAAATTAGGCTTGAGTCGATTGGAGTCGATATCCAAGACATTTTTCAGATTTTTCTGTAGACGCTTTTCAAATTCCTGAATAGGGGAGCGCAGGGTTTTGGTTAATATTTTCAAACGGGGTGATGGGTCATCTAACAAATGTTCGCCTACTAAAACCTCACCTGTTTGCGAAAAAACAATCTTAGCTTTGTGAGGGCGAGTATGAGCCAAGTCAAGGGCTAAGGAAATACCACCCGATTTTGTAATAATCACAGAGGAAAAAATGAGTTCAAAATAGGTTCTAAGTTTTGAACATTTGATTTTCTGAATTTCATCAATCAATGCCAATAACTCTAATTGCGTCTCAACAGCAAACCAATGATTGACAAATTGCTGTGTTTTCAAATCCCAATATGTGGTAAGAGTTTGTTGTAGTTGTGTATAATTTTGCTGCAAATTATGCTGAGCTTGTTTGAGTATTAGCTCGCCTGCTTCAGCGATTTGTTTAACATCAAAAGGGATCACCTTAATTTGGGCCAAACGTAAGGCCATAGGGTCTATGTCAAATCCAAGCGCTTGTCGTTCAAGCAGATATGCTTCTAAAATCGTTGTTCCCGACCCCATCATCGGATCAAGTACGACATCGCCTGGTTTTGTTAAAGCCCGAATAAATTTTCGCGGGAGTTGTGGAGGAAATTTTGCTGGAAATGAATGAAATCGATGTAAGGCATGATAGTCATTACTGTCATGAAAATCTAAGTCCCTAGCAAATAACTCGGCTAGATTGCCAGGGACATCACTTTTAATATTAAATTGAAGGGGTAAGGTTGGTTGGGAAATTGTCATATGTTTACTTTTTGAGTTAGATCATTTGTTCATTATACAATAAAACCCATTTTTACAGAATTTTATTCAACAAAAAAGGCCTAGCCATCTCATAACTAGACCTTAGTTTGTTTCTCATTACTCTCAATGACGTAGTGACAAACTATCGACCAAATGCAATGACCCGCGTTGGTTTAATTTTGCAAATCACGCGGGTTTCTTTGTTTGCCATCTCAGCCGGTGTAACACCACCGTAGTATGCGTCAGCCCCACGATAGGCTTTGGCCAAACTGTTGATATGATCCAAGGCACCCTCTTCAGTCAACTCCACTGAACCACGCACCTCTAACCATCGATAAGGGTTCTTTGGATCAATTGCCATAACAGTGGCCATTGGGCGAGCCAATAGATTCTTCTCTTTTTGTCGATTACGCGCAGTGTTCACCAAAACATGCTCACCATCATAACTACACCAAACGACAGAAAGTTGAGGCTGACCATCGGGCATAACCGTTGCCACTGTAACGTAAATTGGCTCGTCCAGCAAGTCTCGATATTCCTCGGGAATGACAGCAGACATCATAAACCTCCAAAATAATATAGTATTTCATAAACGAATGCACTCTAAATATGAACCGCTTGACCCAATGTGACATGAGCCGCTTCCATGACCACCTCGCTCAATGTTGGGTGGGGATGAACAGTGTGGGCAAGCTCTTCCACCGTTGTTTCCAAATTGATCATGCCGGTTGGGCCAGCCAGCAATTCGGTCACGTGGGGGCCGACCATATGCACCCCCAATACCTCGTTGTACTTACTTTCGGCCACAATTTTCACAAAGCCAACGTTATCACCCAAGCCAAGCGCCTTTCCGTTTGGCTGGAAGGGAAACTGACCTGTTTTAACATCATACCCTTGCTCACGAGCTTGCTTTTCGGTCAAACCAACCGAAGCCACTTCGGGGTGAATGTAGGTACAACGCGGCATATTTTGGTACTTGAGGGAATGTGACTCGTGTCCGGCGGCAGCTTCGGCAGCGATCAGGCCTTGGGCCGTTGCCACGTGGGCTAAGGCCAGCTTGCCCGTCACATCACCAATAGCATAAATCCCCGGCACATTGGTCGCCATTTTGTCATCGACCTGAATAAAGCCGCGTTCGGTTGTTACCCCAACGGCTTCCAGGCCGAGATTCTCACTGTTCGGCACAACCCCAATCGCAATGAGGGCCTTTTCAGCCTGAAGCGTTTCAGTCGCCCCATCCTTACTCAGGGTCAGCATCACCCAATCAGCTCCAGTCTCAATCTTTTCGACCTTGGTGCTAGTTTTAATGTCGATTTTATTGCGCTTGAACTGCTTCTCGACCTCTTTGCTAATATCTTCATCTTCCAACGGCAACACATTGGGGAGCATTTCAACGACGGTGACCTCGGCCCCGTAACTACGGAAAACGTGGCCGAACTCCATCCCAATCGCTCCTGCCCCGACAACAACGAGCGACTTGGGGGCTTCGGTTAATTGTAAGGCGTGGTGATACGTCAGCAATTTGTCACCGTCAATCTCCACCCCCGGAATCGACCGAGCGCGAGCACCTGTGGCAATAATGATATTTTTGGCTGAATGTACCTCACCATTGACCTCAACCTGAGTTGGACTGGTCAGCTTACCATGCCCTTCCAACACCTCGATGTTGTTCTTTTTCATCAAAAAACCGATGCCTTTGACCAATCGTTGGCTGACCTGTCGGCTTCGTTTGTGGGCCACACTGTAATCAATCTCAAGGTTATCAAACTTGAAACCAAAGGTGCGCCCCTCACTAAGCAAGTTGACGACCTCTGCATTACGCAACAAAGCCTTGGTTGGAATACAGCCCCAATTGAGACAGATGCCCCCCAAGTGTTCGCGCTCAACAATTGCTGTTTTGTGCCCTAATTGGCTCGCTCGGATGGCCGCGACATAACCGCCAGGCCCGGCACCAATGACAATCGTATCATAGTTACCCATTATGTTATCCTCATAAAAATAGTTTTATAAACTCTCTTAATCATCAATAACTGAATTGGTTAAACTACCCAAACCTTCAATTTCAACAGTGACTTGATCGCCGTGATTAAGAAGAACAGGCGGTTTACGGGTGGCTCCGATACCTTCAGGCGTCCCTGTCAAAATCACATCCCCTGGCTCAAGGGTTGAAATTTGGGAGATATAACTGATCGTAAACGACACATGGAAAATCATATCGGCTGTATTTGAATCTTGCATCACATCGCCATTCAAAATTGTCTTAACTTGCAATGCATTAGGATCAGGAATTTCATCAGTTGTAACCAAATATGGCCCTAACGGGCAAGAAGCATCCATCATTTTGCCCATCGTCCATTGATTGGTCCGAAATTGTAAATCACGGGCACTGACATCATTGGCACAAGCATATCCGGCCACATAAGACAAGGCCTCATCTTCTGCAATGTGTTTGCCTCGCTTGCCAATAACAACAGCTAACTCAACTTCGTAGTCCAGCACATCACAAATACGAGGCTTGACAATGTTCTCCCCTGGCCCGATGACCGAGGTCGCCACTTTATGAAATAAAATCGGATATTTTGGGACTTCCATCCCGGCTTCTTCCGCGTGAGCTTTGTAATTCAGACCCAAGCAAATCACCTTACCAGGGCGCTGGATTGGGGCTAAAATTGTTACCGCCTTGACCTGCCGAAGAATCCCTTGACCGTGAGCTATGGTGGGGTCCATCGTTTGGGCAAAATCGATAGCTTGACGGGCTGCATCGAGGGATAATTGACCACCATTCAACAACGCCAACATATCACTCGGCACTCTGGCATCAGCGATAAATGCTTCGGAGGCTGGCCCATTAGCGGCTGTCGTCGCTCGGTAAGCTCGATTCAAATCGACCACATCATCATTTACGACAGCCCCCGTACGGGTTTCACCGTGGTACTGATAGGTTACCAGTTTCATTGTATACCCTCTTAAATTTGGAGTTTTAAATTGGCTGTTTATCAAAGGGTCATTGAAAAATGGCTCTTTGAATTATAGAAAACACCAAGATATAGTCATTCAAGTTTTAAAAATAGGCAAATTGATTATAGGTCAACGATGATTGAGAGATGTAGGAGCGTTGTGATCCTCAAACAAATGAAGCTGGTTCAGGGCGAACACCCTCAAACGCTTGTTCAAGCAAGGTGCGAATGCCATCTTCGGTCACAGGACGTGGATTAAAGTAAGGATTTTTGATAGCAATCTGAGTAGCTTTCTCGATGTTCTCACGTTTAAAATCGAGATCTTGCAATGATGTGGGCGTTGAGAGCGCTTGGTTCAAATCAAAAATCGCGCCTCCGGCATCGGCGGGGTCGCTCCCTAAAGCTCGGCCCACAGCCTGCATCGCAGTTTGAGTGTGACTGGCATTGTAAGCTGTGGCGTAGGGTAAAATGACAGTATGAACTTCAGCGTGGGGCATATTAAAACTACCGCCCAGCGTATGGCATAATTTATGGTGCAATGCCATTCCTACTGAGGCCAAGACCGAGCCAGCCAGCCAAGAGCCATAAAATGTGTCGCTACGAGCCTCTAAGTCATCTGGATTTTTAACCACTTTGGGTAAGCCCTCGGCTAACGCCCGAATACTCTCCTCGGCCATCAACGAGGTAATCGGGTTAGCATTTTGGGCATACAACGCTTCAACCGCGTGGGCCATCGCGTTCATTCCGCTGGTCGCAGAAAAGGCGGGCGGCAGGGTCATCACCAGCTCAGGATCGTAGATAACGCTTTTTGGCTTAACGATTGGGGTTTTGCCTGTCGTTTTCAGGCCATCCTTGGTCAAGCCCCAAATCGGGGTCATTTCCGAACCCGCATAGGTTGTGGGAATGGCCAAAATAGGCAACTCTGTTTCCAAGGCGAGGCCTTTTGCTAACCCAATGGTTGATCCCCCACCTGGGGCAACAAGAACATCCACGTTCAGATTTCGGACCTGCTCCAACGCCACTTGCACCGTTTCATAAGGAACATGCATTACCGCTTGGTCGTGGAGGCCCACACACATATCGCCCAATAAATCAGCCACACGTTGGGCTAAGGCCGTTTGCTGTGGGGTCGACAGTACCAACGCTCGTTGTCCCCCAAGCTGCTCAACCTCTTGCTTGACCTCACTCAAACGTCCAATACCGAACAAAACCCGATTGGGCAATGCCTCATAAGTAAATGCGTTCATTAGAAATCCTTTGGAGAGTTTATAGAGTTTGTAGGGTTTATAGAGTTTTTAGAGTTTGTGAGTAAAGACCTAACAGCTCTAGAAACTTTATGAACCCATCAACTTATGAGCTTTTCTCTTCTAACAAATTAGGTGGAATAATTCGTCGAATTGGGAATATCTCCCAGTTGAAACGTTGGCGTAACAGGCCCCATACTCCTTGTGGGGCAAGAAGCATCATCACCACCGCAATGGTCCCTAGGATGATAAAAGACCATTCGCCAAAATCGGAGAGATATTCGCGAATAAAGAAGAAGATGACCGTCCCGATGATTGGACCTTCAATCGTACCGATCCCCCCGATTACCACGATAAAGATCATAAACGCAGTCCAGTTGACGCTAAACATCGCTTTGGGGATGATGTTAATTTGATTAAGAAGGATCAATCCCCCCAACACGCCCGTGCCATAAGCACAAACGATGAAAACCAGCATTTTGATACGGTAGGTATTGATCCCCAAACTGGCGGCGGCAGCCTCATTGTCACGAATAGCGGTTAGCCCTAAGCCCGTTTTGGCCCGCATCAAATATTGGCCGAGAACAATTGAGCCAAATCCGACGAGAACAGCCAGAATATAAATTGAGGTAATCCGGCTATTAACATTGCTAAAATGGTTGCTCACCAGCAAGGAACGGCCTAATCCCCCCCCAAGCCATTCAGTGCTACTCGTCACCAACAATCGGAAAACCTCGGCAATCACCCAGGTTCCGATGGCGAAGTACCCGCCACGCAGCCGAAAGGCCAGTAAGGCCGTCGGATAGGCTAAAATCGCGCACAACAGGCCGGCCAGCAGTAAGGCCCCAAAAATTGGCACCCCAAAATCATCAGCCAAGGCGAGCAAGGCGTAGCCACCCAAACCAATCCAGGCTTGCTGTCCCACCGAGACCAAGCCAGCATACCCAGCCAACAAATTCCATAGCTGAGCGAGGGCCAGCAAATATAAAAACTCGGTTAGGGTGTTCATTGTGCCGCGTCGCCCCCACAGAGCGACGGACAGAAACCCGATAAACAGAATCGTTAGAATAATGGTTAGTCGTCGTTCACGAGTCATATTTGTAAACATTAGGTATCCCGTGTCCTTGCAAAAAGTCCAGTCGGTCGAATAGCCAACACCAGTAGGGTAACAACGTGCCCAGCCAGTTGAAACCATGTCGGATTAAGTTGGGCCCCAATATTTTGAGCCAAACCAAGAATAATTCCGCCAGCCAGTGTCCCCCACAGGCTACCAAGCCCGCCGATAATGACCGCCTCAAAGGCAAAAATTAAGCGGGCGGGGCCATCGGTAGGGGTGAAGTTGGTTCTTATGCCAAGCAAAATCCCGGCGATAGCGACGATGGCCAAGGAGATGCCCATCGCAATGCTGAAGATTTGACGGCTATTGATGCCCATCAATTCGGCGGTCGCCGGGTCATCCGAAGTGGCCCGAAAGGCACGGCCTAAGCGGGTACGATTGAAAAACATCTGCAGGCCAGCCAAGACCAGGACAGCCACTGCAAAGGTTATCACCGGCATAATACCAACTGCAATTTGATCGTTCAGTCGAATACTCGCTGTTTCCAATGCCCCAGCGTCAAGCCCTTGTGAATCTGCCGAGAAAATCAACTGTAATAAGTTTTGCAGGATGACTGAAATCCCAAAAGTAATGACCAACGGAGGCATTAGCCCTTCACCGATCGTCGTATTGAGAATACCTCGTTGAATCAGATAGCCGAGGACAAACATCAGGGGAACGACCACCAAAATACTGATCAGTGGCGGTGTACCGAGGATCATGGTGATAACCAATGATAAAAACGCCCCCAGAATGATAAAATCACCGTGAGCCAAATTAACAATCCGCATCACCCCAAAAATAAGAGATAGTCCGGTGCCATAAAGCGCATACAGGCCACCTAACAAGATACCTTGAATGATTGTATTGAGTATTTGCATAAATATGTCCGATAGGCAGATTTTGCCTAATTGCGCTATAAGCCAAAATAGGCTTTAGAGACCTGTTCTCGACTAATTTCCCCAGCTTTTCCAGCCAAACTCACTTTCCCTTCGAGCAGACAGTACACGCGATTCGCTTCCTGGATTCCACGTCCCACATCCTGTTCAACAAGTAAAACCGTCGTTCCCGTCTTTGATATCTGACGAACAATTTCGTACAGTTCCTTGACGATGATGGGGGCCAGCCCTAGGGAAATCTCATCCATCAACAGAAGACTGGGGTTGCTCATCAAAGCCCGCCCAATGGCAACCATTTGTTGCTGTCCACCAGAAAGATCTGTTCCCCCAAAATTGCGTCGCTCTTTCAAAATCGGAAACAGATCGTAGATTTTTTCAAGCGTCCATTGCCCGGACACATTGCCATAGGCCCCAATTTTGAGGTTTTCCTCAACAGTTAGGCTTGGAAAAATTTTACGACCTTCGGGAACCATCGCAATACCCAAATGATTTAACTCATAGGCGGGTTTGTCGGAAATAGTTTGGCCTTTGAAGGTAATTGAGCCAGACGCTGGGTTGAGTACACCGGCGATAGAACGCATCAAGGTAGTTTTACCCGCCCCATTCGCCCCGACAATAGCCACAGTCTCACCTTCTTCAACAGCAATACTAACTCCAAACAGCGCTTGAAATTCGCCGTAGAACACTTCAATGTTATCGACTGAAAGAATGGTCATACGGTATCACCTGTCAATCTCACACTTTCTACCCCAAAGTAAATCTGCTGGAACTCAGCACTGTTTACCACTTCATCAGGGGTCCCTTCAGCCAATTTGTTACCAAAATCAATCGCCAAAATACGATCGACGACTGAGACGAGGGCGTGGACAATGTGCTCAATCCAAATAACGGTCACGCCTCGACCGTGAATAGCGCGGATCAGATGCAACAGTTCTTGCACCTCGTGCTCGGTTAAACCACCCGCAATTTCATCCAAGAGCAACAATTTTGGTTGTGTGGCCAAGGCTCGGGCCAACTCAAGCCGCTTACGATCAAGCAAACGTAGTTCCCCAGCGACAACATCCCAACGGTGAAGTAGGCCAGTTTGACGCAGGGCATCAACCGACAGTTCTTGGGCCTCACGCTCCTTCAAATCCGAGCCATACATCGCACCGACTAGAACATTCTCATACACGGTCATGCCCGTAAAAGGGCGTGGGATCTGGCTGGTACGACCAATGCCCATATGACAGCGCTTGTCGGGGGGAATTTGGGTGACATCCTGACCATCATAAATCACACGGCCAGAACTCACGGGCAAATCGCCCGAAATCAAATTGAGCAGTGTTGTTTTGCCCGCCCCATTTGGGCCAAGAATGCCCAAGGCCGTCCCTGACTCTAGATTTAAACTTATGCTGTTAATGACTTGAAGCGCCCCAAATGATTTGGAAACATCTGTTAATTCAAGGATATTGGTCATGGTGTAAATCGTAATTAGTTATTGGTAAATAGTAATCAGTGCAGCAATTACAAACACTGATTACTACTTAGGATTTATAAAAATTTACCAACCCTTCTCAGTGATCGTTCCCGTAATTGGAATGTCGATGCCTGTGGTGTTTGTTGCTACCACCATCTCAACGGGGTAATCACTACCAGCTTGCCACTGTCCACCAACCAGCGGAGTCTTAGCTACGTTTGGCACAGGGCCACCACTCCAGTTGATGTTTCCAACGATTGTATCAAGATTGGTGCTCTTGATTGCATCACGGATCGCTTCGGGGCTATCGATGTCAGTTGTTCGCTTGAGAACATCCGACAAGACTTCAAACATACTGTGGATAAAACCGATGGGCTGGGTCCACTGTTTGCCTGTCGCTTCGGTGTAAGCTGCAGCCAATTCACCGGAAGATTGGCCTGTCAGGGAGGAGGTGAACGGATGCGTTGGTGTCCACCAGACCTCGGTGGTCAAGCCCACACCTAAGCCGTCAGGGAGAACTTCAACCGTTGTTGGGAAGAGCGCGGCCTTACCCACAGTAAAGAATTTGGGGTTGAAGCCTTGCTGACTGGCCTGGGTCAAGAATGTACCCAAGTCGGGGGGAATCATCACGCCAGTGACAATTTCAACACCCTGCTCTTTGAATAAGGCAATCTCAGCTGAGAAGTCATCTTTCAGGTTTTCATATCGACCGGGATCAACCAGAGTGTACCCAGCGGCATCTAACGCTGGCGGGAAACCATTTTCACTAGACCAAGCTAAGCCATCACCATCATTTGGCCATAAAGCCCCGACCACTTTATTGGTAGGAACAGTTTCCCAAATTTCTTGAAAGACGCGGATAATATCTTCCAAGCCCCAGAAGTAGTGGTAGCCCCACTGATAGCCAGCATCGGGGGAGGGTAAGTCATCACGGAAGTACCACGGTTGCCAAGGGGCGTCGGTTGAAATCAGGGGAACACCGTTTGCTTCACACTGCGCACTGACGGGGTTGTTGATATCAGGGGTAGAGTGAACGAGCATGATATCAACTTCATCATTCAAAATAAGATCACCAGCGACCTGAGCGGCTCGTGATGAATCAGACTCACTGTCTTTGGTGATAATCTCGATTTGGTGGGTCGTGCCGTTGACCTCAATACCCTCATTAAAGATTTCACGAATTTGGCCAATAATAAACTCATCAGCCTCACCGAAAGCAGCAAGTGGACCGGTCACTGGATTGACCATGCCAACTTTAATGGTTCGACCGCTCCCGCCACCAAAGGCAGCACAAGAACCAAGTGATAGCGCTGCCGCTGTTCCAGCGCTGAGCTTCAAAAAATCTCGTCGTGAAAATGTGACTCGCTTTGTCATAATCAATTCTCTCCTTAGAAAATAATATTTGATTATTATGTATAGTTAGGGCATTGAATTGCCCGTAAACACCAATTCAAGAAACTCTTGTGAAATTGTTGTCGCGGTTTTTTTCATTGATAGAATCAATGAAGAATTGGGATCATCTGTAAATCGTTGTGTCGGCATCACTGCTACAATGGCGGCGATAGGATTATTATTTGGGTCAAAAATTGGGACACCGACCGCACTAATCCCAACATCCAATTCTTCTCGATCGCAAGCGAAACCTTGTGCCCGACATTCAGCCATATTATCCAAGAAATCAGCGGACGTTGTGATGGTATTTGGGGTCAAGGCCGCTAATAGCTCACTCATCAAGCTTTTAACAAATTTCGGTTCACTTACGGCTAAAATAGCCTTAGCCCCTGCCGCCGCATGGATGGGCAACCGATTTCCGATACGACCAGCCACCCGAACTGGGCGATGTGTCTCTGCGATATAAGCAATCAAGGTGCTATTACCAGACCAAACTTCTAAAACAACCGTTTCATCAAATTGATCACGAAGCGCGTTGAGATGAGGTTTAGCAATTTGTTCTAGATCGTGCGTGAGCGAGTTTGAAATTGCTTGACCAAGTTTGTAGATGGCTGGTCCAAGGGTGAATTTTTTTGTGTGTGGATTCTGCTGAACAAAATCAAAGTCGATCAGATTTTGAAGAATTCGGGAGGTTGTTGCCTTGTGAAAGCCTAGCTTTCGACTGAGTTCGACGGTTCCGATTGCTTCATTGTCTGGAACAAATGCCAACAAAATCTCCAATGATTTTCCTACAGCATTCACTTTTTCATCGTTTTGTTTCATATTACAAGACTATAGTTTTGCGATATGAGACATACTACGACAGAAAAAGATATTTGTCAACTTTTTTTACAATTCAGGATTCTATTCATTTTTTAATGAAATTCGGGAATATTTGAAGCCGCTAGAGATCGGGAGGTTTCAGGAGGGCAGATTTTGTATCTGCCCTCCGAATAAAAAATCACTTATTTACTTAACTGGCTCCGTTTGTGTGTATACCATTCTCAAAATTATTTTGGAAATAGTTAATGTCATCAGGATTGATCAAATCTGGTACAGTCCAGCCATTCAGATCGTACTCAGACATACACTTCTCAACAAAGCCCTTCATTTCATCGGTAATACCAGCGGCTTCAGCCAAGAACAATGGCTCGAAACGGATAGTTTCATGGCTACCAGCATAGTTTCGCTCGTACAATTCGTGGCGACCACCAAACTCGGTGCCAATGGCATCCCACAACAGTTTCATCAACTTGATGCGGTCTTCGGCCTCGACGCCGTTAGAGCCACGAACGTATTTGTCGATATAGGGGCGAATTTCTGGCGTTTTGAAGTCCAACGCGCTTGAAGGCTGGTAAATCAAACCACTAGCAATCAAGTTCTCGATGATCTCTTTTACACGTGGATACGCCACAGTCATAATCATTCGATAGGCCATCACTGAATGAATGTTGGGCAGAACCGCACCATCATTCCACGGCATAACGTTGTTGACCATACTATCGCTCAAGCCCCAGAAAAGGTTTCGCCAAGCAATCACTTCACCGACATTGACCTGAACACCACGGAAATCTTTAATCCCTGTGGTTTCAACCGCTTTGAGCAATAGACCGGCGATGAAGTCGAGCTTTACAGCCAGACGAGTACAGCCGTGAACACCAAAGCGATGAACAAAACCAGAACGCGGGAAGAAACCATTGAACTTTTCCACATCGCCATAAACAAAGATATTTTCCCACGGCACAAGCACGTTATCTAAAACGAAGATTGCATCGTTTTCATCCAAACGGCTAGACAGCGGATAGTCGAAGGGGCTACCCATCACACTGGCGGCCATTTCATAAGAGGGGCGGCACAACAGCTTCAAGCCAGGCGCATCCATCGGCAGCATAAAGACAAGGGCATACTCTTTCTTCTTGATGGGTAAACCGTGGTGGGCCACAAAGTTGAAGTGGGTGAGGGCTGAGCCAGTAGCCACAACCTTAGCTCCGCTTACAACCAAACCAGCATCGGTCTCTTTAACCGCGTGAACATAAACATCACCGACTTCATCGGGCGGTAAGTGGCGATCAACCGGTGGATTCACAATCGCATGGTTCAGATAGAGCACACTCTCTTGACACTTTTTGTACCAAGCCTGAGCATTCTCTTGATAGGGGTCGTAGAAATCAGCATTCGCCCCCAATGTGGCCAAGAAAGCGGCTTTGTAATCAGGGCTGCGGCCCATCCACCCGTAAGTGACTCGTTGCCACTCAGCAATCGCGTCTCGGGCTTCAACCATCTCTTGTTGACTACGGCTGGCTTTAAAGAATTTGTGAGTGTATCCATTTGAACCAGTATCGGTTGGTCCCGTGATTTTATCTTTGGTAGCCGGATCGTGCATGGCATCATACATCCGAGCCATCATCCGCACACTGTTTCGGAAGGCTGGATGCGTGGTTACATCCTTCACTTTTTCCCCATAAATCCAGATTTCACGACCATCTTTCAAACTGTTAATGTACTCTTCCCCAGTTAATGGGCGAGTGACAACCCCATTTTCATCAACGGGCCCTTTGACATCTTTGGCTTCAGCTAACATTGATACAACCTCCTTAGGTTTAATGATGCCAGACATTGGCAAAGTAGATTTGATTATAAAAACAACAAATTAACAGCGATTATGGCATCAATTTGTTGTCAGACTACGACGGATTTCCTGAAAAAAGTACTCCCAGGCAATAACATTTGTTGAATAAAAGTAGTGATGCTCACGCACAGCTAATTGATGATAGGCAAAGGCATTAAGTTGAGGGCTTGTAGCCCCTCGCGTATCCTGATCGACATCACCGGTCACTTTCAAAGGCTGATAAGCGCCTTCTGAAAGCCCTTCGCTGGCATTCACTTGTTTGAGTTGCTGAATTTCACGATTGAGGTGTCGAAACATGGCTAACTGGGCCGCTTCAGAATCGCGACATTTGAGCGCCTGCACAATTGCACCATGTTCTTGCAGGGTCATTTGACGATCTGCCAAACTCTGTTGAACAGTTTGGCGGCTAGCGTGATCTAAACAGCTCAGACTAGTCATGACCCGACGCAAAATAGGATTCTGGGCAGCTTTGGTAATCTGTTGATGAAGATTGAAATCAAACTCTAGGAAAAGTTCAGGGCTGTTCAATGTTTGTTCACTTTGCACTAGCATTAATTCCAACGATTTTACAGCTTCGTTTGAAATTCGCTCAGCCGCCAAGGCTGTGACTCCCGGCTCCACAACTTTTCGTGCTTCGAGAAGTTCGAATACGGTTGAGTTATCGAGGGCAAAGACAAATTCAAGATGTTCAACTAAAAGTTCGGGATCAAGTGAGGTAACGTGGGTGCCACCGCCTTGTCGAATTTCAATAATATTCATAATCGACAAAGCACGAAGGGCCTCACGTAGAGAAGGGCGACTGACTTCCATGGTTGCCGCCAATTCGCGTTCTGGAGGAAGTTTATCCCCCGGTTGAAGTTTGCGTTCTTTGATGAGCGTTAAGAGGCGCGTGACAATTTCTTCCGAAAGTGCACTCTTCTTAAACGTACCAAATGTCATATAAAAACATCCTTGTTTTGCAAATGGCTAATTGGTCTGACCAATTGACCAACGGTGACGATTGTACAACTAAAGTTAGTGTTTGTCAAGAAGCTGTTCAATTATATCAAACACTTCGGTCGAAATCACTAAACACGCTAGATCGGTCCAGTCTAAAAACCAATTTTGGATTGAAAGTTGCTTACAAAAGCCAAAAACTTATCACAGAACCATACTTTTTCAGACTAGACCAATCTTTAAATAGCCAAGTTAGGAGAAAAATAGATTAACCCTCTAGTTCTTTCCCCTTCTCATCCCACTGCCCCCGAAAACGAAATACATCAGCCCGAGGGGGTTGCGGGGCGAAGGTTTCCAGCCAACGAACCGGCTCATCGCCGACCTGCTTGAATGAGTGGAAACAACCGACACTGGTCCAGAGAATGCTCCCAGGCGTCGCAAGATAGATTGTATCATCAAGGACCGCTTCAACCTGCCCACTCAAAATAAAATAGGACTCTTCAAAAGTGTGGTCGTGCATTGCTAGACTGACGCCGGGTTGATATTCAATAAACAGTAGGCGATGATGCGCTGAACCAATATTTTCGTCCATCAGCCACTTGAGAAAAACGCCGGGGGGTGCCCCAGCTGTCTCACGGGCAGGGTCGCCGGGGGGTGGTATTTGGCCCACATCAAAATGGTTGAGGAGATTGCCGTGGGTATCATCAAGATCGAGCGGCTGGCCTTCGGTCGGGGCTGAGCCGCCATTTTGGAAATAGGTGTCCTGCCAGCCTCCCGCTGGTTTAGGTTGCGGGGCCGCCATTTGGAACCAACGTACAGGCGAGTCGCTGACATTTCGCCAAGCGTGCATCTGTCCCACCTTGATCGCGCCCAAATCGCCTTGCACTAGATGGTAATCTTGTCCATCGAGATGCAGCAGAACCTCACCTTCCATAACGTAGAAGCCTTCTTCAAATGCGTGGCAATGCATATTCAGGTGCCCCTGCGGAGCGAGTTCACAAATGTGGGTGCCTGTGTGAACCGACCCGACTGTATGATCAACCAAGGCGGCTTGGCGATACCCCTCGCTATGCTCTGGATGAGCAGCAACTAGATTCTTTTCATCAAATTCACCAAAATAATGGGCCATCAGGCACCTCCATTCATTGATTGTTTTTCTAGATCTACTTCACAAGCTTGCTCGCCCAGCCCCAAGCCGAACATCTCGACCGCCTTACCAAAACCGTCTGCCACGGCCATAAAGGTCGCCAACTCTATCAACTCCTCATCAGTAAACAGTGTTTTCCAATAGGCAAACTGTTCATCCGTAAAGGCGTGGTAATCCTCGCTAAAAATCGTCGCCATCTCCAAGGCAGCCCGCTCGCGGGGTGTAAAAATCGGATCATCAATATTCCAGGTTGCCTCAACCTTGGCCTTAGCATCATCAATCTGTTGCACCGCAACAGAACGAACGGTGCCTCAGTAATCACAGTTGCGGAGGCGAGCCATTCGCACCCGAATGATCTCTTTGAAGCTGTGATCGATTTTGCCGCCATAAAAAATGTTATCCCAAGCCTCATAAAACACACGGACCGAATTAGGATCGCGAGCCAAAAGCCGCAAAAAGCGAGAGTTAGGTGCGCCGCGTACTTCGGCCGTTTTAAAGTAGTTTTGAATTTTGTCTGAAACAGCGTTGTCATCTTCAATCAATGCAATACGTAAACTCATAATTACCTCCTAAAAATAGTGATTGGTGGCTCGTGTTTAGTGAGGAGTAAACACCAAAAAAAATTTAGCACGACTGCCCTAAACTGTGGTCACCTGATTTTCGCAACAAATTACACGAATTTTCATATTTTGTCTTTATCCGTGTTAATTCGATCAATTCGTTGCTGATTTTGCCACGGCTTTGACGATCACGCTTTAATGCGGTGTTATCCAAAATTGTTCGTCAGCAAAGAATCCTGTCACAACTTTGGATTAACAACAACTTTACCTTTGGCTCGACCCTCGGCTAGAGCCATAATGCCTTCATCGACTAAGTCATCGAGGGGAATGACTCGATCAAGGGCGACAGAGGCCAAATCAGTTGTGGTCAAAATGTCGAGGGATTTGGGTAGATCAACATCACAGACGTGGGCCACAGTCGAGGTCATCGTAATTTCGCGGTAGACCAAATCATGAAAATCAATGGCCTGTGGTTCAGCCTGCATCCCTACAATGAGTACGTTTCCACCTTTCTGGGTAGCCGCCTGCCCCATCGTGGGACCGACGGATGCTCCGGACGCTTCGATGAACACTTCAACACCAAGCCCATCTGTCAACCGATGCACCGCCTTAACCGCGTCCTCACTACGAGCATTGACGATGTAATCCGCCCCCATTCGGCTGGCCTTGTCCAATTTGCCTTCATCGATATCAATCACAATAATCGGACCTAGCCCTTGGGCTTTGGCGGCAGCCAAGACAAATGAGCCAATCCCACCGGCCCCCATCAAGGCAATCATTTGCTCAGTTTGGGCTGTACTCCGCTCAACGGCATGTAGAGCTACAGCAAAGGGTTGGGCCATAGAAGCGGCATCATCAGTACAGTCTGTGGGAACCTGGCAACACATAAAGGCGGGCACTTTGGCCATTTCAGCCAGCCCACCGTCGGCGCTCAAACCATAAACAAAATATTTGGTGCACAGATTCAGCCGGCCCGCTTTACACCATTTACATTCCCCACACCAATTCCCAGCGCCAGGCACAACTCGGTCCCCGACCTTAACATTTTCTACCTCAGATCCGACTTCAATGACCCGCCCGACAAATTCGTGACCTGAAATTACGGGCCCTTGTTGGCCGCTGGCCGGATGTGGCTTGTCTAATGAGGCAAAGTGTGGGCCGTGGAGGTACTCTGTTACATCTGTGCCACAAATGGCACCTCGTAACACTTCCAGCACCACCTCGTGAGCGGCTGGCTTGGTCGGGTCAGCCACCGACTCAATCCGCATATCTCGGTTACCGTGATACACAGCGGCTTTCATAAAAAGTCTCCTAGCTCACAGCTTCACTAATTTCAAAGAGATGACCATCAGGATCGCGGAAAAAGCAACGAATTTCAGCGCCCCAATCGACAGGTGGAGTCAAAAATTCAGCGCCTCTTGCTTTCAGCACCTCATAGGCGTTATGACAATCAGGGACTCGAATTGTCATGGCATGGCTTACATTATTTGGGGTGTCGGGCGGGGCAAATATCACATCCGGTTTATCTTTTGTTGGCTCACCACCAGTTACCAACAAAAGCCAACTGCCTTGAAATTTCAAAACACACGATGTACCACCATACTCTCGATATAGCTCAGCCCCCAAAATATTCATATAAAAATGTTTGGATGCCTCCATATCTCCAATCACCAAAATATGGGTTAATTCCATCCCTTCAGTGGGAAAGTCGCTGCTCATTGCTTTACTCCTAACGAATATTGCGATATGATGCTTGCTTTATAATAAGTGTAAATTCAGGGTGAACGAATAGATAGTTGAAGTGGTCGAATTATAGGAGATTTCAACTTCGTCGTCAAGTGTAGTTTAACAAAGCCATTTTTTTGTTTTATAATGCTAAAATCTCAAGGGAAAAGAGACAAACAATGAATCCACTTAAATACGATGTTGCGATTATTGGGGGTGGAATTTTAGGATTAGCCACAGCGATGACCTTGCTCACCCGCCGTAAACTATCGATAGTAGTGATTGAAGCCGAGAACAAATTAGCCGCACATCAAACGGGGAACAACAGTGGGGTTGTTCACTCTGGCTTGTATTACAAACCTGGCTCGTTGAAGGCCAAAAATTGTTTCGATGGGCGAGATGCGCTGTATGATTTTTGTGAGGAATACAACATCGCCTATGAACAGTGCGGCAAGGTGGTGGTAGCCACACGAGAGGAAGAAATCCCCCGGCTTGATAAATTGGAAGAGCGGGGACGAGCTAACGGGCTGAAGGGTTTGAAACGCTTACGCCCCGAGGAGCTGAAAGAGCATGAACCCCACTTGGCTGGCATCGATGGGTTGTTCGTACCTGAGACGGGCATTGTCGATTATGTGCAAGTATGTGATACCTATGCGAATATCATCAAACAATCAGGGGGCACCATCCAACTCAATACTCGGGTGCTGGGCTGTCATCGTGACCCCAACGAGCTTCGCTTGGAAACAACACAAGGTGACATTCGTTGTAGCAATCTCATCAATTGCGGCGGCCTCAAGTCAGATCGCATTGCTCGGATGTGTGGACTTGATCCGAAGCTAAAAATTGTACCCTTCCGGGGCGAGTATTATGAGCTTGTCCCTAAAAAGCATCATCTCGTCAAAAATCTCATCTACCCCGTGCCCGATCCACAATTCCCTTTCCTCGGAGTTCACTTCACCCGAATGGTCCGGGGGGGGGTCGAGGCTGGACCGAATGCAGTCTTGGCCTTCAAACGTGAGGGGTACACTCGAACCAGCTTCGATCTAAAAGACAGCTTGGAAACCCTGACCTACGGTGGCTTTTGGCAATTAGCAGGCAGACATTGGAAAATGGGGACTGGTGAATTTTACCGCAGCTTTAGTAAGCGTGCCTTTGTCACGGCTCTACAACGGTTGATTCCCGAGCTAAAAATGGAGGATGTTCATCCTGGCGGTGCAGGTGTTCGGGCACAGGCCTTGGAACCCAATGGCTTTTTAGTCGATGACTTCCGTTTTCTTGAAGCCGACCGAATGGTCCACGTCCTCAACGCCCCCTCACCTGGGGCTACAGCTTCACTCAGCATTGGCAAAACGATCGCGGATATGGCTGAGAAGCAATTTGCATTTCAATAGAGGCTGTGCTAAAAGACTGAGCCTGTTAGAATAATTATAAAAGTCCACAGATACACACAGGTTTTCACAGATGATTTACAAATTTTTATCTGTGGTGATCTGTGTCAATCTGTGGATTTATTTTTTGACTGGCAAACTAACTTATCAGAACACAGCATTAACTATATGGATCATTCTCAAAGTACACCCAGCGAATGGGATGCACAAATCAAAGCAAATAACGGTCACCTGCTACAAAGCTGGGCGTGGGGCGAGTTCAAAAGTGAGTTTGGTTGGCAACCCTATCGGTTCCAGCTTGGCGGGGCAATGGCCCAAATTTTGTTTCGCCAGTTGCCACTCGGCTGGACCATTGCCTACATTCCGAAGGGACCTGTCATCCGTTTAGATGATTTTCAGCAATGGCAGGTTGTACTCAAAGAAATTCACGCCGTGGCAAATGCCCATCGGGCTATCTTCCTCAAAATCGAGCCTGATGTTTGGCAGCTTGGCCGTCAAGCTACTGCACAAAGCAAAGACATTACGGCCAAACTTGCTACCCTCGGATTTAAGCCTGCTGATACCATTCAGCCTCAAACCTCACAAGTGCTTCATATAGATGAAGAAGACGATGTAATTTTAGGGCAGATGAAGCAAAAAACCCGCTACAACATTCGGCTGGCAAAACGTAAAGGGGTGGAGATTCGGGAAGGAACGTTTGAAGATGTCGAGACCTTCCACAACCTCTCGCTTGTCACAGGCGAGCGGGATAAATTTGGCATCCACAGTCTGCCCTACTATCAACGGGCCTTTGAGTTGTTTGCCCCAGATCGTTGCGCCTTACTTCTGGCCGAATATGAGGGCGAGCCATTGGCCGCCCTGATGGTATTTTGTCAAGGCCAAGAGGCTTACTACTTTTACGGGGCTTCCTCCAACCAACACCGCAATCGAATGCCCACCTACCTGTTACAATGGACGGCCATTGAATGGACCAAAGAAAAAGGTTGTCATCGTTACGATTTATGGGGCATCCCCGATGCGGACCCAGCCACGCTTGAGGCCGAGTTCCAAAATCGCAACGATGGCTTGTGGGGCGTTTATCGCTTTAAACGCGGCTTTGGTGGGGATATCGTCCAAAGTGTGGGGGCGTTTGATTATGTGTACAATCCTCTTTTGTATCGCTTGTATAAGATGAGGCGGTCATTGTAAGTATTGGCAGGATGGAAGGTTGGAGTATTATGTTCAAACCAACCTTCCAAATCTTACATAGGGGCACTATGACATAGATTGACGCTCAACATGCTCTTTCAGCCCATCCAACAAATCACCCATTCCCTTTTTATAGGTACGATGGACGAATAACGCGTCCAACAAAGAGCCGATGATACCGAACTTGAGTTTGTATTCCGGTGAGACGGTGATGGTGGTGGCATCATTTTCGGGGCGGAGGGTAAAACGGATATCAGCGGTTTTGAAGGGGAGATTCGTGCCGACAATCCGCATTGTTAGCCGTTGATCCACTTCCCAATCAACCACTTCCTCATCCAAATAATTTTTACCCCCTAAATCACAGTGCCGCTCGGCCCCTAAGCCTGTGGCTTGATCTGATGTGACCTCTGAATGAACCACACCTGGATTCCATTCATAAATATTACCGATGTCGGCTAGGGCTTGCCAAACCTCATTGGTGTTGGCTTTGATTGTTCGATTTACAGAAAAAGTTGACATTCGCCTGCTCCAAAGTAAAGATTTAGCTGAATTGTAGGATAAATGCAATGCCGTTTGAAGCAAAAATGGTGCCAGTGACTGCCAAGTTGTTTCTATCTCACCTATTGTCTATATCAAAAGAGCATACAGCTTTACGTTTTGGAAGATATGGAAAGCTCGAAGATTGAAAGCAGGGAGTAAATCAGCTTTCCAACCTTCCAGAATTATATCCAAACATATTTAGTTCTCTCATTTATCACAAACTCAACCCCAATCAGTCCTACAACCCATTTTTCGTTTGACTACTCAGTGACTTTATGGTATGATTTTGTGAGCGATTTTAGCACTCTGTGTGTTAGAGTGCTAAAATTTAGATAAGAAATGGCACAACAAGAGTTAACCGACAGGCAACAGGCTGTTTTGCGGCTGATTATCCAGGAATATATTGAGTCTGCGACCCCGGTCAGTTCGAAATTGATTATGGGATCGTCAAATCTTGGCGTGAGTTCAGCAACTATCCGCAATGAAATGGCCGCGTTGGAAAAACTAGGCTACTTAGCCCAACCACATACATCAGCAGGACGGGTACCCACGGAGTTAGGGTACCGTTATTTTGTTGAGAAGTTGATGGAAAAGGTTGATCTTCCCAAAGAAGAACAGCGGATGATCACCCACCAATTCCATCAAGCTCGACTTGAGGTTGATCAATGGTTGCGGTTGACCGCAGCTATTCTGGCACATATCTCAAGCAATGCCTCGTTGGTCACGGCACCAAAAAGTAATCAATGCCATCTAAAACATGTCGAACTGATTTCCATTCAGGATACCACCGTTCTATTGATTTTGGTTTTACAGGGTGGCACGGTCAAGCAACAGATTATGACCTTAAACTCACCTGTCGAACAGGGTGAGTTGAGCATTTTGGCCCGACAACTGACTGAGGCGTGGAAGTCCAAAGATGCTGATGACATTGACGGCACGATTACACCGCTTTTGGACGCACTCTCACAAAAAGTACATCAGGAAGTCGTCGATACGATGCGCCGCATCGATGCCCGGCGTAGTAGTGATGTCTATCGCGATGGCCTGCTCAACACCTTGGATCAGCCTGAATTCCGTGAGAAAGACGGCGTTGAGCAGATTATTCGGGCCCTCGAAGAGCGCCATTTTGTGGAGCAACTTGTTTCCGAAGCCCTTCACCACGGCGGAGTGCAAATCATCATCGGTGGCGAAGGCAAGTGGGAAGAGCTATCTGAGGTCGGCATCGTCATTGCCCGATACGGGATCAATGACAAAATTACGGGGGCAATGGGTGTACTTGGCCCGGTCCGGATGCCGTATGAGCGGACTGTATCCGTTGTTCAGTATATGTCACGCTTGATGAGTGAACTTATGGGTGATTTATACAGATAACGTTTTATTGTATACTTTGAATTTGTTGGATGCGTAAGGCAACCAAATTTCTTTTATTATAGAGGGATGTAATGGCAACCGAGAAGAACCCAGAGGAGATTGCTGAAGAAGTTATCGAAGAAATTGAAGCTGCGGCCGAAGTGGTTATCGACAATCAAGATGTCGAAGAAACTGACGAAACTGAGGCCATCGAAGCAGCAGAAGATGTTGAGCCAGAAGATGCTGAACCAACATTGGAAGATCAGTTAAAAGAGGCGCAACAAGAAGCGCAACAAAATCGAGACAATTGGCAACGGGCTGTGGCTGAACTCGCCAACTACAAACGGCGACAAGAAGAGCAGCGAAAATTGTTGCGGGATCGTATAAAAGGCGAGGTTCTAGAGGGCGTAATCAGCGCCCTGGATGATATGGACCTGGCCTTTCAGAATGTCCCCGAAGAATTAGATGGACAAGTTATTGGCTGGGTCGAAGGATTTCGGCTGGTCAATCGTAAATTAGACAAAATTTTAGATGATCAAAATGTTATACCCATCAACACTGAAGGTGAATTTGATCCCAATTTGCACGAAGCTGTCAGTTATGAGGACAGTGAAGAGCACGGTGATAATGAAATCATCGCTGAGCTGCGTAAGGGATACCAAATTGGTAGTCGAGTCATTCGCCCGGCGTTGGTAAGGGTAGCAAAATAATAGAATCAATCAGGAGATCGTGATGGCAAAAATCATAGGCATTGACCTTGGAACAACAAACTCGGCTATGGCGGTGATGGAAGGGGGCGAACCGACCATCATCCCTAACGCTGAAGGGAACCGGACTACCCCCTCTATTGTCGCTGTTAACCCCAAATCGGGTGAGCGCATGGTTGGGCAGGTGGCAAAACGACAGGCTGTGACAAATCCGCAAAATACGATTTTCTCAGTCAAACGTTTCATGGGACGCAAGTTTAGCGACCCCGAAGTACAACGAGCCATAGAATTTATTCCTTACGAAGTCAAAGAAGCGCCAAATGGCGACGTCCGCGTGGTGATGGGTGATAAGGATTACTCTCCCCCCGAAATCAGTGCGATGATCTTGCAAAAGCTCAAAAACGATGCTGAGGCGTACTTGGGCGAGTCTGTGACTCAGGCAGTCATCACTGTTCCCGCTTACTTCAATGATACCCAGCGCCAAGCTACCAAAGATGCAGGTAAAATCGCTGGCTTGGAAGTCCTTCGTATTATCAACGAGCCGACTGCGTCATCACTGGCGTATGGTTTGGATCAAAGTGAAGAAGAGCAAATCGCGGTTTATGACTTGGGTGGTGGTACGTTTGACGTATCAATCCTTGATGTAGGTGATGGCGTGTTTGAAGTGCGCTCCACAAACGGGGACACGCACCTGGGTGGTGATGACTTTGACTTGGCCATCATCGATCACATTGCTGATGAGTTTATGAAAGATGAGGGCATCGATCTTCGTAAAGACAATCAAGCGCTGCAGCGTTTGAAAGAAGCCGCAGAGAAAGCCAAAATTGAGCTTTCTACCACACAACAAACCGAAATCAACTTGCCGTTCGTTACGGCTGATGCGTCAGGGCCAAAACACTTGACCTTGAATATGACTCGGGCCAAGTTGGAGCAATTGACTGACGATTTGGTAACTCGTTCACTGGAGCCGTGTCGCGCCGCTTTGAAAGATGCTAAATCTTCAACCAGCGACATCCAACAGGTGGTCCTGGTTGGGGGTCAAACCCGAATGCCCGCCGTTCAAGAAGCGGTCAAGAAGTTGTTTGGCCGAGAGCCACACAAAGGGGTTAACCCTGATGAAGTCGTTGCCGTTGGAGCCGCCATTCAGGCTGGTGTGCTCGGTGGTGATGTCAAAGATGTTCTCCTTCTCGACGTAACCCCGCTGACCCTGAGCATCGAAACCTTGGGTCAAGTGGCCACACCCTTGATTGAGCGTAACACCACCATCCCTACCCGCAAGAGCCAAATTTTCTCAACAGCGGCTGACAACCAAACTCAGGTTGAAATTCACGTTGTTCAGGGTGAGCGCCCAATGGTGGCCGATAACAAGAGCTTGGGGAAATTCATCCTCGACGGCATTCCACCAGCACCACGTGGTGTGCCTCAAGTTGAGGTTACGTTCGATATCGACGCCAACGGTATTTTGAACGTTACCGCTCAGGATAAAGCGACCAGCAAAGAGCAATCAATGCAAATCGTACCGTCCAGCGGTTTGAGCGATGACGAAATTGACCAAATGGTTAAAGAAGCTGAGCAAAATCAAGAAGCGGACGCCCAGCGCAAGCAAGAAATCGAAGTCCGCAACCAAGCTGACAACCTTGTCTTTGCGGCTGAGAAAACGTTGCAAGAACAGGGCGAGAACATCTCACCTGAATTGAAAGCTGAAATCGAAAGCAAAATTGAGTCGACCAAGAAAGCCTTGGAAGGCAATGACACTGAGATCATCAGTCAAGCTGCTGCGGACCTCGGTCAGACCGTTCAAAAAATCGGCGAGCAAATGTATGGTGCCCAAGGTGGCGACCCAGCCGCTGGTGGTGCACCCGGCGAGCCATCCCCTGGAAATGATGCTCCCGGCGGGCCAGCTAACGATGATGTTGTTGAAGGCGAATTCACCGAAGCTAAAGAATAGTAATTAGTAAATGGTAAATAGTAATTGAGGTTAGTCCAGAACCAAACCAATTACTAATTACTGTTTACCATTTACAGAAACACCAAATGCAGAAATCAGTTAATTAAAGATGCTAAAGTCGTCACTTCTGAAGTTAAATAACACAAGAACACCAGAATTGAGTTTTTAATGAGCAATAAACGGGACTATTACGAAGTACTAGGGGTCGCTAAAGGGGCCAGTGCAGACGAAATCAAAAAATCTTATCGCAAGTTAGCCCGCAAGTATCACCCGGATGTGAGTGAAGAGGCCGACAGCGAGGCCAAATTCAAGGAGTTGAATGAGGCTTATGAAGTGCTGTCTGATGAACAAAAAAAGTCGGTCTATGATCGCTTTGGTCACGCAGGCCTGGGTGGTGCGGGTGGATTTGGTGGTGGCTACAGCGATATGGGTGGCTTCCGCGATCCCTTTGAGATATTTGAAGAGGTCTTTGGTGGCTTGGGCGGCTTTGGTCGTTCACGCCGTTCTAGTGGACGTGCCCCCCGCCGAGGGGCGGACTTACGGTATGAGTTAAGTCTCGATTTTGAGGAAGCTGTGTTTGGGGCTGAAAAAGAGATTGAGGTGCCTCGACAAGAGACCTGTGACACCTGTACCGGCAGTGGCGTTGAGCCAGGAACCAGCCCTATTCGTTGTCCTGAATGTAATGGGACGGGTGAAATTCGTCGTCAATCTGGGTTCTTTATCAACATTGGCACATGTTCTCGTTGTCAAGGCAGGGGTGAGATTATCACCAATCCTTGTAAAACCTGTCAAGGCCGCGGCCGCATCGTCAACACCAAGCACTTATCCGTCAAAATTCCGGCGGGGGTTGATAACGGCACCCAAATCCGACTCTCAGGCGAGGGTGAAAGCGGCTCATTAGGTGGCCCTCCCGGCAACCTCTACGTGGTCATCCGGGTCAAACCCCACGACTACTTCCGCCGCTCTGAAGACACCATCCATCTTGACTTAGCGGTCAACATTACGCAAGCCGCCTTAGGTGATGAGGTCAGTGTGCCCACCTTAGATGGAAACGATATGATTACCATTCCGGCGGGCACCCAAACCGGCGAGTCCATCCGCCTCAAAGGCAAAGGTGTGCCCCGTCTACGTCGAGATGGCTCAAGCAGTGGCCGTGGCGACCAAATTGTGACGGTTGAGGTGCGTACGCCCACCAACCTCAACAAACAGCAACGTGAATTGTTGCTGGAATTGGGTACTACGCTTGATCGAGAAGTGATTCCGCAGCGCGAGAAGAGTTTCTTTGACCGGTTACGGGATGTGTTTGGGGGGTAAGGGTGCTCCGCTTAGGGAGATTGGAGACTGGAGATTTGTGATTATCTCCTGAAATGGATACATACATTTAAAAGCATCCGAGTTAAAATATAACTCGGATGCTTTTTGATTTTAGCAAAGCCTTTGGGTTTCATAATCAGATTAGGAAAAGTGTTTTTTGATATCCAGAGGATAAGTTCTCATAAGTGTAAACAAAAAAGGATAAGACATTTGTTCTTTTTACATAATTCCTATGTTCAGGTATAATTTCACTCAATTCATTAGATAAAGCAATAATAAAAATGGCAACATACAATTTTTAACGGTGCCTGATGTCAGAAATAACTCGGAAGAATCATTTTGTCTCACAACTCTATCTAAAAAATTGGAGTAGCGACAACAAAAAAGTTTGGCGATATCGTATATTGGCTCCTCATAACCGAGAGCCACTATGGAAATTACTTTCAATCGAAGGTATTGCCTATCATAAAGATTTGTACACATCCATGATAGATAATCAGGAAGTAGATGAATTCGAAAAATGGTTAAAACGAGAATTTGAAGACCCTGTGCAAGAAGCATTAAGCAAAGTTCTTAATGATGAAAAACTAACAGCTCCCGATTGGGAGCGATTGATTATGTTTTTGGCTGCTCAAGATGTACGTACACCGACAAACTATATTGAGTTCATGCAGCGATGGAGTGATTCCTTACCAAAAGTTATTGAGGAAACTTTAGTAGAATCTATAAACATATTTGAAGATAGGCTTCAGAAAGGGCCTCCTATTGAGCTTCCAAAAATTGAAACAGGACATGCTGAGGTATTTGAGGATGTCTTTGATATTCGGATAGTACCAGCTATTAGTACACAATCAAATGAGCCTGAAATAATGGTTAAAACTATTTTGGGTCGAAACTTATGGTTAAAAAACCAGCAATTCCTTTTAAGAAAAACTGCAAAAGCTTTATTGGAGCACAAATGGAGTATAGTTAAACCCTCATCTGGGGATTATTGGTTCACCAGTGATCATCCTGTTGTGAGACTTAACTATAGTTCTTCTGAGGATTATGATCTTCGCGGTGGATGGGGCAATCCTGGCGGCTATATTTTTATGCCGCTATCTCCGCAACATCTTTTGTTTACTCAGGTTGGAACTGATTTACCTGATCAAGACACCTTTTCATATAGTACAACCTTAAAGATTCAGAAATTTTTGGCCGAAAAGGCTCACCGGTCTATTTATGCGCACCATTCAATGCCATTAGTTTCTATTCTGCGGCCTCGTAGAGTTGATTTAAATGCATTTAACTCTGAGAAAAAACAGTGGGAAGAATGGCATAACCAACAAAATGAAGCTGAAGCATCAATACGTTCTAGCGATCATAATAGTAGTTTAGGCTAAGCTGGACAACTGCCCATATCCCAACAAAATTATTGGGGTTCATTTGCCCTCAGCTAAGCCGATTGTTAAAAAATTCAGAAATATAACGTAGGGGCGACGGCAAATCTAAAGATGAACGGGTTGAAATCCGATCACGCAATGGATTTGCCTCGCCCGCCCAGGCAAAGGCCCATCCGTAGGTCGTAGCCCCAGACCACGGGCGAGGCAATCGGCGCGATCAAGCCATTCGCGCACAAACATTCATCCCGATTGCCGTCGCCCCTACCAGTTACTTGTTTATGACCTACCAAATTCATTGAATTTCACCCACCTTCATTGACAAGCCGCCACGCTTGGATCACTTGACGATGGGTTGGGACGTTCTGCAGTAGAGATTGACGGAGTTGACGATTCTCCAATTTATCGGCCTGGGCTTGGAGGTGTTGGTAGGCGGTTTGTAAGATATCGTAGGCGCGGGGATCGTGATTGCGCTGAAGCACTTGATAACAGGCCAGATAAATTCGAAAAATGTCTTCACCTTTGGGCTTATCTTGAGCCAAATCATTGAGAATGAGCGCAACCTGGACTTGAGCTTGGGCTAAGTTACCCTGAGCTAGGGCCACTTGAGCCAAACCGGCTCGATCTTCGCTAAGTAGGTGTCGCTGACCTGAGCCTTGCCGCACCTGCAAGGCTTGCTGATAGGCAGCTTTGGCTGGGTCCAGTTTGCCCAACCCCATCCACACATTGCCTAAGCCGGTGAGGGTATAGCCGATGCCCTCTTGATCCCTAATCTGCTCATAAATTTTCAAGGCGGTTTCAAGATGGCTTTGGGCCAGCCCAAATTGCTCCATTCGATAATACATATTACCGAGCGCTTCCAAACTGATTGCCTCACCTTGACGATCGCCAATCTTTTGGCGAATTTGTAAGGAACGCTCAATATAATCTTGCGCTTGCTGATAATCACCCAAATTAACAGTGACAAGCCCCAGATTGCTCAAGGTGGCGGCTTCTTCATAAATGTTGGCGAGGTCTTGATAGATGGCTAAAGTTTGCCTCAAATACATATACGCTTGAGCATAATCCCCTTGATCAAAATCCAGATTACTCAAGCTCCGCAGGGCGTGGGCTTCTATTTGGGGTAAGTGGCTTTGAGCCAGCGACAAGGATTTCTCCAGATGAGACCGAGCTGAATCAAATCGCCCTTGATACCAAAGGGCGCGCCCCCACCACAGATAACCAGCCGCAATAAACATTTTTGAGTTAATACGTTTGCCCAACTCAAGAACAGACTGAGCCGCGACAATGGCTTGTTCAGTTTTTGTTAGGTCCAGAAGAAACATTGCTTGTTTGATACGCAAATTACCTAGGAGCTGCTGTTGTACCGGGTCTAACTTTGTCAACGATGTGTCCAGTGAGTTTATTCGCCCTGACATACTTTCAAAAGCGTCTACGCCTTCCTCAAATAACCCGGTGAGATAATAAAACTGTGATAGTGCTTCAAGACTTTGCTGTAGCTGATCAAGCTCCAGATGGGTTACAGCCCATTGCCAAGCCTGACGAATATTGTTGATCTCATCTTTTATCTCTGATAGTGTGGTTCGGGTGTCGCTTTGATGAAGGGCAACTTCTCTATGTTGAAGAAAGGCTAAATAGTATTGAGCGTGCTGTGCTTCAGCTTGTGAGACAGATTGGCGCGTTTCTGGGTCTTCTACCAAATCCAACAATTTTTCTGCGGCAAATTGACGAAGCAGCTCGTGTAATTGATATCGACCAGGTTTCACCGACTGAACCAATGATTTGTCCACAAGACTGGTGAGCACTATAGGGGTTGCTGAAATAACATTGATTGCTGCGTCTTGACTAAACTCGCCCTTAAAAATCGAGGCTTGACTCAAAATCAGCTTTTCCTGATCAGAGAGCATTTGCCAAGAGTATTCAAACACAGCCCGCAAACTACGATGACGAACGGGTACATCCCGCGTTGAAGTCGTCAGAAAATCCAGATTTTGGGCCATCGCCTGGGCAATATCTACGCAAGTCATCCGACTAATCCACGAAGCTGCCAACTCGATCCCTAAGGGCAATCCTTCGAGAAAATCGCATATTTGAACAACCTCAGGCAGCGTGTGATCATCTAAACGAAATCCTGATCGAGTACGATCGGCCCGTTCTGCAAATAGTTTTACACTGCTGTAGGTGGGCGCATCAACGATTTTCGTTAGAGAGGGGACAGGCAATCCTTCAAGTTGAAAAATATATTCAGCCTGAAAACCAAGCTGTTCGCGCGAGGTGATCAGTACCGACAGCGCTGGAACTTGGCTAAGCAGGTCCAAAATAACATCTGCTCCTCTCAGCAGATGTTCAAAATTATCCAAAATTAGCAGCACATTTTTATGGCGCAAGTTAGCCACAATTTGCGCTTTTGGGGTGTCACTCTCGTAGAATTGGAAATTAAATGCTTCGGCAATCGCGGTCGCAATTGTGTTTTCTACAGCGTTTGTGACATCCTTTGGGTCGCCCGCAGATCTATCAACATTGACCCCAGCCAGATCGACAAACCAAACACCATCCGCAAAATAAGACAAAAGCTGTTTTGCCACGGTTAAAGCCAAGCGGGTTTTGCCCACGCCCCCGCCGCCGACCAAGGTTATCAAACGATAGGCTACGTCTTCAATCAATTGCTTCAGTTCCACAAGCTCAGCTTCCCGCCCAAAAAAGGGTGTCATTTCCTGCGGCAAGTTATGTAGTATTGGGCGCAGCTGCGTAGGTGATGTGATAAAAGAATTATTTTCCGGACCCAACAAAACTTCAGGCACGACGCCATCACGAATTTGAGAGTAGAGGTATTGGGTTGCCTCGTTTGGCAAGACCTCTAACTCCTTCGCTAGAGCCTGTTGACAAATCTCATACTGGGCTAACGCGGCGGTTCGGCGATCTTGCAGGGCCAAAACCCGCATCAATTGTTGATGTGCGGTTTCGAGCCAGGGCTCCAGCGAAAGTTGCCGCCTGATATAGCGTTCAGCCAGCTGATAATTTCGGGACCCCACATAGTGCGCCACTAAGGTATCAAGCGTCAACAGGGCTTGTCGATGAAAATTCTCTTGTTGGGATAACCGCCACTCCTCAAACAGCGGACTATCCGAAAGCGCCAAACCACTAAGAAAATCTCCACGATAAATTGCGGCTGCTTTTGTCAAGCTCTGAATACAATCCGGGCATTGTAATAGACTTGAATGGGGATGGGTTTGACACGTGGTGAGATATTCTGAGAAGGCCAGCACATCAATCCAATGGTCGTTACGATTTGGGGTTAGCTGTATGGTTTGGCGGGTTGTTTGAAATAGGGCGCCATCACCTGATGCCTCAATGGAGGCGAGAGCCTGACGCAAACGCGCCAGCGAGTTACGAAGATTTGTCCGGGCTACCCCATTTGGCTTCTCGCTCCACAGCAGCGTGGCCAATGCCTCTCGATCATGAATGAGGTCTACTTCTACGGCCAAGTAGGCTAACAACGCCCTAATCTTATCGGAGCGAAACCGAGCGATAGCTTCATCTACTAGCCAAACCTGAAATGGGCCAAACAACCTTATTTTGAGGCGACTCATAATAATTCATTATACCATACAACCCCGATGGTCAATGAGATTATGACCTAATTTGGATGCGTTTTGGATGCGATACAAATGCGTTTAGTCAGTACAATGCGTTATAGTTGTTCCCGCCAAAATCAGGCGGGAATTCATCATTCTGACCAAGCGGATGCTCAAAAAAATTATTGGGGCTTGATCGATCAATCGCCTCTAAAACCCTAAACCCATTTTTGAATGGTGTCTAACCTCTTTAGCCATTTTTCTTATCTAAGATAAAGGAGCCTACGCAATGCCCCCCACATTTTCATCAATTGTCCTAAAATTTTGTTTCAGCGTCTGCTTGGTCCTATTTGGTTGGCAGGTCTGGCTTGTACAGCCAAGCTATGCCCAGGGCCCAATGGTGGACACGATTATCGACGAAAACGACAGCGAGTGTGTCACAGATTGCTCCTTACGGGACGCCATTGAAACCGCAACCAGCGGTCAGACCATCACCTTCGCCCCAGCCCTATCAGGCCAAACCATTACCTTAGATGGCAGTCAACTCATAATTAGCAACAGTTTGACCATTACAGGTACAGTGCCCATCACAATCAGTGGAAATAATGTCAGCCGAATTTTCTCAACCGAGCCGGGCAGTGTGGTGACCCTGAGTCATCTAACCCTTATCAATGGCTTTGATGATGGTGACGGAGGTGCAATCCTCAATCAAGGTCAGTTAACCATCGCCCATAGCACCTTGAAGAACAACCGCTCAAATTCCGGCGCTGGGGTCGATGTGGGACCCCAGCTGCTTATTGTGACCCACAGTACATTGAGTAACAATCGAGCAGACAGCCAAGGTGGGGCGATATACAATAGTAATGGAACCTTAGTCGTTAAAAATAGCACCCTAGCTAATAATCTTGCTGTTGGCGGCGATGGGGGAGCAATCTTTAGTGGGGGTGTTGTCACATTGACCCACAGTACACTGTCAGGGAATGGCGCACCAGCCACCAATGGGGGCGGTGTACAAAATCAGGGAATATTTCATTTGAACAACAGTATCATCGCAAACAGCACAGGGGGTGGGGATTGTAATCAATTTGAGGCAACAACCCTCATCAATATCAACAGTTTGATTGAGGACGGTAGTTGCAATACCACCTTGTCGGGTGATCCCAAGCTGGGAATGTTAAGTGACAATGGCGGGTCTACCTTCACCTTGCCCTTACTCCTTGGTTCACCAGCCATCAACGCCGGAGGCCAAAGTCACTGCACCACAACCGATCAACGGGGAGTCAATCGCCTGCTCGATAACGGTTGTGATATTGGGGCTTACGAGAGCCAATTCCCCACGGTTTATTTACCCGTCGTCATCAAGGCGATTGGGTCATAGAATGATTACCTTGTGGTCACCCGAGCTTAAGTAAGGACAAGGCATTATCTCTGCACTGCCTATATTCGACATAGAATTATTGACATCAAAGAAATAAATCGATACAACAATGACCACTAGGAGTTTAATATATGAGCCAGTTTAACCAACCATCTAAATTTGTTCAATCACAGCAATGGCACGAATACTACCAACTCTTAAGCAACTTTGAATTTCTGCTTGGCAAAATTCAGCATCCTGACTTTGGGATAGAGGGCCTCATCAATGATTATGATTGGCTTGACCCGACTGAAGCGGCAAGCAATGCAGCCCGAGATGCTGACACAGAAACAGCCCTACAACGGATTCACCTGACCTTGCAGCTTTCCGCGTTTGTCCTGACTGAAGATCCCAACCAGCTAACCTCCCATCTGTGGGGGCATTTACAGGCATTTAACGACTCGCCCGTAATTAAGGGGCTATTGACTCAAGCTGCGGACATCCAGCCAAAACCCTGGCTACGCCCCCTATTCCCCACGATACAATCTCCAGGCAAAGGCCCCATTCGTTACTTGCCTGGACATCAAGATCCAGTCGAGATCTTCGACATAAGTCCAGATAGTCGCTGGGTGGCTTCACTCAGTGGCACCCAGCTTACCCTTTGGGACACCAAGACAGTAACCACCCTAGCCGAGGCCCAAATCGAAATTGGCTCACCAGAGCTGTTTTTTGGAGACAAGGTGGCCCTTGCTCAGGACGGATCACGGGTAGCGTTTATCAATTCTGATGGCATTCAAGTCTTGGATCAAAGTTTAACCCAAACCATTTTTCGTCAGCCTATAGCCGATGTTTATAGTGTGGCTCTGACCCCCGATGGGCAGCAGGTAATTGCGATCCAAGAGTCCGGGGCAAAGGTGTGGGAGATTGAAACGGGCAAGTTGCTTCTCGAGGAGACAGGCTATCTCGCGGTCTCAACTGAGAGTAAACGTCTGGTGCGTTGCGATAGAAATGAAGAACAGAAGCAGGTCGCCATCAAAATCTGGCATTTGCCCACGGGTGAGCTTGAAACGATTGACCTCGAAAATGTTGAGATGATTTGGCGATTTCGTCAGCAGATACTCCAAGCGACATTCTGTCCAGAATACAAAAAACTCGTCTTGCATCTTCGTGAGGGTTATGGCACCAATCTACTTTTGATTGATTTAGTTGAAAAGCAGTTAACGACTGCAGGTGACTCAATTGAAACAGAAGCAGATGCGCTGATTGCGGTCGCTATTTCGGCTGATGGTCAAGAATTGGTTGCTTTGGGGCAACCAGCCCACGCTGACGCTGATACATATGGCCCGTTATTTCTGGCTCGATTTGATTTTCAAACCGGCCGACGTTTGGGGCGATATTCGATGGGGGGCAACATAACCTATGGTGAAGAAATTCCTTATGCTGCCAAATTAACTTCAAATGGCGATTACGTCATCACCAGTCACAACACTTCAACTCTAGAGGTTTGGACGCTTGGTAAAATACCAGTTCAGCCTCAAGCCTTGGCTTATTCCTATGGGAGCCCATTTTTTGAGTTCTTCGCCAATGACAAGGTGATTGTTTTTCCTCACCCCCATAGTGAGCCTAAAACAACAGATCTATCGACCGGGGATGTACAACTATCATTGCCCCCAGATTATGCTGAACCCGAAACGCTTGATGCCGAAAATACTGATAATCTCATTCGCTTCAATGATGAAGAAGATCAGCCAACCTTAACGATCCCGAATCACAATTGGGTGATTGGTGGGGATTATGAAGTGGTTTATCGTCCTGGCGATATGGATTATTCTGATTGGGGGTTGATCACGACCTTAACCGTGTGGTCGGCGGAGCAAGCAGAGATTCTGGCCACATTTACCCATCATACAGATTTTGAGATTTGTGGTCTTAGCCCTGATGGGGTTACGCTCGTGCTCATCGATTTCTTTTACAATTTACATGTGTTCCGCTTGGAAATGGGTTGACAAAGTTATAGTCCCTCCCAAATATAATCTCGCCAGTTATCATATTTGTACCCTTACTATCTCTTTGAAATCCAACAACAAAGTTGATTACAAATATTCTTATACCCTGTTCAATTCAGCCTACAGCCATTCGCCTGTCTGTATTATTGATCCATTGTCATCCTGCAAATCGCATCCAATATATCAGGACAATGCCAACGATGGATAGGGCAAATCCGCCTCGGTTGAGGATGTATTCATTTGTAGTTAACAATTCTTTTCCAAGCCAGAATCGTTGGAAAGGTTTATTTTTAGTTCTATTGAAGTACATCAGGTTTGATACGCCTAACAATATTATTCCTACGATAGCAACCCCAAAAGCAATCGGAAACATATCTTCTCTCCATAATCGATTTTGTTACTATAGTCTCTCCATCCGCTCCCACGGCGGTGGCAACAGCCGCCGTTTCCCATCCAACGATAGAGAAACATTGGGCTGATCTTTACCCTCCCGATCCCACAACTCACAGGTGACTTGTTTGTGTCGGGTGTCGAGGGCTTCGCAGTAGTTGGAGTAGACACAGACCCGCACTTCATCACCGTAGCCTAAGCGTGTTTTCAAAAACCAGTCGGGGTCGGCGAGCGATTGGCGGGCGGCGGCGATGATATCGGCCTCACCATCTTGCAGGACGCGCTCGGCCTCGACAAAGCCGTGGATACCACCAGCAACGACGACAGGGGTGTCGAGGCCTGCGTCGCGAACAGCGTGCCGGACCTTGGCGGTGGCAGGAATGTTCCGACCAAAAGGGCCTTTCTCATCGGAGATGTATTGGGGCATACACTCGTAGCCGCTTTGCCCGGTGTAGGGGTAAGCAGCGGCCCCCACTCTGGGCTGTTGGGCATCTTCGAACTTGCCGCCACGGGAGAGCGACAGAAAATCCATCCCAGCTTTGGCAAATTCAACGCCGTAGTAAGCGGCATCATTGGGGCGGGAGCCGCCTTCGATAATTTCATTGGCGAGGAAGCGACAGCCAACCACATAATCATCACCCACGGCCTCACGCACCGCCGTGTACACCTCAAGCGGCAGACGCACTCGGCCCGCTTGGTCACCACCGTAGCCGTCATCACGCGTGTTACGGGCAGAGAGGAAGGAGGCCATTGTGTAGGCGTGGGCGTAGTGTAGCTCGACGCCATCGAAGCCCGCTGCTTGGGCACGCTTGGCTGCCGCTGCGAACAAGTCAGGCAAAACTTGGGGTAACTCGCGGATGTGATCTAAGTGCATATCGGTCACTCGTTCACGATAACCAAAGGCATAGGCTTCGTACTCGCGGGCGCTCAGAGCCTGAGCGAGGGCCTCATCGGTCAGTTCGGTCAGCTTGCTGCGGATTTCGTCGTCGCTTAATTCACCATAGAAGTATTCACGATGAGCATCCGTTATTTTCAGGTATTTTTGAAAATACTTCTCAGTCGTGGGTCGACGATTGATACGGAGAAAATCGATCAGTTGGATAAAGAGTTTGGTTTCACCCTCACTCGCAGTGTGTACCGTCTCGACCAACTTCTTAAGGCCAGGAATAAAACGATCATTACCTATGCGAAGCAGTGGGCCACTGGGCACATCACGAATCCCTGTTGCTTCGACAACAATCGCCCCCGGTTTGCCTTGGGCAAACCGTTCATACCACTCTAGTACATCCTGAGTCACCTCGCCCTCTTCTGTTGCCCGCCATGGTACCATCGCTGGCACCCAAGTGCGTTGTTGTAGGGTCGTTGGGCCGAGTTTAATCGGACTAAACAGTCGTGAGTTTTCCGCTTCCTCACGAGTCGGCCAGGGGCCTGGTTGTGGTTTATATTTGATTCGTTCGCTGGGTCGCCACATTGGATTATTCTCCTCTGTAGGAGTCGGAAAGTGCACTTTCCGACTCCTGACTTTGATTATTATTTATCGTTGTCTAACAGGTAGTATTCTTAAGCAAATTCGTTCAATCCAGAACAGGATGCGCAGGATTGACGGATAAAAATGTAAAAAAAGTACTTTCCTCAGCCTTCGAACCTGCCATTTCGTCACCCCAAAGGATAAACCCAAGATTTCTTCTCAGGAAACAAGGCGTTGAGCAAAATCGAGGCCTCGCCCCTAGCCCAACAATCGGGGAAGGTACCTCGCAGCGTTTCCAAGGATCGATAGCCAAACAGAAGTTGCAAGAACGTGCCGGGCGGAAAGCCAGCCCGGCCTGAGGCTTGATCAGGGGCCTGCCAATCTGTCACCTCAATAAGCTGCCCTTGCTCAAACACCAATCGCAACCCACCTTGATAAAAGCTTATCTTAAGCTCACCGCTAAAACCACACATGACGGATGAGGCCAGACGTCGCTCCAACACAGACTTGATGTGAAAAAGAAAGGTAGGTAGATCAGGTACTCGGATGTACCAGGCATAGGGTCGTCGCAATGGTCCTAGCTTCTGTGGCAAGGCACTGTAAAGTGGATGATACAGACCAAACGTAAACTCAAAGCCGGTCACGGTTGGATCTTCCTTTGTTACAAGGCTTTCAGCCTGCACGTTCAGTGCACGCAGTACCGTCGGCAATATCGCTTTAAGCGAAACATCCTGATCAACAGCCAGCGCAAAAACGTGCAGTTGATCGCCCCACAGGACACCTGCCGTTTGATAGTAGCCAACTGGTCTGTCTGCCCGATCCATTATCATCCAAAATTTATTGGCAACCATCGAGTCTGGATTATGACCTGTCAGATCATAGCGCCATCGAGCCTCATTGATCACCCCACACACCAAGTTGTCGGCATATTGTCGCTCATACAGACGTTGCAAGACCGGAATATCGTCAACTGACGCGGGTCTCACCAGATAAGATTCGGCCTCATCCTCTTTCAGTTTGGGCACATCCCGAATATCAAATTTGCGACCACCGCCCAGTGGCAGAGCATACTCGTAACCAAACTGGCGATAGAACCATTCAATTCCCATAATACTTTGCATCAAGTGCCCTTGAGACCCACTCAATGCATGAAGCTCATCAAATATCGCTCGAACCAAACCACGACGGCGATAGTCCGGTGCGGTTGCCACCAATTCAGGCCGTCCAACTGGAATCAGAACATCCTCATACCGCCAGATTAAAGATAAAAAACCTGAGACACTGGCAATTTCGCCTGTGGTCATATCCTCAACTAGAACAAAATTGTTGGGGCCACCGTTCGGATGCTGTTCAGACATCATATTTGTGGTCCACGCCTCAAATATAATGGGAACCTCATCACCTTCAACCATATATTGGCCAATAAATGTAGCCAGGGCTTCCGTATCCGCTGCGGTTGAGCGTCGCAACTGCAAGCCATCGCCTAATAGTTTTGGTATATCAGCCCCCTTAGCTAATACAGACATACATATTCTCCATTTTGTGATGTAATATAATCCAATTGATATCGTGTAGAACGTAATTTATTTTGCATCTTCTTCTATTATACTAATAAGATTTGCTGGGCAACGTAGTTATCCTCCGATTGTGATGTTCTGCAATCTCAGCTAAATCCAATTTCGGGAATAGCACGGGGCCAGGCTGAATGGTTGTTCCAGCAGGGTAGTGCCCCCATTGCGAAATCACTAGCCACGGTTGTCCAGTCTGTAAGGAAATGCCCAACGCGTTAGCCAGAGCTTCAGCCGTATCAGGCAAAAATGGATGGCAGTAGATTGCAACTAAGCGCAAAACTTCGGCCAAGTTATAGAGAATCGAAGCAAGTTGTGCTTCCGCATTTGGGTTAGCGACTCGTTGTTTCGCCAAATGCCACGGCTTGACTTCAGCCACATATTTATTCGCCGCAGCAATTAATTCCCAAATATGGGCTAAGGCTTCATGCGGGGCGAACTGATGGATTGCCTGATCGACTCGTGTAGGGAGACGTTCCACTAGTTCGACCAAACCCGCTGCCTCAGGTGTCGCTGGGCCGGGTTCGGGGACCACGCCGTCGTAATAGCGGGTAACCATTCCCGCAAATCGGCTCAACAGATTGCCAAGCTGATCCGCTAAATCGGCATTATGGGCCTGAATAAATCGAGCCAGCGTAAAATCGCCATCTTCAGTCGCCTTGATTTCTCGCAGTAAATAGTAGCGCACAGGGTCAATGCCAAACTGTTGCACTAAATCGGTGGGATCAATCACATTCCCCAACGACTTACTAATTTTCCCCCCATTAAGCGTAATAAAGCCGTGCACAAAAATGGTTGTAGGAAGTGGCACCCTAGCTGATAGGAGCATCGCGGGCCAATAAATGGCATGAAATCGGGTGATATCTTTCCCAATGACATGTCCTCGATTTGGATTATCACCCCAATAACGATGATACACATCGCTTTCATTGGCATAATCCAGCGCCGTGATATAATTGCCAAGTGCATCAAACCAAACATAAATCACCTGACTGGGATCGTCGGGGACAGGAATACCCCAACCGTGAGCACGGGCTTGTGAGCGAGAAATGCTAAAATCACGCAACCCTGCCCGGACAAAGCTCAAAATCTCATTCTTGCGAGTTTCGGGAGCAATTCGTAATTGATCTGTTTCAATCAACTGCTCTAGCTGCGCTGTATAGCGCGACAGCCGAAAGAAGTAGTTCTCCTCTTCAACGACTTCAGGCAGTTGGCGATGTTCTGGGCAGAGGCCATCAATCAAATCGGCTTCATTATAAAACTGCTCGCAGCCCACGCAGTATAACCCCTGATAGGCTTTTTTATAAATATCGCCTCGTTCTGCACAGGCTCGCCACAATTTTTGCACCCCGTTCAGATGGCGTTCCTCACTACTCGTCCGAATAAAATCATCAAAGGACAAATTTAAGGTATCACGTAACTTGTAAAACTTAGCTGCGTTTCGCTCAACAAGAGTCGCCGTAGTTACCCCTTCACGCTCTGCCGCCTGCACATTCTTCAAGCTATTCTCATCCGTCCCGGTTAAAAAACGAACATCTTTGCCGGTAAGACAGTGATACCGAGCAATAGCGTCGGTTAAAACCACCTCCAAGGCAAAGCCAATGTGTGGTCTGGCATTCACATACGGGATAGCCGTGGTAATAAAATAAGGTGTTGGGTTTGTCATCATCAATTCTCCTTCTTATGATTACTTTTTGGGAAACAAAAAAAGACCGCCCTGTGCGGGCGGCCTTTTGAGTTGATTGGATTAAATAATGTTATTTAGATCATTGTCTCAGGCAGCAGCAAGCATGGGCAAATAGGCGTGATGTGTCACGCATCGGCATGTCCATGTTCATCATAATTTGGCTAAAAATTCGATTACTCATTGCTGCGTCCGAAATAAAGTTGTGAATACACTATAGCAGAGGTAATACAATTGTCAAGTGATTTTTGTTGATAGCCTTTTGCCCCAATCCTTGATATAATCCTTTATCAATTTCAAAGTAGTCCCAGAGCTAATGCAACCTATCGCCTATCCCATCAAACACAATAACCTACAACAAAGCTGGACCACGTTTATGGATACCGGGCAAGTATTCGAGAGCGAGGACTTTGTTCCTGACCCAACAGTTATTCAATCCTGGGAACGCTGCGCCCTACGCTTAAATCCGATTGATACCCCTCGCTTGACCCGGATTCAGGGGGAAGTTTTCGCTGCTGTTCTCAAAGCCCAAACCGATTTAATTACCATTGCAATCCCACATATTGAGGATATTTACCAGTTTGTTGAAGGGTCAGACTGTGCCATTATACTAACAGATGGTACAGCCTGTGCCTTGATTATGACTGGCGATGATCAGGCCAAAACCGTTTTGAATGATTTAGATTTGGGGCCTGGGGCATATTGGGCTGAGGGGCAACTGGGGACAACGGCGTTAGGCTTGGTGCTTAAAGTGGCAATGCCCGTGCAGATTGTTGGAGCGGAGCATTACTTTCAAGCACATCACCAGTGGGTGACAACTGCTGCACCGGTCCACGATGTCCGAGGGCGTATTATTGGGGTCTTGGCGACGGTCAGCCCGGTAGAAACAGCAACCTCCCATACCTTGGGCTTAGTTATGTCTGCGGCGCGAGCCATTAGCAATCAATTACAAACCAATCAATATTTGACAGAGGCTAACTTACGGCTGAGCGAGGTCAACGCAGTTCTTGAGTCGATGAATGAGGGCTTAATTGCCTTGGATGCGATCGGCAAAATTAATCACATCAATCCCCAAGCCAGTAAGTTACTCCACCTAGACCCCACCAAAACTCGCGGGAACGATTTAGGTGATGTATTGAACGTTCCAGTGGTATTAGCGGAGGCAATCCAAAACCAAGCCATCCTCCGAGACGTTGAGGTTCGCTTCAAGTTAGCCCACGAAACTATAGGTGTTTTGGTCAGCCTGCAACCGATATTTGAGGGAGCCTCACAGCTTGTAGGCTACATTGCCATCTTGCGTCCCATTGAGGAGGTACGCGAATTAATTCATCAGCAGGTGGGGACACAAGCCTCTCTGACTTTAGATGATATTCGAGCTGCCTCTGCTTCAATGCGCAACATCCTTCGTCAAGCGGCTGTGGCAGCCAGAGGACAAGCCCCTATTTTAATTCGAGGCGAAGAAGGCGTTGGCAAAAATTCTCTAGGGCGAGCCATTCATAACGCGAGTGATCGAGCAGGAAAACCTTTTATCACAATCAACTGTGGGGCTATTCCCAGCCAATTGATGATTGCCGAATTTTTGGGGTACGACTCAGAAAATGATGGACAGAGTCGGCCTAGTAAGTTTGAATTGGCTGATGGGGGCACGCTTTTTCTTGATCAAATTGAAAACCTTTCTTTGGAAATGCAATCAGCCCTGACTCAAGTGATTGATACAAAACATTTGATGCGTTTACAGAGCACTGGCTTGATTCCAATTGATGTACGTATTATCGCCTCGACCACGGCAAATCTTGAGCAGTTGGTAGCTGATGATAGCTTTACGCGCCAACTCTACTACGCATTTGGTGTTTTCGATTTTTACATTCCACCATTGCGAGAACGTGTTTCTGATATCCCCTTGTTGGTTGAGCTCTTTTTGGAACGGAAAAGCAAAACTACCGCTCAGCCCATCCAGGTTGAGGAAGAGGCCTTAGCCCTACTGTGCCAATATCCGTGGCCCGGCAACGTTCGTGAGTTGGAAAATGTGTTAGAACGAGCCATTAATCATACTGAAGATGGCATCATCGATTTGATCGATTTACCTGAAATCGTGAGGCAGGGTAGAGTCATTCAAACCAGATCACCAGCCCCACAACCCGTTATGTCAACGACTGAGGCTGAACGCGAGGCTATTATTCGCGCTGGCACGGCTAGCCGGGGGCGAGTGACCGAAATGGCGCGACATTTAGGCATTAGCCGAACCACACTCTGGCGTAAACTCAAGCGCCTCAACATTAACCCCAAACAATTTAAGTCTTAAACCCAAAAATGTTTCATAATGAAACATTTCTCATCTTCTACCGTTTCACAATGAAACATTTTCACTGATTTTATTGATGATTTCTCCCTCCCCCCTCATAATCGAACCTGTATTTTATGGTCGGTGTCGACTTGAATGGCAATGTTGCGAGGTATATTCTCTCGCGCCAAATCTCCCCAAGCGACTCCAACAATACAAATCACACCACATAAACATATTTATTATAAAGGAGGATCTTTATGTCAAAGGAGAAGTCGTCTGAAAAGTCGCTATCACGTCGCGATTTTCTGCGCAATGCAGCAATCACAGGAATGGGCGTTGGGGCAACGGGTTTACTCGCTGCTTGTGGAGCGGAAGCCCCTACCCCAGAAGTTGTTGAGGTTGAGAAAGTTGTGACTGCAACGCCTGGTGGCGAAGCGGCTGCGGCGACCCCGGCAGTGGACAACCCACTCATGGGCAGCAACGGCACAAATATGCAGGGGAAATCATTGACCTTGAGTTTAGCTGTCTTAGCAGGCTGGCCCCCCAGCCAACTACCGATCGAGCTGTTCCCCAAATTTGCCGCTCACGCCAAAGAGAATTTTGGCTATGATGTTTCAGTGACCAAAACCGAGGCTCCATTCTCTTCATTATTCCAAAAAGTGGCTCCAACCCTCGCCTCAGGCGGGCAAGAGTTCAATCTAATTATCTCAGACAGCCAGTGGCTGGGTGCATTGTCTGAACCCGGTTGGATCGTCAAAGCCGAGGATGTATATGCCTTAAATCCCGAGTTGGATATTGAACCTTACAGTTCACTCGTCACTGACACCTATCAGGTTTATCCTGATGGCTCAGGCATCCGCTGGGGTTTCCCCCAAATGCCCGACACGCAGGGCGTTTTCTTACGCAAGGATATGTTGGATGATCCCGCAGAGCAAGCCGCTTTTGAGGAAAAGTATGGCCGGATCTTACCTACCACTTACGAAGAATTTGCTGAACTGACCATTCAAGAATACGAAGATATCTTCGATCACTTTACTCGCCCTGATGAAGGTATGTACGGAACAGCAGCCATGTATGGAAAAGAGTATGACTCCTTCTCTATGGCCTATCACCCTTACCTTTATGCTAACGGTGGTGATATTTGGGACTCCGAAACAGGCGATGTGGTCGGCATCCTCAACACGCCCGAAAATGCTGAGTCGCTTGAATATTTTGTCTCGCTACAAAAGTATATGCCCCCTGGTGCTTCGGAATTTGGTATCGGTACAATGATCGACCTCTTCACCCAACAACAAGTCTTCTCTGCCTTCCAATGGTTGGCAGTGGGTCTATTTATGATCCCAGAAGAGCTAGAAGGTAAAGTTATGGCTGTGCCCCATCCAAAATTCATCTTCCCTGATGGACAGAAAAAAGTGATTGGCGCGATGGGTGGCCAACCCTGGGTGATCAATAGCTTCAATGATGATGATCACATGCGGGTCTGCATCGACTTCCTCAAGTGGTGGTACACCGAAGAGACTCAATCAGATTTCATTGCGAATGGTGGTTTGCCTTGGAGCAAAGAGGGGGTAAATGCGCCCGGTTTTGAGGAGAGTTCGGCTTACGCTCGGGCCTTTAAAGAGATGTTGGGCGAAGGCAAATCTCGCGATGCTTGGCACCTCCCTGAATATGCCCGCTTGCTCGCCATTCAACAAGAAGCCTACAACGCTTATGCGGCGGGGCAGGTAGACGACCCAATGCACGTACTCAATTATATCGCGGCTCGGCAGCAGGAAGTGCTCTTTGAAAAAGGGCGAACGGCCACGCCTGTGCCAGATGATTTGGTCGGTATCCAGTTGCTTCGTGCCTAGATAATTGTGAATCGCTAATAAATTTCACGATTAAGAGCCGACTATTGCCCCATCAGTAGGTAAAATACTCGCTGGTGGGGTAACTCAAACTCTTTACTCGATGGATAACTATGAATACATCGCTTGAACTATCTAAAAATCTTGAACAAACCGTTGCGAAGCCTGCCCGCCGTAATGCGTGGCTCCGTTTTGAGGAATCAAGATTATTTCCAATCAGCTTGTTGACCCCGGTCTTACTCTTCTTCATTGTGCTCAATGTGATCCCAACATTGTGGATGATTGGCCTTGGCTTTTATGAATATTCGCTGATGTCACCCGGTGATCCACGTTATGTTGGTCTGGATAATTATCTGACCATCTACAATGACGCAGAATTATGGGGAGCGTTTAGCCGCACATTCTTGTTTGTTTTATTGGCGGTCGGTGTAGAAACGATTCTGGGTATCTCGCTAGGCTTTCTTTTTTGGGGAAGCACAGATATGCCAGGGCGACGCTTCGCCCTGACCTTGCTTTTTACCCCGATGGTCTTAGCCCCTGTTGCCTCAGCGCTATTTTGGAAGCTGATTTATGAGCCAACGTTCGGGGTAGTCAACTACTTCTTAACCGTTGTCGGGGTGGACAAAATCGACTTTCTCACCAATGTCAATTGGGCTTTTCCTGCCGTCTTGTTTGTCGATATCTGGATGTGGACTCCCTTTATGATTTTAATGACGTTGGCTGCGCTGGGCTCGGTGCCCAAAGCGGAGTTGGAGGCGGCTGAGGTGGATCGGCTCTCTTTTTTTACGCGCTTACGACGCGTCATTTTTCCTTACAGCAAGTTCATCTTAATGCTGGGGATTTTACTGCGAACGATCGACGCTTTCAAAACCACGGACTTGGTCTTTGTCATGACCACGGGTGGGCCGGGCAACGTAACCGAGTTGATCGGGTTAGCTCTCTACCGTTTTGCCTTCAGTAGCCTTGATCTTGGCTTTTCCTCAGCCTTGGCCGTCATCCTTCTCTTGATTGCGATCGCCTTTACCTCGATTTATCTATACATCTTGAATCTAAGTCAGGGGAGCCAACATGCCTAGTTCTGCTAATTTGAAAACGAACCTGTACTATGCTTTGCTGTGGTTTATCGCCATCCTTTTTATCCTCCCGATTGTCTGGATTGTGATGGCTGCCCTCAAAACAAATCCTGATATTTTGACCATCCCACCAAAATTCGTCTTCATCCCTACGTTTGAGAGCCTAAGCCGTACCATTGCTGAGCCGAATACGGGTCCTTATTTTAGAAACAGTATTTTTATCTCGATTGGCTCGGTGCTGGTAGCGACCGCTGTGTCCTTCTTGGCGGCCTATGCCTTCTCACGCTATAAGTTCAAAGCCACCAACTTTTTGATGTTCTTGTTGCTCTCGACCCGGATGGTCCCGGCTGCGGCAGCCGTCGTACCGATCTTTCAGATGTTCAACGCCTTCAATATGCGCAACACTTTTGGCGTGTTTATGCTCTATGCCTCCTTTAGCATTCCCTTTTCAATGTGGATTTTGAAAGGTTTTATCGATGGGGTGTCGGAGCGATTTGATGAAACGGGATTGGTAAACGGGGCCTCACGAATGCACGTGATCTTTCGAGTGGTTCTTCCCCAGGTGGTGCCAGGCTTGATCGCGGCCTTCATTTTCAACATGGTATTCGTCTGGAATGAATTCCTGTTCAACTTCATTCTCGGTGGACGCACGACCCAAATGATCCCGTACACCCTCGCGGTCGGGTTGGTTGATGCTGGGGGTAATGTGGATTGGGCCTTTGTCGCGTCCTTATCCACCCTCTATCTGATTTTGCCCATCATCATGATTTTTGCCTTCCAAAAATTCCTATTGGTGGGAATGACGTTTGGTACAGTCCGGGGTGAGGTGTAATGATGACAAACAGACGTCCCTTTGCAGCAACGATCCAATTTGCCTTGGTCATCCTGATGTTATTGAGCATCTTATTGCTCGGTCAGTCATTTAGCTTGTGGGGATATAAAATCGGCTTAATCCTGATGGTCATTACCTCCCTCAGTCAAATCGCCTTTGGAAACATTGCCCCAGAAGTCAACTTGGCCAAATCGATGCGATATTATCTGCTTTATATGGGAATTATCGTGGCTTTATTTGTCCTTAGCATTGCTATTACGCCCTACCTGATCTCTTTGGGCCGTTGAATCGGATATAAAATGAGTATTGTTGAATTAAAAAATCTAAGTAAGCAGTATGGCACTAGTTCCGTGCTAAGTCAGGTTGACTTAGCAATTACCCCCGGCGAATTCACTGTCATTTATGGCGCAAATGCTTCAGGTAAATCAGTGTTGATGCGATTGATTACGGGCTTGGAGAAAGTAGGTAGTGGGCAGATTTTACTTCGTGGGCACAATGTCACCCATTTATCACCGGGCGAACGGAATATCGGGTATGTCCCTCAATCCTTTGCCCTATACCCCCAACTGACCGTCCGCAAAAACATCTCTTACCCACTGGATTTGGCCCGTGTGCCTCAGGCCGAGATTACTGCCAGCGTCGAGCAAATGGCGGAGTTATTGGGGATCGCTGAACTGCTTGACCGTAAGCCAAATCAGTTGAGTGGGGGGCAGAAGCAGCGGGTGGCGATTGCTCGGGGATTGGTCAAAAAGACGGATATTTATATTTTGGATGACCCCCTGGTTGGGTTGGACTTTAAGCTGCGGGAACGGCTCATTGACGATTTGCGCCGTACACAGGCGACGATTGACGCAACATTTATCTACACGACTTCGGATGCGATTGAAACGATGTTGCTGGCGCAAACTATTGCAGTTTTAGATGAAGGGCGAATTATTGAAACAGGATCACCAGAGTGTTTGTATACCAACCCAGCCCAGATGCTAACAATGAGACATATCGGCTTTCCTCACGCTAATTTTTTGTCAGGAACATTGACTCAAATCAATCAGCATTGGCAGGTGCAAACGAAACTATTTGAGACCAATGTGAATCTCAACGGCAATGGCGCTACAACGCCTACACTGGCATCAGGCCAAACAGCCACGATTGGGCTGCGACCTGAGCACATTGTCATTGGAACAGATCAAATGCCAACTGGTGCACTTCAATACTCGGCTCAAGTTTTTCTCCGCGAGGATCTTGGAGGCGAGGAAATTGTTTACTTGAATGTAAATGACCAGCAATTAACAACGGTTTTACGTGGTAGTGAGGCCGATATGGATCTTGAGATTGACGAACATGTACAAATTTGGATCAATCCAACCGATCTCATTATCTATACCGATGGTCAACAAGTCGGGCGGGGGTGCTAAGATGTCATCGATTCGGGTACAAAATCTACGAAAAGAGTTTAACAATGGTGCAGTCGTCGCCATCAAAGATTTAAATATCACGTTTGAACAGGGCACAACCACCTGCTTACTCGGTCCATCTGGTTGTGGCAAAACTACCCTGATGCGCATTATTGCGGGCTTGGAACAGCCCACCAACGGTGAGGTTTTCTTTGGCGAAAACCGGGTTACGCATCTCTCAACTCGAAAACGTAATATCGGAATGGTCTTCCAATATCCAGTCATCTATCGCGGTACGAGCGTGCGTCGAAATATCGAGTTACCGCTCCTCGAAGAGAGAATCTCAAAGACCGAACGAAAGCGTCGCGTGGATGAGGTTATTGAGTTGCTTGATTTAACCGATAGCGTTGAATTGCCTGTTGAGCGCCTTGATAATGGCTCTCGCCAAAAGGTAGCAATGGCTCGGGCCGTGGCTCGACATCCTCAAATCATCTTGTTTGATGAACCGATCACCAATGTAGACATCAATGCCAAATTACAACTCAAACGGGCCTTAAAATCGCTCGTGACTCGTCTCAATCAAACGATTGTCTACGTGACACACGATCAAACCGAGGCAATGACCTTGGCTGACAAGATTGCCCTGATGAAGGATGGGGACATCGTCCAATATGACGCGCCACGCGACCTATACAACAAGCCAGATAATGTGTTTGGTGGTTGGTTTCTGGGAAATCCAGGGATGAACTTTTTCGACGCTTTGCTTAAGCATGAGAGGGATGCTCAAAACATCAATATTCGTCTCTTTTCCAAATCAATTACCTTGAACAATGTCAATGGCAACTTACAAAGCTTGGTTTTTGGCATTCGTCCAGAGCATTTACACATATATCCCGAGCCCACCGCCCTGGGGGTAGAGTGTTTTATCCTCAACAAAGGCATTGTCACTGGTGGGCAATATTTAGTCACCCTGAAACTAAATGATTATGTATTTAAGGCGAAGGTTCCGGCTCAGATAGGGCAGATGTTGCAAGACGTAGCTTGGGTACAAATTCCTGTCGAACATCTTCGAATTTTCGAAGCAGATGGTACATCGTCTCTAGCGCGACTTACGGTGCTGTAAAACTTACTTCCAAGGAGAGTATCTTCTCATGAAAAAGCTCATTAATAATCCCAATGATGTTGTAAAAGATGCGTTACAGGGCTTTATCGCCGCTCATCCAGATCAGGTTACGGTTCACTTTGATCCTGATTTTATTTTGCGCAAGGATGCCCCTATCCAAGGCAAGGTGGCCCTCGTTTCGGGCGGTGGTTCTGGCCACGAGCCACTGCACGGCGGGTTTGTTGGGCCGGGGATGCTGGACGCAGCCTGTCCCGGGGCCATCTTCACCTCACCTTCAGGGGAACAGGTGTACGAAGCCACCAAAGCCGTTGATGGTGGCGCGGGCGTATTGCACATCGTCAAAAACTATACAGGCGATTGTCTCAACTTTCAAATGGCGGCTGATTTGGCTAAAGCTGAGGGGATTGAGGTTGAGTCTGTCATCATCAACGATGATGTCGCGGTTCAGGATAGCCTGTATACGGCAGGGCGGCGGGGCACAGGAGTCACGGTCTTGGCTGAAAAGATTGCGGGAGCCGCCGCTGAAAAAGGGTGTTCACTAGCTGAGGTCGCTGCCATCGCTCGTAAGGTCAATGAAAATGGTCGCAGCATGGGGATGGCCCTAACCTCTTGTACCGTACCCCATATTGGCACGCCAAATTTTGAATTAGGCGATGACGAAATGGAATTGGGCATTGGCATTCACGGAGAGCCAGGTCGTAAGCGACTGCCCGTGACCAACGCCCGAGATACTGCTGCCTTATTGGCCGAGCCAATTTTGAGCGATCTACCCTTTGAGACAGGGGACTCAGTTTTGGCCTTCGTCAATGGAATGGGGGGCACTCCTTTGGTAGAGTTATATGTGATGTTTAACGAATTAGCCCTGATCTGTCAGGAAAAAGGGATTAGCATCGCCCGCAGTTTGGTTGGATCATATGTGACCTCACTCGAGATGACGGGTTGTTCATTCACACTCTTAAAATTAGACGACCAACTATTGGAATTGTGGGATGCACCCGTAGCAACCCCTACCCTGCGGTGGTCATAAATCAAAAAGCACGAGGAAATGATGACAATTACACAATCACACGTGATTGCTTGGCTCCAAGCCTATACAGAAGCGATTGAAACCCACGTCGGTCAATTGAACAAGATGGATGCAGCGATTGGTGATGGCGATTATGGCGCCAGTATCCAAAGAGGCTTAGCCGCTATCAATCCATTGATATCCGATTTATCGGATAAAGATATTGGCTTTATTTTAACCAAATGCGGCATGAAAATGATGTCAGCCATGGGGGGCACCAGTGGTCCCCTCACCGGGACTTTGTTTGTTCAAATGGGCAATAAGGCCAAAGGTAAAATGGAACTCGACCTGATAGAAAGTGCGATTGCACTGAAGGCAGGTGTTGATGGCGTGATGTCGTTGGGCGGGGCGAAAGTTGGTGACAAGACCATGATTGATGCCTTCGCGCCTGCGGTTGATGCCCTCCTTGGCGCGGCTGAGGAGAATCATTCACTGCCTGAAGCGTTACAAAAAGCCACCGCTGCGGCCAAAACAGGCTATGAAAGTACCGCTGATTTGGTGGCCCATAAGGGCCGAGCCAGCTATGTCGGTGAACGCAGCTTAGGCAATATCGACCCTGGCGCTTTCTCCGCCTATCTGTTGATTAACGCACTCACTGAAACTGTTGTACAATAAGCCTTAGGCGATGACGCGATGAAGCGTCTCACAATGTTTCAGGAGAGCTCCCGATATGAAAAAGCTTATTAATTCAGCCCATTCGGTTGTCGAAGAACAGCTAGCGGGGATGGCAGCAGCGCACCCCGAATTAACCATTAAAATCGCTCCCCATTTTATCATTCGATCTGATGCCCCAATATCTGGTAAAGTAGCCCTAATCTCCGGTGGTGGTAGCGGCCACGAGCCGATGCACGGGGGCTTTGTTGGAATGGGGATGTTGGACGGAGCCTGTCCCGGTGAGATGTTCACCTCGCCAACCCCAGATCAAATGTATGAATGCGCCCAAGCTTTGGATAGCGGGGCAGGTATCCTCTTTTTGGTCAAGAATTACACCGGAGATGTGCTCAATTTTGAAACAGCCACAGAGCTAGTGGCCGCCGAGGGTTATCAAGTCCAATCGATCCTGATTGATGATGATGTTGCAGTTAAAGATAGCCTCTACACCGCCGGCCGGCGTGGTGTCGGCACCACCGTGATTGCTGAAAAAATTGTAGGGGCGGCTGCCGAAGCGGGCTATGATCTGGATCAATGTGCCCATCTGGCCCGCAAGGTGAACCAGAATGGTCGCTCCATCGGGATCGCCTTGACCTCGTGCACTGTGCCTGCGGCGGGAAAACCCACCTTTACGCTCGGGGAAGAGGAGATCGAAATCGGGATTGGCATTCACGGTGAGCCAGGCCAGCAACGGATACCCCTAACACAAGCAGACGACATTGTAGCGATGATGGCTGATGAAATTCTCAACGATCAAACGTACGAGCGGGTTGTTCGAGAGTGGGACCCTGAAGCAGGCAATTGGGTTGAAAAATCCTTAGTTGACCCGCCACTTGAGGCTGGCGATAAGGTCATTGCCTTGGTTAACAGTATGGGTGGCACGCCTTTATCAGAGCTGTATATTGTTTACAATAAATTAGTTCAACTCTGTTCCGATCATAACATTCAAATTGTTCGCAATTTAATTGGCCCTTACATCACATCTTTAGAGATGCAAGGGTGCTCAATTACCTTGGTCAAGGTAGATGAAGAAATGCTAAAGTTCTGGGACGCCCCCGTAAAAACACCGGCACTTCGCTGGGGAATATAGGTCAAAATATGTCGATGGTAATTACAAAAACACACATTTTAGATTGGTTACGAAAATCTGCGGATGTTCTCAACAAAGAAAAGGAGCTCCTAACAGATCTAGACTCAGCGATCGGTGATGCGGATCACGGTACAAATATGGTGCGGGGGTTTGATGCAGTTCTAAAAAAATTACCAACCGTTGAAGATAAAGATATTGGTACAATTTTAAAGACAACAGGTATGACTCTTATGTCCAGCGTCGGGGGAGCCAGCGGACCGTTATATGGCACTTTTTTTATGCAGGCCGGGATGACAGCGGCATCAAAAGAATCGCTCAGTCAAAATGACCTGCTGCAAACATTTGACAGCAGTTTAGCAGGCTTGGTACATCGAGGCCGTGCTCAAGTGGGTGATAAAACGATGGTTGATGCGTGGACCCCTGCTGTTGAGGCTTTAAAATTGGCTACTGATGGTGAGCAAGAGCTAATTGTTGCTTTGCAGGTTTGTGTTTCTGCGGCAGAAGAGGGAATGAAAGCTACTATTCCGCTACAAGCCAAGAAGGGTCGGGCCAGTTATCTTGGTCAACGTAGCGTTGGGCATCAAGATCCGGGCGCGACCTCAACCTATCTTATCCTCAATGCGTTACTAGCAACTGTTTCAGAACAATCAGTCTAAAGAGTGAACTTATGATAGGAATTGTGATTATTTCCCATAGCGCAAAACTGGCTGAAGGGGTCCGAGAATTAGCTGAACAAATGGTGCAAGGTAAGGTCCCGATCACTACAGCCGGTGGCCTCGACGTCGCTGAAGATACGATGGGTACAGATCCAATGAAGATTGTTCAAGCGATTGAGGCAATTGACCATAGTGATGACATCGTCGTCTTGATGGATTTGGGCAGTGCGGTGCTCAGTGCTGAAATGGCTGTAGAGTTTTTACCGCCAGATCAACAAGCCAAAGTTCATCTGTGCCCCGCGCCTTTAGTTGAAGGCACAGTTGCTGCAGCCGTTCAAGCCGCGATTGGCGGGAGTCTTGACCAAGTTTTAAAGGAAGCGCAGAGCGCCTTGACGGCAAAAAGAGATTTGTTGGGTGCTCCGCCCGTTGCCAACGAAGATACGCTACAATTAATGTTGGTGGTACAAAATAAATTAGGTTTACACGCCCGGCCTGCAGTGAATTTTGTCAAAACAGCCAGTCAATTTCAAGCTGATATTTGGGTAAGTAAGGGAAACAAGTCAGCCAACGCCAAAAGTTTCAATCAAGTGGCGACCTTAGGTGTTCGTCAGGGTGAGGAAATCATCTTAACAGCAACCGGGGCTGAGGCTAGCCAAGCCCTAGATGCTTTGAAGATATTAGCCGACAATAACTTTGGCAAAGCCGATGATACTGAAAATGCGGCAGACCAAATTATAAGCCCTATTACAGATCAACTCTCAGTTGATCAGGCTCTGATTGGGATACCAGCCTCACCTGGGATTGCCATCGGGCCAGCCTTTCATTACAAACTACAATTACCTGAAGTACAGGTCAAATATGGTGTGGAGCCAGAGGCTGAGTGGTCTAAATTGATAGCTGGCATCGCCCAGGCTCAGACGGAAATCAAACATCTCCAAATACAAGCAACCAAACAAGTGGGGGCAGCAAAGGCTGCTATCTTTGAGGCACATCAACTCTTCCTGGAAGACCCAACACTCCTTGACTCAGCACGTAAACAAATTTTTGACGCTAAACTTAATGCAGAGGTGGCATGGCAACAAGCGGTTGATGAGGTGGTTCAAGATTTACAAGCGCTTGATGATGAGTATTTGCGCGGGAGGGCGGTCGATATGGCCGATGTTGGACAACGGGTGCTACGTCAAATGTTGGCGGTTGAGCTTCCCTCGCTTCAGTTCGATCAGCCTGTTATTTTGATGGCCCAAGATTTGACGCCCTCAGATACGGTTCGCTTGGATACAAATGACATTTTAGGGATCTGTATTGAGCAAGGTGGCGTGACCTCACACAGCACGATTTTGGCACGAGCTTTGGGCATTCCTGCCATTGTTGGCTTAAACGGGTCGTTTGATACGGTGGCTGAAGGTCAACTGATTGGACTAAATGGGGTCACAGGACAATTGTGGCTCACCCCAACCAACGAGCAGGTTACCGAATTGCGACAGCAACGTGAGACATGGCAACAAGCTCAAACCAAAGTAAAGTCCCAAGCAAAACAGCTTGTCACCACCCAGGATGGCCGACGGATTTCAGTCGCTGCCAATATTAGTGGGACAGCGCAAGCTCAGACAGCTTTGGATTTTGGCGCGGAAGGGGTGGGGTTATTTCGAACCGAATTCCTTTTTATGAACCGTACCTCCGCACCAGGTGAAGAGGAGCAATATCAAACCTACAAACAGGTCGCGGAGTTGATGGGAGAGCATCCCTTTATCATTCGAACTCTAGACGTCGGAGGAGATAAACCTTTACCGTATCTCGACCTGGAAACCGAAGCCAATCCATTTTTAGGCTGGCGAGGTATCCGATATTGTCTCGATCATCCTGAAATTTTCAAGCCACAGCTGCGGGCCATTCTGCGGGCGAGTGCAGGCGCAGGCCACAATGTAAAAGTCATGTTCCCGATGATTAGCACCCTCACCGAGCTTCAGGCAGCAAAAGTGATGTTGGCAGAAGCTCAGCAAGAATTAGACATAGCCAATCAGCCTTATGACTCGACAATGGAAGTTGGGTTGATGATTGAAGTTCCCTCAGCTGTAATTAATGCCGATAAACTGGCTCAAGTCGCCGATTTCTTTAGTATCGGCACCAACGATCTCACCCAATATGTAATGGCCGCTGATCGGGGGAATAGCAATGTAGCCACTCTAGCTAATGCCTTACACCCGGCTGTGTTACGAATGATTGATCAAACTGTACAAGCGGCTCATTCCGCTGGGATTTGGGTGGGATTGTGTGGGGAGTTGGCAGGAAATCCACTGGCTACACCAGTGTTGTTGGGATTGGGATTGGGTGAATTGAGTATGAGTGCCCCCAACATTCCCCAAGTGAAATCGACAATCCAGCAATGGGATTTAGTGCAAGCTCAAGCGGTGGCCCAAGCGGCCTTAAAGCTAGACTCCGCCGAAACAGTACAGGATTATCTTAGATCAATCGAAAAATAATTTTTCACGTGATCATCTACCCTAAAGCCTGCAACAAACTTTCTGTCGCAATAATGGTAGCAAACTCATCGTGCAATGTTGCCAACGACACATCATGAATTTCCTCTGCACTGTATTGTCGGCCATCGTGACCCACCATATCAAAAGCAGCGGTTGCATCTGAAACCAGAAACGTTTGAAAGCCCAAATTTCCGGCCATTCTCGTTGTTGTTGAGACACAATGTGGGGTTGTTAATCCAACAATCACGAGTGTTTCAAAGTCTCGGTCATGCAATTGTTGTTCCAAATCTGTGCCAATAAAGGCGCTATTTGTGTGCTTTTGAAACAACAACTCGTCAGCCTGTGGCTTCACAGCATCCTGAATTTCACTGCCAGGATGCTCCGCCCGTAACGGTGAATTTGGCGATAACGACAAATGTTGAACATGAAACACAGGGCGGTTCGTCTCACGCCATTGGATCAGGAGTCGAGCCATATTCTCTTCGGCCTCGGGATTATTCCGCTTTCCCCAGCCCGGTTCGTTAAACCCTTTTTGAACATCGATGATAAGCAGTACGGCATTTTGCGGTAACATCTCCATAATTATCTCAAACGTCCTTTCAGGGTACGGCTATCCTAACCTGTAATTGATTATTGTTCGCAACGAATTACACGAATTTCACTAATTCAGGACTTACGCAGAATACCTGGAAATTGTTGGTTGAGCTTGTCGAAACCAGACCTTTTATATCGCAAAACGTTATTTTCGACAGGCTCAATCAACGTTTTGCGTTAGCCCTGTAATTTTTATCTCTTATTCATATCAATTCGATCAATTCGTTGCCAATTTTATAGAATGTTTAGCAGGATGGTTTCCTGCCACTAAAAACAACCGGACAGTATACAGGTAAACAACCTGCGCTACATTTTCATTCATTGATGATGTGTGAAACTCGTGAAAACGTCTCTAGTAATCACGAGAATCCATCAAATTATAGAAATTTGTTCAGGATTGCGAAAATACCAAGTGACCGTATAATCAGCACCTCATCATTTTGAAACAAATTGACGCAGAGCTTGTGTGAACAAAACATCGCTGATACCTTCAGGGCCATTACTCCTCATTCTCCTGGCCTTTGCATTCAACATAAATGGTTTGGCCGCTGACAGCTTTTGGGGCGACGAAATTCTGACAGCCAGCTTTGCCAGCCGCTCATTTCCGGAGATCATTGCCTGGACGGCCAATGACATTCACCCCCCTCTCTACTATCTAATTGCCAACATATTCACGGGATTCACCATCTCCCTTGGCTCAACAGCCACGCCATCGATCACCACGGATTGGTTATGGCGATTTGTGTCGGTTGTCGCGGTTGTCCTGACTGTCGCCATCACCTATCGTCTAGCCCAATCTCTGTTTCGGCGTGTTAGCAAACAAAATCAATCCAACCATGACCTTCAAATCTCAGCAACTACTCCGCTCGTTTTATTGGTCGTTGCCCCGCTTGTTCTGAAATATGGGCAGGAAGCTCGAATGCACGCCCTGTTTATGTGTTTCTCGGCCCTATCAACTTGGCTTCTCTTTCGAGCGATAACGAAGCCCGCTGTGTGGCATCGTTGGCTATTCTATACATTATCGATCACCGCCACGATTTACACGATGTATTTTGGCTTTCTAATTTTGGCCACTCACGGTGGTTTTGTGCTGGCTCTGTTAATTTATCAAGCAACATCAGGGCGTAATTCATTTATTGGTACACTTCAAACGTCACTTTTTATCGGTTTTTCAAGCGCGAGCCTGTTAACCTTTCTTCTTTATGGTCCGTGGTGGCCTATTCTATTTAGCATCTTGCAAAAACGGGCCTCAGTGGGTGCGATTGAAGGTGGCGTTGGTGACCCCATCATCTTTATCAGCGGGGTCGTCGATGCCTTGGGGCCGCAACCCCAAGCAGTTGCTTGGACATTTTTCGCACTTTACCTCATCGGCCTACTCCTGTTAGTTCGTCGCCATTGGCCGATAGCCATTCTCGGCCTTTCATGGCTCGGCTTGCCTATTCTATTACCCGTTTTTCTCGGCGATCCCCGTGCCCTTCAATTTCGCTACGCCTTCGTCCTCCCTGTATACCTTACCATAATCAGCTTTACAATCATCACAATGGCTGACTTTGTTCAAGCCAAATGGCCAACCTTATCACCCTCACAAATCACAAATCCAGGCCTCGCTACCTACCTCATTTGGATTTTGGCAACATTCTCCTTCCTGGCCACCCTCAACATTTATCAAGAACCAAAGCCAGATTGGCGGGGCGTGGCCACGTATCTGAGCGAGCACACCCAACCCGCTGATGTCATCATCTACGGCCCGTTGTGGGATGAAGGACGTTTTGTGGAATATTACTACCAAGGGCAGGCTCAACTTTTGACACCAGCGGCAATGGTGGCTAATATTCAGGGTCGCGTCGAAAGTCTACGGGCCAATGGGGGGCGAATTTGGGCGGTCAATCGGTTTACCCCGGCTGAAATTCCGGCGATGAAAAATATTGAATTTTCGGGTGTGGTCGTTACCGAGCCCGAAGTGCCCGTGTACGAGGTCGGGGTGCTGACGCAGGCCACAATTGGCTTGGCGGCCCAGGCGGTTGAGGCCGCCTATCCGTGGGCGGCGGAAGCGCAAGCACAAGGGGTGCTCGACCCAGACCCCCGCACAGCGCAGGCCGTTGCCCTGAAAGCACTCGGTGACAGCTACATTGCCATCAATCAGCCTCAAGAGGCATTGGGACCTTATCAACAAGCCGTCGAAATTTTTCCAGGGTGGGTCAATGGATATCTATCGTTAGCTGAAACACAAGAAGCCCTTGGTGATTTTCCCGGCGCTGCCAAAAGCTACCAACAGGCCGTTGCCTTCAATCTTGAATGGCAAGGGCCAGCTGCCAACGAAGCCAGCCAACTGATTACAACTGAACAATGGGACGCTGCCATCAGCCAATATCGTCAAATCATTGGGCGGCAATAGGCCATTCATTTGCAATTATTATGAATCGAACGATCCTGATCAACATTCTAAAAATTATTGTCAGTGTGGCCTTGCTGGCCTTCATCTTCTCACAGATTGACGTTGAAGGCTTTTTCAACTCAATCCGTAATGCCGACTTGCGCTGGTTGTTGGCTGCACTGGGGATGATGTTGATTGGAGTGATGGTTCGTGCCCTGCGCTGGCAAATTCTGCTCAATGCCATCGGTGTTTATGTCTCGCTAGCCGAGCTGACGGCGATCTATTTCATCGGCTTCTTGTTTAACAATTTACTACCCAGCGGCCTAGGCGGTGATGCCATTCGCATGCTTGAGCTGAAACGGCACGCTAACGAAGGCTCGGATACGGTGACCAGCGTCATCGTGGATCGATTCTTAGGGCTAGCAGGCTTACAAGCCATCGCCTTGATTGGGCTGGTGATTGATTGGGATGCCGTACCTGTGTCAGTCGCATTTCTGACGATTTTTCTTTTTCTGGCCACCCTAACGGCGGGCACCCTGCTCATTAATCGACCGCTCTATCTCTGGTTGCAAAAATACATCGCCCCCGTTCGTTGGGTCACTGGGTTCAAGGCGATCAGAAAACTATTTGAGTCATTTCAAGGCTATCGTCTGTCAGCTTTGGGACTCTCATTTCTGGTCTCACTTGTGTTTAATATCACCTTGATTATCATGCATATTTTTATTGGTCTAGCCCTTGGGGTGGAGGCCACATTTATACAATATCTCATCTTTATCCCGATTACATCAATCGTTCTGCTTGTGCCGCTCGGCTTTGGGGGATTAGGCACGCGTGAGGTCACCTACACCTATTTGTTTGGGCAGGTCGGTGTCCTGGAAAGCAAGGCCTTGGCGATGTCCCTGCTGGTTTACACCATTGGCAACGTTTGTACGGGCTTGATTGGCGGGGTAATTTACTTAATTCGAGGAACGCAAAATATTGTCTCAGAGCAAGCCTCAGAACGAAAGGAAAGTGTCAACAATTAACGATCAAACATTGATCGTTTGACCATAGAACTATGGAAAATCCACAACTCAGCATTGTTTTACCGATTTACAACGAGGTCGAAAGTTTACCTCATTTGTTAGATGAACTCGCCCCCGCTTTGGAAGCGACGGGGCGTACGTTTGAGATTATTTGCGTTGATGATGGCAGTCGGGATGGTAGCTTTGAGGTGCTTAAGCAACTGCGAGAGCAAGACAGCCGGGTGCGTATTACCCAGTTCCGGCGAAATTTTGGGCAAACTGCGGCATTTGCCGCTGGGTTTGATCGCGCCAAAGGGGATGTCATTATCACGATGGATGCCGATTTGCAGAATGATCCGGCAGATATTCCAAAATTGTTGGCGAAAATTGATGAGGGATATGATGTGGTTAGTGGCTGGCGAGTTGAGCGTTGGAAGGAAGGTTTCTCCAGCTTCCTCACCCGCAAACTACCTTCATTAACAGCCAACTGGCTGATCTCTACCAGTACTGGCGTTCATCTACACGACTATGGCTGTGCGCTAAAAGCCTATCGGCAAGACGTTGTCAAAAACATCAACCTCTACGGCGACCTCCACCGCTTCATTCCCGCCATCGCCAGCTACTTTGGGGTGACCGTGGCCGAGGTACCCGTGAAATATCGCTCTCGCCAATTTGGACAAAGCAAGTACGGTCTGGGGCGTATCACCCGCGTTATCCTTGACCTACTCACGGTGCGCTTCCTGCTCAGCTACTCGACCCGGCCCATCCAAATCTTCGGCACCCTCGGCCTGCTCTCACTGGCCTTAGGTATCATCACTGGTATCTATCTGACCTATCTCAAACTGGTCTACTTTGTGGCCTTAGCCGAACGCCCTCTCCTACTCCTCGCCATTCTGCTGGTGATGATCGGCGTACAGTTTATCACGATGGGACTACTCGGTGAGTTGGTGGTACGCACCTATCACGAAAGCCAGAACAAGCCAATCTACAATGTGCGGGAGGAGTTGGGATAGTCAACTTCTCTAACTCTGCTCAGTCAACTCATCTAAAAAGCCATCAAAAATAGGTGAGAACAGCAAAATCTTGTTATCATCATCTTTGACAATCACCCCTTTAGCAATCAAATTGCTCAAAACCTGAGGGGATTGGGGCATCATATCAGCTTGCTTTATTTTGACCAAAGTATCCTGATCTTGCGTTTCAAGGCTATTCCAAATTTTGCGGCACTCGCCCGCTACGGAGTCAAAGCCGAGCAACTGTTCAATTTGGGCTTGCTCACTGCGAGGTAAGCCCCGCTTGAGCCACACTTTGAACATCGCACCAATCAAGCCTGCATGCCCACCGCTGATGTGTACGACCATCTCAACTTGCTGTTCAGTTAGCTGCACCTCATATCGCTTGGATAATTCCGAAATCACAAATTTCGCATCAGTTGATGTATGGGGCTTGATGCCCAAAAGATTTGAGGCCAGTAATTCGTACAGGGGTTCACCCTGGTCGAAAAAGCCCTCACGGATGGCAATTGGGCTGCGATGGGCCGCCATTACATAACTCAGGTGATACTTGAACTCATCTCGCAACCATCGCAAATTCTTAAAGAATTGATAATCCAGGCCCCGTACGATTGGCTCAAATTCATCAAACAAAATCACAATACGCAAATTTTCAACCTGGTTAAATAGGTGACGTAACGCCGTCTCAAGGTGACGTTGTGATAAAGTACGGTTCTCAGACAACACGACTTTTTCGTGCAAATTATGCAAGAGTTGGATTGATGCCCCTCCCACCCGATTATCATCAGCCCACTTTAACAGGCTGTAGAGAATCAACTCATACAAAGAGGTGGCTGAAAGCTCTCCTGCCAGACCATTTGTATCGGCCCAAATCACAGCAACCGTTTGATCTTCCGACAGATATTGCGCATGCGTTTCCGGATGCCAGAGGCAACGAAACAGGTTTGATTTACCAATCCCGCTGATACCAACGAGATAGCAGGACTCACCTCTAGCTATCAGATTCATAATGTCGGTAATGATTTCTTCTCGATAGTTTGGGGGGAATTTACGCGCTGTTCGCGCTTGAAATGATGGCTGGCTCATCGTACACCTCTCCTCATTTATTCAATCACAAGCTTAAACCCTAAACCTCGCACAGTTTTCAAATAGTGCGGCTTTTGTGGATTTGGCTCGATCTTTTTTCGTAAATTTTTCACTATATCCGACAGACGTGGATCTTCATAAGGGCGGCTCATCAAGGTGTGATCCTCATCAGGGTAGAGATGCTGCAGGATTTCTATCCGTTTAAAGGTTTGACTAGGTGCGTTATATAAAAGTTCGAGAAGTTTTGTTTGGAGTGGGGTTAGTAAAATTTCCGTGCCCTCAACTATACAAATTTGATTTGCTTGGTCAAATTTGAAGCGGGTTTGGGCTGAATCTGTCGTACTTTTTTGTTGAACAAAATCGGCAAATAGCGCAGCAAACAAAGTAAATCCTTCCTCCGTCTGTTGAATAAGCCCCTTATTGATAAGTTCCTGAAAGATACTATTTTGATTATCATCAAATTTGGTTGTGGAAAACCAATCTTGGCTCAAAAATTGCCTTTCATGTTCTGATAGGCTATCCCAGATTTTTTGACATTCGACTCTAACATCGGTATCAGCAAAAAAAGTCTGATCATCAATCTGCACTTGCTGATCTCTTTGCGCTAATATTCCCTTAAATACCACGCGTAGCAACCCACCCTGTCCGCCTGATAGTTCATAGGCAATTTTAGTGTGTCGCGGCAACCAGGTCACGTTCTCACGCTGGCTCAACCGAGTCAACATCAGTTCGGCTCCCTCGAAATTGTAAGGCGTAAGGTAGAGTACATTCTTCTGGAATAACTCAACAAAAGCCTCGATTTCTGGGGTGGAAGAGCGAAGGATGGGCAGATGTTGACGTAAAAAGAGGGTGTAAATCAGGTTATATTTATTTTTATCCCGCAAGGAACGCAAATTTGCAAATAAACGAGGGTCAAGCTCCTGAAAGAGCATATCAAACTCATCAAACAATAAAACAACCTTAAAGTCGTGAACTTGGCACAGCCACCGAATCGCTTCTTCAAAGCAGCGTTGGGCGTGTATATCTCGATCTTGCTCCATCAGACGCCGATGTAATTGGTCAACTTGCTCGATAATGTCGGTTGAAAGATGGGCCGCCTGGCAATTAACCCACAATCGATACAGTAACAATTCGAAAAAGTGCCAAGTATCAACAACGGTCAAATCATTACTATCGACCCAAGTGATCAAAATCTGCGAAGCTTGATCAGAAAAATGCCGTTGCTGGACATCAGCTTGCTGAAGATATTGGACGACATTGGATTTGCCCACACTTGCCACCCCAAGCACCACCATCGACTCGCCAGCTTGAATCAGACGGATCAACTTATCCATAAAATGGTATCTAAATTGAAGGGGGAGTGGCATTGTACGCGTACGAACCATAAAAGTTTCCTTAAGGTTAATCGGTATTATATTACTGAGGCCTAAAATCTTAAAATCCTATCACTTTCTCTCGAAAATCTCTAAATTAATTTCTTCAAGATTTGGTATCATTCGATTATAAAAGAAATGGCTAAATTTAATGGGAGAACAATGATGACATCAACAGACAGCAACAAAAAACCTTTGTCCGTCAAAATAATGGAAACATTTGGCTATCGCCACGTGCCAAACTTCACCTTACAAGTCATTAACCGAAACGGACGTTATCATCGTGCTGTTGATAACACCTTTGTTCGAGCTTGGTCACCATTTGAAAGTCTGGGTCGTCAGGTCAAAATCGGTTTGCGTGTGGTTGATCGCACATTTGAAAATGTAATGAGCCGAGACGGCGTACCACACACGGTCCATATCACCGCTCGTTTGCTATTTGATTTACGTGCTGCTAATCTAAATTTTGCCAAAGCGATTGCTGATAAAGGTGAAGCAATTATTGATGGAAAAGCAACCAGTCTAATGGATTTAGCCTTACGACGGGAGCTATCAGCCATCGACTCAGCTCAAATTTTGCAAACCGGCATCATTGACAAATTGGAGCAAGCGCTTCGCAAACGATTAAATAGTTTGAACCATATGGGAACCACTGTATTAGCTAGCGAAGACGGTCTCGTCATCAGCGAAATCCTGCCCCCAAAACGCGTTCAGGATAATCGCAATGAAGCAACAAACATTCATGAAACAATTGATAAGTTGATGCAGTTTGACAACGATGAGGTTAAAAAAGCCCTCGTTGCTCACTTTTTACGAGATATGGGCGATCAACGACCGATATTTAAGGGACTAAATGTTTCGGATGATTTACTGCCAAATGCTCAGGGAACTTTGGACGATGCATTCCGTGTTTTACGTCAACCAACGGGACGAATTTACGATAATTAGTAAGAGTATATGAAGTTTGTCGGGTTCTTAGGGTTTATACCGTTTTAGATGACAGAAGGAGATGTGTATGTTGTACAATCCAAATCAAAAATTCGATGGTTTTTCACATTTATTTGATGCGCAGGACTTACATTTAATTCTTAAGAGTCGAGTCGACTGTTTACGGGCAGGATTTGCCGTCACCGATCCGATCGTACAGACACTTGATGAAATTCGCCAGACGTACGTTAAAAAGGTCGGGATAAGCACCTACATTCAAGAGATGATTCGAAAACGAAACAAATTCAACAGAAACTTAAACGAGGTAGAGGGCGGTAATCCAGAACAGCTTGACAATCAGCCTGAAATCGAGTTTGATTTTTCTGACACAGCCACCATTCAGTTGCTTCTGGAGAAACGAGTTTCTTATCTCAAAATGGATATGGCCATCCGCCCCTTTGATTTGAATGCCTTTGATAACGCCCGAAGGACATACATCGACAAGGTTGGAATTTCACAGTATCTTACACAAATGCTAGGCAGCCTGGGTGACATTCCATCTGCTGAATGTAAATTCTTCTTGGGCACAGCCACAGAGCGACAGGTGGAATTCTCAGAAGACACAAGCCTGCCCCTACAACAATTATTGCAAAAATATTTTCACCAACGTCAGTTATATCTAAAGATTACGATCCCTCAGAAAAATACAGCGCAACGGCAGATTCGCTACATTTAAATAAATCAGGAAATAAAAAAGCGCCGTCACTATAAAAAGACGGCGCTTTTTTTGGATACAAACTCAGGCTATTTTACCCCAACCAATTCGACTTCAAAGATTAGCGTCGCATTCGGCGGAATAACGTTACCCGCACCTTGGGCACCGTAACCCAAATCAGCCGGGATGACCAACTGACGTTTGCCACCCACATTCATCGAGAGAACACCCTCGTCCCAGCCAGGGATAACCCCACCCACCCCGATGGGGAAGTCGATGGGCTGACCACGCAGAAAAGAGCTATCAAACATCGTGCCATCTTCAAGCCAGCCCGTGTAATGGACCGAAACCGTTTGCCCCGCTTCTGGGGAAGGGCCATCACCCACTTCAAAATCGTGGTACATCAAGCCAGAGTCGGTGGTCGTGTAATCTGCCTCAGCCACCTCGGTTGGAGCTTCTGGCGGCGCTGGTAATACGTCAACCAACTCGACTTCAAAGATTAGCGTTGCATTTGGCGGAATAGCCCCTTGGCCAGCCCCACGTTCTCCATAAGCCAGCTCAGAGGGAATGACCAATTGGCGTTTGCCTCCCACGCTCATCGAAAGAACGCCTTCATCCCAGCCAGGGATAACATTCCCCTGACCGACTGGGAAATTGATGGGTTCACCCCGCAGCAGGGAGCTATCAAACATCGTGCCATCTTCTAGCCAGCCCGTGTAATGGACCGAAACCGTTTGCCCCGCTTCTGGGGAAGGGCCATCACCCACTTCAAAATCGTGGTACATCAAACCAGAATCAGTAGTCGTGTAGTCTTCTTCAGCTACTTCGGTTGGCGCCTTTGGTGGTGGTGGTGGAGGGGGTGGTCCTGGGGTAAAGCTAAGCAATTCCACCTCAAAAATCAATGTGGCGTCGGGGGGAATGACAGCACCAGATCCACGCGATCCATAGCCAAGCTCAGAGGGAATAATAAATCTTGCCTTACCACCTTCTCGCATCAGAGCAATTCCCTCATCCCAACCTGCAATCACCTGTCTCCAGCCTAAAGGAAACTCAAAGGGCTGACCACGATCAAGCGAGCTATCAAATTTGGTGCCATCTTCTAAGGTACCGGTGTAATGGACCTGGACAATCGCGCCAGGCTCAGGTCGTTCACCTGTACCTTCTTCAATAATGACATACTGTAAACCGCTTTCTGTTGTAATAATTTCCTCATCTCCTTGTACGGCTTGACTTTCAGTGTCAGCTTCGGTGTCACCCTCTTCTTCTGCAACAGGCTCAGGTGTATCTGTTGGGGGAACCTCGGTAGGTGCTTCAGTTGGAGCAGCTTCCTCAACAACTTCTTCAGTTGCTTCAGCGACAACCTCTTCAGCGGCTGGCTCACTATTTCCTTCAGGCTCAGCCGGAGCAGCGGTGCCACAGGCCGTTAAAAACAGAAGTAATATCAACAAAAAATATACTCGCAAAATCATCTCCTTAATTTACTTAATTTAATCCCAAATAAAAATGGCAAACAGTACCCAGAACGACTGACTGTTTACCATTCCTTAAAAACGTCACACATCATAACCGAAAGTTTCTAAATATCCAAAGGGCATCCATCTAAATATAGCTAAAAATGGCCAAATATGGTGTAAGGCAGACCACATCAGCACCCGCGCAATTGCAATCCCAGAGATGACCAACCGCAGATTTATTTTGCCAAGCCTTTCAAAGCCGTTTACAATGCCCGCTATGACTCGCACATTCTGGTGGCGTTTAATATTCCCCATCCTCATCTTGTGGCTAGGCTTTGGCCTACGCATATACCAGATCGATTTTCAAAGTATTTGGTGGGATGAAGGACATAGTATCTTTGTTGCCGAGCACAGCATCCCCAACATTCCAACCCTACCTGCTATGGATGTTCATCCACCTGCCTATTTCAGCCTACTTCACCTGTGGATGGGCCTCACTGGCAATAGTGAATTTGCCCTACGTTATCTCTCGACGATATTCAGCATTCTAACCATCGCCCTATTATGGCGATTTGCCGTGACGCTTAGCCCAGCTTCCTCCTCGCAGAGATTAGTCATTGGCGGTCTGGCAGCTCTATTTACTGCCCTGTCCCCATTTTATATAGCCTATGCCCAAGAGGTGCGCAGCTATACAATGATCACCTTTCTGGCTGTGGGGAGCACATTCTCCCTTTGGCAGCTGATCCGCCAGGAGTATCAGCGTACCTGGCTCATCACCTACATTTTATTTACCACTGCCTGTCTTTACACCCACTACTTCACAATTTTCTTACTTCTCTTTCAAAACCTTGTTTGGCTAATTTGGGTGGGCCAACGCTCGCTGACTCAACAGAAAATCCATTGGCCGTCAGGGCAAATATGGATTGTGGGCCAAATTGTCACGTTTATTCTTTTTGTACCCCAGTTACAACTCGCCTTACGGCAGGTCACCACCTACACCAATCCCAATCTTGTCCCTCCCTCACTCAGCGACTTCATCAGCCATAGCTGGCAGGCCTACACCTTGGGCCTCACCATTGAAGCCACGCAAGTGCGGTGGGGAATGTGGTTGATTGTCGGTGTTTTAGTGATAGCCAGTGCACTTCTATTTGTTCGTCAACGCAATCGATCACAATCAAACGACGTCTCTATAGCTGTTAGCTTTCTCTTAACTTGGTTTCTGTTACCCCTTCTAGCCTACTACCTCATTCTTCAACGCCAACCGTCCTTTGAGCCGCGCTATATGATATTGATCACGCCCAGCCTATTTCTATTTTTGGCTTTGATTTTGAGTCAGTTGATCACTAAAACAACCACTTTGGCATATCGGGCAACATTTTACGTCTTTTCTGGGTTAATTGTGATAAGCTTTGCGATCAGCTTACAAAGCTATTTCACGAATGAGGCCTTCTTTAAAGATGACTCTGCTGGGGTGGCAGCCTGGTTAGCAGAAGAGACAACGGCCAATGATGTGGTGTACATCGATGTGCCCCATCCTTTTCATTACTATGCCGAACGAGCAAACATTCCGGCCCCAACCCGATATCTATTTGTTGACATCCATACCGCCGCCAAGACACTCAATGCTGAGGCAGCCAGTAAAGATCGTTTCTTTTGGGTAACCTGGTGGGGGAGTGATACTGATCCGCGCCGGGTGATCCCATTTTTGGCTGAAAAACGAGGTCGTTTTGTTGAGCAGCGTGACTTCCGTGGCTATCAAGTCAGTCAGTTCAATTTGGAAAGTGGCCAAATCTTTGAATTGCCCAATCAGCTCACTCCGCTTAATGCCACATTTGGCGACGTGATACAGCTTGATGGGTTAGCCTATGGGGAAACAACCCAACCTGGAAATCCGGCCTGGGTCACCCTGCACTACACCCTAGTACGCGATACTGACACAAATTACAAAGCCTCCTTACGATTGCGCGACTTAAGCGGGCAACAGGTGAGCCAGCTTGACCAAGATTTGTTCAACGACCGTCATTTTCGCACCGCCGACTGGCCCTTGCACGACCCCACGCTCAATCAAGCTATCAATGTTTACACCCTCCCCGTTGCGCCAGACGTCGCGCCGGGCAAGTATCAGCTTGAGCTTGTTATCTACAACGCAGAACCGCCTTTTCCCAGTGAGGGTGTGGTCGGATTACCCGCGAATGACAATGTTTCAGCGATTTTAGGATCCATCGAAATTTCACCTTGAGAGCACTGTACTTGTGTGGTACAATTGGCCCAATTGATGGTACATAAGTCGTTGCGGTTATTCATTACAATTAACTTAGGACTTACGCAGAATGGGTGAAAAATGTCGGTTGAGCTTGTCGAAACCGGCCGCTTTGGTCCTATAACTATTTAGGGAATTCCAGAAAAATAATTATTTAGAAAATGTGGTAAAAATTGAAGGGTTAAGGGACAATACGATTTCAGAATTCCTTAAGCTTTTCCAACTATAAATCGATATAATGTATTATTTGACGTTCCTAAATAGATCTTGGCATAATCTAATTTTTAGAAAAGCCTACCCGTAACACGTCACGATTTATCATTAGTGGAGAGTGTGTTCTATGTTTGATGATGAAGGCAATGCTCAGCTAATTAATGAGCAGATTTACAGTGAAAATCTAACCGATGCCCTAACCGATGCAGATGCCAAGATTTTGCTTGAATGGGGAGAAACTCAGATGCGAGAAGGCATTCCCAATCAACCTGACTCGGAAGCAATTGATGAATTGGGGTGGCAAACTCGTCGCGTCATTCAAACTATGAACTCAATTATTGAAAAACGAGATAGATTTTCTGATGCCTCAATGGCCCGTCGTTTGATTCGTTTGGTGGAAAGGGCAATGGCGCTTGAAGCGCAAAAATCACCTCAACCGGTTCAAAATGATACAGACTCTGTAAAGCCAATTACGCAAGCTTTATCCAAGGAGGATATCAACCCCTATGACCAAGAAAAAGAGTAGTAGTAAATCGTCAACCAAGAAAAAATCAAGTTCATCTTCGCGCAAAAAGAGTTCTAGTTCAAAAAAGAAAAACCAGGGTGGCGTATCAGTAACGCCTTTTTTATTGGTCGTTTTAATTTTGGGGGGCGGGTTAGCGGCCTATCTTTTTGGTGTTATTGATACGAGCACCTTTGAGGATATTGTCGTTGACACCATCGGTGATGAAGTTCAGCTTGATGGAAGCATCCCACAACTTCCCAATACAGAAGGCGAGGAAGAGGAGCAAGCTGCCACCCCAACCCGTAGACCAGCCGCGCCGGTCAGTGGCGAGTGGTATCAGGTGCATTTTACAAATCCCCAATTTCCTGATGAGGAAGCAACTCGACAGGACAATGTGGCTGAGGCATTAATTGATATTATCAACAGCGCCCAAAGCTCAATAGATATGGCCATTTATGAGCTTAATCGGGATAACATTGGCGATGCCATCTTAGCGGCTCGGGATCGTGGGGTACAAGTTCGATTGGTGACCGACTCAGATGAATTAGAGGAGCTAGAAACCTTAATTCATCTTGAGGAAGAAGGCATTCCCATCATCACCGATGAGCGTCGAGCCCTGATGCACAACAAGTTTGTGGTTATTGATCAACAGGCGGTCTGGACCGGCTCGTGGAATATGACGCCAAATGGCAGCTTCCGCAACAACAATCACGCGATTTATATCCAATCGCCCGAATTAGCCGAAAATTATCTGGCTGAGTTTAATGAGATGTTTGTTGATGAAGAGTTTGGGCCAACTTCATCCGTCAACACCATCAATCCACGGGTGATCATCAATGGTACCTTGATTGAGACGTGCTTTGCTCCGGAAGATGAATGTGGAGACAAACTCGTCGTTTTAGTCCGTCAAGCCCAAAAAAGCATTCGATTTATGGCCTTCTCCTTCACCCATGATGCAATTAGTGAAGCTGTTCGGGATCGTGGCAACGATGATATTATCGTGCAGGGTATTTTTGAAACCCGAGGCTCGGAAACCGACTCCAGTGAATATAATCGCATGCGTCGCAGGGGGATGGATGTTTTGCAGGATGGAAACCCCTACACCTTCCACCACAAAGCTTTTATCATTGATGATGAAACGGTCGTTTTAGGCTCTTTCAATTTTAGCAACAATGCCGACAACTCAAATGATGAAAACATCCTCATCGTTCACAATGCCGATATAGCGCAACAATTCCTCAACGAATTTGAGCGAGTGTATGCCCAAGCGCAAAACCCACCGAATCGATAGTCATAGTCAGTACAGCAAATATTTGGCTGGAAACGTGATATAACCAAAAATTTTTGTTTCCAGCCAAATCGCATTATAATCTTCGCAGTACCAATGACTTGCTACTAACCTCTAGCTATCTCCTGAAGAGATAGCCCAAACTAAAACCAAGCCGTTTTGATCCAACTCAATATATTCAATTCGAGTTCAAACTCAAAAGATATCCTTTGAGTTTGATGTCAGTGGTATTGGTCAAGGCATTCATTTTCCGACCTAAATTTATCTTCAGACCACTCGGTCCCAACGCAGAACCTTGGAACCGGGTTGATAATAAAATTGACAATGCCTAAAATAAATCTTCAAAGCGTGGACAAACATGAAAAATTTCGAAAAAATCCTAATTGCTAATCGCAGTGAAATTGCCATCCGAGTGATGCGAGGTGCCAATGAAATGAAAAAGAAGACCGTTGCGGTCTTTGCGGAAGAGGACAAACTCTCCTTGCACCGCTTTAAGGCAGATGAAGCCTATCGGATTGGTGCAGGAATGGGACCCGTCGCAGCTTATCTTTCAATCGATGAGATGATTCGGGTGGCAAAGGCGTCCGGGGCTGATGCCATTCACCCTGGCTATGGTCTCTTGTCTGAAAACCCCGACTTTGTTGATGCTTGTACCAAGCACGGCATCACTTTCATTGGCCCAAAAGCCGAAACCATGCGTATGTTGGGCGACAAAGCCAGTGCCCGTCAGGTCGCAATCGCCGCCGGGGTGCCCGTCGTACCAGCGACCGATGTCCTGCCCGATGATATGGACGAGGTGCGCCGGATGGCTGATGAAATCGGCTACCCATTTATGCTCAAAGCCAGTTGGGGTGGTGGTGGTCGCGGCATGCGGCCGATTATGGGACCGGAAGAGCTAGAAAGCAAAGTGCTGGAAGGCCGTCGAGAAGCAGAGGCTGCTTTTGGTAACGGTGAAGGCTATCTTGAAAAGTTGGTCACTCGGGCCCGTCACGTTGAAGTCCAAATTCTGGGGGATCAACATGGCAATATTTATCACCTGTGGGAACGTGATTGTTCGGTGCAACGCCGCAACCAAAAGGTGGTCGAACGCGCCCCAGCCCCCTATCTCTCAGATGAGCAGCGTCGAGAACTATGTGAATTAGGTTTGAAAATCTGTAAGCAGGCCAACTATGAATGTGCCGGTACTGTCGAATTCTTGATGGATATGGACACTGGTAATTTTTACTTCATTGAGGTCAATCCTCGCATCCAAGTGGAACACACCGTGACCGAAGAGGTTACAGGCATTGATATCGTCAAAGCCCAAATCAAGCTCGCCCAAGGGGCCGACATTACCGAAGCTACGGGGTGTGCTAAACAAGAGGACGTTGAGTTACGTGGCCACGCTATACAGTGTCGAGTCACCACCGAAGATCCGCAGAATAACTTTATCCCTGACTATGGCCGCATCACCGCCTATCGCGGCGCAACCGGGATGGGTATCCGGCTGGATGGCGGTACCGCCTACTCAGGCGCGGTCATCACCCGTTACTACGACTCATTGTTGGAAAAGGTCACCGCTTGGGCCCCAACTCCCGATGAAGCCATCGCTCGGATGGACCGCGCTTTACGCGAATTTCGCATTCGCGGTGTTTCAACCAACATCGCCTTTGTTGAAAATCTGCTCAAGCACGAAGACTTTCTCAATAACAAATACACCACCAAGTTTATCGACAATACCCCAGAACTCCTCGATTTCACTCCCCGTAAAAACCGAGCCACCAAGATTTTGACCTACATCGCGGATATCACGGTTAATGGCAATCCTTTAACCACAGGACGCCCCAAGCCCGATTTAGAAAACCTGACGATCAAATACCCAGAAGTCAGTCTGGATCCACCGCCACCTGGCACCCGGACCTTGCTTGATGAACAAGGTCCGCAAGCGGTAGCTGACTGGATGTTGGCCCAGAAAAAACTGTTGATCACCGACACCACAATGCGCGATGGGCATCAATCTTTGCTGGCCACTCGGGTTCGTTCCATTGATATGATTGCTGTGGCTGGCGCTTATGCCGAAAAGCTACCCGAGCTTTTTTCAATGGAATGCTGGGGTGGGGCCACCTTCGATGTCGCCTATCGATTTTTGCAAGAGTGCCCCTGGCAACGTCTCCGCGATTTGCGGGCTAAGATGCCCAATTTGATGACCCAAATGTTGCTTCGGGCTTCAAACGGCGTTGGCTACACGAATTACCCTGACAATATTGTGCAAGAGTTTGTGGCTCAAGCGGCCAAGTCAGGCGTTGATGTCTTCCGTGTATTTGATAGCCTCAACTGGGTTGAAAATATGCGGGTGGCGATTGATGCGGTGTTGGAAAGTGGCAAGGTTTGTGAAGCGGCCATCTGCTATACAGGCGACATTCTTAACCCGAGTCGATCGAAGTATAATCTCAAATATTATGTTGAAATGGGCAAGGCGCTGCGAGATTCTGGTGCCCATATATTGGGTCTTAAGGATATGGCGGGCTTGCTCAAACCTGCGGCAGCAACAGTGTTGATCAAGGCCCTCAAAGAAGAGGTGGGCCTCCCCATCCACTTCCACACCCACGACACCTCAGGTATCGCTGGAGCAACGATTCTGGCCGCAGCTAACGCTGGGGTCGATGCTGTGGACGCGGCAATGGATGCCTTTTCGGGCGGTACTTCACAGCCGTGTCTTGGCTCAATTGTCGAGGCCTTGCAGCACACTGAACGGGATACGGGGCTTGATATTGATGCAGTGCGAGAAATCAGTCGCTACTGGGAGCAAACCCGCGCCCAATATCTGGCCTTTGAGTCGGGCCTGTCCTCCCCTGCGTCTGAGGTGTACCTGCACGAGATGCCTGGAGGTCAATTTACCAATCTCAAAGCCCAAGCCCGCTCGCTCGGTCTGGAAGCGCGCTGGCCAGAGATTGCCAAGACCTACGCCGATGTCAACCAAATGTTTGGCGATATCACCAAGGTCACGCCTTCATCGAAGGTTGTGGGGGATGTGGCCCTGTTGATGGTGAGCCAAAATCTAACCCGAGAGCAGGTCGAAGATCCCGAGGTCGATGTCGCCTTCCCCGAGTCTGCCATCAATATGATGCAGGGCTACTTGGGGCAACCACCAAACGGCTGGCCACCTGCTATCCAGGCCAAAATTCTCAATGGTCGCATTCCGTTCACTACCCGACCGGGGGCCTCACTCCAACCCGCGAATTTTGATAGTCTCCGCAAAAAGTTGGGCGAGGCGATTGATGATGAGGATTTTGACAATGAGGATTTTTGTGGCTATCTGATGTATCCCAAGGTATTTGTGGATTACATGGCGCGGCGCAACATCTACGGCCCCGTTCGCACCCTGCCAACGCCGGTTTTCTTGTATGGGATGGAACCGGGGCAGGAAATTTCGGTGGAGATCGATCCGGGGAAAACGCTTGAGATCCGTCTGCAAGCCATTGGCGAGACCAATGATGCGGGGCAGGTTCGGGTCTTTTTCGAGCTAAACGGGCAACCGCGCAATATCTTGGTACCCAATCGCTCCGCCGCCACAACAACCACACAACGGGCTAAAGCCGATGCCAACAATAAAGGCCACGTCGGCGCCCCAATGCCTGGGGTGGTTGCCACCTTGGCCGTTGAAGTCGGTCAACCTGTTAAAGTGGGCGATATGCTATTAACTATTGAAGCGATGAAAATGGAGACCGGTCTCCACGCCGATATCGATGGCACCGTAAAGGTCATCCACGTCAACGCCGGGGCACAGATTGATGCGAAAGATTTGTTGGTTGAGATTGAGGTGGGGTAGCCGGTCATAAATGAGCGGATTGGAAAGATTGATACGTGATGTTACTTTCCAATTCCGCTTTTTAATCTTAGTTGAGTAGCATCCTGAATATCCCAGACATTCTTGATACTTAATCAAATATTGTTTCTGTGAGATTCGCTTCATCCATATTGGTCTCGTCCAATTTGGCCCCACGTAAATCTGCTTTTTCTAAATTTGCGAATCTTAAATCTGCATTACTCAAATCCGCATTAGTTAGATTTGCCTCTTGAAAATTAGCACCAATCAAAGTAGCCCAGCTTAAATCAGCTTCGCTCAAGTCTACGCCAGACAAATCAGCCCCACCCAAATCGGCCTGAGGTAAATTAGCTTGATGTAAGTTGGCTCCAACAAAATTAGCCACGGTTAAGTCTGCACCTGCCAAATTTGTCTTATGCAGATTAGCCTCACCTAAATCAACTCCAATTAAAGTTGTGCCACGCAAGTCAGCCTCAGTTAAATCAGCTTGACTTAGATTAACACCGATTAGATCGCCCCAAAATATACTGGCCTTCATGAGGCTTGCTTTACTAAAATTAGCTCCCGCCAATTTGGCTCCACGCAATTTGGTTTCACTCAAATCAGCTTCAGTTAAATCTGTTCTGGTTAGGTCTGCGCCACTTAAATTAGCCCTACTTAAGTCGGCTTTAGTTAAATCAGCTCCGCTGAAATTAGCTCCTTCGAGATTAGCTCCACTCAAGTTAACGTCCTTCAGATCAGCCTCACTAAAATCGGCCCAACGTAAATCAGCGTCTGAACAATCTGGGGGGCACCCGTCAGGTAAATCTATGCTATCTGGTATATCAGTTGGTCGTGGGGTTACTGTTGAACTGGGGATTTCGGTCGAATTTGGTGTTTTTGTTGATACTGTTGTTGCAATTGGCGCTGATACTTGGGAAGTCAAGGTCGCTGTTGGAATTGATGTTTCTGGAAGATCACTTAATTCGGCTCCACACCCAACTCCAAACAAACTTATAAAACAATACATTATGGCTGTGCTAACTTTAGTTTTCACAAAAATCACATCCTAAAGAAGACTCAATGAAAATTTACCAATATCTTTGCTATTGTTGTTCACACACTTTGAACTGATAAACCTATTCATTATAATCCACCCTTACTAACTTGTCCACCTTAAATTCAATATCAATCAAAATACCTCAGCCCCACCGCCACCACCAAAAATACCAATCCAACAATATCGATATTCGTTACCTTCTGGCTTGACGAATTATACCTACTGACTTGAACGGGCAAGATGAAGCCGCAACGCAGGGTATATGTATCAGAATGATAACGTCGTTGTTATTCAATTCAATTGTGGAGGCTGAAGATAGATTGTTGGCCGATGATGAGATAGAGAGTGAGGCTACCATCAGGGGGAGCCTCTGTTGAATTTATCGGCTTAGGGTTTAGGGCTGAGCGTGTTGTTGGTTGCTATCTGATCGTGTCAGGGGCGGTAGAACAAGTTCCCAAGGGCGATATCGCATCTCTTGCCAACAGGCACGGATGATAGAACGAATCCCACCGAGACGTATCCCCCGTGAACGCAGAGCAACGCTCAAGGCAAAAAAGAAGCTGACCGATAAATTTACCACACCAATAAGCAAGGCAAAAAATACAAACTCTAGAAAGACCCAAATATTGGGCCAGGTCACCGTTGAAGCGAACCCGACATTGGATACGGAGAAGGCCACGTGACGGATGTCTAACGGCAAACTAAACAAATAACCGAAGTAACTTGTTACCCCAAGCATTACGCCAAAAAAGAAGTTACCGTAGAGGGCACCATAATGCTCACTGATATAATCAGCCAGATTGTTACGCAATTTAGGCGACATAAATCGTTGCAATAATGGGTGTTGACGAATGCGGCCTGGTAAATCCAAATAGAGACAACGATTATCAAAGTAGCCCGCCACTAACCCTGAAACGAATAGCCAAACCCCGGCAATTGCCGCATAGAAAAGAGCCAAGCTTGTCAGAGCGTTTTGCTCCCTCATCAATGTGGCTGCTTTGTCCACACCGATCACATCGCTACCAAGGAAAGCATTAAGCACGAGACCGAGCAACAGGGCGACGGGTAACGCTGCTCCGATATTCCCCATAATTGCGGCAAATTGTGAGCGTCCTGTGTTGACAATGAGTTTGGCTAACTCTTTTTGATCGGCCATTCCGTTATGGGCATGTTCTAATTTCTTGGCGATATAAGCTGCGGTCATCGCAGGCTGTTTTGTGGCCACGGTAAAATGAAACATATGAATAATAACAAATCCCAAGCCATAATTTAGGCTAACCCAAAAGGTGTACCACTCTAGGGGCAAATCCATCGCCTCAATCTGAATCTTAATAAGAGCCATAAACGCAATAAAAATACCCGCCCCCAGCCCGCGCTTTAGCATATCGACATAGCCGTGACGATCTTCTGTAATGTAATGTTCACCAGTTTTGCTGGCGTGATTGGTCACACTTTTGGCAAGCAAATAGCTGGTTTGTCGAATGAGACTAACAATGTCTCGCTCATTCTTCTGTGCTACCACAAGCTGGCGAAATAGAGCCACCCATTTCGTCTTAAACGTCACTTCATCTTCTGTATCAAGAACGTCTAGTAGATCTTGAATCCGAATAAAATTCTGTTCAATACGTTCTAGCAGGTAAGTTAATTTGAGATCACTCCCTTTGTGTAGGGCCAGTTGTCGAAATGCTTTAATTTGTTCAGCACACTGCTGTAATATCACCCAGGCGTGGGAGGCATCAGCCTCTTTATCTTCAACAAGGGGATTCAATCGAGAGCGATATGCTGCTACAAATTGACTAATTTCACGTTCTTGGGCAATAAAGATTGAGTCGTGATCGACAATAGACGGGTCTAAACGCAAGAGTTCATCTCTCATCTCTTCGGCTGCCAGCCAAATCGAAAGCATTTCTAGCGCATACAGGGCCTCATCGATGAGATGAAGTTCAATATTATTATCTGGCTCATTAGGAATAAAAATACGATAAAGCTGGATCCAAGTCTCATCTGATACAGCCTGAACCCACACAGGATCATCTGGTTTGTTAAAAACTTGCTCCATCAGGCTTTTGGCACTAAAAATTACGGGGGGTTCAGGCAAAAGTTTATTGTAAACTCGTCGCCAAAACTCGGAAGTAAAGGCGCGGCGCGGTAAAATACCCGTGTCACTGTAGAGCGGGAGAAAACGCATATCCACAAGAAATGTATGAACTTTCTCACGGATTAGGCTGGCCTGCTCAGGATTGGATGTCATCGCTTGGGTCAAATGTTGAACCTTCTCCGCAACGGTATCAATTTGCGTCACATCATCAGGACGCAACCATCGAAATACGTTCTGAATTAAAGCAAGGTTATCATCAAGTTGAGCCAACTCATCTAAATAGGCTTTCAAGTGATTCACGCTGCACTCCTTTCTAAGTTATAATCATTGGTGATTTGGCAATACATAAACAAAATCTATACAAAAAGAGTACAAGATTTTGTTGCTACCGTCAAATCAGTACTTAGTCGGTTGATTGACTCTCTCTTTTATTCAGGCGGCAGGGCCAAATTTGGGAACTTTTTTTCTTCAAGATTCGTGATAGGGTAAAGTATTTGGCAGAAAGTTTTGTAAAATAAAAGATTGCTCAAAAGTCGAAAATAATTCCAAATATTGTCAATTTCGCGCCATAATCTATGGTAAATTTCATTTACCCGTAAACAGGCCAAATTAGATCTTGTTTTGAGCAACAATCACTAATCGATATTCATCGGTTTTTCTAAAACTTCTTGCCATTTACTAAACCACTCCTCAGTTTATTAGTAAGGATAAAAGGAATGGATATATCATCGATATTAATTACGATTGGCCTTCTTTATCTCGCCTATATTGTTTATAGGGTATGGTTCAACAGACAGAACAAATCAAATCAACCTCAAAAAGCGATATCCTCACCTATCACCAAGCCTAAAGTACCTTACACTCCTAAAAAGATTGACTGGCCTGAGTTAGAGGTGGCCCAGCAAGCTAAATTGGCTGAAATGGAGGAGGCTAATCAGCAATCTGGGCTTCAATGGGCATCGCGAAAAGAGCACTTTCAAAATTACGTGAAGGATGCCCAGTATCGAGCCATCATCAAGGAATGGAATCCACAAATAAAGCCGCTTTTGGAGCAGATTGCTGAGGCAACGATATGGATGCCAAAGACCTCATCTGAACTTCAGGCTTCGGACCTAGTCATTCGTTTGAACAAAAAGAATGATACGATAATTTGGACAGTTGGTGGTGGTCACGGTGGCCCTCTGAATACAGGAGGCAGTGTTTCAATTACGGAAGAGTTTACCGTAACTCTAATTTTTGATGAAGCGCACAAGCCAGGTCATTTTCTCATAGGGTCTCGAACCCGTCAACAAACAATCCCTCTAGATATCACCGCCTTACGCATGGCACTCATCGAAGCTTATCTTGATGGACCACAGGGTCACTATATTGGGGTGGGCTAGGTCACAACTTTATCTTTCCGAAGCAAATTGTAGAAAAATCGTCCTGTGAGCAAGTAAAGCACAACCACTGTTCCAGCGCCAAGGATAATTCCATAACTTGCCAATGACTGCATCCCATATTGTAAATGAAATAAAACAAGCGCAACGGTGACATTGACAAAACTATAGATCAGATTCGCCAGCGGGCTAAGCCCAAAGGCGCTAATCATCCGCACGTTGTACAGACCAAACAATAAATGGGGCATCGCATTCATTAAAAAGAAGCCGATAAAAAAGTCGATCAGGGTAAATTCCATTATTGATTCTCCTAGGTGTATGATTTGTATGGTGATACAAATCATACAGGCTGAGAGAGTATCATTTACACCTTTTTTGATGCCATTCCCTGCCAATTGGGGCAAAATGTGGGGTAAGTTATGGGAAATTACAGAAGCAGTTTAAAAGTCAGATTGGTCCAGTCTATTTAGCATAATTATCCCTAAATTATACATACTAACAATGGATATTGCCGAAAAATCAGACTTTTGAAGACTGAACCAATCTTTAATTTGCTATGCCACGGCAATAACCACATCACCTGTTTTATGCCCTTTGTCAACATAACCATAGGCCTCGACAATCTCGTCGAGCCCATAATGCCTATCAATCACCACCTTAATCTTGCCAGCCTCAATCAACTCGGCAAGATGGTGCATCTTCTCTTTTGATTGACTGAGGCCAGCCGCCGCGAAGATGGCTTTCTTGCCATTACTTTTAGCCGTCCACAACATTTGCAACATAATTTCCAAGGTGGGGATGGTTAAGAGATAAATCCCCTGTTCGGTAAGTACATTTTTACATTTCGAAAACGAACTCTTACCCACTGCATCAAAAATCACATCCCAGCTTTGGTTGCTTTGGGTAAAATCCTCTTTAGTGTAATCAATGACATGATCCGCCCCTAAAGATTTTACCAACGGTACATTTTTAGTACTACACACCCCCGTGACCTCTGCGCTATACGCCTTTGCCAATTGCACCGCCCAGTTCCCAACCGAGCCAGAGGCCCCATTCACCAGCACTTTTTGCCCGCTTTGTAACTTAGCTTTATCTCGTAGAAAGGTCAGGGCTGTATTTCCGCCATCACATATCCCGGCGGCCTCGGCGCAACTCACATTACTGGGTTTGATCGCAAGGGTGCCATCGGCTGGGATACAAATGTATTCTGCATAACATCCCTGAGCCAGAACTGTCGAGCCAAATACATCATCGCCCACCTTAAATTGAGTCACGTTCTCACCAACCACTTCTATCTGCCCAGCAAACACATTACCCAGGATGGGATTTTTAGGCTTCAAGAGGCCGTCAAAAAGTCTGGCGATGAACGGTTCCCCTTTGACCGAAACAACATCAGAGGGGCCCACCGTTGTGGCGTGTATTTTGACCAAAAGCTCATTCGACTTGGGAATAGGTTTGTCGACATCCCCCAATTTTAGAACATCAGGGGAGCCATATTTTGGACATAAGACCGCTTTCATAAATCACCTCCGATTGGTTACGCCTCACTACCCGTGGTTATGGGCAACTTTTCCCCTGACCATTCAGACATTGAGCCGTCATAGACAGAGACATTTTCATTTCCAATCATTAAGTGGGCCATTGCATTCACCGTGGCTGCAATTCCACCGCCACAATACGTGATAACCCGCTCATAGCGGGTTTCCGTTTGCAAACGAGACGCAAGCTGATCATTCGGCAAAAACGCAGCCATATCCTGCATCAAATCAGCACACGGCAGTAAAGACGAGCCAGAAATATGCCCATTTGCATACATTTCCGGACTCAATGTATTCACCGTACATACAGTATTATCACCCATCACCGCCTGAACCTCCTCTTTGCTGGCAAACAGATTTGGTCGTAAGCTGGTCTCAAATTTTGCTGGTGGATAACAGTGCCCACCTTTTGCAACGTTTCCACCCACTTTTTTCCAAGCCGCCAGCCCCCCATTCAAGACCCGCACATTGTTGTGTCCGGCATAGGTGAGCAGCCACCACGCCCGAGTAGCACACGGGAGTAAGTCACTAGTATAAAAGATGATCTCCGAATCTTCAGAGATACCGATATTCCCAATTTGGGTCGCCAACTCATCCTCAGACAACACCATATACATGTAATTACTCTTCGCATTCGAAAAATCGTCGTGATCAAAAAATGCTGCGCCCGGAATGTGTTCTTGCAAATATTGCTCATAGGCGGTGGCATCTGCCTCTTTTCTAAAGAACAGAATCGTCGCATCAAAAATCCGGATGTTTTCATCACCCAATTTTGTCAACAACTCATCAGCTTCAATAATCATCGTTTCCCGTTTCATAGCTTAATCTCCTTTGTTTGATAGCCACCATTTTAGGCGACCGTAATTACTACATTGCCCTTCTTTCGGCCTGTCTCAACATATCGATGAGCCTCGGCAGTCTGTGCCAGAGGGTATTGTCGATCAATCACGGGCTTAATTTGGCCAGCCTCAATTAGCTCTTTCAGGAAGACAAGATCTTTTGTAATTTCGCTAGCAGATCTCACATATGTGGCTGTTAAAAGTGCTTTTTTACGACCAAACATTGAGGTCCAAGCCATCCATAAAATCGTAGCGGGATTGCCCGCATCAAGATAAAGGCCATTTTCGGTGAGCGAGTTTTTACATTGCATAAATGAACGCTTGCCAACTGTATCAAAAATAATATCATATTGCTGCCCATTTTTGGTAAAATCCTCTTGGGTGTAATCGATCACCTGATCAGCACCTAGCGATTTCACCAAATCCAAATTTGTGGTGCTACATACGGCGGTAACATTCGCCCCAAAATATTTAGCCACCTGAATTGAAGCGGTACCCACAGCCCCAGAGGCCCCGTAGATAAGGATATTTTGGCCTAGTTGAATATTTGCCTTGTTCTTCAAAAAATTGATCGCCGTTAAACCACCCTCGACCACAGCCGCCGCTTCTTTATAGGTCAGGCTTGCAGGCTTTAAGAGCAGTGGACCATCTTCGGGCATACATTTAAATTCAGCGTAAGCGCCTGGGGTAATTGCCCCCGTCATTCCAAAAATTTGATCGCCAACCTTAAATCGGGTGACATCTTTGCCTATGGCTTTAATCTCCCCAGCCAACTCAATCCCCAGTATATTGTTTTTAGGTTTTGCCAACCCTGAGAATAATCTCGCCACGACAGGCTTGCCTGTTCGTCCAGCCAGCCCTGCCGTCGTTGCGGTTGACGCGTGTACTTTAATCAATATTTCATTATCTTTAGGCACCGGTTTTGTCACTTCTTGTAGTTGAAGGACATCGGGTGCGCCATACTTTGTGCATACAATTGCTTTCATTGTTTTAACCTTTACGTCTAATAGGGGGTACGAATGACAAAATGAAAGGTTTCGACATTCGTTTTATTTTATTTTTCAACTAAACACAGAAGCCGTTTTACGCTCTGTATTAGCCTATGTTTATTTCTACCATTTGCCCATAGGATGAAGAATCCTTATGAGGGGACCAGGCCCGACGAAACTGGCAGACCAGTTAGTTCTATGCTGACCTCCCACAATCGTTGGGCCGCTGCATCATCCATAGCCCAAGGCTTGGGCTGCTGCTCACGGCAAGCCTCGAAATAGCGGCCAGTCAAACCGTCCAATTCTGGCGATACACAAGCGTAAATCAACGCTTGGGCACCCTTTTCGGGAGCCTCAAGAAATAATCTCATCAGTCGGTTGGCTAATTTTCCAAACCAACCATTTTGCGACCCCAAACCCGTCCCGACTGCGCCTGGGTGAACTGAGTTTGCTGTTATCTCAGTGCCTTCCAGTTGCTTGGCTAGTTCCCGAGTAAACAATATATTGGCTAATTTGGAATGCCCATAGACCTTGATCGCACGAAACCCCTCATTGAAATTTAAATCGTCAAAGTTAATGCCTTTAATATACATGTGTGCTTCGGAGGAAACGTTCACAATGCGTCCTGGGGCACTAGCCTTAAGACGATCAAGGAGTAAATTGGTCAGTAAAAAATAAGCGAGATGATTGACCGCAAACATTTCCTCGTAGCCGTCCACGGTAATTGCTCGCTTTAAATTTAACACCCCCGCATTGTTCAACAATAAATGTAAGGGCTTGTCGCGTTCGAGAAATGACTGGGCAACGTGATGTACCCCTGCTAATGACGAAAGATCACCAATCAAGAGTGTGATTCGATTATTACCCGTATGGGCTACAATATCTGCCAAGGTACGTTCCCCTTTGACACGGTTACGGCAGACCAAAAACAGTTCAGCATCCATTTCTGCAAGTGCTTGTGCGGCGATCTGACCAATACCGCTGGTGGCACCTGTCACCATACATACTTTGTCGCTAAGATCGCCCTTCACTATCGTCATTGTTATGCTTCCCCTGCGACTGTTGTTAAAGCATGTTTTATCCCATCTTTTTCAGCCCACGTCCAGGCCAGCCAAATAATGATTAACGCGGTCACGACTTCTACCGCTGCGAAAAACATGTCATCAAGGTCATGTCGGTCAGTGGTTGCAATAAACATCAGCCCAATGATCCCGACAATGATGTTCGCCCAGCGATTGATGCGATACGGTAATATCCAGGGCAAGACAACCATCAGGATCGGAATTTCCAGCAGGATGCCAGCCATCAACATCGTTTCTTCGGTCAATTGCACCCCGTTGACCGTACCAGTCATCATCTCCGCTAGAAATCCGGGTCTAAATAATTCATGAATGTCCCGAAATATGATGTTCAGCAGGACAAATATCCATAGCGCTGAAAATTTTGCTTTCATATGTATCAGGTTCAGCATTTGATTGGTATCCATTTTTATAATCCTTCTATAAAGCGTATTTGTTTGATTTTTAAAAAAGCTTACTGTTTATCTACAGCGGCTGTCTTGCAACCGTGTGACTAGAACGTGTTGACTGGATTGGTCGCCTACGAATGACCCCCTCAGCCACAGCCAAGTTAATGACCCAGCCTGCCGTCATCAGCATTGCTCTGGTCCACTCGTCAGGGACGCCAAAGAGGACAAACCAGAGCAAGTGGGTGAACGCCTGCGTTCCTGCCCCCATCCCGACGGCGTAGCCTCGCATCATCCAAGCCCCGTGTCCAGTAAAGTCTCGCCGTCGAACGGCCATAATGCCCAAAAGGATAGACAGCAACATCCCAGATCCAAATATAATTCGTACTACGTAAAGTAGTTGGCCGTCACCGTTAGGCCAGGGGTAGAAATGGCTCATCCAGAGGCCAGACAGTGCAGCGACCAGACCTGCTGGAACCAACAGCCGACCAGCAGTGCGATGCCAGCCGGGGTGGCGGCGTCGAAAACCAGGGGAGAACTGAAATGCTCCCAGTAGAGAATACAGTGTGACACTGATGATGTGCGACACTACCGGCAGGGGTGAGGCAAAAAAGCGAGCGTTTTGGGACGTGATGTCTGCCCCGCCTGCCAACTCACTCAAGCGAAACGCGCCAGCAACTACCGGAATAATACTCAACACAATCAACCCGGTCGGTACAAGCCAATCGGCCCAATATCTATTTACATTTGTTTTCATGATTTCTCCTGACTGAAAATTCACAATTGATAATTCGATACTCTCCTGACAATACTCTGTGTTGTCACACCTTCAGCAGTTTGGCCCAATGCAGAGCGGTGGGGCCAGAGGAATAGCGAAAATTCACAATTACACCTCCTCTTCAAATGAAAACACCTCCTCCAACGGCTTATCAAACGCCCGGGCGATCAAAAAAGCCAGTTCGAGTGAGGGGGAATACTTCTCCTTTTCCAAGGCAATGATCGTTTGACGGGTCACCCCCACTTTTTTAGCCAGTTCCTGCTGGGTCATCTCATCGTTGAAAAAGCGCAAGGTTCGAATGTTGTTTTTTATTCGGCCTTTACTCATCTTAAAACCCTCGCCGATAGAGATACAGCCGAAAGATATCACCAATAATCTGAGCCAACACCCCGACAAAGATGAGGGCACTGAACATCACCAGCGGGGACTGACCAAAGGCGAAGCTAGCCATCGCAAAAAAAATGCCGACTGAGGAAACAGTGTACGTGACCTTCGTTCCCTTTAGATCAATCAACTGATCCCGCTCGTCTTGAATATCTTCAATATCAGGCTCTTCTTTTGTCCTAATTGCCTCAATAATCGCCGAGACAATATGGGTCATAATTGTAGCAAAAATTGTCACAATAACCGCCAATAGAATGACAACTCCCCACAGCCGAAAGACATTATTTGGTGTGAAGGTTTCACTCTGGGTCATCTGAAACACTCTTATCAGAAAAAAAAACAAAATTAAACTAAAGTTTACTAACGTGACGGTAATGTTTTTTTCTTGAAAGGACATACTTTCCTCGTTTTATATGGTCAAGATGACTAATAGTATACCAAAGCGAACATATAGTACAATAAAGTTTACATTCTGTCAAGTACTTTTTACACAGTACAGTAAAACAAACGGCCATAAATTTATGGCCGTTTGTTTTACTGTATGATTTTTATTATTAGAGCAACAACAAATCCCTACGAATCAGCCTCTACGATCTTGAGCAAGTAATCTTCATCACCGTCATCGGTTAATGAAAAAGAGATACTAGACAGGTAAAAGTCCTCATTATCACTCACATCAATGGGCCAGCCCGAAGATTGATTGCCATTCTTAGTAAAGACCCACATAAAAATGATGTTGTAGTCGGTCGGGGTCTTGCTTTTTAACACCCCGCCAGCCACCCAAGTGCCATCATCAAACTGAGCCGTTGCCATGACAATTGGACTTCCCGTATTTATATCATCAGGCACAGGCGTTTGGCCATGCATAAGATTTGACCACGCTTCCTTGCCGCCTTTAGGAATTGTCATCGTTGCTTCATATTTTGGTTGTGAACTCATTTTTATTCCTCTTGAATTAAATGTATTGCCACTTTACCACCTGAGCGTCACATTTGCGTTTAAAAAACGTCACAAAAACGTCACATAACAAAAAAAGTCGCGAAATTGCGACTTTTTTTGTTTATTTCTTGTTTTCTTAACGAAGCTGGTATTACTAGTCAGTTACATCTTCCACCACAATAACAACCTTACCCCGAGCCCGACTTGTTTCAAGATAACGGATGGCTTCAGCCGTCTCGCTTAAGGGGTAACATCGGTCAATGATGGGAACCACCTTTTCTGTTTCAAGCAGTTCTTTGATCAACAGCATATCTTCCTTCTTAGCTTGGGCGATGCCCATTGAGCCGATTTGTTGCTCACCACGCCTTGACACCCAGGTCCCCTTCAGCATTAGCCCAAACATATGAGGCAGGGTGGTAAATCCAGCCACGACACATCGCCCTTGTGGCTTCAAAGCCTGCTGATATTCTGATACGGAGCGATTCCCCACAGCATCATAAATCAGGTCATACTGCTGGCCGTTGTTGGTGAAATCTTCCTGGGTGTAATCAATCACCTCATCCGCTCCGATAGAGCGGACCATCTCGACATTCCGGGTACTACATACACCGGTGACGTGAGCCTTAAACGATTTTGCAAGTTGTACTGCAAATGTCCCAGCACCCCCCGACGCCCCATTAATCAAGACCTTTTCCCCAGCCTGAATCTTGCCCGTATCACGCAACCCTTGCAATGCGGTCAGACCTACAACAGGCATTGCTGCGGCCTCTTTGAATGATAAATTAGTTGGTTTGGGAACCAAAAGGTGCTCTGGAGCAGCCACATACTCGGCAAAACCGCCCAAGGATATCTCGCCAAGCACCTCATCGCTCGGTTGAAATTCGGTGACATTTGCCCCAATGGCTTCAACCGTCCCCGCAATGTCAGCCCCAAGCCTCGGGTCTTTAGGCTTAAAAAATCCCTCCGATAACCGAACCAGGAAGGGTTCCCCTCGCATCCGATGCCAGTCCAGCGGGTTGGCCGCCGCTGCGTGAATTTTTACAAGCACTTCATTATCCTTAGGCTTTGGCTTTTCCACCGCTTTGAGTTGTAACACATCGGGTGAGCCGTATGTTGGGTATAAAATGGCTTTCATAAGTTCTCTCCTTGCATACTACAAGATGATAATATAGGCTTGATGATTGGTAATACGTATCTCACAGAAAATGGTTGCGACACGGCTGTTTCATAAGCTCAAACAGAGGCAGGTTGCCTTAAAATAGCGCCATTCACTGCTTCTCGTCGAGCAGAAGCCTGATTACGCCCTTCCCATCGTTCGACATCAACACCCTTCCACAAGAGCCATATGGTAAATGCTAACTCACCAGGAATGGCCAACACCACCACAACAGTGGCCAGCAACTCATCATATTGGGGAGAGAGAAGATGTCCGTAACTTTGGGCCAAATACCCCAAAGAGGCCAGAGTAAGCAAGATACCTAATGTTTTGGGCCAGAAGCCTGATTGATAGATAAGATACCCGAGCAATAAGAGGTGAAAACCAAAGATCAAGCCCCAGATGATGATCACAAAGGCGTTTATATCCATAAACAGGAGGACAAGCGCGTTCAATTGATCGGTCTCGAATGAGGCGAGGTAGCTTGTTCCACCCAGCAATAACAAGGCAGGGACAGCTGTCAATAAATTGGCTGCCTGAAGTCCGGCCTGGGCAAACCGGGCCAACGCTGAGGCCAAGGCAAGCGGCTTGCTCACGGGTCTCAGCAGCACATAGAGAATGGCACTCACCACAATCTCAATCAAAATAATGGCTGTTTCGGCCACCATCCCGATACGGAACATCGTCTCTGAAGCCATCAGGCTATCGATTGTTGCAGCGGGGTCACCAGGCACGACGACACTAGTTCTCCCCATAAAAAATGCCAAGGGGCCCAAGAAAAAGATAGCCAAATATAGAACTCCAGCCACTCTGGCATAAGCGCGTGGCGAGGCCACCTTATGGTTTTTCATTTCAATTGCTCCTTTTTAGTCTTTGGTTATGGCCCTGACGTCTAGCATCAGGGCCATTAACACGCCTGTTTTTTGTATCTACGCAACAGTCACGACGACATTACCACGTTTATGACCCTGATCGACATAACTATGCGCTTCCACAATTTGCTCTAAGGAGTAGCTCTGATCAATCACGGCCTTGAGAACGCCTTTCTCAAAAAGCTCCCGCATCAAGGTAAGGTCTTTAACTTGTTCATTGGCAGGTCGTAACCCGGCAAAGACAATTTTGGCCTTCTTGTTGCCAAATTTCGAGGTCCACAACATTTGGAGCAAAAGAGGCAGACTTATAACAGGGGTGAGATAAAGACCACCTAGTTTTAATGATCCTTTGGCCTTGGCAAACGAACTTTTGCCAACCACGTCAAAAATGATGTCATAGCTTTCGCGAGTACGAGTAAAATCTTCTTTTTTGTAATCAATGACTTGGTCAGCTCCCAGTGATTTTACCAACTCTACATTTCGGGTGCTACAGACCCCAGTCACCTCGGCCCCAAAATGTTTGGCTAATTGAACCGCCACGGTACCAATCGCCCCAGAGGCACCGTTGATCAGAATTTTTTGGCCGCGTTGAAGATTGGCCCCCTCTTGCAGAAAGGGAAGTGCCGTAATATCACAAAAAGCGGCGGCTTCTTCATAGCTCATATTGTCTGGCTTTTTGATCAGAACCGCTTCCTCTGGCAAACAGAGGTACTCGGCATAGGCTCCAAACTCGGCGGTTGCGGCCAAAATTTTATCGCCAACCTTAAAGCGTTTGACATCCTTTCCCACGGCTTCGATTTCCCCCGCCAACTCGCTACCAAGCGTGGTGACCTTAGGGCGCATCAATCCTGTAAACAATCGAGCCGCAATCTGGCGGCCGCTACGGAAGATGGAGTCCACGGCGGTGACGGTGGTCGCGTGAATTTTGATCAAAACTTCATTATCCTTGGGTGTCGGCTTTTCGACCTCTGTCAATTGAAGTACATCGGGTGAGCCGTATTCTTTATAAATTGCAGTTTTCATTTTTCATCTCCTTTAATTTCTAATAAATATTGTTTCAATTTTCCTTGTTGTATATGACCGGCATTTGCCCTTTCCATTGCTGCCAAAGAGCATCGTTGGTAATCAACTCAGCCATAAAGTGCCCCACGTTGATGCGACTGGTTTTGCCGGCGTCAAATAGTGGGTCACGGGTGGGCGAGGGATGCACATCGTATGTCGTGACCTCATCTAAATCGACCAGTCCATCAGGGCGGACAACCACCCACTCGATGAGGCGATCGTTCTGACCAATCGTGCTGCGCAAATGCTCTGCAGCTTGCTCATTATCCACGTGCGGCGGCAAGAGCAGCCGTAATAACCTAATCACAGTTTTATGGGTTATCGTAACCGGATCATCGCAATCGGGATTGTGATTGCCTGTGGTGTTCATCAACACAAACTTTGTTCGCCCAAATTTAGTTTGCCCATCAGATTGATTGACTTTGATAGCCTGACACAACCGCCGGGTAGCATCGGTGACGAGTTTACGTGGCTGACCATAAATCCCTTTCAATGAAACGTTGTGCCCCAAACAAGAGGCCACCGCCTCACACCCGTTGACATGCTGGACCATTTCGTCATCACTCAGATCCAACAGGCTAGCCCGAACAACTGATAGGTTGGGGTGATTTCGAATGGCCTCCGGCAACTTATCCGGCGAGCGAACAATGACCTTGACCGCCTGGCCCTGCTCAAGCAATTGTTTAACCAGCAACCGGCCCGTTGCCCCTGTAGCTCCAACGATAAGTGTTGTCATCTATTATCTCTCCTCTTTGTTATCAATTGACCTTGACGCAATTGACTGAAACCAATGGCAGTCCCACATCACGTACTTTTCGAAGCACCCCGTATAAGGCAGCTTGATCAGCCAATTCGCCGGTCAAAAGCGTACATCCATTGTCGCCCAAGGTGATGGTCAGCCCTTCCAACCACGCCGTCCATTGTCCATCAAGATGACCTTCTAGTTTGATTTGACAGAAAATGTTTTCATTGGAGGGGAACACTGCATTACTCTGGTTTGTCATTTGATTACACCTATTAGGTCACATTTATAAATCTAAAATCGTAATTCATAAATCAATGGTAGTACTATATCAATAAACAGGTATTGCTGTATAGATACTAAAGTATTGTTTGAGGTATTGGTGTGGGGGGCGAAATATCAAGAATATTTATCTCACGCTTGATTTTGACAAAACATCGTTGGGTCGAATCCAACGGCGCTTTTACTTTTGAGGAATTAGAGGGACGTAGTAAAATTTTAAGATGATCCTGACCTATGGGAATAATGTTGGATGGTGCAAAATAAAATTGGAATATTTAGAATGATTTTTCAAGAGGTTACATTGGTATGGGGTAAATCCCCTGAAAAATTCTGCTATTACACAAAACGTGGGACATACCCACATTCTTGGGAATAAATAGTTAGGCTACTTCGCAACATAGCAAAGCATTTTCGATTGTTAAACGTACAAACTTTCAGATCAAATATTCTTATTTACACAATTTGTGTAATCGTTCTCTTGGTCATCTTCATTGCATTAGAGTACCCTTTTACGGGGCCAACAGGATGGTGGCGAGACGTGCTCATTTCTATATTCTCGATTTGGCTATTACATCGAAGCCGGATTAAGGAGATGAGCTATCTTGGTTTCTCTCTAATTGTTCTAGGAAGTTTGTTGCCGTGGTGGTGTGCAGGGGATGTTATTGTAAACTGCGCGTTTGGGGTTGACTCGTACAATGTATACCTTATACGCTTTTGGCCAACCATTGGCTTCTTTACTGGCCACATCTCATTGGGTAATATCGGCCTTATTGCTATTTTGTTGGCAACATTGATAATCTACAATATTCTCAGTGATCGAATTCCTAAATTGTTTCGTAAAATGGGAAGTATCATACCAAGCCTACTACTTGCAGTATTTGCATTGTATCAGTTGGCGAGCCACTTTAGTATGCGTATTTCATACCTACGAGTAACGTCTGACCTTTATTTGGAGGATGGTTTGGTACTAGTTACTTATGGATCGTTATTACTGATTACAGCATCACTACAAAGTGTGGGGATTGAACACATATCAGGTGCATTTTTACGGATAGCAGTGTTTATGATAGGGATTATGCCGTTCACACATATGCTAGAGCGTTTTTACCACCTATACTTAAGATGAAGGAGGGGTTCTTGAGTATCCAGCATTTAATGTCAATGCCATATTCATAATGAGGCAACTGTACCTATAACGGTCAATGTTAATGTAGGCCTCCCTGCCTATACAGGAACAGATTAGGAGCCTATGTTACAAGTTGTTTTCATAAGAGCAAAATAGAAACGAAGTTTCGATTACGAATGAGGAAAATTAGGAGTCTGAAAGTGCACTTTCAGACTCCTAAGCGATTCGCGTACCTTTGAGGCCTATTTTTACCCAAAGCAGCTAAGAAACTATACTCAATTATTGAAATTCAGTCTCGATTAAATCTTTGTTCACCGCGACCGCAGCCTTACTCCCCTCACTCGCAGCAATAATTAGGTTAGAAGGATGTCCCACAGCCTCGCCAGCTAGGTACACCCCTTGCACCGTCGTTCTCCCTAAGGGGTCAACGATTGTTCCACCAAAATCATGCTTATCACAGCCAAGACGTGTACTAAAAGGTGATGCTTGAGACAGCGTTGTAACCACAAAACCACCCACCCGATTAATTGGCTCCTGATTAGCAAACTCAATGGCCTCCAAATACCCGTCTTGGCCAACTAGCCTAGTGATAGGCGCTTCTACAGTTTTTATCTGCTTTTTGCTCAAGATGGCTCGCTGCTCCTCTGTCAGGGGGTGATGGCCATTCGTACACAGTACTAAATCGTGACTCCAATTCCAGATCATCTTTGTATAATCGAAGGTCTGCCCCCCTTCAGAGATAACCACAAGCGGTTTATCCTTGCGTTCCCAGCCATCGCAGTACGGACAACTAAACAGACTTTTGCCATAATAGTTTTCAATACCTGGGACAGCGGGAAAGGTCTCCTTTAAGCCAGTGGCAAGCAAAACCGTTTTTGCCTGAAAAGTTTCTTGGTCATCGGTAGCAAGGGCAAAAGAGTCGGCTTGGCTCTGCACATCAGTCACTCGCATTTGCCGAATTTCCACCGAGGGATACTGACTAATTTCTTGTTGGGCAATCGTTCTAAACGCAGCAGGCTTGATCCCATCTCGGGTTAAAAAGCCGTGTGACTCTTGCGTTACTGCATTTCTCGGTCGATTATCATCAAATACAATCACCCTTCTCTTGGCTCTGCCTAAAACAAGGGCTGCATTCAAACCTGCTGGGCCACCCCCAATAATCGCACAATCAATCATCATTTTGTTATCCTTTCCAAATAAAGATATTAAAGATCGTTTATATCCGTAATTATAAGAAAAATATATAGACTATTGTCCAAACCATTTAACCCCATCTATCTGGTCAACCAGATCAACCAGCTTTTTTTCTTTTAGATAATTTTCCATCTGCTGTTCTGCCCCAGTCATGACTTTTTGAATCAAGCAGCCTTCGTGGTTCTCTCCAATACCGCAATCAAACAGCGAAGCTGTTCCTTCGGTGGCTTGAATAACCTCCAGAAAAGAAACATCTGCTTTATTTCTGACTAACCTATAGCCTCCTTTAATCCCAGGCGTCGATTGAATCATACCCGCCTTTACCAGCTTGGTTAATATTTTAGAGAGATAGGTTGGGGAAATTTGTTGCAGTTCGGCTAATTTCTGGACCCCAATATTCTCTCCAGATGGCAGCACCATAAAGTACATCATTGTGTGGAGGGCATAATTGGTTGCTTGTGAATATTTCATACATTCATCTCTATTACAGACTCAATGAGTCTATAATAGCTCATCAGTTAGCCAATGTCAAACTTTTACATACAAAACAGATTGAACGTTGCGGTTACACCAACCCCAACTCGCGAGCGCGAGCCACCGCCTCAGTTCTTCGTTGTACCTGTAATTTGTCGAAAATCCGCCGATTGTGACCTTTCACGGTACTCAAGGCCAGGAAGAGGTGTTCGCTGATCTCCTGATTTGAGAGACCTTGGGCGATGAGTTGCAGGACTTCGAGTTCGCGTTCGCTTAAAGGCTCAATTAGGGGCTGGGTGGGCGGTGAGGTTATCGTCTCATCCGGCTGGGCTTGTGTTCCGAAGACAGCCAAAAGCCTGGTTGCGTAATCCGACATAATCCCTCGTTTAGTAGCCTCGGCTAAAAGACGAGCCATTGGAGCCCCTTCATCCGTAAAAATACGAACATAGCCCTCTGGCTCGGCCAGCTTTAGGGCCTGTTCAAAGGGAGCGAGAGCAGTAGGGATATCGCCTTGTGATGCTCGGGCAAGCGCTTGTAGGGTCAGAATTTCGATGACACTGGCCATCCGCCCCCCTTCTTCAGCTACAGCTAAGAGGCGGTCCAGGAAACTCAGGGCTTGTTGAAGCAAACCGATGGTTTGATCGGCTTGGTAATGGGCGATGAGAACCCGGGCGAAGGTAATGTGTTCGAACTCGCGTAGGAAGGTGAGATCATCTTCAATCGTGAGATCTTGATCTCGCACCCAAGCGAGTGCTTCCGATAATCGGTCCTGTTTTAACCAAATTCTCACCTTTTGAGCCTCAATCGGACGGACAATCGGTATCGGGCCTCGATAGTAGAGACGTTCAGCTTCATCAAGCAAATCGAGTGCCTCATCAAACTCCCTTGCTGATTGTTTTATCTTGGCCAGGGCTTGGTGTGAACGACAGGCCCAGTCAGGCAAAGCTGCTTGTTCCCCCAATTCCTCATTTTTTTGCATATATTCTTGGGTCGCCGCCACATCTCCACGCTCATGAGCCAGCATCCCTAGCCCTAGATACAAATCAGTCTTGCCTTGTAATAGTGACTCAGGCTGGGCCATCGCTAGGGCTAACGATTCCTCATAAACTTTAACCGCCTCACGCAGCTGGCCTTGGCTCAATTTGATATCAGCCAAACCGTAGGTGCCACTGAGGGCGAAGATGATGTTACCCGCCTTGCGAAATCCATTCATAATCTCGGTCAAGGTTTGATACGCAGAGTCCAGATCGCCACTGGCCCAATAAGTGATCCCCAACAGCGCAGCCGGCGCACCCCGTCGAACGTGTTCTTCCTCAGGGTAAAGCTTAATCGCACGTTGACCATACTTGATGGTAGCTGGAATATCACCTAGGGCTTGGGCCTGATACGTTCGGGCGGCAGCAAGGCTGGCTGGGAGCAAACGAAACTCTCGCTCATTCACAAAGACCATCTCAACCCCTGCCGTCTTTAGTTGTTCAGCTTGGGCGGGGTCTAGCCAGCGTTCGGCATCTCGCAAACGAGCCTCAGCCGCCTCAAGTTCACCGTGCCCTAACAACTCCCACCCATAGAGCGCGCTAAGCACAGGTCGAGTTTGAATAATCTCCTCAGGCAGGGCTTGTACCCAACTCAGCCAGCCGGGTGGTTGGAAAATCGCATCCTCAGCATCCCCCAGCATCTCAATCAAACCTGCAGCACGTTCAAAATTTTCCGCAACCAAAGCGTGTCGGATCGCCGCATCCATCAGGTCATTCTGTTCATACCACTCGCTTGCTCGCAAATGTAGAATGGGCACTTGATCAGGCTGCTCCTCCAGCAAGCGGGCTTGTAACACATCGGCAAAGAGATGATGATAGCGATACCATTTCCGTTTATCGTCCAACGGGATAATAAACAGATTGCCGCGTTCAAGCGTATCCAGCATCTCCTTGGCCTTTGTTTGCCCAACCACAGCGACACACAAAGAATCACTTAATCGGTCAAGGATGGCGGTTTGTAACAGAAAATCACGGATGGTCTCTGGCTGACTCTGCAACACCTCTTCCAACAAATAATCCAAGACAAAGCGATGACTGCCTGTAAAGTCTTGCACAAAATTAGTAGAGTCGGTGTGTGCCGCAATAGCAGGTGATCTTTGTAGAGCCAACGCAGCCATTTGTAGCCCCGCAATCCAGCCCTCAGTCCGAGCTTCTAGGGCAGTTACATCCGCTTCCGACAACGTAAGTCCCATTGATTGATTGAGGAATTTAGCAGCTTCAGATACGGTGAACCGTAGATCAACCGCTCGGATTTCAGTCATTTCTCCCCGAACCCGATATCGAGCTAAGGGAAACGGGGGATCCTCGCGGGTGGCAATCACCAGGTGCATGTGTTGAGGCAGATGGTCGAGCAGAAAAGTGACGGCCTCATCAATTGATTGGGTGTCAATCAGATGATAATCATCCAACACCAAGATGAACGGCTCTGAAATCATCATGATTTCATTGAGCAATGCCGTCAAAATTGCCTCGCTGGCAGGCGGTTGAGGCACTTGTAGCATCGCCTGAACGCCCTCGCCAAAGTCAGAAGCAAGGGTCTGTAGGGCGGCGACGAAGTATGTCAAAAAACGAGTGAGGTTGTTATCATTTTCATCCAGAGACAACCAAGCCACGTTATTTACGATTGATGATTTCTGATTTACGATTTTTTCTTGGCTTATGGCCTGATTTTCGTCAATTTTAAATCGCAAATCGTAAAACCAACTACTAACTAGGGTGCTTTTGCCAAAGCCTGCTGGGGCCGAGATTAGGGTGAGTTTACGATGAAGCCCATTATTGAGTTGCTTGATGAGGCGAATACGGACAACCAGTTCTGGGCGAGGCGGAGGGATATACAGTTTGGTGCGGAGGAGGGGTGTTTCCATGCGGCCAAGTATACTACAAGCTTGGCTCGCAGACAACGCGCTTTGCTTTGTAGCAGGTACTTACTTTTTCTTTTTCGTCTGGGTTGGCAGATTGGCGGCAGACCAAGCCATCATCCCGCCTTTCAGGTTAATGACATCTGTAAACCCGGCATTGATCAGCTTTTTACAGGCGGATCGACTACGATTACCTGAGCGACAGACACAAACAATTGTTTTGTCTGTTGGCAATTTATTCTTTTGTTGGGGCAGATCGGAGAGGGGCATCAACCGTGAGCGATGAATGTGACCATCAGCCGTATACTCGCCCGGTGTACGGACATCTAACACCAACAGTGATTTGTCATTTTGCAAACGCTCTTGTAACTCTTGCGGGGTTATTGTCGGAATGGTCGGGGCAGATTTAAACAAAAACTTGAACATTGTAAAGCTCCTTGGATCACGATAAATTGGATTATATCATAACGGCCTTTCATAAGACACAGATAAGGTCTATGTAAGCGTTTTGTAAGGACCGCGCCCCAAGTTTTGTCAATTAATCGTTGACAACGAGACAATGAGACAAGTAATCATTAAAACCAGCGTCATCGATCCAAACAAAAATTTCTCGGTTTTACTGGTTCCCGCCAGATTACCTACGGTATTCAAGGCCATATAGGCGGTCACAACCCAAGCCCCAATCGAAACGACAGTTGGGATAGGGGGGCTGCCGACCAGCCCAGCTCGATAGCGAATAAGATAAGCAAACAAACCCAAGATTAACACAGCGGCAAAACTGGCAATGCGCAAAGCCGGAGTGAGCACTTTCTGCCGCCCGCCCCAGACAATGGAAATGGGCAATACACCAATCCCAATCAAAATCTGTGCAATCATCATCATACCAAATAGAAGTGTGGCTATATTTGCTGCTGTATGAACAAAAGCGATATTTGAAAGCAACACCATTAATAATTTCTCCTTGAAAAGGTTAATTCGATCTCTAAGATCAAGCCAATCTTTAAGCAAGTCACTGCCCAAAAAAATTTCGAACTACGGTCAAGCTATCGGTCGGATTCTCGCCAAACATCTCGTGACCTGCGTCGGGAATAATGGCTAACTCAGCCTGTGGAAAAAGGGCCATCTGTTCACGTTGAAAATCCACCCCGATAAAGCTGCTACATTCTGAAGCCAAGAAAAGAACGTCACCCTGAAAGTTATCTGCATTAGCTGCGATGGGCGTCAGATCTGCTTCCGGGCCAAAGAGGGTGTTGAAAGCGGTGGCCCCAAAACGGCTGGGTGGGATAGTGATGTCAGATGCAATCATAGGCTTCATAGGATTGTCCTCACAACGATAGCCGGAAGCGGCTGTATTGACAAAGTTGGCCGACATCTTACCAAAAATGTAATCCATTGGAGCATCAGCATCCGGCCCATCCAGATGGAATGACTCAAAAATCGCAGGAACCAACATCCAATAGTAGGCAAGATCTTGAGTTGTTGCTTGACGCTGTCGAAAACGGTCTAGCCTCGCATTGTCCAACGCTCCAGGTTCAGCTAATACGGCTTGGCTGACCTGATCGGGATGTTTCCCAAGATACCCCGCCGCCAGCATCGCCCCCCACGAGTGCCCAATCAGACGGACGGGTTGTTCATTACCGTAGTGAGTGACAATCCGATGCAAATCTGCAATGGACAACTCCAGTGATAATTCAGATGCCTCAACACGAGACGACAAGCCTGCCCCCCGTTGGTCATAAAAGACAACGAAGTATTCATCTTCAAGTTGATGTAGGTTGAGTAAGTAACCAAAGTCACCGCCAGGCCCACCATGAACCACAACCACCACTGGATCTTGTGGATTACCAAAGGTTTGGGCGTGAAAGGTTATCCCATCAATCTCCACGTGCGGAAGGGTAGGGTCTGTAGCCACGGTGTCAGGGACGGTGTACTCTCCCTGTGTAAAGATAAAGAGACTAGCAACTGTTAAGAACAGCATTCCAACGAATAGACCTACACTAATCAGACTATACTTTAGTAATTTCATTTTTTCTCCTCAGAAAATAACATCGTAGCGGAGGTTGTTAGCCTGCGACTTGAGAAATATTCGTAAATCTAAAATCGTAATTCGCAAATCTGTATGGCACTATATCAACAAACAGGTAGTGTTGTGTAGATACTAAAGTATATGTTGGGGTATTATTGAGGCTACCTTTGATAACAATTAACGACAGGCCCGCACTTTTTTGTTGGAAAGAGGCTGCCAATGTTACGGTAGAATTTGTCAAAGTTTCATATTTCATAAGATTTCTCCTCGTTTTAGAGATTGGAGATTAACCAATCTCTAATCTTCTTGTCTAGCCAAATGCAGGTACTGCGACTTCATTCACTTGAGTGTGGGGGCGCCGCAACAGTGCAATCCCGAGCCAGATGAACCATACAATTTGTCCCAATCCGAATACCATCCCGCCAATCTCGCCGAGGGCTGGGACAATTGTGGTCGTGCCAGCCAAGCCGATTGCGAAGCCCAGGTAGTTAAGCATTTTGGCAAAGGTGCCAGTCCGTAAAGCAGCCCAGCTAATCAACAACACCCACACCCCCCCTAAAATCTCGACACCACCGCCAATCCCATTAGATACAGCATCAATTGCCAGCCAAACGGTGGTTGCTTGGGCTGGGTCTACTTCATACAACTGAGCAACATCACCCATTCCGATATTAAAGATCATCCCACTGGCAATCACTACGCCTGCCCAAATCAGGCCAAAGGCGGTCGCCACTTGCATGATGGCTGACGCCCCCTCCTTCAGTCGGTTGTGCAGGGCTAAAGAGAGAACGACCAAAGCAACACCAAATATCACATAAATAATCAGATTCATAAATTCTATCGCGGCTTGATTGTCCAAGACCAAAGCCAATTTCTCGGCGGGATCATCAACACCCCCATAATCTACAGCGATGACAAAAAATATAATCCCAGCAATATAGGCCGCCGCTTCATACAATGCGGCAATACCACCAAGTTTCTGTAATGTTTTCATTGTTGTGCTCCTTTTGTTTGCGGGATGACTGAAATGAGAGTCAATCCCAAATTGTTAATTTTTTTGAATATGCCATGTAATGCAGCTTGATCAACGACGACTCCACTCAAGATGGTGTCACCATCCTCGGTCAGTTCTATGGTCAAATCATCAAACCACTCCTCCCACTGTGCGTCTAAATGCCCTTTTATTTTGATGTGATAGATGTTGTCCGTGTCATTGTTCATTGTGGCTATAGTTTAGAAGAATTTATGTGGTAAGTCCCCACAAGAAACTGTAGGTGTGGGTGAAAAAAACTGTGGGTTTTACATGTAAAATGTTTTCTATTTTTGATAACCGAGATATACTTTTTGGCATGAACAGCTTGTACTTAGCCACAAAACGCTATATCACCCTTAAAATCAACCCAAATCCACAGGTGATCAAAGGATTGAATATGAGGTTGACCAAAACCGAGTGTTTTGACCAATGACCACCAGCCCTATCGAAGCGGGTGAATTCGTATTACGACGCAAACCATGGATAATCCCTCTGTGTCGTCCGCTCTTGGATTTTGTCTTTCTCTATCACCGCCTTATGGTAGAAGGGGCGGATCATTTACCGGAACAAGGTCCAGCGCTACTTCTGGTCAAACATCGAGCCACCCGTGATACACCTCTCGTGGGGATGATTCTACATCGCTACACGCAGCGAGGGGCCAATTATTTTATGAAGGGTAAAGCCTCGCTCCTGCTAAATGGCATTATGGAGATTATGGGAGGGATAAAAGTGACCCGCCCGAAGGATGTTTGGCGAGTCAAAAATCGGGCCAAACGAAAAGCTTATATTCAACAAGCTCGTGAAGGCAATGAAGCGGCAATGGCTTACGTGGCTTGGTTATATTCTCAAGGCGAGATTGTTGTCGCTTATCCAGAGGGAATGTTTTACCCTGATCAAATAGGGCCACTTCAACCTGAAATCATTAAACAGGTCTTCGATATAGAACAAGAAAATGATTACCAAATTCCGATTATTCCAATTGGTTTGGAGTATGAAAGCCTGACAAAGCTACGATCAAAACTCTTTATTCGTGTGGGAACACCGCTCTATTCCACCTCATTTGAAGAAGAGAAGGAGCTGGTCACGATGGTACAACACCGTTTATCTGAACTTAGTGGGTTTGATCCCTGATCAATGAAATTTGCAACCAATAGTATTATAATCCGTATGATACTATAACTCGCTCATCAATGAGCCATCGATAGACAAGTCATAAATAAACAAGAGTAAACTGCATTAAAGAGTGTGATGATGACATCAATGTATGCTGACAAAGCATTTGCTCCGATAGATGGGGATCTACACCTTGAGCGAATTGCTGGAGGGAATGAAACAGAGGTTTATCGGACAGATGACCAGCGGTTTGTGGTAAAGATGAAAACCGAGGGACAAAATGGTCTGACCGATCAGGTCCTGGCAGAAACAAAGGTCTTACGCGATGCAACGGAACAGTTCACTGAGGCAGTTGGTCCCGAGCATAGTATTCCTAACTACTATGTCATTGCCCAAAATAATGAGGGGCAGGCCCAACTCCTCGTGATACAACCTTATTTGAGTGAGGCCCAGCCCTTATTTAGTGTCGATTACGCGACCCTCAGTAAAGCTGAGCGGAAAAAAGTAGCGAAGCAACTCAAGCGTATTATTCGCCGATCCCTAAAATTCTATCCAATTATCCATAGCCTGCCGGACTTATATGGCCGCACCAGCCGCAGCAAAGCTGAACGCAAACGTCTTAACGCCCCACATATGCTACCGTGGCGATTGTGGAGCTTTTTGGTCAAACGCAATATTTTGCGATCGCACAATCTCATGCTGACCAGCGAGCCTGAGATACAGATTCACCTCGTCGACTATGACCCTGTTCACCGCAGCAAACTCTACAAATTTGTTTACTACAATGTCCGTCGGCTGCTCTTCTTTGTCCGAGATTACATTCTGATCTATGTGATGGAAAAAACAGGGTATGTGCCTAAGGCCTAGGAAGACGCGACTTACAAGATTATGTTAAGTTCTCTCGCCTTTGCAATAGCCAAAGCACGCTTATTGACCCCCAGTTTGCCATAGATATTTTTAGTGTGATAAAGCACCGTGTTGAGGCTGATGATTAGTTGATCAGCAATTTCCTGATTTTTTAGCCCAGCCGCAATAAGGGCCAGAATTTCCAATTCACGCTCGCTAAGTGGATCAATGAGAGCTTGATTTGCATCTCCTAAGGCTTCGGATGATTCCTTGTGCGGCTCAAAGAATCCCAGAAGATGCTTGATGTAAGGTGCAGCAATTTCTTCCTTTTGGGCAGCTTGGAGCAGCTTGACCATTGGCATCCCTTCATCAATAAAAGGGCGCACATACCCTTGCGGCTCAGCCAGAGTCAAAGCACGTTCTAGTGGGGGTAATGCTTGGGAAATCTGGTTTTGGGAAACGAGGGCCTGCAGCACAAGAATTTCCATCGCACTCCCCAGCCGTCCATCAGCTTCCGCCGCGACCAGCAGGCGACCCAACAAACCCACCGCTTCATTCAATTTCTGGTCCTCTTGATGGTAATGATACCGAGCGATTAGCAATCGAGCTAAGGTTATATGCTCAAATTCTTGCAGATAGCTGAGGTCATCCGTCGATGATAGACCGTAGGTTTCCGCCCAAGCTGTCACTTTCGCCAGTTCACCCTGGGCCAGCCAAAGTTTGGCCTTGAGAGCGGCTATCGGCTGCACTTCGGGCAGTGGGTTTTCAATGTACAACGTCTCGGCTTCTTCTAACAGAGCGAGTGCCCCAGACAAATCGCCTAGACTCTGCTTGAACTTGGCTTCGGTCACCCGGAGACGATAGGCCCAGTTGGTCAAGGCTGCCTGCTCACCTAACTTGGTGGCTGCTTGTAAGTGTTGCTGGGCTGTGGCTAAGTCGCCTCGTTCGCAGGCCAGATACCCCAATACACGATATAAGTCGGATGTTCCTAAGGGCAACAACCCCGCTTCACGTTCCACTTTGCTCAACATTTGCTGTATAGTTTGCTCGGCTTGATTAAGTTGCCCTTGAATGATCTCCATTTCAGCCTGAACATAGATTGTACTGATCGCATCAATCAGTTTATCAGCCTTAAGATTGCTCTGAGTCAGTTCGGCAAAGGCCTCGCTTGCCGCCTCCAGATTGCCGTTGATCCAATACGTTAAGCCCAATAAGGATAAGGCCGCAACTCGCCATGGATGGTAGCTTTTATTTGGGAAAAAATCGAGCGCTTGCTGGGCAGATTGCACCGCCTCAGCAACATTCCCAATGGCTAGCGCCTGATAAGCTCGGGCATTGGCTAAGGAGGCGGGTAGGGTTTGCCACTGTGTTTCATCAGCTACGATCAGATCTTGCTCTGGGGCTTCTAACCAACGCTCGACCTTTCGCAAGTACTCTTCTGCTGCTTCCAATTGACCATTTTCTAACAAAGCCCAACCATACCCCATCGTGAGAACAGGTCGTTGATCGATGATTTCTGCGGGCACTGATTTGACCCAATCTAGCCACGTATTGATTTGATATATGCCATCTATCGTTGGCCGAATGATCTCAATCAAACGGGCTGCTTCGGGAAAATCATGCGCGGTCAAACGATGATGAATAGCGTCTGGGATTGCATCCTGTTCGGCAAACCAGATACTCGCTCGCCGATGCCAGTCCGCAACTTGATCTGGCCGCTGGGTTGTAGCATAAGCCCGTAGAACATCAGCAAAGAGGTGATGATAGCGATACCAATGCCGTCCATCATCTAAGGGGACAACAAACAAGTTATTTCGCTCTAATGTTTCAAGTATAGCTTGACTATTGGCCTGTTGGGTAACAGCGGCACATAGTGGCCCACTTAGTCGATCGAGAATTGAGGTGGCTAGTAAGAAGTCACGGATCACTTCAGATTGCTGATCAAGCGCTTCATCAAGTAGATAATCGAGAACAAATCGGTGGCTCCCGGTAAAATTGATGATAAATGTCGCTACCGCCTCGTCATCCCGATGTTGCAGGGAAAGGGCAGCCATTTGTAACCCGGCGATCCAGCCTTCGGTCCGTTCTTCCAGAGCCTTCACCTGAACAGGCGACAGCGTAATCCCCATCTGCTTCTTAAGAAAGGCCGTCACTTCTTCTTCAGTAAAGCGCAGATCATCCATCCGCAATTCAGTCAACTTACCTCGCGCCCGTAGCCGTGAAATAGGGAAGCCCGGATCACTCCGGCTAACCAGCATCAAATGGAGGTGGGGTGGCATATGCTCCAGCAAAAAGGCCATTGCCAGGTCAATGTCAGCCGAGGCGATCAAATGATAATCATCTAAGATAAGGAGCACAGGTTGTGATACAGTTATTATGTCTGTGATAAAGGCCTTCATCAGCATTTTGCTGGGGGAAAGCTGCGGTGATTGAAGTAGCTGGGACAATGCCATTTGATTAGTAAAGCAGGGTTTGATCGCTGCGGCGAGGTAGTTGAAGAATTGTTGGGGATCACTATCGTCTTCATCAAGAGAGAACCAAGCGAGGTGATTTACGGTTGACGATCTACGATTTACGATTTGGTCTTGATCCACTACTTTTATTTGCAAATCGTGAATCCAGTGGCTGAGCAAGGTTGTTTTGCCGTAACCAGCCGGGGCCGAGATGAGAGTAAATTGTCGTCCGGCTTGTATCCCTTCATTCAATCGCTTGATTAAACGGGGGCGCGGGACGAGTTCAGGGCGTGGTGGGGGGATGTAAAGTTTGGTTGGCAGAATTAGGGGGTCCATGCGGTCAGTATACCAGGTCTGATAATCGTGAAAAAGCTACGAAATGACAATTGAATTTGCAAAGTAGCCAAACAAAAACACCCCAGGAACATAAAGTTCCTGGGGCCAAACAAGGAGAAATTGCTAAAGTAAAGGTGAGGGTTCACCTTTACCCATAGCCTATTTAATTTGCTGGGATCAAAACAGCATCGATTACGTGAATGACCCCATTCGACGCCTGAATGTCGGTGATGATGACTTGAGCATCATCAACCATCACACTATCGCCATCAACTGTAATTGTGGCAGCTTGGCCTAAAACAGTTTCAGCAGAGTCAAGTGTCACGACATCAGCCGCCACGACTTCGCCAGCAACCACATGGTAGAGTAAGATGTCGGTTAAGGCTGGGATGTCAGCTAATAAAGCATCAAGCGTGCCTTCTGGTAAGGCTGCAAAGGCATCATCGGTTGGGGCAAAGACAGTGAAGGGACCTTCGCCACTCAAGGTATCAACTAAATCTGCGGCAGACAAAGCAGCAACCAGTGTTTCAAAGCGATCATCAGCCACAGCGATGTCTACAATTGTGCTACCTTCAGACATTGCGCCTTCATCGGTTGGGATACAGAGAACTTGGCCAACTTCGATGAGGTTAGCATCTTCAATGGTTGCGTAATCACCACCAGCGGCGGCAGCAGCATTAGTTGCGTCAAAAATGATGTTGTACGCCAAGGCATCGCCGTAGAATTTGTCAGCAATTTTACTCAACCAGTCATCGGCTTGAACCACATAATCTTGGCCACAGCTTTCGATCATAGGAGCCATTGCTGTATCATCAGCCATCATCGCTTCATCAGCCCCAGGAATGAGAACTGTGTCAATCACGTGGATAACGCCGTTAGAGCCTACGATGTCTGTAATGATAACTTGGGCATCGCCAACCATTACAGTATCGCCGTCAACATTGATGCTCACTGACTGACCAAGTACGGTTTCAGCAGAGTCAAGGGTTACGACGTCAGCAGCTTTAACATCACCAGCAACAACGTGATACAGTAGGACATCGGTCAAAGCTGGAATATCAGCTAAAAGACCGTCCAAGGTACCTTCGGGCAAAGCGGCAAACGCATTGTCAACCGGAGCGAAAACGGTGAAGGGGCCTTCACCTTTTAGCGTGTCAACCAACTCGGCGGCTTGTAAGGCGGTTACCAATGTCGTGAAACGGCCATCTTCGACAGCGATGTCCACAATATCCTTCTCTTCGGCCATCATTGCATCATCAGCCATCATTGCATCGTCTGCACCAGGAATAAGCACGGCATCGATCACGTGAATAACACCATTTGTGCCTTCAATGTCAGTGATGATGACTTGAGCATCGCCAACCATTACGGTTTCCCCGTCAACGCTAATGCTCACTGCTTCACCAAGTACAGTTTCAGCAGAGTCAAGGGTTACGACGTCAGCGGCTTTGACGTTGCCAGAGACAACGTGATAGAGCAGAATGTCTGTCAACGCTGGAATGTCAGCTAATAGCGCATCAAGCGTGCCCTCTGGTAAGGCAGCAAAGGCATCGTCGGTTGGGGCGAAAACAGTGAAGGGGCCTTCACCTTTGAGCGTGTCAACTAATTCAGCCGCTTGCAGGGCTGTGACGAGTGTCGTAAAACGGCCGTCTTCAACAGCAATGTCCACAATATCTTGATCAGCTTGCGTGGGTGGCGCAGCAATGGCTGTGGTGCCAAAGGTGACGACCAAGGCAGCAACAGCCAAAATGGTTAGAATTTTTGAAAATTTTTGAAACATAATCTTCCTCGAACTTTTTGATTTAATATGGGTACAGCTCTCTTTGTTACTCAAATTGCAGTTTCCCTGTTTGTTTATATCTTGTCGATATCCTTTCTAGATTATATCCATATTTATGAGAGGAAGATTAAATTGTCGATATTTTGTTCATATATTAACAAGAAAAAATTGTCCGCACATTTATAAATGTAGACAGCTTTGTCCAACCCAGCGTCTTTCTGTCCACCTTTCAGATTATGTATCAAGGTCACCGAAACCTAGCTTGCCCCCTCATCCCCCTTACGATACAATCGAAATTATTCTACAACCTCACTTGGAGAATTTGATGACAATCGATATTGCAGTGGTGCCAGTGGCAGGGCTAGGCACGCGACTGTTGCCCGCGACGAAGTCCCAGCCAAAGGAAATGTTGCCTGTTGGCCGTAAACCTGTGGTTCAATATGTAGTTGAGGAGTTGATGCGTGTTGGGGTAAACCGCATTTTGTTCATTACCGGACCGAGCAAAACATCCATTGAAAATCATTTTGATATCAACAGCGAGCTCATTCAAAGTCTACGAGAGAAGGGCAAAGAGGATTTGTTGGCTGAACTTGAGTTTGAACGTAAAACAAATCAATTCTTTTACACCCGTCAGCGGCAATTGTTAGGCTTAGGGCACGCTATTTCTTGTGCGCAGCCCTTCGTAGCCAACCAGCCTTTTGTCGTGGCCTTAGGCGACTCGATCATTGGCCTGCACGCCCAAAGCGATGTGGTCGAGCGAATGATCAGTTGTTATGAGGAAAATCAGGCCGACGCAGTGATCGCTTTTGAAGAAGTGCCCGAGGCCGAAATCTCCAACTACGGCGTGGCCAACCCCAAAACCGTTGGTGACATCTTTGAACTCAAAGACGTCGTCGAAAAGCCAGCCCGGCAAGAGGCTCCCAGCAACCTAGCCATTGCCGCCCGCTATGTTTTGTCCCCCAAAGTGTTTGACGCCCTCCAACGCATTCAACCAGGCCGGGGCGGCGAGTTCCAACTAACCGATGCCATTCGCCTCATCATCCAAGAGGGGGGTAAGGTATATGGTGTTCGTTTGGGCAAGACAGAGCCACGTTATGATATCGGCAATTTTGATGCCTACTTTCGCGCCTTTGTTGAGTTTGCCTTGGCCGATGAGAAGCACGGGGCCATACTACGTGACTATCTGAAGGCGTTTGAGCTATGATCATTATTCGCAAGCGCACCTATGCCCGCGCCGGCCTATTGGGCAACCCCTCCGATGGTTACAACGGCAAAACCATTTCGTTTATCGTCCACAATTTTTGGGCCGAAGTGGTCCTCTACGAATGGGATACGGTTGAGATTGTCCTAGCTCAAAATGATCGCTCTCGTTTTCGGTCGGTGCAAGATTTGGCGCAGGATGTGGCGATGCACGGTTACTATGGCGGCATCCGTCTGATCAAGGCCACGATAAAACGGTTTGTCGAATATTGCCAAGCCCGCAATCTATCTCTACACGAACAAAACTTCTCCATTCGCTATGACACAAACATCCCCCGTCAGGTCGGACTAGCTGGCTCGAGTAGTATCATCGTGGCTACGTTGCGCTGTCTTATGGAATTTTACAACATTGAGATTCCGCTTGAAGCCCAACCGATGTTTGTGTTGATGATTGAAACTGAAGAGCTTGGCATCACCGCTGGACTACAAGATCGAGTCATTCAATGCTATGAAGGAATGGTCTACATGGATTTTGCTCCAGCCCAGGAACATCAGGTCGATGGCATCACCGCCTACGCCTATGAACCACTCGACACAAGGTGGCTGCCCCCCTTATACATCGCCTACCACGCTGAATTTAGCGAGCCAACGGAGGTCTTTCACAATGACCTACGTGGTCGTTACGATCGAGGTGAAGCGCAAGTCGTTGAGGCCATGCAACATTTCGCCACCTTGGCCGAGGAAGGGCGTCAAGCCCTACTTAATCGCGATATCAAACGTCTCTCCAGCATCATCGATGAAAACTTTGACACCCGGCTCAGCATCGCCCAATTACCACCGTGGCAGGTGCAAATGATCGAAACCGCACGCCAATGCGGGGCTAGTGCCAAATTTGCTGGCTCTGGGGGGGCGATTGTGGGTGTTTATCACAATGAGGCTCAGTTGCAAACCCTGACAAATAGTTTGGCTAAAATTGGCTCGAAGGTGATTGTGCCGCAGATCAATCGCGTATAGATTTCATTATTTGAAAAAATATAGCTTGAAAAGGATTTTGTGCTGCGCTATAATGAAGTCAAGTCAGCGGCCATTTCACTATTTGAAATAAAACAGCCTCAATAAAGAAATATAATTGCAATGTTGCAACAAACCATTCCTAAATCACCTCCAAAACAAATCAAGAAAGATATGATTGGCTCAGTGCAGCGCGCCTTGCGAATCCTTGAGCTGTTAGCCTGTCATCCGGCTGGCCTAAATGCCAAACAAATCAGCTTAAAATTAGATCTCAATTTAAGTACCTGCTATCACCTGCTTAACACCTTAGCGCATGAAAACTATATCATCAAAGACCCCGATACCTCGTTGTTTTGTCTCAGCGGTAAAGTAGGATATACCGCCTTTGCTCAAGCTTCCCCCGCCCAGCTTGTTAAGCAACTCACCCCCCACGTCGAACATTTAATGGAAATCACCCAGGAAACCGCCTACCTATCGGTTTGGGACGGCCAGGAAATCACCCTGTCCAGTATTATCGAAGCCCCCCAGACCGTCCGAGTAAAATCTTTAGTGATTGGTCAAACCACAGCTAATCACGCCACCGCCGCTGGAAAAGCGATTTTGGCATTTTTGAGTCGAGAACAATTTGATCAATATTTTTTTGAGCGAGACTTGCCGCCTTATACTGCCAATACAATTACAAACCTGTCTTCCCTCCGAAAAGCCTTGGCCCAAGTCCCGCAACAGGGCTATGCCTTAGACTTTGAAGAGTTTATGCTCGAAGTTCATTGTATTAGTGCCCCTGTCTTTGATGCCCACAATCAAATTACAGCTTCAATTACAATTTCAATACCCTATGTTCGGGCTGAGAAGAAACGAAAAACTCTGCTTCCTCAAGTGAGACAGGTCGCAGCCTCAGCTACCAGAGCGCTAGGTATTTTGGGGTATGTTAGTCCAGCCACTTTGACCGAGTATTCGGGTGAGGCACAAAAATGACCGGCTTGGTTGGTATCATTGCGAATCCAGCCTCCGGCAAAGATATTCGACGTTTAGTAGCACACGGTTCTGTTTTCGATAACAGAGAAAAAATTAATATCATCCAACGGGTATTATTAGGCTTAGATGCATTGGGGATTGACCACGTCCTGGCAATGCCTGACATTTCTGGATTAGTTCGCCAAGCTGTTGATAAAGCCAAAGTATCCATTGCCGTTGAGCTACTCGATATTTCGCTAAAAAATAATGCGACGGACTCTACCAATGCAGCCAAGATGATGGCTGAGGCTGGGGTCAATTGCATTGTTACTTTGGGAGGCGACGGGACTAATCGCGTTGTCGCCAAAGGGTGCGGCTATGTGCCGCTCGTGCCCATCTCGACGGGGACAAACAATGCCTTTCCGGTAATGGTAGAAGGGACATTGGCCGGTTTGGCAGCAGCAGTGGTTGCCCAACAAATCCCTGGAGTACGGGAAGCCAGCGTGCGATTGGCCCGCCGCTTGGACATCTATCGTAATGACGAACTGATCGATTTCGCGCTCGTTGATGTTGTGGCGTACAATGAACGATTTATCGCCAGTGGCGCGATTTGGGATCCGCAAAAAATTCGGACCGTGGTCTTGGCCCACCCCCAACCAGGCACAATTGGAGCCTCGGCAATTGGCGGCTATTTGCCCGACGCGCCATCCAATGGGGAGGTTGGAATGTGGCTAGAATTAGGTGGCGGGGGCCAAACAATTTTGGCCCCGATTGCACCGGGATTAGTCACAGAATTAGGCATCAAATCCTGGCGATCATTAAAGGTGGGGGAGCACGGCGTGATTACGTTGGCCCCGGCTGTCTTGGCTTTAGATGGTGAGCGGGAAATATCGATCAAACCGGGCGAGCGGATTGAAATTCGCCTCAGCCAGAATGGGCCGCACGTGGTTGACGTCACTGCTGCGTTACAGGCGGCCAGTCAACAGGGCGTATTTACACGAAACCAATAGATTTAGTAGCTTACTTACAAAAATAAAAAGAGGATACCGGCTATTTTGGCGGGCAGACGGTATCCCCTTAGCAGCGACATAGCGCTCAGAATATCCCTATTGTGATAACACATAGCGCTAATTCTGTGCACCTGTCTTTTTTATTGTATATCGTAAATGAAATTTTTAACAAACCTACTCGTTAGTTTAGTCCAAGTCGCTACCTGTCTACAAAAGGGAGTAGGATGTTCCCTTAATTCTTACACCCTACTCCCTACGTCTTACTTTTTGGACGTGAAGGTCGCAGTTCGGACCTTTTTGATCTACTTTCCGTTAGGTGGCAACTTGCAGTAGTTTAACTAAAGCTCATATAACCTAAATTATGAAAGGAGGTGGTGTTTCATACGACCAAAACCTTGATCAAACGTTTTATTGGTAGCACCGTATCAAAAATTTTTCAATGATGATTATCTTCGAAGGAGAACGACTATGAAAATGAAATTTGGTATCTTTATGGCTCCCTTTCATGCCCCCTGGCATAATCCAACGATAGCACTTGAGCAAGATCTTGATTTGCTCGTGCATTTGGATCACCTTGATTATGATGAAGCCTGGATCGGTGAACATCATTCGGCTGGTAGTGAGATCATCGCCTCCCCCGAAATTTTTATGATGGCCGCCGCCGAGCGTACCAAACACATTAAGCTTGGTACAGGCGTGGTTTCGGTTCCCTATCACAACCCCTTATGGATCGCTGAGCGAATGGTGTTACTTGATCATCTGACCCGAGGCCGGGTTATGTTAGGGGTTGGGCCGGGTGCCCTACCAACGGATGCGGCCATGCTTGGTCTTGAGCCGACTCAAATGCGGCCACTACTCGAGGATTATATGGAGATCTTGGTCCACTTATTAACCAGTGAGGAGCCAATTTCCTATGAGTCGGATCGCTTGACCCTGAAAGACGCCCGACTCCACCTCCGCCCTTACTCTGATCCCTTATTTGATATGGCCGTGGCCGCCGTTGCTTCACCCTCTGGAGCACGATTAGCTGGCCGTTATGGCGCTGGCCTCCTCTCGCTAGGGGCGACGGTCGCTGTTGGGATGGATGTCTTGGCCCACCACTGGGTGATCCAAGAGGAATGGGCCGCTAAATATGGACAAGTGGCTGATCGCAGTAAGTGGCGACTGGTTGGCTTGATGCATTTGGCCGAAACAGAAGCTCAAGCTCGCGAAGATATGAAGTATGGAATGGAACAGTGGTTCCGCTACTTCCAGAATGTGGCCGCTTTCCCACAAATGGCCGTGGATGGTGACAACCTGGATGAGATGATTGATTTTGTTAACAACGGGTTGGGTGTCATTGGTACTGCAGACAGAATGATTGAACAAATCGGCAATTTGGTCGAACAGTCCAACGGCGGATTTGGTACGTATCTGACCTTAGCCCACAACTGGGCCAATCCAGAAGCAACCAAACGAAGCTTTGAAATATTTGCGCGTGAAGTGATGCCGCACTTCCAATCTTCGGCTGGCGGTCTTCAGGTTCACGCAGATCGCGCCCAGGCGGCCCGAGCTGGATTAGCTGAGAAACAGCTACAGGCGGTTGCTGAGGCTACTGAGCGACATGAGAAGGAAAAAGAAGCTGTAGCAGCTTAAAGAAAGTGGCACAGTTGATGTGCTACAGTTGACCTTGCAAGTATTTAAAGTCTGCAAGGTTTCATAAAACAAATCAAAAGAGGATACCGGCTATCTTGGCGGGCAGACGGCATTCTCTTGGCGGCGACATAGCGTTCAGAATGTACCTATTGTGATAACACGTAGGTCTATTTCTGCGCACCTGTCTTTTTTATTGTATGAACCGCACAAAAAATTTTATCAATGATGATATTGACTGATCTGGACATGGAAAACTAAACACGGTTCCTTATTCCAGGGACCCTCTTAAAAAGTTTAGAAAGTTACGTTTGGGTCAGGATATCCACACAGGAGATACACAATGGCGTTAGACAAAGATACGTTACTTAACCTTTATCGTGATATTGTCCTCATCCGTACCTTTGAAGAGCGAGTGGGCGAAATGTATTACGAAGAAAAACTCCCGGCGTTTGATATTGCCGCTGGACCAATTCCGGGTGAAATGCACCTGTACTCTGGGCAAGAGGCGGTGGCTGCGGGAGTATGCGCTCACTTACGCGCAGACGACCCCGTGACAAGCACCCACCGACCACATGGCCACCTCATTGCCAAAGGGGCTGATCTCAATCCGATGATGGCCGAAATCTTCGGTAAGAAGACGGGCCTTTGTCAGGGTAAAGGGGGCCATATGCATTTGTTCGACCCAGCCGTTCATTTTGGCTGTGGCGGGATTGTTGGGGGTGGGATTCCCCACGCGGTTGGGGCCGCTCTGGCTATTCAGAAAAAGAAGGAAGATCGAGTCGCCGTTTCCTTCTTTGGTGAAGGTGCTGCAAACATTGGCGCATTTCACGAGTCATTAAACTTAGCCGCGTTGTGGAAACTGCCCGTTGTTTTTGTGGTGGAAGATAATCTGTATGCAATTTCTGTGCCAAAAGAGGCTTCAACCTCGGTCGCGAACAACGCTGAGCGCGGCGCAGCCTACGGTATTCCCGCGGTTCAGGTTGACGGGCAAAACGCTGTGGCGGTGTATGAAGCAGCGGGCGAGGCCGTTGCCCGCGCCCGCCGTGGCGAAGGTCCGAGCTTGATTGAAGCGGTGTGCTATCGTTTCCGGGGCCATTTTGAAGGGGATGCTGAGGCTTATCTACAAGAAGGCGAAAAGAGTGCCTGGAAAGAAAAAGATCCTATCAATATTTTGGCGAACCAGATGAAAGAACAATCATGGTTGACGGATGCCGAGGCCGAAGCCATTCAGGCCGAGATGACAGAAAAAGTGGCTGCTGCCGAAAAATTTGCCAGGGAAAGCCCCTATCCGGCTCCTGAAGAGGCCTTAGACCACGTATTTGCCTAAGCAACAGGTTCATAAATTTATCAATCACCAAAATTACGAAGGAGTAAAAAACGATGAGTGAACGATTATTAACCACCTCAAAAGCGATGGCTGAAGCCATTGCTCAAGAGATGGAGCGTGATGAAAACGTATTTGTGTTGGGGGAAGATATTGGGGCCTACGGCGGTATCTTCGGCGCGACAGAAGGCTTATTGAATAAATTTGGCTCCGATCGGGTGATGGATACACCCATCTCCGAAATGGGCTTTATCGGAACGGCAGTGGGGGCTGCCACCGAGGGAATGCGCCCCATTGCTGAATTGATGTTTATCGACTTTTTTGGGGCGGGTATGGACCAGATTTACAACCATATGGCCAAAATCCACTACATGTCAGGCGGTAACACAAAAGTGCCCATGGTGCTGATGGCGGCCATTGGCGGTAGTTACAGCGATGCGGCCCAACACTCACAATGTTTGTACAGTCTGTTTGCCCACACCCCTGGCATCAAAATTGTCGTCCCCTCTAGCCCATATGACGCAAAAGGTTTAATGACCCAAGCGATTCGCGATGACAGCCCCGTAATGTACTTTTTCCACAAGGGTGGGCAAGGCTTAGGTTGGATGACGCCCAATCCCCGCGCCACGGCCCACGTGCCCGAGGAGCCGTACACCATTCCCTTTGGGCAGGCTGATATCAAACGTGAGGGCACGGATGTAACGATTTTGACCGTTTCGCTGATGGTTCATCGCAGCCTTGATGCGGCTGAAAAGCTGGCCGAGCAGGGCATTAGCGCTGAAGTTGTCGATCTGCGCACCCTGGTGCCGTTAGACCGACAGGCCATTGTCGACTCGGTCAAAAAGACCCACCGGGTATTGATTGTTGACGAAGACTATCTGAGTTATGGGATGTCCGGCGAATTGGTCGCCATCGTGGCTGAGGATGCCCTGGATTATTTGGATGCACCGCCTAAACGATTGGCCGTGCCCGATGTCCCCATTCCTTACAGTCGCCCGATGGAACAACATGTCATTCCCACAATCGATAGAATTGTGGCGGCAGCAAAAGAATTGGTAGACGCCTAAGATCATCTATCTACACAGGCCACGGAACGCTACAATTAGGTTCCGTGGCTAAGCTTTTTACAGCAAGGACAAATCTATGCCATTGATCGATATTCTTGTTCCTGAAGAAGTTGGCCCAGTTGAAGAATGTATTGTAGTGACCTGGCTCAAGCGGGAAGGGGATCACGTGAATGAAGGAGATGATCTACTCGTTTTGCAGGCTGACAAGACCTCGTATGATATCCCCGCCCCACAAACAGGCACGCTGAGTAAAATTTTGGTTCAGCAAGGTGACATCGTTAAGCAAGATCAACCACTGGCCCAGCTTGAGGTCAGTGAGCAGGCTTCAAAACCAAAACCAGATGATACCCAGCCTACACCAGATCCTGTGGCTCTCCCACCAACGCCACCCCGTGATGTCCGGGCGTCCCCCATTGCAAAGCGATTGGCTCGCGAACACGGCCTGGACTTAACCCAAATCATTGGCAGCGGTAAAGAGGGACGTATTACCGAAAAGGATGTGCAGGCAGCGCTTGAGGCCAAAGCAGATGCCCAAGCATCGATAGCAGGTTCAGAGCCATCGCCTCAGCCAAAGGTAGAGGTGCGTGCTTCGCCCGTTGCTAAACGAATCGCAAAAGAGTACGGCATAAATTTGGCCGATGTTTCTGGGGCTGGTGAGCGACGTATCACCGAAAAAGATGTGCAGGCTTTTATTGATGCTCAAGAGAGTCAAGCAAGTAAAACTACTGAACCGGAGGTTGAGGCTCAAACCATTCCGATGGTTGGGATGCGGGCCACCATCGCCAAACGGATGCACCAAAGTCTGCAGGAGATGGCGCAACTCACGCTCCATACAGAGGCCGATGTCACCGAATTGGTTGCATTACGAACTGCCCGCAAAGCAGAGATGCCCCTGACTTATACCGATTTGATTGTGAAAGCTGCGGCCTTGGCCCTCCGCCAGCACCCCCATCTGAATACCAGCCTAATCGATGGAGTGATCAAATATCACCCAGAAATTCATATCGGTTTGGCGGTCGCCCTGGATGATGGGCTGATTGTGCCAGTGTTGCGACAGGCTGATCAGCAGTCATTGACTGCCCTCGTCCAAGAGCGACGACGGCTCATCGAGCGAGCCAAGGCTAATCAGCTGACGCCAAATGATTATACAGGTGGTACCTTTACCATCACCAACTTAGGCACCTACGACATCGATGCCTTTACCCCAATTGTCAATCCACCAGAAGCGGGCATTTTGGGAGTTGGTCGAATTATCGAAAGAGTTGTCATTTACAACGGCAAAATTGCCCAACGCTCTATGATGACCCTGAGCCTCTCGTTCGACCATCGCTTGGTAGATGGGGCACCTGCTGCGGCATTTTTGCAGACAATCAAGCAACATCTGGAAAATCCAAGCGATCTTTAGCCCGAGGTGGGACACCCACAGGGGATGTCCAACTGCCCTCGATTTTCTGGGCAACCTCTATCATTACAGTTACCAAAATAAAACTCATGACAAAGGAGATACACTATGTCTACGGAAGCAGTTCTTACGCATCACCTCGAAGGATTCTCCAAGGGGGATGTTGATATGGTTATGGAAGACTACACCGAGGAGTCAGTCCTGATCATGCCCGACAATACCTTTACCGGCTTAGCTAGCATCCGAGCCGTATTTGCTGACTTGTTTGGCGGATTGTTTAAGCCTGGAACCTATGAATTCACGATGGATCGTACTGATATATCGGGAGATGTCGCTTATATTATTTGGCATTCTACGAACGAAGGTGTCGATGTAAAAGTAGGCAGCGACACATTTTTAATCCAGAATGGAAAAATAGCCATTCAAACATTTGCAGCATTTATTCAGGAAAAGTGATGGTGCTGGTTGCTGGCGTCTCTACAAAAAACGGCACATTGTATCTGGTAGGGGCGCCGGCAATCAGGTTGAGACCAATTACTGTACACTCATTTTACTATACGCCCAATCGTCGCCGACACCAGCATTGGGAATGATTTCGGTTTGGCTTTGGCCATTCCCCCGCATCCTCCAAATCCCCCAACTCCCACTACGCGCGCTGCGAAAAATAATGCCGCCGTCAGGGGTGAAAACGGGCAAGGTATCAGGGCCAGGGGCGCTGGTGAGTTGTCGCAGATTGCTACCATCCGCGTTGACCGTATAAATATCAACATTTCCGCCAACATTACGGCTAAAGGCAATCGTCCTGCCATCGGGTGACCAAGCTGGAAAAGAATCGCTGCCGTCATTGGTAATATTCCGAGGGTTAGCATCGGTCCAATCTGAAACCCAGATACCAGTTGTACCCTCCCGACCAGAGCGATAGGCAATCTGCTCACCATTGGGAGACCAAGCTGGCTGCTCGCCATTCACCTCATAGGGGTATAGTTGATTATCCTGGCCATTGATGAAAAAGATACGAAAATTTCCGCCCCCTGGTTTGTCCTCATAGGCCACAACATCGCGGTTAGGCGGGATACTGGCCGAGCGGGCACTGCCAAAATTCCAAGTCGGGCTCTGAAATAGCCGAACTTCTTCAATAATCGTGGGTAAAGGATCGGCCCTTAATTCAATTAGGCCACTACCTATCTCAAGCTGATGCAATATGCCATCTTGAGTCTGTCGCTCGACACCCGCCTCACCATAAAAGAAAATCGCATTGCCATCAGCCGACCAAGCCGGCCCAGCCGCCCGAGTGAGTAAAAATTGTTCATTCCGGCCATCGGTATCGGCCACATAAAGGTTGTGTTGTAGCCCATCCCATTTAGTATAAGCCAATTGATAGGGTCCACTTGGTGTCTGCAACACCATGATGGGGTAAACCTCGGTCAACAGTGGATAAGGGGAGCGGTCGGCATCAAAGTGGTTGCCCAAAGCGGGTCGCGCCCGGTAGAGCAGCTGCCCCGTCGCGACCACGACCTGATCGGTTGTGGCAAATTGAGAATTTTTGGCAACTAGATCGCTTTCCGCAAAGGCAGGCGTGCTATTTACCAAAGCCAACATCTGCTCCAAATCAATCAGGGCCGCATCATGCTCACCCAACTTGGTCTGGACGACGGCGCGTTCATAATACAGGGCTGGGTTATTTGGGTTTTGCGCCACCAGCCGATCAAAGCTGGTCAAGGCGGCCTCATTTTGATCTTGCCGTACGAGCGCACGAGCCTGGACCCACTGCCCCAACTCGTTCCTTAAAGCGGCGATCTTTAAAGCCGTGGTTTGGTCGGTCTCCTGTGGCAAATCACTCAAGCCCTCAATCATCGCTTCTAAATAGGGCAGTGTATCACCACGCTCATTGACATCGGCCAGATTTGGAGACAACACCTGAATTAACTCGACCAACTGTTCATCTTTAAGCCTCAATATATCGAGTTGGTCCGTCTCACTAGGCAATCCCCAAAATAATTTCGCGACCAACCCCGTTCGGGCCAGCCTGGCCAGTTTGGCTAAGGACACGAGCCGTTCTTCCGGCAACGTGGTTCTGGGAAAGCCAAGCTCTGCTTCCGATCCTTCGAGCTGTTGAATCGTCTCTAGTTGTTGAGCGACAGCGGTCCCAGCGGCTTCGGCAGCAGCTTTTTGCTCAACAGCGTTCGCTTGGGCCGTTTCGGCGATGCTAGCCTGGTCTTTGGCTCTGGCCTCAGCGGTCGCGGCGGTGTTCGCCTGTTGGATCGCTTTGGCCTCGGCCGCACTGGCCGCCTCAGCCTGAGACTCGGCCACGAACTCGGCAGCGACCGCTGTCTCAGCATTCTGTTGGGCGATTTGGGCTTGATTTTGGGCCCGAACCTCGGCAGTGGCAGCCGTATCAGCTTGATTTTGAGCACGTACCTCGGCGGTGGCGGCCGCCTCAGCTTTGTTCCGCGCATCAGCCTCCGCCACCCTCGCTCGTTGGGCCTGTTGTAAAGCCCACACCGTCAGCCCGGTCAAGACAAAAATAATGATCAGAGCGGCGGCAATGATCATCTGGCGGCGGCGCGTGGCCTGACGGGCTAGCTCTTTGTCCAAATCCGCTTGACGAATACTTTGGGCTAGAAACTCTTGCTCGAGTTCGGTGATATCGAGAGGATTAGCCTGAGCATAGCTCTGGGCCGCTTCGATTTGTGATTCACCGAGCAGCTTGTCGTTGCTCTGGCCCGACTCCTGCCACACCTGGCTCGCTTGCATCAGGGGGTGTCTTTGCAAGCGTTGTTCTCGCCAAATTTGATTGGATTGCAAAATCGGCCCAACAAAGCGGTCGTGCACCAATTCGTACCACGTCCCCCCAGCTCGAATTTCGGCTCGCAATAAAAACTGATTGGCGAGCAGAATTACAGCCGAGTTTGGCAAGCCAGCGGTTTGATGTTTACCTTGATACACAGTACCTCGTGTGCCAGCCTCGGTAATCACCTGTGTTTCAAACCAATCCCGCAGGGTCAGTTCGGTGCTGTTCGTCTGAAGCACGGTCTGAGACAAAACCTGCTCATAAAATTCGGCCAGCGCGGTATCCACATCGCCAGATTCTTGCAAATCCTGCTTGGTGATCGTCTCGCCGGGATGATTCTTCAGATTTTCCCACAACTGGTAACAAACCGCTTGTAACTGAACGGGTTCGATAAATTGCCCAAGGGAAGGTTGGTCAGAGGGAGCTGGGGTTGCCGCTTGGTTAGCCTCTGCGGTTTGATGGCTCGTTCGAATACGCCTCAAATTATCGACCAGCGCATTGGCTGCATCCGAGGTAAAAGGGCGCCCCCCTAACCGGGCCGGTTCCTGAATGGCCTCAAGCGCGGAGCGGTAGTTCATCCGCTGCATGTAAAATCTGGCCCGGAGGCGGTTGGGCAAAAGCTGCAGATAGGGGTCCAGGGTGGTCACAAAATCCTCGCGCATCGTCAAGACGATCCACAAATTGGGGTGACGGGTCATCACCTCACTTAGCTGCTCAAAAAAATCGGTTCGCTCCGGCCAACGGGCCAGGTTCGTGGTGACAATCTCTTCAAACTGATCGATGATTAGCACGTGGGTGAGGGTTTCGTAGGTATATTCGGTCTCATCACCTACAGTTTCAGTCGCTTCAGTTGTAGTATCATCGTCGCCCTGTAAAAAGTCGGCCAATGTAGTTTGAGCGTGTCGCCGCAAAGCACCCAGCCCAGCAACGGTTTCGGTCTGGCTTAAACTGTGGATCAGATTAAAGGTAAAAATGTTACCCACTTCGCTGGGGTCAATGCCGGGGGGCAACTCACCACTGACGCGACCAACTGGCAGCACTTCAAAGCCCTCATCATCACGCAAGCTGGGGATAAGGCGGGTATTGATAAGCGAGCTTTTGCCTGCCCCCGACTGGGCATAGAACAGAACCAATCGCTCGGACAGGACCAAGGCTAATAAATCGCGAGCTTCGCGCTCGCGGCCAAAGAAAAGATCGGCTTGGTCTTCGCTAAAGGTGCGTGGGCCAATATAAGGGTTTTTGATCAAGTCGGTCATACGCCCGCTACCCTCTCCACACATTCCACAAGTCCTGGATGCATGTTTCAAGATCACCCCAATAGACTTTGAAACGGGATTGTTCAAAATATTTGGCCAGATAAGCTTTGACTTTGGTTGGGTCAGCATGATCCTGGCCTGGCCCAATCTGCATCGAAATTCCCTCGGCGATGTTGCGATTGTTGGTCCGGCTGTCGTTTCGGGCCTTAATCAAGCCTCGAAACAACGCCCGAAACTCCCAACTGTAAACTTCGTATCCCAACAACAACAACGAGGTACCGCTCAGGGCCTTGAGTACGCTGCTGGGAATTCGTTTTTGCTGCTCAGAGTGATGGACTTCAAAGTTTTGAGTCGAGACCTTAATCAGAAAATCAAGATAATCATCTTCGGTCAAAACCAGCGATTCAGGATACTTATCCAAGCCATATAAATGATAAACCAGCGGACGCTCTATACTGGGCTGATAGTCGGGCTCCTGGTTATAAATGGAGGGGATATGGTACAAGGTATCGTCCCAGTAGAACATTTCGGTCACTGGGTTTTTGTTGGCGCGGCTCAATGCCACTTCTAAAAAATCGTGATAACTCGTTGTAACGTAGATGGGGAGCGGTAATTCGGCCAGCAGCCGGAGTGGGTTTTGTTGAGTCTCATCAAATTTGGGATAGCCGAGCTGGTAAGCAATTTCAGAAAAGCTTTTTTCGATAGCCGTTTCTTCAACCTCCTCCAGCAAATCAGGATCGAGATCATCATCATCCTCAACCATCCCCAGCAGAAAGCCGATTAAGGACGTCAGATAATGGGCTTTGGCCGCCCGGGCACTTTCCTGCACACTATAATATTGGGCTACTTGAGTCAATTGACGGTTCGCGTGACCCGACAATGGGGAGGCCACATCTTCGTCCTCGGCCCAACTTTCAGCCACATCAGCCGGATCGAGATCGAAAATTCGAGCACTGATAAAGTTACTGATAAAAGGAGTGATGGTACCGCGTTCGAGTTGCGTTTTGGTGTTCCCCCAAAAGGGATCGACCTCGGTTGACAATTTCTTTTTAACCAGCTTTTTCTTCTTGAGCATAAAAATGCTCCTCCTATAGTTCCTCAACCACCCGAAATCCTCGCCGAACGTGGAGGGTGTCGGCGGCAAACCGGGCCCGTGTGGTACAGCGTAGACGGGCTGGCGCATCCTTAAACGAGCCGCCCCGACAGACTCGGTACTCTCGGTGGAGGGTCTGTTCGGCAGGGGGAGCCTCGCGCCCATCGGGCTGATTGGGGGGTGGATAAGGATAATGAAAATCAGGTTCGGCCCGCTCCCTGCCCCAAATCGTATGGGTCCACTCCCAGACATTACCGACCATATCAAAACAGCCGTACGGACTTTGGGCGGGGTAATGGTCAACGGGCGTGGTTTCCCGACCATTTTGATTGGCCAATTGATCGTCCCAGCTTTGCCCCCAAGGATAGTCCCGTTGATCTTGCGACCCTCGGGCCGCCTTTTCCCACTCAGCCTCGCTGGGCAGGCGATAGGCACGGCCAGTTTGTTCGCTCAACCAGCGGCAATAGGTCACCGCATCGTCCCAACGAATGCCCACCAATGGATGATTTAGCTTGGCCTCAGGCGGAGCGTATCCGACCCGAGCCAGTTCCCAGCCCGCTTTAGGCGAGATGGCGGCTCCAGTTTGTTTCATAAATTCGACGTACTGGGCGTTGGTAATTGGAAATTTGCCAATTTTGTAGAGCGGCAGGCTCGTCGTATGGGCCGGAGCTTCGTGGGAATCGCCATCATCGCGCCCCATCGTAAATGGCCCGTCGGGAATGAGAATGGTTTCAGGCTCATAGGGTAATCGTGGTCGCTCAAGTTCAACGTCATCCACATCGATATCTTCCACATTATTGGCTAAAAGCAGCGGTCTCAGCCCTTTTTTGAGGTTATTCAGGCTGGGTTCAGTCAGTTCAGTGGACAAGGCTTCCATAATCAACTCAATAGCATCTTCGTGATCGCTGATTTGGTTGAGAAGATCCAGCGGGACACGGATGCCATATTTGGCTTCCCTTTCCCGGAGGACGTGCAGATTTTCGCGTGTTCTCTGCAATAGTTGTTTGAGCGTGGCCATCGTGGGTTTATACTCTTCTATTCATCTGAGGGGTATTTTATCCCTCAGTATACCACGAATCTTAAGGGAACTACAATAAACGGGAGTTTTACTGGTAGTGGCATCGCCTCAACCAGATCGAATAACAATTTGTGTAGGGGCAACGGCAATCGGGCCGGAGCCGATTGCCTCGCCCTCCATTGGGAGCAGTAATTTAGGGAGGTATCCATCTAAAATCTGATTAGCCTGAAGCGCAACCACCGAATTGACGTTGCAAGGCATTAACGGCAGCCGTCATACTCTGTTCCAATTGCTTGCGCATGGCAGGGACATTGCTGTGCTCAAAATAATGTTGCCATGTCATTTGACAGCCGCCAACAACGGGAGTGAAGGAGAGAACAACGACGTGACCACGCATTCCAAATGGATGCGTCGCGTCGATACCCCGAAAGGCATAGCCTTGTGGCGGTTGCCAATCGATGATCTCTTCTTCCAGCACCAATCCATTTTCTAAAATACAGGTACGTATCGAACCTACTGAGGTCACCTCACCCACGTTGGGTGAGGTGACCGTCACATCCTTCATCCACGAGAACACTTGGCACATCATTGCTGGGTTGTTGAGGGCATGGAAGAGGATATCTGGAGCTGCATTAATCATCGAGGTTAACGCAATCTGCAGTGGAGCGGCTGTCCATTGGCTAACGTTAATCTGATCGTAATACATCATTTCCTCACAGTCATCATCTGTAGACCAGATGATAGATTAAGATTGAAAGGAGACCATCTCAGCAGTGACGGGATTCCTTTCGACTCTTCGATACCACTCAGCGATCCCTTGCCCGATCTCGTGTGGATAATCCTCTTGAATAAAATGCAAGCCTTCTCCAAGATCGATGATCTCTACGTTGCTGATATTTTCTTTGACCCAAGTCACATCTTTTCCTATCATTGCAACACCAGGTGTCACCTGAAAACCGAGCATCGGTGTATCAGTTTCGGCCAGCCATTTTCTGTATGACAAAATCGCATCCGCAACTGCCTTTGGTTTCCCATTGATCGGGATTTCCCTTGGCCAGACCAATAAGGGGGTTCGACTCTTCATTGTCGGATATGGGCGTTTATAGTGTCCCATTTCCTCGTCACTTAAATCTCTCATAACCAGGTCTGGAATGACCTTATTAACCATGATGTTGGCGACTTTAACCATCAAAGGCCCAAACAGAGATGACCTCATTAATTTCATACCAATTTTAGTGCTGGTCGGCATTTCATCAACGACCGGGATCGAAACCATGGCTTCCATAAAGGCGATGGCCTTGATATTCTCACGGTTTAGGTTGGCATAATGAAAGCCAAGACCAGACCCCCAGTCGTGCAGGACGAGCGTCACATTCTTTAACCCCATTTGCGTTATAAACGCATCAAGATATTTATAGGTGTTGACAAATCCGTACTCGATATCCGGTTTATCGGATTTTCCCATACCAATGAGATCGGGGGCAATACAACGACCCAGACCGGTTAGATAAGGAATAACATTTCGCCAGAGATAAGATGATGTTGGGGCACCGTGCAAGAATAAGATCGGATCACCTTCACCCTCATCAATGTAATGCATCTTTGAGCCTAACACGGACACATATTTCGATTGAAATGGAAAATCTGCTGAAATTGTCTTTGACATGATTTTCTCCTAAATAAACGATTACATAAGGGCGACAGTCACTTTTGAAATGACCGTCACCTCAAATATCAACTAACGGCCAAATGTTTTTACTTACTGTGCAATTGTGAATACATTGCGTATTGACGTTTCAAGGGGAGCCGCCAATAGTCCAGGAACGTCCTTCAAAATAAAGCCAATGTTGTTTTGATGAAATGCTAAGGCTTCTTCACTGGCAAAGACTGAGTCGACAAAAAATCGATTCGTTTCCTCATCAAAAGAGGCAAACCAGGCAATGGGTCCACCTTCCGCCTTTTTCAGAGAAATTTGTTGCTCACACTTGATTAATAATTCCCTGACCGCTTCAATCTTGTCAGCTTTCGGGGTCATAATTGCTCGGCGATGCTCCATTGTGTTACTCATAATAATCTCCTATGTGTTAGTACTTACTGCCCCAGCCAAAGGTATGGCTGGATCAGTGGGTGTGTTTACCCTAAGTTGAATGAGTTGCTCACAGTCTATCGCCAAACGGGATTAGGTAACATGACAAATCGTTTAGTTTATCGTTTGGTTCGTTGGGAGAATGGGAGCAATTTCGTTTGGAGAAGTAGATTGGTCCAGTCTACAACGCAATGAATAATTATTGCTTGACATCAAGCACAATCTATGATATATTTATTCCGTAGTGATCACTACGGAATAAATATTGGATAAGTTGGAGATTTGAAGTGGCCCGAAAAAAAGAATTTGATCCAGATATAGCACTCAACAAAGCCATGACCCTCTTTTGGCACAAAGGTTATACAGCGACTTCAATTCAGAATTTGGTCGATCATCTGGAAATAAGCCCACGCAGTCTGTATGATACCTTTACCAGTAAACATGATTTGTTTATCGCTGCGTTAGGGCGTTATCGAGCGATGAGAGCGGGCCAAACATCAACTATTCGAGAATCATTAAGTTCGCCCAAAACTATAATTCAGACAATGTTTGAAGGATTTATGACGGAAGCCGTTACGGATTTAGATCGAAAAGGCTGTTTTTTTGTCAATTCTGCCGTGGAACTGGCTGGGCAAGATGAGGACATGACTCTAAAGTCAAAAGAAACTTACCAGAATATGGAATTTGTATTCAGAAGCTTGCTAGAGCAAGCTCAAGAGGTTGGTGAGTTGAGTAATGATAAAGATGTTCAAGCCCTAGCTCAGTATCTGACAAATGCTATGTTTGGTATTCGAGTCATGGCAAAAATGAATCCAGATAAGGAGGTCTTGGCAAATGTAATCCATCTGACCCTCTCTATTCTCGATTGATATTTTTTTGCGTTTATTCCGTAGTGATCACTACGGAATAAATTAGAGGTCTATAACCGACTTTTATGAATAAACCAATTATTGAAAGTTTACTAAGGAGATTATCAAGATGAGTATCAAAGCAGAATCAAATTTATTATCTATATCTACAACTCGACCTAGCACTATAACCTGGATTGCCATTCTTATTTTATTAACCACAATGCGAGGGGTTATGGTAACCCAACTGCCAAGCCTACAGATGTTTGGTGGTGTTAACCCTGATGCCTGGTTTACGCCCTGGGTAAGCGATACGATTCTGGGTATCCTGGCTCCGTTTATGGCATACATTGCTTTTCAAAAGAGCGGAATTAAAATTTGGGGCTTGTTGTTGGTCTATAATGCCGTTGGCGCGTTCGACTACATGCACGGTATCGCCACGCAATGGACTGACCCGTTGATCCCTAATGGAATGTTTGGTACGCCTGAATTGACTTATGGTTCTATAGGCTTTAGCTTAGTTGTTCAATTGATTGTGATCATCCTTTTATTCCAAAGGGAAGTCGTAACCTATTTTTCACAATCAAGCCAAGAGGGAAATAATAATTGATCGAGGGAGTTTTGTATGAAGAGTCGTTTGGAGTAATCCCATCTTCAAATGAGTCCGAGGCGACGGGCGTGGAGGGTCGCCTCGGTACGATTGCGGACATCAAGCTTGCCAAAGATATTGTTGGTGTGATAGGCCACAGTGCCTGTGGCTATGATCAAACGCTCGGCGATTTGAGGATTCGATAGGCCATCACCAATCAAGCGCAAAATTTCAAGCTCTCGTTGGGTCAGCGGCTCAATGAGGGGTTGTGCCGGGGCACCGACGGGGAGAAAGGCTGCTTGGATGGCACCAATGAAAGGATCAACCTCCCCTTCACGCGCTAGCTCACGCAATAGAGGGGCCAAGTCGACGGCCTGCTCGACAAACACACGCAGATACCCACCATGTTGGGCTAAATTTATCGCTGTTCGCAGGTGAGTCAGAGCTGCTTCTGTTTGCCCCAGCCGCTGACAGGCACTAGCCTGCAACACAGCCCCAACTAATTCATTTTCGCGCCAATCGGCCGACTGAGCTTGGGTCTGACACGTAGCGAGGTAGTCAAGGGCAGCCTTGGGATCACGATGGAGCAACCAGCGGGCGTAAATAAGTTGCGAAGTATGGTATCGTAGGCGTGTGACATAGGCAGGGCGCTCCTGAGCAAAGCTGGCCGCCCAAGCTATCACTGCATCGTGATTGCCCTGCAACAAATGCAAATGCGCCCGGAGGGTTGTCACCTGAAAATTGGCCAGTGGGCTAGATCGACGCGGCGCAAGGGCCTCGATTTGGGCGAGCACAGTTAATGTATCCTCCCATTCGCCCTGTGCCTGACGGATTCGGGCCAGCATCTCGAGACTACCTCCCAGGATGGAGGGATTTCGACTCGCGGTCCGAGTAATGGTCAAACTTCGCTGAACAGCATCAAAGGCCTCGCTAAGCTGGTTGCGCTTAAGATGCAACGCGCTATAGCTTCGCCAAGCCAGATCGAGCATCGGATTGATTAGATGTTGTTCTGGCGGGAGGCTGGCAATTATCTCCCGACAGGTCACTTCAGCCAGATTCAAGTCTCCCTGGGCCATATAGGTCTCCGCCAAATCACCACTGGCGTAGACCCACCAAGCCAGATCACTGGGTTGATTGAGATGTTGCCGGGATCGTTCAAAGGAGTCGATGGCCAGCCTCACATCGCCATTGATGCGTTGGGCGTAACCTTGTACCTGATAACTTAACCCTCGTACTGATTGATTGGGCAATTTAGTAAAATCAACCACATCCAGTTTAGTGATTGCGTCATTTGTATTGCCTTGAAAAAGATCAACCTCGGCTTCCAATACGCCAATCACATTATTTATTTCGGCCAGATTAGGAGGCTGATTTGCAGACAAATATTCAGTTAAAAGCGGACGCAAACGTTCCAAATAACTGGCTAGCTCATCAAATCCCTTAATCGTTAGCGTGGCCAAACCAAAGGCCAGAATTAATGTTGAATATGTAACTACTACATCTTGGGGTAGACGTTTTTGCCAATTAATCAAGCTGATGGCGTGAGTATTGCACCAGGAAAAATCATTAGTCTGATGGGATAACAACTGGGCTACCTCTTGATACTGCTGAACCGTTAAGCCATGTTCAATCGCCTCTTCAATAAAACCGTTATCACGCAGCCAGGTAAAGGCCCGAGCTTGATAGGTTTTGTATTGCTCGGGATGTTTGGTGAGTAATTGTTGGCGCAAGGTATCGGATAGCAAGGGGTGATAACGATACCAGCCCCCCTGCCCCTCCAATGCACTGACAAACAGGTTGCGCTGTTCAATATCATCTAGCATCAATTGGCTGTCATTGCGCTCGGTAACTGCATCACACAAGGCCGCATTGAAACGATTGAGAATGGCAGTGGCAGTGAGAAAGTGCCGCACTTCAGCCGATTGTTGGCTTAACACCTCGTCGGTCAAATAAGCAATCAAATAGCGATCCTGACCAGTCACTTGGGTCAACTGCGTCTCAAGATCACCGCCCCCTTGCAAGGACAAGGCTATCAGTTGCAAAGCACCAATCCAGCCCTCGGTATGAGCCGTCAAACGAGTAATGTCTGTATCACTCAGATTCAGCTTGACTCCTTCACACAGAAATTGCCCTACTTCGGGCGTGGTAAATTGCAGGGCAGGGGCATCGATGATGTTTAACTGACCCCGCACCCGCCAGCGGGCCAGTGGCATCTGTGGTAGCTCACGACTGGTGATTAGTGTGTGAATGTGGGCTGGGACATGCTCAATCCAATACTGTACGATGCGTTGCACGGTTTCATTTGTGATGGTGTGCCAATCATCAAGCACCAAAGCCAATGGGGTGGGGTAGTTCGTCAGTTCATTGATCAGTTGGTTGAGCAGGGCATAGGGTTCAATTTGTTGGGGATTGATTTGGCCAGATTGCAGCGCGGCAGCCACATCTGCACCAAGATCTGGATCTATTTGTTGCCAAGCCCCGATGAAGTATTTGAGAAATTGGGTGGGGTCGTTGTCAAATTCTTCTAATGTTAACCAAGCTGTGGTAGCTGTAGCTTCAGAAGCAGGCTGTTGCTGAGTTGCAACCCAAGCTACAGCCAGGGTAGTCTTGCCATAGCCAGCCGGCGCGTGAATCAAATTCAGCTTGCCACGCGCCCCCTGATTGAGTTGATCCAGCAAACGCTGTCGCACGACATAGGTGTGTGGTAGGTTGGGTGGTCGCAATTTTGTTAATAGGATTGGGTTCATAAGGGGTTATCTTGTTTATGATGTATTAACGTGATTAATCGAACTTAGACAAAATACATAAAAAATGTCGGTTGCGCTTGTCGAAACCAAACATTTTTTACAAAAACTTTAATTTCGACAGGCTCAATCAACGTTTTTCGTAAGTCCTGCAATTAAACTCAGCGCATTTCGATAAAAGTGTTCACTTAAGCCTTCATCTGTAACCGTCGCCGCCAACTCCTCAATAATTGTTCGTGCCGCGTCAAAAGCTATTGCAGCCCCATCAATATTTCCCATCACATGGTACACCTTACCGAGCACGAGATGTACTCGCCAAGTGTCTAACTGAATACCCTGCCGCTCATACAAATCAAGCACGCTTTGCAAAACCGTTTCGGCCTCATCAAATTGCCCCAATTCGGCGAGTAGTTCACCCCGAAGCTGATGAATGCTCCCATAAAAACTACCAATCCAGCCGAGCCAATTTGATTGACCAGGCAAGTCCTGTTGATCCAAAACTTGTAGCGCCTGAGCGGCACCTTGGTTCGGTTGAACCAACGCCACAGCGGGCTTCACCAACCAATAATCTTGGCCCATCAGTGATTGGACGGGTAATTCGGGCAATAGCTTGGCGGCCTCATCAAATTGGCCTTGCTGGATATAGAGCGAAGCCAGACAACCAGAGGCATAGGTGATCATCACGGTGGCCCCCATCGTTTGGGCAAGTTCCAGACCACGTTCCAAATGATGGCGGGCCTTGTCGAAGGCGAGTAAGGCTGTATAGACAAAGCCCAGGTCGATATTCAAGGCGGCTTGCCAAAAGTGATGGTCTATCGCCTGAGCAAGCTCAAGACCACGTTCGAGAGCCTCTAAACCTTGTCCAACTTGACCTCGCGTACTTAAAACCAGTCCCAAATTGTGCAAAGCAAACGCTTCGCCCGTTCGCCATTCGATGTCGCGAGCCATATCAACGGCCTCGCGAATCTGCTCGACATCCAGCGTGAGGAGCACTAAGTTGGCTAAACTGGAAATCAAGGTTTGGTGATCGTTTAGCTGACGTAAAACTTGGATCGCTCGCTCATAAAAAGCCACGGCCTCAGAGAACTGACCACAGAAGAAGTTGGTTGAGGCCAACAAATCTAATGTGGCAGCAATGCCTCGTTGGTCATCGAGCGTTTCGAAGCAGGCCAGGGCTTCTCGATGGCAATCCAGGGCGGCCAAGGGTTGGCCTGTGTTCATCAGCCAGTTACCCAGTCGATTGAGGCTATGACCGATGGCTGTCTCATCTTTTATCGAGCGAGCCAGTTCAAGGGCTTGCTGACAATATTCGCCGCTTTTCTCATAATCACGTGAGGTCCACAACTGACCTAAATCAAGCAGAGTCTGCCATATCAGACGTTGATCATTAGCCCCACGGGCTGCTGCCTGGGCAGCTTCGTAATCGGCCTTGGCTGGGTCGAAATGCCCCATTTTTTCAAAAGCTTGCCCTCGCAAGCGATGCACAGTTGCTATCGACTTCTCTGATAACTTTGCTGCCGCCTCTAAGGCTTGACTAAAATGGTCAATCGCATCTCGTGGGGCTTGTAAGATTAAGGCTTTCTCGCCCGCGCGTCGGGCGTAGGTGAGGGCCTTGGGCCAGAGGCCTGCCTCGAAAAAATGATGGGCCAAGTCCTCTAAGTAATCATCCAAGACCTCAGCTTGATCTTCAAATAGTTCCTCAAGGGTCTGACCCACCGCTTCATGTAAATAGGAGCGCTCTACCTCATCCAGACGATTGTACAGATAGTTCCGAATCAAATTGTGGCGAAATTGATAGAGCGATAATCGTTGTCCGCCGATGTGTTGGCTATCTTGAGCCTGGACTAAGCGATGCTGTTTATCAACCTCACCACTCAGACGTCGCACCAAGCCATGGCTGGTCAAGCCTTGCACTTGAGCCACAATCTCAGCCGTGAACTGCTCCCCCTCTACACTGGCGGTGGCCAGTACATCCTGAAGTGCTTGATCCAGCCGACCAATCCGCTTTTCAATGACTCCCTCAACTCTGGTAGGCAACTTTCCCCAATCCAGGGTTGGTTTGGCGATCCAATACCCACTATCGTCTCGAACCAGCTCTTCCCGTTCTTGTAAGTCGCGTAATAGCTCTAGGGTGAACAAAGGCTGACCCCCCGTATGATTGTACATGGTCTGGCGAAAGGCCTCGTCTAAGTGATTGGGCTCCGTGTCCAACAAAGCCTCGACAAAGTGGTACCCTTCATTCAACCTAGCCTGATCAAGGTCAACCTGGATATCGCCCCAGAATCGTTTGAATTCGCTGACGACATTTGCTAAAGGATGGGGCTCTACGCCCCGACCTAAAGCAACTTCTTCCGACCGATAGGTGCCAATTACCAGGATTCGACTTCGCTCTAGCCGCCGACCGAGATGAAATAGCAAGTCAGCCGTAGCGGGATCGACCCAATGTAAATCATCGAGCCAGAGAACCAATGGTTGTTTGGCAGCCAAGGCCTGTAACACAGCAACACATTGTTCAAAAATATAGGATTGGCTCAGGTCCGGTTTTTCCGTGGCCTCGGTGGTAGTTAATTTTTTCAGCTTGCTAGACCACCCAAACTTGTCCACTCCGAAACGCTCAATCCGATCAGCCAGCTTTGTCCCATTTACCAAGGTATTGATGAGCATCGGGCCAAGCTCGACCAATATCTCCCCTGACACATCAAAAAGTTGGCGCAGACGTCGCGCATTCTCAGGAAAAATAGTCCCTTGCGCCAGAACATCGCCTGTCAGTAGGTTTAGAATTTCTCGGAAAGGTTGGTAAGGATCACCGCGACCAGTCTGGGCATTACAGGTTCCCACGACAGCCAGAAGTTCAGCCCGATTCTGCTGGGCTTGATGAATGAATTCGGACACCAAGGTGGTCTTGCCCGCGCCAGCTTCACCGGTGATGAAGACCACCTGCCCCTGACCGACGATCATCTGCTCAAGAAAGTCGTCCAATCGAGCTAGTTCAGTCTCACGGGCCACTACAAGGGGCCGCCCAAGGCTAGCTTCCTGACTCTCCCCTAAAGAAATAGAAGGAGGCTCTTGACTTTCGACCACCTCTCTGGGTTTAGTTAGTTGCACACGGGGGGCGAGTTGCTTGGTCTTAACTGTCTGATACAGTTGTTCAGTTTCCTCAGCCGGGGGTACACCCAACTCTTCATCAAGCAGGCGCACACAGATTTCATATTGTCGTATCGCCGCTGACCATTGTCCGTGCCAAGCATAAAGTTGGATTAGCTGTTGATGAGCTGGCTCGTGCAGTGGGTCCAACGCCAGCCAGCGACGGGCATAGGGGATGGCTTCCTCGTAGGTTGTTTGAGCAATGTGGATGTTGATCAAATGGGCAAGGGTCAGGGCTAATTGCTCACGCAAACTCTCGATTTGGAAGAATTGCCACTCATCATAATCGGGGCAGTCGGGCAGGGTAAAGCCCGTTAGAAAGTCCTCACGATAGAGGCCAATCGCTTCGGTCAACGGGGCAAGACAGGTGGGGGTATTATCGGAGCAATCGGCTGTGAGTTGGTTAAACTGGTCCACATCAAGCCAGACGCTGGCATTAGCGTTCAGCCCAACCGCTTCTCGTTCAATGATGAGCTGATCTTGGCCAACCACTTTCTTTAGAATGGCTAAATCTCGACGCAGCGCCGTTCGAGCGTTACTTTGGGAGCTGTTTGGCCAGAGCAGAGTCGCGAGCGTGTCACGGCGTTGGAGATCACCCGTCACAGCCAGATAGATCAACAAGGCCAGCACCTTGCGTCGCTGAATCTCGACAATCTGTCCCTTAACCTCAACGCGAGGTGGGCCTAGCAAGAAAAGTTTTAGGCTGGACATTCTGGGTCTCCTGCGCCTGATTATACGTTGAGCCTCCTAATTAATCAATCGATATTTTGTGGCACGCTTTATGGCGCGCTTTGTGGCACGTTTGTGGCGCGATGATTGGCTATACTGTGATCAAATCAATCAAACAGAGACCTAGCAAGCAAAAATGAAAGGAAGAAACTCATGATGAATTCTCAGGAAATGACAAAGCGTGTTACGCAAAAACCTTTACCAACTTTCCTCGCTGAACCGTCCCGGCTTGGTCAGGAGATCAGCATCACAGGTAAATGGGTCCCGACAAAAAAAGGAGGCTTATTTCGAAAATCAGCTAAGGCGAAGGAAATGGTTCAAGAGTGGAATGACATCCACGCGGATGCCAAAGCAGATTCAGGTGTGCTATCAACCGAAATCAACCACGCGGTTGGCGAAGATGCGGTCCTGGTTCATCACGTATTCAAGAACCCTGATGCTCTGGTTCACTACTTTTCCACAACGGCCACTCAGCATATGGGCGCACTGACCAAAGTTGCCAAGCCTGAGTTACACCTTGTGCGCGGCAACAGCATTCCCACTGCCGCCAGAAACACACTCTTGGCGAAAAATGTCCCTGGGGTATTTGGTGAACATATCTTTGGCTATGTGAAAGAGGATTACCAGCGGCCTGATCTGGAAACGGCCATTATGGTTACCGCCAAGTGGACCTGCAAACCCGGTGTTACATCCCATTTGGAAGAACTGAAATATTGGTGGCAACGTGTTGGGACCGATGCCTACACGATGGAGAAAGGCCTGCTTCGATTTGAGGCGTACCAGGTGATCGGTGAGGATGCCTTAATTATTCACGAAACATTCAAGAACACAGATGAACTAAAATTTCACCTGACAAAAGGTACGGCTGAGAAGTACAAGAAGGACATTGACAAGATTGCCGCTCCCGAAGCCTATTTCTTCCGTGGCCCAGTTTCGTGGACGATCAGAACCTATTCCAAGTTTATGCATCTCCCAGCCACATACTCCAGCCTGGGCAGCCTCTACACCCAGCCAGGGGGCAGTATGAGCGAGGGAACGATTTAGATGTAAATCTAGACTCTAGGGAAATCGCTGCCAATCTTTGGCAGCTTGTGAACAAATAAATAAACCAACAAAAATTTTTATTAACACAATTTAAGGAGATCAAAAAATGTCAAGCCAAGAAATTACCGTATTCTACAAGTGGACAGCCAAGCCTGGGAAGTTGGATGAACTCAAAGCAATTTATGAGGATGTTTACAAAGCAATGAAAGATAATGAACCCGATAGTCTAAAAATGGAATGTTACTTTGCTGATGAAGACAACGCGATTATCGTCCACGATGTCTTTAAGGATGGCGCAGCCTTAGGCTTTCATTTAGGCGGTACAGCAGCCAATCACTTCCCCAAATTGGTCGAAATCGCTACGCCTGGTCCTTTCTTCTTCTGCGGCGATATCCCAGCAGAGTTGAGACAAGCGGCCGAAGGGATGAATATGGGCGCAGAGTTTAGTACCCACGCCTTTGGGTTCGAACGAAGCTAGTTCTGGCGGGAGAGACAGCTTCCTCAAAATTCAATTTCAATTACTCTTAATCCTGCTGGTGACCTCGAGGTCACCAGCAGGATTATTTTATTTAACACTGTCTATCAAACTATTCGATGTTGATAAAGGTTTATTCCATCCCAATAACAACTTTGCCTCTAGCTCGACCCGTTTCCAGGTAAGCCATTGCTTGAGGCAGTTCGTTGAATTGGCAACATTTATCGATCACAGGCATTACCTGCCCCGACTCAATAAGGTCTTTCAGAACCATCAAATCCTCTGTGTTGATCTGGGCATTCAATGAGGTGATTTTCTGCCCGCTTCGTCTTGATAGCCACATCCCCTGAAGCAACACTTTGAGCATATGGGACATTGTTTTGAAGCCGATCAGCACACAAATTCCGGTTGGGGTTAACGTGCGTTCGTAGTCTGCAATCGAACGATCACCGACGATATCAAGCACCACATCATACCGCTGTCCACTTTGGGCGAAATCTTCCTTAGTATAATCGATCACGTGGTCGGCCCCAATTGAACGAACCAACTCCAGATTTCGGGTGCTACACACCCCCGTCACAGTCGCGCCAAATGACTTTGCTAGCTGAACCGCAAAGGTGCCCACCCCCCCTGATGCACCATTGACCAAAACCGTTTGACCTGATTGAATTTGTCCTTTATCACGAAGCCCCTGAAGCGCCGTGTTTCCAGCTAAGGGGACAGCGGCGGCTTCAGCAAAAGATAAGTTAGCTGGTTTATGGACAAGGATATCCGCTGGCTTACAGACATACTCGGCGAAACCACCTGTGGCAATCTCCCCAAAAACCTCATCACCGGATTTGAACCTAGTTACATTTTCACCCACAGCCTCCACCCGACCAGCGACATCTGCACCAAGGATCGGTTTTTTAGGGCTAAACATGCCTGTGTCTAACCGAATAAGAAACGGATCCCCCCTCATTCGACGCCAATCGGCTGGGTTTAGGGAAACCGCCTCTACTTTTATCAATACTTCATCTGCTTGCGGCGTTGTTTTTTCTACCTCTTTTAATTTGAAATTTGAGGGTGCCCCATAATTTTCATAGACAAATGCCTTCATTGTATGTCCTCTCTTACTCAGCTACCACCACGGGTTTATGATAATTTGCTAACAACCTGTGACAATCTGGGGGTGAAATGTGATGGTAACTATTTTCGTTTGAATGAAGCGACACCTCAGCCATACTCTTTTTTGCCCGAAAGACCCTGCTCTTAATGGCGCTGACTGTCGTCCCCAACTGATTTGCAATCTCTTGATAGGAGACATTGTACCAATATTTCAGGACAAGCACGATACAATTTTCAGGCGACAAATGCTTCAGTTGATCATGGACCTCATTTTTGGTTTCAGCTTTGATCATCAAATATTCCGGGGTTTGCTGATCGACTAGATTGCTATACCACACATTCAGTTTGTTCCACACCTTTTCTTTAGCCTGTCTTCGCCGCAACAAATCCGTACAGTAATTTGAGGCGATCGAGAAAAGCCACGTTGAAAATGCTCGACTCGGGTCATACGAGTCCAACCGGAGATAGGCTCGCAGAAAGGTTTCTTGCATCGCTTCATTCGCTTCTTCGTTGTTACCAAGTCGATAGTAACAGACGTTGAAGACAGGCTGTTGGTATTTTTCAAAAATGTAGTCAAACGCCCTAGCATTACCATTCTGAATGGCAACTAACCATTCTGCTTGCTCGGGGGTATTGGGATATTTTATTTGTATTTTAGACATGATGTAACCTTCTTATAATCTCCAGTCTCTAATCTCTTTACTGATACGCTAAACTTTGTTGCACGCTGACTCTCGTAGCACCCCGCGCAGGAAAAAAACTGGCAGCCAGAGCTAAAATGCTAACGATGCAAAGCCAGGAGACAACACCAATTAATGAAAGTTGATAGGTCAACTCAGTTTCCATCATATTTTCCAACCCCATCGTCAAGACTCGACCCAGGGGAACACTGAGCGGCCAAGCAATCAGCCAACTGAGCCAAGCTAGGAGTAGGCCCTCGCCAATAAATACCCGCAAAATTTGGGGCGTCGAGGCTCCCACAGCGCGCATCACCCCGATCTCACGTCGTCGCTCAAGCACATTGATCGATAACGCCCCACTTAAGGCAATCCCTCCAACAATTGCAATGATGACAGCCATTCCCACCAGCATTCCGATTAAAATGGACATCCCAGACATCGCATTTTCAATCACTCGATGGACGGTATCGGTGGCAGTGGGCTGGAAGGCATAGCCTCTGCCCTCAAAAAGGGTTCGCAATTCATCGGCAATGCGAGCTTCGCTGGCGGCATTCGTCTGGGTGGTTTTAATACGCAGCGACTGCGCCAACCCAACTTCGCCCAGTTCCTTGAGCAGGATGTGCCGGGGAAAATCAGCGGCTGTTTCATCGATAGGCGAAAACGAGACTCCCACCACCTGCCATTCGGTTTCACGCTTCTGAGGAATATCTAGCGTAATCCAATCGCCCACCCGAACCCCGATCTCAGACGCCAACCGCTGGTGGAGAACCACCGCATATGTATCACTCGCCTGCAGCCAACGTCCGGCTCGAATATCGGGATTGTAGGTCTCCGTTGGGATCGGGATACCCCGCAACATAGCTGAGCGATCGTCATTTGTTGACAATTGATCGGCTCGGTATAACGTCCCTGTCCCCGACGCCCACATTTCAACGCCTGTTACCTCGGGATGGCTATAGGCCAAACTCTCCATATTTACAATCCGTTCGTTATCCTCCAAGCGAAGCAACACGTTTGCCTCAAACAATGAGAAGAGGGTGTCGTTAAAGGTGTAAACCAACGAGGCCTGCGAGTTCATCACCATCATAAAAATGAGACCACTGCCAATCAAAGGAATTTGGGTAAAAAACACACGCCCTTTGTTGCGAAAGGTATTGCCAAGGGTTAGGGCAATCGAACGGGGAATGGCCTGAAACTTAGCGATTACCCGATCCAGCAAACCAGCCGTTCCACCCAGCCCATAGGTGCTAATTGCCTCACGCACGGTGATATTGGTACCACCCAAAATCGGGACAATTGCCACCAGCAAGGGGGTAACCAAAGCCACCACCGCCTGGACAAGCATCACCTGTGGGACCACTTCGATATCACCGGCATTCATGTTCGATAGCCCCAAAAAGAATACGCGGAAGCCCTGTGAGCCGATGGCCCCAAGCGGAATGGCAATGAGAAGGGCTAAAACCCCGTAAATCAATACCTGTTGAAAAAATACCCAAACCACCTGCCAAAAGGTGGCCCCGACCGCCTTCATCACACCAATCTGATCAACCTGCTGGGTAATAAATGCGGTTACGGTGTTGTATACCAGAAAGAGGCCAAGAATGAGTGATAAGATGGCCATTGTGTTCAAAATGAAGAAAACGCTGTCAACCGCTTCATTGTAAAAATGCACGGTCGGATCGACAACACGAAGATTTTCTGGGAGAGCGGAGCCAACCTCATAGTCTTGTTTCTCCAGATGGGCCTGTAAATCATCGGCTACTGCGAGCGCTGTTGCCTCATCGTAATCGGGGAGGCGGGCATAAAAGGTGTCATAATTGGCCTGTCCTGTTAAATGACCGAAGCGTTCCTGGGTGGTATAGAAGGTTGGCTCGGGTTTCTCCATCGGAATGGGGGTCATCGCATTATAAATCACCCCCCCAAGTGTGACCTGATGCGTTTTGTCATCAATTTTGATGTATATTTGATCTGCAACACCTAGACTGCGGCCCCGCTCGACCGCCATCATTTTTCGTTCAGGCCACACCCCTTCATCGAGCTGAAATTCGCTTATTTCTTGCTCATCATAATCAGGGCGGCCTTGCAAGGTTGCGGTTTGCCAAGGCTCATTCAGCGCCGCCCGCCATTCGATCTCCTTGCTCTGCCGCCCCTCAATTACTTCAACGCCATTGATCCGCCCTAGGCTATCGAGCATGGTCTGGTCGACAGGTGAATCGACCCACAAACCAATCATTGGCGGTCGGGTGTCAGCCCATATTTGGGCCATATCCTTGTTAATTAAAACCGGAGAACCCATCATCGTCCCAATGGCAAAGGCCCCAATGGCGATTACTAAGATAATTTGCAGGGTACGGCCTTTGTTCTCCCAAATATCGTGCCAGGTTTTGTAACGGGTTACATTCATCGCATTCCTCATCAAGTAACTCAAGATGGGAAAAGTATATCGGTAACACGGGGGTGATGTATAGACACTTTGGTGTTAAATTGGGTGTTGTTTAGAGTTAGTAGGGCTGTCAGTTACACTACTTTGGTATGATGAGCGTTTCTTCTACAATTCCGTCTCATCAGGCGGCTCAGGCTTTATTCGAGCGAGCGAAACCAGCGGCACTCCCAAATCACGGACCTTTTTTAGAAGGCCGTATAGGGCTGCTTGGTCGATAACTGGACCGGTCAAGACAGACTCACCATTTTCTTCCAGAATGATAGTGAGTCCGTCAAACCAATCAGTCCATTGACAATTAAGATGCCCTTCAAGCCTGATTTGATAGATGATGGGGGATGTTTGAGATTTGGGGGAAATTATGTTTGACATAAGGCTACCTCACCGAGGGATCAAGATAATTGTTAAGATAGAGGTAGTATATCGGTCATATGTGGCAAAGGTATAGACACTTTAGTGTGTTTGAGGTGTCATTTTGAATGATCTTTTGGCAAAATAAATAAAACAGCGAATTTTTCTAGAGGGCACTGATAGCATTGAATTCTAACGAGGACAAACTAGCTTACATCCTATAACAAGCCCAAATCCTGCGCACGGGCAACCGCTTCAGTGCGTCGCTGAACCTGTAACTTACCAAATATCCGACGATTGTGCCCCTTGACTGTATCTAAAGCCAGAAAAAGCTGCTGACTAATCTCACGATTTGAAAGCCCCTGGGCAATGAGTTGCAGAACTTCAAGTTCACGCTCACTGAGTGGTTCAACTAATCTCTGAGGAGGCGCAGGTGTGACTACGCGAATATCACTATCATGTGAGTTCAGCTCAAATGCGGCCAGCAATTTGCCAATGTAACCAGGCATCATCCCCTGGGCTGAACAAGTGGATAAGAGTTGCCGCATAGCCGCCCCCTCATCCACAAATACACGAACAAAGCCACTTGGTTCAGCCAACACTAACGCATCTGACAACTGTTCCATCGCCTGATCTGTGTTACCTTGCGCTTGATAAATGAGGGCAAGCAATGCCAAAACTTTGAGCTGCTCATCTACCCAGCCTTTGCCCGCCATCTGTTGCTGAAACGGCTTCAATATCGCCAAAGCTCGGTCTGGGTCATTCTCAAAAAGATGAAGGCGGGCCTGACTCATCGATAGCTGATGTGCTTTAGCCAGGTGTGCAGCTTCAGCAGCGTCACCTTGATGCAGGGCAATGAGCACCTGGATCTTTACAATCTTGGCCAGTTCCTCATCAAATTCATATTGGCGGACCAACCGTTTAGTCTCGGCCAAGATTGTGCTTGCCTCAGTCGCCTTTCCCTGGGCCACTTTTATCCGCGCCAAATGTGCCTGACAGGCCAAAAATCGATTCTGTTTTTCCAAATGTTGGGCGACCGGAATACTGCGTTGGATATGGAATTCAGATGTGTCCAAGTCATTCCATTCATAAAAAATACGGGCCAGATGGAGATTTACCTCACAGGCAATCCGGGGAGGCAAATAATCAAATTCTTGCAAGATACGTTGGTACGTCTCAGCGGCTAAAGGCACCTGATTATCCATAAAATACAATCCGGCCAAACTGGTCATTGCAGTAAGGGTGAAAACTGTATTGCCTGAGACTTGGCCAATCGAAATCACCTCATCATAAGCTTGCCTGGCCGCTTTAAGATCACCCTGGAGCTGGTAGGCATAACCGAGTTTCCAAGCGGTCGAGGTTCGGAAAGCTGTATTCTCAGGATGAAGATATTCAAGGGCCCGGTGTGATTGGGCAATAATTGCATCACTTTGACTGAGACTGGTTGCAATGGTCGCTCGAATCGCCGCAATTCGGCCAATAATATCTCGATTTTTCTGGTTCAATTCAGCATCTTGTAGGGCCGCTTCGGCGGCTTCTAGCTTCTGTTCGGCATTAGTTGCCTGTCCGCCGACGAGCAAGGTTGAAGCATACGTGGTCCACAACGAGGGGTAAGCATCCAAGGCCTGTTTTGGCAGAGATGTTAGCCAACTCAACACAGGCGCAATTGCCCCCCGAAAATGCAACGGCATTCCGTTGCCCTCAATGAGCCGTTCTGCCCGGCCAATATCATTCGCCTTCGCCGCGTGTTGAAAGGCCTCGATTTCCAGGCCATTGGCTTCGTACCATTCGCTGGCCCGTTTATGTAATTCAGCAACGGTCACAGCCTCATTTGTTGTAGATGAACTTAGCCGCTGCTCTAAGCGCTGTCGCAACAAATCCGCAAAAAGGTGGTGATAGCGATACCAGCCTCGCTCACTATCCAACGGAACAATAAACAAATTGGCGGTTTCGATCATTTCCAGAATAGCTTGGCTTGACTGCTGACCTTCAGCGATCCCTATCACCACTGCATCACACAAAGAACCACACATTCGATCAAGGATAGCCGTGTACAGCAGAAAAGTCTGAAGCGTTTCTGATTGTTGTTGTAGCACCTCTTCAACTAGATAATCGAGGACAAAATGATGGCTTCCTGAAAAGGACTCAATAAAACGGGTCGCATTCACTGGGTCACCGCTTAAGTTGGTACCTTGCAAGGCCAAGGCAGCCAGTTGCAGCCCCGCAACCCATCCCTCCGTGCGGCTTTCTAACGCTGCGATATTTTCTACCGACAAGGTAAGCCCCATTGCTTGGTTCAAAAACTCAGTCGCTTCAGCGGGGGTAAAGCGAAGATCAGTCGCCCGCAGTTCAGTCAGTTGCCCCCGAGCCCGAAAACGAGCCAGTGGCAGAGAGGGGTCCTCACGCGTAACAATCATAAAATGGGCTTGTGGGGGGAGGTGTTCGAGAAGAAATGTTAGCACTTGATCAATTGACTGCGAGTCAAGGATATGATAATCGTCGAGTACCAGGATAAACTTGTTTAGAATTGCCACGATTTTATTGAGCAGGCTTGTCAGGATAGCCTCTGGTGAGGGCGGTTGTGGAGATTGAAGTGTTGTTAAGATTTCTGCCCCAAATTCAGGCTCAACTGACTGCAAAGCGGTGACCAAGTAAGTCAAAAAACGAACGGGATCACTATCACCTTCATCCAAAGACAGCCAAGCAACTTGAATGACAGGCTCCTTTTCTGCAACCTTTTCTTGCAGATTGTAAATCCAGCTACTAACCAGGGTGGTTTTACCAAACCCAGCCGGAGCCGAAATCAGGGTCAACTTCCGCTCATCCCATTGATCTAATTGTTCAAGTAGACGAGAACGGAGCACAACTTTGGATCTGGGTTGGGGAATATGAAGTTTGGTGGTCAAAATCGGTGGCAGCATTGGTTGATTATAAAACACCTTATAAAATTCGCCATTCCAACGCTTTCAGGCGATTACCTATCATACGTACTACGTTGGTAATAGTTGCACTGGACCACTACGGCAACGCGGTCAGAAACGTCAGAACAACGTCATTCCATACCTGCGGGGTCTCAAAATAAGGGGAATGGGCCGCATTCGGAATCTCAATAACCTGTGTATTTGGAATGAGGGATGCCACTTGCCGGATCATTGCTGGGGGGAAAATGGGGTCGTATTGCCCAACGATAAATAAGGTGGGGGTTTGGAGGGCTTGAAGCGCATTAAGATCGTAGGCTGTCTGCCGAAGCTGATCGGATATTGTGGCAGGCGGTGGCTCAGCCAGACTGCGAATTTGCTCGTACAAAAATGTTTGAACCAGCGTCTGCTCATCCACTGGGAAATGTGCGGGGAAGTGATCTTCGATAGACAGGGTCGTTACAGTGGGCTTTGCTGATAACGTGGCTCGATAGGCATCGTATGCCGCCTCAATTTCAGGAGTATAAATGCCACCAATCGTGTCCGCCATAATCAAACTTTTCACCCGCTCCGGCCAGCGCAAGGTCGCGCCCAAGGCTGCCCAGCCCCCCATTGATTGCCCCACAAGGTGAGCCTGCTCGATTTGCAGGTGATCAAGCAGATGTTGCAAATCCTCAGCCGCCGAGGCTGGAGTCGTTTGACCGTGCCGGTTTGAAGATCGACCAAACCCCCGTTGATCCCAAATAAGTACCTGATACTGTTGAGCCAAAACGGGCACCTGCTGATACCAAATCGCATGATTCCCGCCGCGACCGTGGCCCAAAACGACTGTCTCACCCGTGCCATAGCTCTCAAAATAGATCGACTCTCCTTGAGTTTCGACAAACCCTTTGGGGCCAATTAGGATTGGGTTCATTGATCATTCATCCGATTACGGGACTCATAGAATGGGCTTGCTCGTTGACTGGTAAAGTACCACCAACAAAAAGGGATCCAAAATACACCACGGAAAGCCCTACCCCAAGCTCTTGGGGCAAGACTACTATCGATGACCCCACTTGAGGCGAGTTGAGCGATTTGATAATTCTGATAACCCATAAGAATATAGTGGATGGTCACGGCAATTAAGAATGCAAACTTAAATCTATTATCACCACGCCAGGCACCAATCGCTGTAATGATAACGACAATCGCCAAAATAATGGGCATTATCAATCCGCTTGCAATAATCCCTGTCGCTGCTTGAGCTTCTGGACTAAACATCAAAAATAGCGATGCGCCTAAGGGAAATAGACCAGCAAATAACCCCATATAAATGGTCAGAAACCAAACCCCAAAGGGGCGCGTGGGCTTCTCAATCGTTTCTTCCATCACAGATGTTTCCACGTTTTATGCTCCTCAGTGATTGGATTTATACCTTTAAATTACGCTTTACAACAAGTCTTTTTCGCAATCTCTGCCGCCTCCCGACTAACTGCAAACAGATCACGAGCACGGTCAGCGTCGCTAATAGTGTAGACTAATTTACTCACCCACATAAATAGGTTTACGTTTTTCAACAAAGGCCTGTCGTCCTTCAGTCCAATCCTGTGAGCGAGAAATTTGTTCGCGCCAAGCTATGGCCGCTTTACGACCTGTGGCTTCATCTTCATGGACCGCCCGCCACAGTGTTTCCTTTAATGCCCGAATAGCCAGAGGGGCGGTGGTGTCAATCAAGCGTTCGGCCCACTTGGTCGCGGCTTGCACGACAGTGCCATCGGGGACAACGTCATTCACCAAGCCAGCCTGTTGGCACCATTCGGCTGATTTTGCCTCAAGGCCCATAACCAATTCGAAGGCTTGATTGTAGGGCACCTTTTTCGCCAATTTGAGCGGGATATCGATTGCATTCACCCCAACTCGGGCTTCTGGCACAGAAATGCGGCTGCTTTCTTCGGCAAAAATCAAGTCACAAGCCAAGGTGATGTTTGCGCCTTCGCCAATGCAATGCCCGTGGATGGCGGCCACAATTGGTTTTGGTGTGACGAGTTCATCACACAAAGGAATGGGAGGAAAGGGAATGGTCCCGCCTGTCACCTTATCCACCTCAATTGCTTTTAGATCAACGCCAGCGCAAAACCCTCGCTCACCCTGGCCATAGATAATCGCGACCCAGGCTTCGTCATCATCGCGAAACCGCTCAATCGCTGCATTAAATTGCTCATACATCGCTCGATTAAAGGCATTGATCACCTCTGGTCGATTGAGGATAATGTGGGCGATGCGGTCGCTTCGGTCATATATCACTACAGCTTGATTACTCATTGTCACCTGCCACCTCGACAAGTTTTACTTTGCCGGTTGTTCCGGTCAGTCGTTGAAATTCACCTTCTGGGATAAATTCCGGTCGGGCTCGAAAGCGAAGCTGTTGGTGAATAGCCTTTTCGATCATCTCACTTAACTGCTCTTGCTCCACCTTGGTAGCGTCGCTGACAATCTCAACCTTAACTCGCACAGGTGGGGCCACCACTGGGCCGAGCTCATCTTTTACAATGCGAATATTACCGGTCAATAAGGGGGAAAGTCGATTGATGACATCGCGAACAGCGTTGGGGAACACATTAACCCCTTTGACCAAAAGCATATCATCAACGCGTCCCCGAAAGGTCATCCGCGGCCCGGGCCGCCCACACTCGCAGGGTGCGGTTGAGAGCCGGATAATATCTTTGTCTCGCCATCGAATAAGGGGAGCACACTCTTTATCCAGACCTGTAAAGACAATTTCACCTTCAACCCCATCTTCTAAAGGCAAGGGTTGCAGGGTATTTGGGTCAACTAGCTCAAAGTAGGCGTTATCGGCGGCAAAGAAGTGAATGCCCGCGTGGGCCTCGCAGGAAATGCCGGTGGGACTGTGGCAGCCAGTCGCCCCCATCACGTCATACACCTCAGCCCCTCCAAACCCATCAGAGATGGCCTCGTAGATTTCTTTGACAGACCCACCCGGTTCACCAAAGACCAGAAATTTTTGGACGCCAAGCGATTTGGGATCGATGCCGCTGCGTTCTTCCATCGTCTTGATCAGGTGCAGGGCAAACGAAGGGGTACACAAAACCACCTTGGGCTTGGTGACGGCGGCAATTTGGGCCAGCCGCTCCGTACCACTCAACGCCCCCATCGGGATGACCCGCGCCCCCGCTGCCATCATCGCATCGACCACAGGGATGCCCGCCACCCACATCGAGAGCACCCCTGCGTGCATCACCGGATCACCGGGTTCGATGTCCACACGAGCGAAGACACGGGCCATATTTTCGGCGGTGATGTCTCGGTCTTTTTGGGTAAATCCGCTAAAGGTTGGGGTGCCTGTTGTGCCTGATGAAGAGGAGATACGACGTACATCACGAATATCGCAGGTGATATGCATACCAAGCGGATGGTCAAGCTCAATTAATGATTGGGTCTGACTTTCTCGCTCTTCCTCCTTGTCAAAAAATGGGTATTCTTGCAGCGCTTTGAGCTCGTTGAAGTTGTGTGGGTTAACATTGGCTTTGTCGAATTTTGCTCGGTAGTAAGGGGACTGTTCATAGACACGAATGAGCTGTTGTCGCATTTTTTCAAACTGCAACTTTTGCAATTCTGTGGGAGACAAACGTTCAATCTGGGGATTCCATAATTTGGGCATTTAGAACAATCTCCCCTGTCGCGGTTCCTCTGTCTGCCCTGGGCCACGCCATTGGTAGATCTTCAGATTGAGCTTATCCTTCACAAACTCTAGCCCCTCGCCTTCCAACAACTTGCGTTGTTTCTCAGCGCCGGATCGTTGGCTGATCTTTCCCTGCGAATTGATTACCCGTTGCCAAGGCACATCTTTGGGACAAGCAGCCATCGCCTCACCAACCCAGCGTGGGCTAAAGGCGTTGTACTCCTCAAGTTCAACCCCTTCAGGCAGCGGAAGCAGTTGAGCAATCTGACCATAGGTCGCCACAGAACCACGTGGAATCTGGCGTACCAGTTCCCACACTTTTTTATAATAAGCCTCTTGATCAGGCAGGGTAGGGTAACGCATCAGTTATCTTTCCTTCATTACTAACATCTTTTGGTTTATTATTCATTTTACAAAAGCAGGTATGATGAGTTGAGAGAATTATGATATTAATATCAAGCAAGAATTTAGAGATATAGGGGGAATTGAGGGACACGTTTTTCCTCCTTGAAAAATTTGTCTTGATGAGTTGCAAGGTATTGGAAAATTTTGCGGTGATTTATCGAATAATACCACAATTTGCTGTATTCAACGAAGTAAAGAATGGTGCTTAGTTCTCATCCCAAATATCTTGCCATTTGATCTTCGGCTATCAAAGCGAAACAAATTCTACACTTTTAACCACTGATAAATTGACTGACCAGTTCTGGTAACAATAATTTCAGCCTTAGTGCCTATGGGATATGTTTTGCCTTCTTGTGCAATAAACCTTCGACAAAACTGTTCGTCACCACGATACACCTGCTTCAAAATTTTATCTGTTTGATCTCGGAAAATGACTGTGAATTTGTGAGAGCGCTCATTATAGTTGCGGGGCAGGTCAGGTGGATTAACAGGTTTAGCGCGAGAAGCGGTTTGAATTGCTTTGTGGGCTTGGGCACGACGCATTTCGGCCTGAAGAATCGCTTCCTCAAGCCCCTTAATTCGGGCAATCAAGGCTTCACGGTTGGCATCCAACAGATCCCGTTCTTCTGCTGTCAGTCGCCACCCGTTGACGCGGTTATAGGTCGCCTGCATATTCTTTTGGGCGATCCCCATCTCACGGGCAAAGCAGCCACTCCCCCAACAAGCGATCTCTCCGTCCGGCCAGCGAATGAGATGGACATCCGCGTAAACAGTTCGACCACAACCCCGACATTGACATTGGACCCGCCGTGAACGATCAAGCTCAACACGGACGAGTAACTCCCAGCCTTCGCGTACGGGTTTCTTTTTCATTGATGATGACTATCGCTTCCTAGAAAATAGCTTTCTATTAAGAGACCAAAGTGCACTTTGGTCTCGCTAGAGACTGTTTAATGTCTTCTTCATATAGAACATCGTGTGGCCGACTGGGAAATCATCAAGTTGACCGAACACCGCATATCCTTGCTTTTCATAAAACTCACGAGCTTGAAAACTCCCCGTTTCCAATGAAACTCTAAAAAAGCCTTTTTGTCTCGCAAATGCTTCGGCTTCCTCTAAAAGTTGTCGACCAAGTCCAGCCCCTCGGGCCGTCTCATCAACCCAAATTACCTCAATGTTGACCCAATCCCAAAAGGCAATCGCTCTAATACCGCCAATGACCTGACCTGAATCATCTTTAGCAAATACAGCAAACTTTAATTCGTCCTCTGTGGCCGCTTCACCAATGTGTTTTTTGTTATGTGCCTGAAGCCCCAAGCTGATTGTCTGTAAATCATCGAGATTTGGATTTTGCGTTACTTCAATGTTCAATGAATTCCTCCACACATCTGTAGTGTGAATAAGTTTGAAAGCTATGTCACAATTGGCCCGGCCTTCTCGTCTTAGGGATAGAAGTGTATTATACAATGAAAGGATATAAATTGATGAAACGGATTTTAATAACAGGTGGTAATGGTACACTCGGCAGGCAACTTGTGGCCTCATTACAAGAAAAGTCAATTGTTCGCGTTATGTCCCGCCACCCCCAATCAGACAACACTGGTAATCAGGTAGAATGGGCTCAGGCCGATGTAACAACCGGAGAAGGGGTGACTGAAGCCCTCCAACAGGCTGATATCATTGTGAACTGTTTGAGTAGTCCGATGGCTGATACCTATGAGGCAGATATTAAAGGGACCAAAAACCTCTTAGCCCAAGCTAAGCATCTAGGGGTTCAGTATGTTCTTCACATTTCAATCATTGGCATTGACCGTATCATTTATCGATATTATCAGTATAAATTAGGGGCAGAGTTGGTCGTTGTGGAGTCTGGTATCCCTTATGCCATCGCTCGAATTGGTCAGTTCCATTCCTTTGTGGATTATTTGCTCTCGCCTTTAAAGCAAGCTGAGGGGGATGAAGTGTCTATTCCAGTTGATGTAAAATTCCAACCCATTGACACAACGGACGTTGTAGCTCACTTAGCCCCTTACATTCTGGAGGCCACTTATCAAGGCCGACTGCCTGATTTTGCAGGTCCTGACATTTTGAACTTAAAAGATTTAGCATCCAGCTGGCTCAAAGCCCAGGGAATGAGCCACGCAATTAAACCAGCTACAGATGAGGCTCATGATCTACCCTTTTTGAACTACGTTGGGGATGGTTTTGTTAAGGGCTACAACACCAACAAAAATAATCGTATTGGAAAAATTTCCTGGCAAGACTATTTGGATCAAACTTACGGGGCCAAATGAGAGGTCTAAACGTGATTGTTAATCACGTTCTTGGCCAAAAACTGATCAATTTCATCTGATGAAAACGCTAATTCTTGTAAGATTTCGAGGCTATGCTCATCGGCGAGAGGGGCACGTCTTCTGATCCCAACGGGGGTGTGTGATAACCGAAATGGGGGTTGGGCGATGGGAGGATCGGGCTGGACACCCGGAAATGGCTGAGGTTGAAGGTGTTGTCCAGCCTGCACTTTTGGATCATCCAAACTATCCTGAAGCGACAAAACGGGAGAGCCAGGAATTCGAGCGGCTTTGAGTGTATCAAGTATATCTGAGGTGGTTTGGGCCAAACACCAATCAGCCAGCCAGGTATTGATCACCTCACTATGTTGGCCCCGACCGGTATCATCCTTAAAGCGTTCATCGGTCAGCCACTCAGGTTTATCCAACATCCGGCACAACCGCTTAAAGATGTACGGACCAACAACCTGGATGACCACCCAGCCATCCTTTGTTTGAAAGACATCACTAGGGGCCACAATCTGGCTCCGATTGCCTGACGGCTGTCGATTTGTTTGTAGAACAGCCTGTTCTGCCAACATACTGTTAGCCAAGGTCAGGGCACTCGATAGTAAGGCCGTTTGCACCTGTTGGCCGATACCAGACTCTTGTCGCGCCATCAGCGCAGCCAGTACACCGATGGTAGCGGACAGAGCAGTGGTGAAATCAACAAATTGAACCGCTGTTTTGGCAGGTGCGTCAGGTTGACCACTAAACCACATGATGCCACTCATCGCCTGCGCGATACCATCAAAACCGACGTCATTCTGATAGGCATTGTCATAACCAAAGGTGTTACTCATCGCCAAAATGATGTCTGGGTTTAGTTGGCGCAAACTCTCGTCATCCAATTCCAAAGCACGCAATGTATTGTCCGGCAAATTCGCTACAACAACATCAGTCGACTTCACAAGTCGTTGCAAAATCTTTTTACTTTCGGGTGCTCGTAAATCCAACCCTAAACAGCGCTTGTTGGCATTGACCTGCATAAATAGCGCCCCATCGCCAGTGCTCCCTAAGGGCACAATGTCGCGATCCTCGCTTCCGCCAGGACGCTCAATACGAATGACATCCGCCCCCAACGCGCCAAGCAGACTGGCGCAATACGGTCCGGCGATAAAGCGCCCAAAATCGAGGACACGGATATTGCCGAGAAGATCGGTATTGTTTGGTGATGGTTTGGATTGTTTGGGGTTTGACATAGCTGTATGTTGCTTTGAACACTATCAAGTTTGAGTTTCAGTTATGGTCCACATAATGCCGTATTTAGTCAAAATCAATGTGTTACGTTTGATTATTTGGCTAGATAATACAATTCAACTGGGCTTTGTAAAAAATCTAGTTTGTGTTAATAGCAGCTTGGCGCAAACCATTAGATTAGCCATTTAGATGTCATAGGCTTGAATAGTTGCACAAGTAAAATAATCACTCAAAATTTGATCAACATAAATTTATTACTGTAAAAATGAGAGACAAGAGAGAATTCCAGAGAGTATGCATAGAGTATTTACAGAGTCTGAAATTTAAATTATGCGGTAGAATTAAAAAGATGATAACATTTTTTATGGTTCTATCTCAATGAACCTTATGCTGAAGCAGAAAAAGGAGAGCCAGAATGATTATGACAAGTAGAAATCTAACTATTTTGATCCTACTTACTTTTTTTCTTAGCATTGGCATTACGGATTATGCCTGGGCGCAAGAGCCTGCCCCAATCCCCCGGGCTGTTGTATCAGCAGATGCGGCCCCTGAGACTATGACTGGCCTATTTACCGAGCTTGAAATTGGAGAGAATATTATTGATATCGAGGGCGCTGAGTGGCTTCAACTCAAGTTTACCGATTTTCAACTCGGCAGGTCTGGCCTACTAACCATAAGTGATGCTATGGGGCAGTCTCAAACCTTTACGCAAAAACAACTTGAGGAGTATGAAGGAATTAGTGCCTTTTTTAATGGCTCATTACTTACGGTGACTCTAACGCCTGGGGAGGGTGCGCCTGGTGTAGATGATGACATCTCAGCCAACATCGGCGAAATCATAATTGGATTGCCCAGTCGAGATTTAACAGATACAGAAATGGTGGAGTCACAACCTATTATCGATTTGCTAGGCGAGGATTTGGATCAATATATTCCCGAAGATTTACCTAGACAACCAAGATCCACTGAACAAACAGCCGAAGATACTGAACAATCGATTGAAGACGATGCACAAATAGAGTCGATTTGTGAGGCTAATGATGATCGAATTGCCTCAAGTCATCCTTTTACGGGACGCATCATGCCGATTGGCTGTACAGGCTGGATCATTGAAGGTGGGGCTTTGCTGACTGCCGGGCATTGTATTGCCTCGACCACCGAATTCATCGAGTTTAATGTCCCTGCTTCACAAAGTAATGGCACGCCAAACCCTGCGCAGACCCATGACCAATATAGAATCATAGGCAGTTCTATCGTCGAAGACTTTACGGGGCTTGGTAATGACTGGGCTATGTTTCAGGTCCTTCCCAACACTGAGACAGGGCTAACCCCGATCGTAGCCCAAGGGGGCGGATTTGAGCTGTCAAATACAGCAACTCCAAACAATGTGGAGATTATTGGTTATGGTGTAGATGGCCCCCCGCCACACTTTGGCAATCCACCACCGCGAAATAGTGATAACCAGACCCAGCAAACCCATTTGGGTTCATTAACTAGCGCCTCAGACGCAGTCATATTACGCTACGCAGTGGACACGCAAGGTGGCAACTCTGGTGGTCCAGTAGTTATTGCTGATGGTAGCGATGTTGCAATCGGCATTCATACAAATGGGGGATGCACCTCCATTGGTACTAATGCAGGGACAAGCTTTCATAATGATATGCTATGGGCAACCATCACTGCCGCTACGATAGACACTGATGACATTATCTGGCAAAATCGTAATGGTCAAGTACACTACTGGCCAATCCAGAACGGTCGGCGTCAAAGTGGTACAAACATACATACCCCAGTAAGCGGAAACTGGACACTGGCCGGTGTCGGAGATGTTGATGGTGACAGCACTGATGACATTATCTGGCAAAATCGTAATGG
>JANQQF010000084.1 GCA_028285035.1 Phycisphaerae bacterium
ATCGTTCGCTGCCCCCCGGCCAGTGGATGCCCGACAAAAGCATTCGGGCAGGACATGACTTTTTTATTCCGGTTTTTATTTGATTTCTCTATAAGTTGCAAAAAATTCGATGATCCAGCAGGTGTAAAAGATGAGCAATGAGAAACAATTGGCTTACCAATCAGCCTTGATGATTTTGATGCCTGAAGCAGAGGCCCTTGTGCGTACATTTCGTGAACAATATGATCCATCAGCCAAAGTTGGGGTCCCTGCTCACATTACCCTCAACTATCCTTTTCAACCAGCCAACTCGCGATCACCTCAAGCGATTTATGATGCCTTGGGGGAGCTGTTCTTTGGATTTCCGGTGTTTCACTGCACACTGAGAGAAATTCGGCGATTTCCACAGGTGATTTACCTCGCGCCTGAACCGGATCACCCCTTCAAAACCTTGATTCAGGCGATTGTTGACCAGTATCCAGAGTCGCCTCCCTATGAAGGAAAATTTGCTGAAGCTATTCCACACCTGACCATCGCTCAATTAAGTGATGAGACACAGCTCGCCGACATTGGCCACAATTTTGAAATCGCAATCATTTTATACCATAGAAATGGCATTTCATAGGTTACAGTGTAACGCAGAGTCAATACGATGTCAGTGGCCAAAAGTTGTAGCAGCGGTTGATCTTTAGGAGTATTCGAAGGTGTCGCGCGGAGGAGTAAACGCCTTTCTAAAGCAGCAACCTCCGCACAAGCCACCATCTCAACCAGCCAATCTGGGGAGACCAACCCAGCAACAGACAAGGTTGTGATGGCCGGGCGAACGCCATCTAAAAACTCCCGACGCACCTCAAACAGGGAGTCCATATCTTCCGGGCGAGCCAAGAAAAAGGACATTTTGAGGATGTCGGCAAAGGTCATATTGGCCTCGTGCAGGACCGCCTCGACATTTAAGAGGGCCTGCTTATATTGACTATAAAAGTCAGCGGGCAGGGTTCCTTCTGGGGTGACACCGACTTGCCCAGAAATATCTAACACTCTGGCCTCAGCCGAGTTTCCACCCCATAGGCATAAATTCCGCGATAACGCTCGTTAACTGAATATGGATCGTGTTGACACAGACATAATTGCTCCTCATAAAATAGAATGTAATACAGGTTTCTAGCCTGCCCGTTCGTAGACAAGGATGCCTACGGCACACTTTCATTATTAGTTGGTTTACTAACGTCTTTTGCTCCAACAAAAGAAACAGCTCGTGACTAATCTGAGTCACGAGCTGTGGGTCAAACATAGTAATCTCAAGGACGATTAACGGGCCCCATCATCCTCTGTTTGTTTCTGAAAAAATGACCAAATAGAGCGGCGCGTTGTTTTTGAGGTGGTCTCGACTTCTTTAACGAGCCGATCTTTTTCAGCCTCCTGCAATCGCCGTTGCTGCTGCTCATGAACAATCATTATATCTCGGTCTGATAACATGTGTCTCTCCTTTTGTTGCTCTAACAAACACCAATATCATTGATTGCCCCTAGTGTATCAAAATCATGTCCCTCAACCGTCCCAAAAAGCGTCCCAAACTCCATTATTGTTCATTGGTGATTGACCTTAAGATTAGAAAAAAATTAATGCTGTTAAATCTGCACGACATCTGCACATTTGTAAGCTACACTTATAATGTGTATTACTACGACGGGTTGTAAGAGTTTATGTAACACGAGCAAGCCTGCCCGCGAATGGATAGGCTAAAAGATAAAGATGAGGAGGCTGAATGATGACAAAAAAACAAGTGAACCAATCAATAAGTCGGCGGCGATTTATCCAAATGGGAGCCATTGCGGCTGGTGGGTTATTTTTAGAGGCCTGCAATGTGGCCACATCGACGCCCATTCCAACGCCAACTGAGGTAGTCCAACTGCCCCCAACTAACACCCCCTTCCCCACTTCTACTACAACCAATACCCCCCTGCCACCAACCGCAACAAGCACAGCCACTACAGTTATAGGAGAAACAGCCGTACCGACAGATGACCCGACGGCCACCACCGAGCCTACTGCCACAAACACCAACACGCCAATGCCTGATCCAGAGCAACTTTTGGTCGCTGATATGAATTTGGCGGCACTTCGCTTTGTGGAGTCCCTTGAGGCGGGTCAACGCGAACAAGCGGTTTACACCTTTAACAACGAAGAACGATTTCGTTGGCACTGGACAACGCCCCGCAATTTTCCGCGCAATGGTCTGCCCTTACGCGACATGAGTGCCGAGCAAAAAAGTCGAGCGACAGATTTACTCCAAGCCAGCTTATCCTCAATGGGTTTCAAGAAAGCGATCAACATCATTTCATTACAAAACGATTTGGGCAACGATCCTGAATTGTACTTTATCACCATTTTTGGCACACCGGGTGGGGCTGAACCGTGGGGCTGGCGGTGGGAGGGGCATCACTTATCCCACCAATTTACCGTGGTTGGCGATCAGGTCGCAATGTCACCCTTTTTCCTGGGCGCGTGGCCGACCACAACCGAAGCAGGACTGCGAGCGATGGCCCAAGAGGAGGATGCGGCATTGGAACTCGTCAACTCTTTTGGAGACAACGAACGTAGTTTGGTGCTCTTTCAGGATCGCCCTATAACCCGCCACGTCACACAAAATGCGGCGGAGGTTGGCCCGTTAGACCCGGTCGGCATTTTATATGCCGATATGACCGCCAGTCAACAGCAACTCACCAGCGAAATCATCCAAACCTATATCGGCACCTTGCCTGATCATATCGCGGCCTCAAATCAGGCTCGCATCAATGACGCTGGCTTAGAGCAAATTCGCTTTGGTTGGGCCGGCAGCCTGGATCGCCAACGGCCTCAGTATTTCCGTCTGCAAGGCCCCACCTTCCTACTCGAATACGACAACACTCGCAACGGTGGCATCCATATTCACAGCGTCTGGCGTGATTTTGCCCAAGATTTTGGCTACCACTTATTATAAAAGCAAAGCTAATGATGACACCTTGGCTCAAAAAGAATTGGCTCAGTTTGCTCACGCATATCGCTGGGCTTACGCCGTTGGCTTTGATGATCACCTATTACCTAACCGACGCCCTGGTTAATCCAACCCGTTATGTTATTCTCCGCTCGGGGACATTTGGCCTGATTTTTTTGGTTGCCTCATTGGCCTGTACGCCCTTACGAAAACTTTTTAGTTGGTCGAAAATCATCAAAATCCGACGGCCACTTGGCCTGTATGGTTTTTTCTACGTCGCTCTTCACCTTTGGGCCTATCTGGCCTGGGAGAATGAATTCTTCTTCGACTTGATCTGGCGTGATTTAGGCGAACGGATTGCAATGCCGATTGGTATCGCCGCCTTTGTTCTGTTGACTCCCTTGGCTTTGACCTCGACCCGAAGTTGGCAACGACGACTGGGTAAAGGGTGGGTGCGTCTGCATCGGCTGGTCTATCTTGCCCTCCCTCTCAGTGTTTGGCACTATCTCTGGCTTGATCGAGATTTTATTACATGGCCCCTCATCTACACCGTCATCGTCGCCCTGTTACTTATCCTCCGTTTACCGTTTATCCAGCTTAGTCGAAAAAAAGTAAGGATATCTGATCCTTAAACAGATGTCAGTAATGAGAATGAAAATGTCATTCTGAGCCAACGGCGAAGAATCTCCTACAGACGCTCGTTGGAGACCCTTCGCTCAGGGTGACAACCAAGAATTCTATTTTCCAGGAAGTGTGACGGTTCCTGCGGACAACAACGAGAACGAAAATAACACGCCAGTGGATTCACCCTATCTAACAACAAAATTATAGCCATCGACCCAACACATTAAACACGGATAGAGATTTTTTATTTTTACTAATCACTAACCACTAATGTACTACTCACTATTTTCAGAGGAGAATTACTTGATTATCAAAAATACATTTAACTTTATTTACTCGGCAAGCAAAAGATATATGCTCTTGATTGGATTGTTTGTTCTCACAGCTTGCGCCAGTGACCCACCACCAGAGCCAACACCCACACCAGTTCCAGCCCAAACTGATGCCCCCGTCGCTATTGTCAGCGGGCCAGAAACGCCTACTTCAGTGCCAACCAACACCCCTTTGCCTACCCACACACCACAACCAACAGCAACCCCATCTCCAACCGAGCCACTGCCAACAAACACGCCTGAGCCGACCGCCACCGCGACAAATACGCCACCGCCCACCCCAACCCCGACTCCTTTACATCCGTTGATGATCAAACAAATGCGTCAACTGACGTACCCCGGCAGCGAGGTCATCATTGAAGAAACCCTTGAGGCTGGTTCAAACTATGATCGGTACGTCGCCTCATATCTGTCAGAGGGGAATAAAATCTTCGCTCTATTAACTGTTCCCCAAGGTGAGCCGCCGGAGAGTGGTTGGCCTGTAATCATTTTCAATCACGGCTATATTCCCCCAGCCCAATATCGAACAACGTTACGCTTTTCAGAAAACACAACATCAATCTTCCCGACAGGTAACTTTAACTCTAATTCCGCTTTATCTTCATCATAAAATGTCAATTGTACATCCAATACAGCCAAGAAAGCACGGCGGCTTTCAAAATCGGCTGATATTTCACTCCAATCACCTTGTAGTTCTTTAGCCAATTGAGTGGCGTTATCTATCTGCTGATCTGTGTAGCCAACAGCCTCGATTTTTGCCGCAATCCCAGCCCGTTCATCATTTAGACTATTGATAGTTGTTTCCGCTGTTTCCATTTCATTGGCAAACACAGCACGGGTACGCTCCCCCTTTGCAGTTTGCCAATTTTTGAAAGCATTATCAAAACGTTGATTCCACTCGTCAATTAAAACATCTATACTGGTCAGTCGATCCTGAAAAGGGCAAACAATATCTTTAACCAGTTTTTTATAATCTTGCATTGCGGCCTTTAGCTTATCAGTATTCATAATATAATCTTCTAAGGTTTCCCATACCTTGGTATCAACTTCGGCCTGTTTGAAACTAGGTAGATCACAGTTACGATTATATACTTTGGGCTTACATCGAATGTTACATCTGTAATAGAAATGAGGGTTATTATTTCGTATTACCACTGCCGCCCCACATCGACCACAAATCATACGCCCAGACATTAAATACTGTCTTTTGGTATTTCGCTTGCTCTTACTCTTATTCTGTCCTATGCGCTTCTGGACAGCATTAAAAACTTCAATATCAATAATGGAAGGTACTGATACTTCTACACGGCTATCAGGTAAGGTTGCTACCCATTTGTATGTACTATCTTTCTGCTTTTGCTTGGTTCTTTTACCCCATTGCCAGTTACCGATATATGTTTCATTCTTTAGGATGTTTAGTATAGTCTTACCATACCAACGTTTTCCCCCTTGAATAGTAGGGACTTTTAACCGATTCAGTTCATCAGCTATGGACTGACTACCCATCCCATCCAAGCAAAAATTAAATATCTGCTTTACCCACACCGCCTGAGCAGAATTGATGACATATTCCCCATCATCACTAAACTGGTATCCATAGGCAACATAGCTGCTCTTAATAACTTGTCCGCTTTTGGCTTTATTTCGTTTACCTCTTATGGTTCTTAATCTGATTTGCTCTCTTTCGTAATGGGCAATTGCCGCTCGGATATGTTTTTGTAATTCACCTTCAGCCGTTGGTGGATAATCATACAAAACATACTCCACTCTTACCCCGTGCCGAGCTAGAGTCTTTTCAACTTCTAATTGTTTGGCTATATCACGAGCTAGTCGGTCAAGTTCTCTAACTACCAAAACATCATAGTATCCAGTTTGGGCCAGTTCCAATGCCCTCGTTAATTCGGGTAAGTCAAAATCGGCCCCGCTCGTTGATTTATTAGGGTCTTCAAATAGCTCTGCTAAAATATGGTATCCTTTTTGCTGGCAATGTTCCCGACCCATATCCATTTGACTAGCAATATTACGCCCCTCACTTTTTCGATCATCACCTGATACTCGACTATACGTTATGGCCCGTTCTACCATCACAAATTCTGATAATTTCGTTTCAGTTTCCTGTAACATTTTCATTCACTCCTATCGTGTACCGTGTATGTGTACCGAGTACCCACAGAGGCGAGCATGGTACACAGTACACGCCTATTTATATCGTTCGATAATTTGCTTGATTTGATTCACTTGCTTTCCCCCCGTATGGCCCCAGACTTGGCGGGAAATTTCATTAAAGGACTCTCCCTGCCCATGTAGCTCTAAAATTTGGACTTCTTTGGGGGATGGCTTTGGTTTTAGGTCGAGTGTAATAGCTTTACTACAACGACCTGACCTTGATAGAATGGTCCAGGCAGAATCGCGGGGTATTCGCCGTTACCAGTGTCTAGGGTGGCTTGTCGTTGTCCATTGACCACAGATAGCCTAACCACAGCAAAACCGTCTTTTAGATCATATTCGCCTTGTAGCCCCAATGGTTTAGCTCTATCGCTATGAGTTGCGACAAAGACAGACATAGCGGCTTTTCTCGATTCTGTCAGCAAGGCTTTGATGGCGTCCCCTGCGGGTTTGACGTTCTGTGTAATCGCTCTCCATTCGTCAATGAGAATGGTATAAGGTTCGTGTTGACCTTCGATCACTTGGCCTTTGCCGATCTCATCATAACGTTTGTCCATAATCTGAATTAAAGCGGCTAGAGCTTTGTCAATCTCTGTATAGTTGCGGCCCGTCCCCATGACCAAACATCCCTGCCATTTATTAGGGGAGGCGTGGGGATCAATGACAACGACCTTGGAAGATTGTGAACGGCGTTTTACAATATGCTTTAGTAAGGTTGTCTTACCGCTATCACTTGAACCAACAATCAGACATCTTTGTACAGAATCAAGCGCGGGTAATAGCTCGGTAGGATTCTGATCTTGTAGTAACATCGGTCTCATAACATCGGCCTGAGCTTCAATAATTTGCACCCGCGAATCGACGGGTAGGAGTTGACGGTGTGATTTTGGAAAGCTCAGGACATTGGCCTCTAATGCGGCCTTATCCGCTTCAAAGGTAATCAGCCGGACTCGTTGCTTTTGTTCAGCAATTTGTAACTTTCCAAGCTGTCGATTGTGGTTTAGGTTGATAACTTGCCTGATAATGAATACCACCCCAACCGTTCCAACGAGTCCACACGTGGACCACAGAATCACGCTAAACTCATACCGATACAGCACGGCCAAACTAATAATGATGATCGTCACAAAAAAGCCGATGGTGATGGTGATTTTGAGCGATGGTGAGACAAATCTAATTTCTGATTTCATCGTAACCCCCAAACTAGGGATGATAAGGCAATCTTGAAGACGATAACTTGAATATCAGCTATATTTACTAAATTTTGAATAGTCATTCTCAAATAAAAGCTGACTCTGTTTACTTGCTGTTGGGCTTGCCATAGCCACATCAAGAAACGGGTTAAACTAAGAATGGGCAGGACGGAAAATTGTACCTTGTCCGACTGGTCGCTTGTTCGGTAAACGTTTAAGGATAACTCAACAGCGATCTGTTGACTGTGCATTATTGATCGTTTCATTGTGCCCCTTGCCCATTTTGGAAGTGGTCAACTGATCTTTTTAGCGCGTCCTTACCTGTTTGATCCATCGGCAAATCATCTATCAACCGATCAATAGAGCCTGTTTTTGGTGTACCGTTCCCATTTTTAGGGCTATCCGTTCTCATTGTTTGGTACTCATTCAAGAGATTGAGTCCAGTTTTGCGGCTAACAGTGCGGCCCAATCTGTCAGACAATTCGCGTCCTAACTCAGCCCCCTTACGATTCAGGGTTACATTTTGTGCTTCCCATTCTGACAAAACGGTAAAGGCCAGATTTTTGGTTTCGTCTGAAATGTCTGCGGGTTTAGCCTCTTTTTGAGTTTCTTTCTTAGCCTGTCTCAAGTCTGACAGTTCAGCTTTGGCAGTCTCGATTCGTTGGGTTACGGCCTCAAGTTCTGCCTGGGTCTCGATTCGTTTTTGTGCCGCTTCCCGTTCAAAGTCGGATAGATCAAGCTGTAATTGGGTAAACCGTTCATTAAGCGTATCTATACCAATAATGGCCCCTAGCCGTTTGGTATCTTGCTCAATCTTCCATATCCACATCTTGAATGAGGCAAACAACAGAATCGGCGGCAAGGCCACAACCGAGCGAGTCATATAATCGGTTTTGGGGGAGTGCCACACATTGAACACCACTGAAAGAATGGTACAGCCGATAATCAAGGGCATTAACCAGCGATTTTCATAGCCCTTTAGTTTTGCTACCAGATAAACCAGTGAGAAGATAACAACGGCTGTTTCTGTGACCAAGGGCCAAAGGAATGACAGCCAGCCATAACCAGAGTCAACAGCTATGGCATACATTCCGACGTAGCTCAAAACGAATGAGCCAAACGCCAGAAACATCAATAATCGACTTGTCCACTGTTCAATTGTTTGGGTATTACTTAGGGGTAATTGCCCATGATATGGGCGTGGGGTAAAATTTTGACTATCTTGCATAAGAAAAGATACCTTTCTTTTGTGAGTTAGGAAGCGCGTCCTATTCGCCGTAGGGCGCGTTTCTGCTTTTAATTTGCCTTTTGGGTTGCCTTGGCATTTCGCCGCTTGGCTTCTGCTTCTAGGATTCGGCGCAGGGTTGCGGATATAGTTCGATCTTCATCCTTGGCCCATTGCTCCAACAGAGCTTTTAAGTCTGTTGTACCAACAAAAGAAATAGTTGCGGGTTTACTCATTAGGTTGCCTCCTGATTGATAAAAAATGTATTTATGTGTACAAAAGTAATCATACCGCAACCATTATTAACTGTCAATAACTATGATTAAATTTTTACCCCGTTGTATCTTCGGTTACAATGGAGGTATGAGTGAGGCACTAAGAATTTGGCTATCTCAACAGCTTGACCAACGCGGTTGGTCCCATAGAGAACTTGCCCGACAAACAGGTTTTTCTCAGGCTCTTGTATCTAAAACGTTATCGGGTGAACGCAATCCGAGTGCAAACTTTTGTACGACAATCGCCCAAGTCTTTGAAACATCCCCTGAGACTATCTTGCGCTTGGCCGGTATCCTCCCAGCCATAACACCTGCCCAACCGTCTGACGATTCGACTTTACAAGAAATTGTTGAGCTTGTCCGTAATTTGTCCGATGAGCAACGAGTGGAAGCCTTACGATATATCCGCTATCTTTACCAGCAAAATAACAATTAACCCTACGGACATTGAATAGTGGCAAAGGAGGCTTCTGTTGTGAAGAAAATACTGCCTATTTTACTTATTCTGTTAATACCAGCCCTACTTGCCCAAGCCCAAGACCCGGTACTGGATGAATTTGTTTATCTCCCTCTTGTAATGGGGGGGAACGGTTCAAGTTCTACTGGGTGTAGTTCCGATCTTGATGGCAATAACACGTGGCAAACGGCTGAATCTTGGCCTAGCTCGAATATAGTTTCTGGCTGTATCAAGGATGAAAATGATGAGGATTGGTTTAAACTTGAGATTGACCACAAGCAAGCCGCAACCTTTGAATACAATTTTACCCCATCCAGCGGCCCGTATTTTGCTATCTATGTTTATGATTCAACCCTTGAGCTTATCGACAATCAGCATCCTTGGTACTCCTATCCTTTTGACCTAGCGAGTTGTGACTCCTATCCCAAACCGCTTGAACCTGGAACCTACTACATCAAAATTTATACCTGGTTAAACGTCGGGCAGGTTGACAGTTATCAGGTAAGTCTAACCCAGACCCCTTGCCCCACATTGCGAAATTTGACTAACTTTAGTGCCTGGGATAATCAAGACTACCCCAGCGGTTTGGCAATAGCTGGAGAGATTATGAACGAGGGAACATTGCCGGTTTCGGGTGTAAGAATGACAGTAAATTTGTTTGATAATGAAAATAATTTGATTGATACTGAAATCGCTACACTCTTCAAAGCTCTGGCCCCCGGCGAAAAAAGTTGTTTCAAGGTAGTGATGGAGAATAGCGAGGGCTGGCACCACTACATTTTTGAAACACCCACATATCAATATATTGATTCACCTGTTGAAGGTTATGAATTTACTGGAATATCAGGTGAGGACGGGGTTGATTTTTGGGGTGATCCGTATCATCGAGTATTAGGATTCGTAACCAACAATTCGGGAGCAACGATTGATTTTCCCTATGTGATTGTTACGTTACTCAATCCTAGCGTAATAGGTTGTCAACAGGTGTCTGTGAATACAAGACCTTTAGAAAATGGACAACAAAGTTCATTCGAGACAATATTTGATGATCGTGATTTATACGATGAAAACGGATATATTTTTCAGCTTAGATAAAAATCTTTTGGTTACATCTGCGGGGATGGATTAGTCCCCCGGCCTCCCCTGCTACTCCCTCCGATGATTCCGACCTTCAAGAGATTGTGGAGTTGATTCGGGATTTATCATCCGAACGGCGGCAACAGATTGTAGAATACATCCGATTCGTGTATCAACAGGACAAGAACAAAGATTAACCGTCTGAACCTTGCCATACTTATCAATCACGATTTATCAGCCCCCCTTTTCAGGATCAAATGATGTAAGCGACGTTCCTGAATATGCTTTTGTTGTTGCCATTCACCCTGACCTGATGTACCTAACATTTTGGCAACAATATCAAGATTGACCTCTAACGCTTGCCATTTGCCCCGTCCTATTCGTTCAGCCATATTGAGCTTTTCCATTCGATCCAGCTTCTTGTAAATAGTAGCCCGACCTCGTTTAGTTCGTTGGATAATTTCTTGAGGGGTAGCTTCTCTCAGTTCAAGTAAGGCATTGTAAATATCGGCTCCAGTCTTCCCTAAGCCTGACCATCTAAAGACATCGTGATTGGGGTTTACGTTAAAAGTCTCTTTATTACACACTCCATCACATCCTACTGATTGAGTGTGTAAGGATGGAACACAATCAACGATTGACCAGATATTAGATAAAGAAGCGGTGTGTTTTTGTTTCAGTTCCAAGAGTCCCGCTTCAATCAGTCGCTGGTTAGCATTTCCAGCCGTTTTCCAGCTTATCCCCGCTAACTCTGCCAACTCTCTCACACTAGCCCCATAAGATGCCTTACCACACCTTAAGACGATATTGAGATGGGCCATATAGACGCTCTTATCAGTTGCTCCTGTACGCCCAGACCAAGACTGTGATTTAACCCAGTCCATAAGCCGCTGGGCTATGGCTTCGGTATCACTAGGATTGTTTCTTACAAATTTGAGCGCATTACCATAGGTCTGATAAAGGTAGCGTTGGGCTTTTTGCGGGTTTTTGGTATGAAGGTCTCGAAACTTACCAGGGCCGGAATGTGCGACAAACAAAGCTAAAATCTCATCATAACCACACCCCGCTCGGATCAAGGAAGCGCATAAAGCGGCCTCGGCCTCACTCCGACTCTTGTAGGTTGAAATAGCATTGGAGTCGCCTTGCAGTAACTTCCAAGCCAAGCGCGGCAATCCTTGACGATTATCATTTTCATCCGCAACCTCAAGCTCCAATTCGGGAATCGCTTGCAGAGTGTCCAGCCGAAAAATCACGGGGGATTGTTGCTTAAACTGGTATGTGGCCCCTGTGGGATGGATTGAATCGGGGGCAATCAGAATCGCCCCCCGGCCTCTTATCTCGCCAAATGCACCCTGTTTGGTTTTGACGGGCTTATCAGCCATCATATAAAAATGTTGGCCCCCGGCGTGGGGATCGTCTGGGACAAACCTATCTCGCTGTACTTGCCAAGTCTCAATCCCTAATCCAGCCAAATGATTTTCAAAGGCTTCTGCCTTTTGCCGATTATCACAATCAACAAAAAAGGGATACCCCTGAACCCCTTGCACCCCACCAATCAGGGCAATGTTGACCCTATCCAACCCATAAAACAGGATTTTGACCTCAGATAAAGATTGGGGGGTGTCTTGGTATTCCTTCCAACTGCCCCAAATCGGCTTATCCTTGGTTCCGGTCTCAAAAGGAATGGGGGTTAGGCCGTGCCGATGATAATCAATCGCTTGCTCAAAGGGGTTGCTCATCATAGACCTGCCTAGCATAACCCCACTTGAGGGCGTGCAGGTCAAGCCATCGCAGAAAGGTATCAACCCAAATTTCATCATCTTGGGTGATTTTCATTTGTTGCTTGGCTTGAGCCAGCCGCTTATCAAGCTGGTGAGAATCATAAGGGAACGGTTTCCCGATTTCGGGCTTAGGTTCCATTGTGGTTCTCATCTGTTTGGCTATTGCCCAGCAGCGTGATAGAATCACCTTGATTGGGCTTTAATGCCTGACCATCAGCCGATTCGGGTTGGGCCTCGGAAACTCGCCCCGATTCGGCTTCTTGTTTAGCCCTCAGATACTCAGCCCTGCGATGTATCCAGACATACAATTGACCAAGCGCAATTTGTTCTTGGGTCAAGTTATTTTGATTGCTCATGTTGCGCGTCCTCCATTTCATTTGGTAAGGGTTGGGGCTTAAGCCAGCCGAGTTGCTCAAGTGATTGTCGAATGAGTAAAGCCCCCTGTTGCCTTGTGTCTCGTTTCTTACATTCTGCCATTTTTGCTAATGCTTCTATTTCATCACAGCTTAAAGGGATATAGATACCCCTCATGTTCTTACCTCCTAATATGAACCAAAAAACCGCTTATACGATCATTAGTATAAGCGGTTTTGAGGTGACATGAATTAGACAACAGGTGATGATTTATGACAGATGCCCTCGAACCTCCTTCATTGTCATATTAAGATTTAATCTTCCATCGTTTGCCCTTAACCGTTTGCTTATTGCGGTTGGGTCTAGTCCCAACTTATATCCTATCCTCTGTCGAGTCTCGCCTTTTTTAATCATACTTACTATTATTTCCCAGATTTCTTTCTCCTCATCACTTAAACTAGACCAATCATTCTTAAATTTTTGGTTTGTGTGGGGTAAAAGCCGAGACATATTAGGATAAGTAGACAACGATTCATCAGGTTGCTTGGGGGTTTCTGCCGTTTCAATAGCTTTTCTCCAAGCTGGGGCTTGTTGAAGTTTTAGCAATGCTGAAAGAATAAATGTCTCCTGTACTTCAAACTGCTTCAACTGAAAACGAGCCAAACTTAAATCATTTAGCGTGTGCCAGTCAGATGGATAGTTTGTTTCGGGGTAATGAACCCTCAAAGTGGTCTCATTATTGATTTCAAGAAAATCAATTGGTCCCATGAACTGGTCAAGAATCCACTTTTCATATTGCTTTGAATTACTGCTTGGATCAAAAGTAATATTCACGAATGGCGTATTTAGAGATTGGGGGGCAAAGAGATATTCGGATGTTTTATCTATAACAGAATTTGGTATTTTCATTCCCATCCTTATATCATCAAATTGTTCACTTGGTATCTTGTTTAATTGAGGTATTTTTGGATGTTCTTGATAAAAGTTTTCATGTTGCCATTTGACTAGCAATTCTCGACGTAAACCCCATTTAAGGATTTCATGTATTTGTATAACAGAGGGTTTAGTAGATGATAGATGGAATTGAGGTCGTTTAGAAGTTAAATCAACTACACATAAGCCATCTAAATAATTTGGATGACCTATGGTGATAATACTTTCTCGTTTGCTTATTTGATACCTGTACCCTCGACTTCTGAGAGTGTTAAGAAACTCTTCGTAGATTTGTATTATTTTGTTTGTTGTAATCGGATACCACTCAAAGAAATCATCCCCTAATTTTGTGAAAATTCTGTCCACAACACAACCTCCATTTGACGGCGGCGGCTGACAGCATTATGATAAATACAAATCAGCCGGACACCATCGGCTCGTTAGAAATGCCTCCCACCCTCGCTAAAGTTGGAGAGGCATTTTTTATTGCTAAATCTAAAATATTATGTCAAGTAACATTTTTTTGATTTCAGCGATACTGGCAGGGTTATCGGTTTAGTTATTCGACTCCGTCGCTAAATCTGGCGCATTATCATCACGCTCAAAAATAACAAAGGGGATAGGACCAGATGGCACGTCAAAATGTTGACATAGCCTATCTAACACATCCAAGCCCACCCGCTTGGAATGACCATTCATCAGCCGATTCAGCGTGGTTTCGGCCATTCCGGTAGCCTCACTAATTTCAGCCCAAGTAACATCCCTTTGATGCTTGGCTTCATATTCCCTCACAAACTGCTTTAGATCAATCCTTACAGCCATAATAAAAACCTCCGTTATGTGTTCGCCAGTAATACTATCATATTAGATAGCAATCGTCAATATCCCAACCTTAAAAACTATCATATTCGCTAGTAAAACGCTTGCAATCACTAGCAAAGTGTGTTATAATTACTAGCGTAAGCGATAGTAAAAACGAGTAAGGGATACCAAAATGGCGACTAAAACAACCGTTAAACTCAATCGAAGCGAAAAGGTTTGGCAAGCCGTAAATGGGCAAGTCCATACTTTCCCAGCGAGTAAAGATGGTAAGCGGCAAGCACTCTTATGCGCTCTCAATTCCGACCATCCCCACCTAGCCGCTATCGTTGGCGATATTGCCAAGATGCACGACCACAAGCCCCAATTGATTGACCGCCTGATTAAAGCGGCTCAATTGATTGTTAAAGGGTATGTGTACAGTGGCGGCAAGGTCAAAAGCCAATCGAGTGAGACGGTTTACACCGTCACCTTTGAGGGAAAGCCCAAAAGCCATCATTGCACCTGTCAGAACTTTGACAACGGCTTACAACGGCAAGCAGGTCTAGCCAAGTTTGGCGGGGTTGATACCGATTATGGGCTGATGTGTAAGCATAGCCTAGCCCACCTGATTGCCCACCTTGCGGGGATCATTTTACAGGATGAACCGATACCATTCTAGGTATTGTCATATACGCCTAAGCCCTACGGGATATTTTTGTCAGTTTTTGGACGGTTACAGCTTAGGGGAAGATAGGAACCGATGAGATAAAACTGTCGCAGTAAAGACCGGTCTTAATCTGCATTTTATCAAATTTAGAAGTTATCAATCACAAAGGATAAGCTGATGAGTAACACAGAATTAACCACCCTCAAGGGGTATGATTGTACCAAGGTGCTGGAATTGATGATGCACCCGCTCCCTAATGCCGCATTTAAGCAACATCCCACCAAAAGCTATCTAACCACAATCAGCCCCGATTATTCACGAGAACGACTGACCAAAATTTTTGGCCTGTTTGGGGTCGGTTGGGGTCTCAATTGGAGCCCTGACAATACCGAGCATTGGACCACCACAACCAAAGCAAACAAACCTCGGTATCACTACGCCATACATCAAGCTGATTTCTGGTTTAAGATGGGGGATGAAATTGTCAGCTTTCCGGTTACGGGTTACAGCGATAACGACAATTTGGGGGATGCCATGTCAGGCGCACGGACAAACGCCATAGGTGCGGGGGCAAAACAGCTACTGTTTCAAATTGATGTTTATAAGAACACTCGAAACGGTCAAAACTAAATCAAACAGGGTGGGTTATGGCCCACCCTCACTTTACCCAATGGAGCATAAAAAATGAGAAACAAACCCTTATTTCAATTAGGCCAAACCTTGATAACACCTGGGGCAATTGAGGCGATGGAGCAAACAGACGACAAACCAGCCGCCTATCTAAGCCGCCCTGTTACGGGTGATTGGGGAAATGTTTGCGAGGAAGATAAAGCGGCCAATGATGCCGATTTATCTAATGGGGGGCGGCTCCTATCTGCCTACATTCTCAGCGATGAAATGACAAAAATCTGGATTATCTCTGAGTGGGACAGATCAGCCACAACGATTTTACTCCCCTCCGAATACTAGGCCAGCCATAGCCAAAAACAAAAGCCGCTTTGATTGGCGGCTTTTTGTGTTGTGAATAAATTTTGAGTCCAGGCGTGGACTCTTTTTTTTGCCTGTTTGTGAGATTTTTTTGGTAGATGATAGAGCAGGATAACATAGAGAGTTTTGCCCAGTGGTGGACTTCATAATGGGTTCAGGAAAGAGATTTAAGCGGGAATAAAAGTTAGAATTTATGAGACAATAAATCAGCCTCGATTCTTAATGTTGATAACGTCAATAATCTTGTCGGCTGTTTGTTGGGGTATCTCTAAAATCTGATACAACACGGCCAAGTAATACTGTTCATTTTCATCGGCATACCCATCGGCTAGGGCCAAATCCGCAGCCATCGCAAAAGCGGTTTCACGAAGATCATACGATAAGACATGCTTGGCTTCACTAACCAGATACTCAAACCCTTGCTCGTGAATAACAATGGCAATTTCTTCTGCGGCAATGTTATCAACGTTATAATTTCTAAACAGCAATCTTTTGGCTAGAGTGATACTAAAAGCCTGTATCTCTATCTCAGAGATATAACCATCAACTGCGATAATGCTCAGAGCAATAGCAGCAAAGGCATTTTGTACATCTAAGGGAAATAGCGATTTACTCGCGCTTTTCTTTCCTATATTTGTGACTCGTTGGATGCCCCAAAAGATCGCTGGCAGGGCCAAGAGAATTGCCCCCAGTCCAGATAAGCAAGCAAATACAAGGGCAATGGCAGAAAGTGGATTATCAGTTTGACCTGTTATTTCAGGGATAGACACCGCAACACCAAAAAAAATAAAGCAAACAAATAAAAAGAGGATTGATACAAGTAAACTGCCAACAGTGATTTTAGTTGTTACGGATACCCTATTCCAAAGATTGGTAACTTGTTGCACGGTTTACTCTGTCCCCTCCCCAATAATCTCCCATTCAGGCAAACCGTTGACAAGTTCCACAGTCTCTAGGCTAATAGTAATCACTTGCCCAATCAATCGGACAATGTATTGCTCATCATCTAGGTTATTAGGATCGTTGACAATGCCACTGCGTTTATCGGTTTTGACACGGTACTGGTCGATGATCCAATCTAGGGCTGATCGATTGCCAAGCCGATAGTCAAACACTGCGGATGGAATCTCCGCCAAGGTGAGAAATTCATTGTATTTGAGTTGGGTTTTATCTTTGGATAGCCGCATTTTTTCAACCCGCCAATTTAATGGCTCATCAGGGTTTTCGATGAATTGCAGGGTGTATTCTGGCTGTTGCTCATAATTGACGTGAATTTCTGCCAGTCTTGCCCCCGTTTTGGCATAGCTCCAAAAGTCATTGATAAACGGGATACGGGGCAATTCTCGCCGTAGATTGGCGGCGTAGGTGTCGCGGTAAGTGGGATGGTGTAGCAGGGCATAGACATAATGAAAGATGTCCCATTTGGTGATGGTGTCATCTTGGTATTGAGTTTGGTACTGTTCTAAAGCCCAATCGGTGATATTTTCACGACGGTTGCTGCTGTCTTCATCGTAGGTGTAGAAGGGGAAGCATTGAAATGTGTCAGTCGCTGCTAGTAGGTGAAGATCGGGGGTTTTGTCGATCATCCAAACGGCAAATGATGCCCTGTGTCCTTTATCGCTAATAACAATTAATAGATTGCCTGTATCGTTCGATGGTAAAAATGATGATAATTGATAAACATCTTCACTAAAGATTGGGTCAAAGTAGTAGTAGCGAGAAGAATAGGGTCGATATATTGCCCGTCGAATATTTTCAACCTTAAGAGTTGCTTCTGTACCACGGCGCAAATTTCGTTTGGTATTGCGTATCCATTTAAGGCGAGTTTCATCTACATCAAGAAATAGGTCTAAGTTTTTTGGTTGCCCATGTCGCAAATAACGATCACGTTGACTGTTGTAATCTTCTACCATACGTTGGGCAGATTGTTCAATAGTCTCGTAGCTAAAGTTATAAACATAGGCATCATTATTAGATTTTACCCCATTACTAAAATCTAAAAATATGACCTCTGTATTTAATTGTCTTTTACGCGCTTTGTTACCTATTGAGACAAAGGTTTCAAAATCAGCTTGCAACCCTTCCGTTAGCCAAGTGAATTTCTTGTTTGGCTGAATTTCTTGCCACTCAATGTTACTTTGATATTGTTTAGCATCCAGGAAATCATATTTCTGTTCTTTGCGCCAAAATTTGTCCGTACGGAAGTAATGGATGGTGGGGGTCTCCCGCCACTCACGTCTGCGGATAAAAATGTTGATGCTGACACCGACCTGAATACCAAAAACGTTGTGGGTGGTGCCGGATATTTTTGGATTTTTGCGGACGTTGCCCCCCAAATCCAGAATGTAAGTCGAGTCGAAATCTTGAATAAGATGTTTTCGCATCCCGTCGAAAGCCAAGCCATCAACAAAGCTGTTGTTAGTCACAAAGGCGACTATGCCTTCCTCCCCGATACGATCAGCGGCCCAACGAATAGCTTTAACATAAGGGTCACTCAACTGATTAACCAAAGTGGCATTTGAGTCTTTGGCATAAGTTTCAGATACTCGCTCATCCATCACTAGATATTTGCGATTTTTATTATTGTCATTCTCATTAATCTGCCCAACATTATACGGTGGATTGCCAATTATTACGGTAATGGGGGTTCGCTGTTGCTGTTGTACCCTCGCTGTATTTTCTTTTGCAAACATTGAAATTTGCTGCCCCTCAGCCAGTTCAAATGTATCCACCATACAAATTCCCTCAAAGGGGCGATACTGTCCGGTTAACTCAAAATATTCGTGTTCAATGTTCATCGCGGCAATGTAGTAGGGCAACAACATCACTTCATTACAATGGAGTTCATGGGCAAATTTATGGGGTAATTGGGTGCGGGGGATTTGTTGCATAATGCGGAGGATAAAGTTTCCCGTCCCGACAAAGGGGTCAAGAATGTGGACATCTTTATGCGACAGAGATTTGCCAAATTCCTTTTGCAAGATGTCATCCACCGAGCGTACCATAAAATCAACAATCGGCTGCGGCGTATAGACTATGCCGTGGGTATCGGCAATCTTGACTGAAAAGCCTTGAAAGAACTTTTCATACACCGTGTTTAGAAAATCCTGCTTTTGGGAAAAATCCTCAATCGTGGCGGCGGTTGTTTCAATCGCTCCATAAAAGCGGTCTAACTTGCTCAAAAAGTCGGTGCGGCTAAAGTGGCGGGAGGTGAGAGCTTGAATCACCTTTTCAATCTCTACCGCAATAATATTCCGGTTGGCAAAGTCGGGATTGTTGAACACCTTGCGAAAAATACGCTCGGTTAAAAGGTGCTGTATCAACATTTCTTCAACCGCTTTCAGGGAAATATTGGGGTTGATGGCTTGTTGGACTAATTCGGTAAAGTCCTCAAGAGCCTGAACAAAAGCCCGATTCACTTTTCGCTCATCTTCAATCAGCTTTAAGAGACTTTGAGCCAAGTCCGGTACTTTCTCTTTGAACTCCTCAACCGCTAACTCCCATTGTTCATATTCGGGCGGTTGATATTCCAAGAACAGTTTAAGAACGTCAATTAAGTTGGTTGGCTCGGTGATGTCGGTATCAATCACCATACTGCCGTTTTGATAGAGGATGGCCCGATCAGGGGCTTGAAAGAGGATGTTGTCTTGAGGATAGCCCGCTTTGAATTTCTTTTTTACCTCGGTGGGTAAATCATCGTTGGTATCTTTGGCCTCCCAAATGCCGTGAACCAACTTAAATTCATCCAACAACGCCCCATCTGCTTGTAAAGGTCGTTTGCCCTTCCGTTTAATCGGATATTGTTCAATCAAGGACCATTTGAACCGTTTCCCACAATAATCCAACAGCTTGGCAAAGTGCGGCGCAACCGCTCCCTCGTGGATAAAGCTCAGTTGCTGCTTTTCCTTGATTTCCTGGTAATAGGTTCTAATGGCTTTGTGATTGGGCTTTAGATTCAAATAGGGCATCAACTATTTCCTCCAAACTCATAATACCGTTGAACGAGGAAATGAGTCAATTTTTACGTAGTTGGGGGAATGGGGCCTCTAAGAATTGAGCTTTAACAATGCCTCAGCAGTAAGGATATTTTCACTGACAATAAAAGCCCTGTCTCGGTATTGGGTGACTGAAATAAGAGCCTCTTGTTGCTCATCAGTCAATCTAAACCACTCACCTTCCAACCTAACATCATGTAGTGTAGGGCAGCGTGTAGGCTTTTCTCGGTGGCAGTGGCATTGTCCACAAAGTCTTTATTTAATATCATTTTATACAGAAATCTTATTGATGGGTGTTGCCTTATCCCAAAGATCTCGATATTTTTCAAGGTAATTTCTAAAAAGTTCTCCACCTCTACTAGCTGAAATTTCAAAGCTTGGGCGTTGGCTTGGCTCAAAATTAGGCGGTAATAACTCTATCCGCATACGACCAATATATCTGTCGGGGTCTGCAAACACAACAATTTCTGTTGGAAAAAAAGAGCTTACTCTAACTTCTATGTTTTTTTGAGTTTGATTGGGCATTTTGGACAGCTTATCCGTAATTAGATTGATATTCGTTCTCAATATTTGTTCAAGCGTAGGAAGAGAAAGAGTTTGTTCAAGCCGTGAAATTAAGGGGTTAGGCGATGTCTCTGATCCTGGGTCTACCATAATAATTTTGACTCTTACTCCATCTTCTGCTAGTTGTCTAATAAACCCTATTTGTTGAAAAATTATGTGATGTAACTCAATTCCTATAATAAACAGTTCTTGACTAACGTCCTTATATTCTACAGGAAAAGATGGGAGCAAGGCTCGATTGGCATAGAACTTTGTAAGCCCATCATAAGGCCCAATTTGAATTTTACGAACTTCACTGATAACTTGAGCATGATTGCTTTCAATTAACCAGTATCTTTCTATTATATTTGATATAATAACAATAGAAATAAGTAATAGGGTAATGTGACCTAAATTATCGTCAAACCACTTGGTGGAACGAAGATTTAGTAAATCTATCACCATAAAAGTGATTATCATAAGAACTGTTAAGACAAAACTAATATCCAGAATAGTTGTTGGTTTTGTCCACCAAGGTTTTGGTGGTTGGGAATTGTTCATGACAATAATTCCAGTTTGTTGTTATCTTTGCATTAACTAAAAATAAGACGTTGGTACAATATAAATAGTTCTAACTCATTTTGTATAATGGATAGATGATTGATTTAGTGTGTCAAGGTATATAGCAAATTAGATGATGACTTATGACGGCTTCAAACATCCTCTTAGGTTCCTTCATATTTTTCCGCATTTCTTAATATCTTTCCAAACTTATCATTAGCTTCCTTTACCTCAAACGAATTTATAGAAATCATCTCCTCTACTAATTTGCCTTTAGTAAAATAAAATTCAGCTAAAATTCGATTATCTACAATGAAATAACTCTCAATAAGACCCTCTTCAAGTTTATCAGGGGATACAATTAAAACCTCAGCACCAGCTTTATAATGATCTTGAAGTACATCCTTATAAACTGATAATGCCTCTTGATCCTGAATAAATATTCTTGTGATTTTCACACCGCGTTTAATAGCATCCGCATTTGCTTTAAGTCCTGTTTTCCAGTGAGGACTTCGCCAAAGCTCAAGGGGTTCGCACGAAACTGCTTTGACAGAGCTACTTGCCATTTGTATTCCGCGTCTCCCTATTGAGAATTTTCCTGCCGGATCAGCTTTCATATGACCATTTACCAATTTATGTACAGTGTCTTTACATTCCTGTAAAGCATCATTGGCACGTTGCTCAAATAGTTCAAAGTTGTTTCTTTTCAAAGATAAATAATCATCAGCTATTTGATTTATGATTGCAAACAACTCATGATCTTTTGTAAGTAAACCACCAAATATAATTGGCCTCTATCACACGCTTTTCGCTCTCTTTTACTCGTGCAATTAAATCTACTATTAGGGTAATGATTGTAATAACAAGACCGATAAGCAAACTAATCGCTTGATCTTGTTTCAGGAGTATCAAAATGATCGCGACAGCAATTGATATAACGACTCCAACTACTATAATCGGATCAAGAAATTTTTGTTTTTGAAACAAAGCTAATCACCTTCCAGGATCAATGATCTATGTATGAATTGAAATTTACCCTACAAGCAGAATTTTGCTGTATGCTGTAACAAATTTCAAAGATTAAACCGTTGGCTTTGCCTTTGCTCAAGCCAAGACTCACTTAAATCTGACCAAATTTGCTGAAATCGCTTTTGAAAGTAGTTGAGCTTTTCAAGGCTCAATTCACTTGAATCAGTACCTATAAGATAATAATCCAAATCATCCCTTAGTATATGAAACTTATATTCTGCACGCTCATGTTCTATCCATAATCCTCGAAAATTAAAGAAAGGCTCTATCAAAAAAGTTAAAGTATTCAGTGTGATTAAGATGAATGCCGCATTTCTCAATGACTCATATTGTAATCCAAGAAATATTGTAGCCAAGATAGAAAATGTAAGAGAGAAGCCTTTAAGTACAGTAGCCCATACTCTATTTCTAGTTACCCTCCGATTTACCCTTTCTAACGCATCAATAACTCTATTTCTCAGCCATTCAGCTTTTGCTTCTAATTCCTGACCACTTGAAGATGAATTAAGTGAAGTTTCGCTCATTTTAATGTCCTATTCTTCCACATTATTAGCAGTGCTGTTTTTTTTGTTTCCCTCATAATACTGAGATGCAGGAATTACATATTTTAGAAGTCGATTAAATCGTTCGTTTGCCTTTGCTACCTCTATTTCATCAATTGAATGACGTTCGAGTCTCCCCTTTCCATCACTGGTTAGATCAAGTTTTACAAATAATAGATCGTCCATAATTACATAATCACTAAGCAATTGTAATGGAATGCCTTCTGGCTCAGATACAAAAACTTCTACCCCCATTTCTTGTTGTTTGTTGATGATGTCCTGAATATCGATTAAGGTCTCACGACTTTGAATCCACACTCTTGTTAATTTGACCTTACGTTCAATGGCCTTCATATTTGATTGGAGATAATCATCACCATATTGCTCCCTCCAATATATAGGATCGGCATACTGAACCGCTTTAATAGATTTTGCTGCTTGCTTAATACCTAGAACTCCAAAACTATATTCACTGTAAATATCAGTATCTAAAAAGCCTTCTGATAGTCCATGTATAGTATTTCGGCAATCAATTAGAGCCATATTTCTTCTCTCGATAAATGCCTCATACTTGTTTTCTTTTACCCTTTGGGAGTCATCTATAATTTGACTAACTATGTCTAGTAACCAATCATCTTCAAACAAATCTTTTTCGAGCTTTAACAAATCAATTATTTCTTCTTTATCTTGTTGAAGGTGACTATGCAAATCATTAAAATCTCTTGGCATACGTTTATGCAAGTCATAAAGTAATGTTACACTTAATCCTACCAATCCAATCAAAAGACTAGTAATGGCATCAGTGTTATAAAAAATCAGAAATATGGGAACAAGGATAGAAATTATTATACCCGCTGTGAGTGCCTGACTTGAAGATTTCGATGAATGGAACTTTGAAGACATAAACCCCTCCTTATTATATTGACTGAAACAAAAATACATTATCTTTCTTTTACAAATTTCAACTGAATAGTAAAGATTATTTTAACCTCAAGATACGATTCTAATTCTCTTGATATGAATTAAACTCTAAATCAGAACCAGCTTGACTTGGAGATTGAAATTTATATATGCCAAGCTCATTTTTCATATAGATTTTTAAGCTTGTTAAGTTATCTTTTAAGTTTGCTTTGTTCGCTTCGGACTCAAACTGCTTGGTTTTTGTGTTAATTTATGAATAAACTACCGTAAACGGTATGCTTTAGAACTTGTCCTGTAGCTAAAATAAATTGAATTTTTTGAGTCCCATTTTTCAATCTGTGCAAAAAGCTCGGAAATCTTAGGCTTTGTAATTTCGTCAAAATCAACAATTTTTATAAATTCACTTAAGTAGAAATAAAGTTCGGGATAAACTTCTAGACGTCTCTCATAAAGTTTTTTACCAAAATCTTGAAGTATTTCTTCTTTGAATTTGTCCATTTACAATCTGATCTGTCGATAAGTAACAATATAAGAGACAATTATTGATTGATAGTAAAACACCGGGCAATGCAATTACTGCGCCGATGATTTGTACTGGCATATCAATTTACCCTTTTCTTGATTTGCACCATTCCTGTTTAATCGAGTTTTATTCATTTGTTGTTTAATTGAACCAGGATGTTCATTTAGTTGAGAACCATTCTTTCTAATTATACAGAGTAATCATACAATCGTGTTGTAAATCATATACAAAAAGTTGTAGCCAGTGTGTTAAAGTTGAAAATTATTTTTTGGAACCGTAGTTTTTTGTGTCCATCCTTTTCATAATATAGATTATTTTGTATCAGTATATAATAGGTCTCAATCATGCCTAAACAAAAATGCCAAGCGATTACAAAAAAAGGTTCCCGTTGTCTAAATAATGCAAGCAACCATTCGTGGTATTGTCATATTCATCAAAAAATATCAGTTCAAAATGAATTAGGCAATGGCGTAAATCCGAGACTATCAGAAGAGGATTTTTCACTGCTGCTTCACAGCAAAGAGGTAGAAAATTATGGACAAAGTCCTATCGGTAAAAAATTTGTATCTGCACAGGATATTGCGCTTTTAATACCACAGTGGAAAGAACAACACGGTCCACCCACCCTACCAAGTCATACTCGATGGCAATTTGAAGGTAATTGGAGTAAAGGTCCAAATATTACAGGCTACAATCTTGGTCCGAATTTTGCAGGAGTAAACTTTGCAGAAGGCAATTTTAACAACTTAGATTTTTCTGGCTCTATACTTGCGTTTAGTAATTTTGCAGATAGTAACTTGGAGGCCTGCAATTTTACAAGTGCTTGGTTATTCAGAGCTAACTTTACCCGTGCATCATTGAAATTTGCAGATTTGTCGAAAAGTATTTTTCTTGAGGCGAATCTAAATGGTACAGAACTTTGGAAGGCTGATTTAAGTGGGGCATCATTTTATGGAGCAAATTTGGAAAATACTCGCCTACTGGATGCGAAGTTAGATGGAACATATTTTTGGCGTGCAAGAATGAATAACACGGAACTAACAGCAACTCAATTACATGGCTCAATTGGGGAGGAAAGAGAAAGGTTATACTTTCAGGCGATGGAAGCATATTCTCGATTGAAAATGAACTTTGAGTCTTTGGGTCATTACTCAGATGCTAGTTGGGCATATCGTAAAGAACGTCGAATGAGAAAGGCATGGATGAGATCTCAAGGAAATCAATCTATAAGAAATTGGGATATAGCACAAGCAACAGAGTTTTACTTGAAATGGTTGGCAGACTGGTCAATTGAGTTGCTGTGTGATTATGGAGAAAGCACTCGACGGGTATTAGTATGGATTGCATTGCTACTAGGTGTGATAGGTCCGAGCCTAATAGATATATCTGGTGGCATTTACTGGACAGAAAGTAACCAAAGTACTTATTCACAGTTTTCAGGTACTTGTGAAAAATATCTTTATATTTATTTCCAATATTTGTTGTATATGTTAGACACAATTACAACTGCAAGCTTTTCAGAGCTAAAACCTCGCACAGATGTATTAAGAGTGATTTCGGGATGCATGGCTATGTTAGGAATTTTTCTAGTAGGTCTACTAGGCTTTGTGGCTGGCAATCGAATTAGAAATGCTTAGGCATAAAAGAGTTTCCCTCATTTTAGATCAAAATCGTTCTATTTTTGCCGAATATTCGGAATTGTGGCCTATTTTTTGCTATATTCGGAATAAAAATGGTTTCGGCCTCGCTGTCTGCTCGATGGCTTTATGTGCATAATTATAATAACTCTAAATATGCACATAAATAACGAAAGGTAGATAGAAGGAAAAAGCCAGCCTTGAATTGGGCTGGCTTGAAGTATTTTGTCATGAACCAAAATTCAATATCAGCGAGATAGGGATAAAATTCTTTGGGCTTTGTGGATAGCGTGTTACAGAAAGATACGTCGCCTATGTTGATGGCTTTGCCCGCAATGGCTACATCGTCTTTCGCTCCGACTATCGCGGCCACGGCTTTTCAGAGGGAGAAGCCACCGGAGGGTACGGCTCTCCCGCTTACGCGATTGATGTGTTGAATGCAGTCACCGCGATGAAAAATTATCCGCAGGCTGATCCCGAGCGAATCGGGATGTGGGGGCACTCGATGGGCGGATACATCACGCTGCGCTCAATGGTAACGACAGGTGATATCAAGGCGGGGGTTATTTGGGCTGGGGTCGTTGCCTCCTACTCAGACCTCCTGAGCCGCTGGCGGCGGGCCGACCAAGATGGCAACATCTTCCCTACCCCCGACCCAAATAGTCGACGCGGCCGCTGGCGGGCCGAGCTGTTTGATACCTACGGCTCACCCGATGAAAATCCTAACTTTTGGGCCACTATCTCACCCAACACCTACTTGGCTGATCTGTCCGGACCAATCCAACTTCATCACGGTACTGCCGACTCCTCAGTGCCTGCCGAATTTTCAGAAACGCTATCTAGCCAAATGCAGGCCGTCAACCAACCCGCCGAGCTTTATCTCTACGAAAACGACGACCACAATATTTCCATCAACTTTGGTACGGCGATGCAACGTTCGATCCAATTTTTTGATCTACACGTCAAGGGGAGCAGCGGAGCAGAAAATTAGCTAGCCACCTGATGATGGAAGACAACGAAGTCTTCCCATCAAACCGATACAAAAGCGATATAAAGCGTTTTACCCCCTTGAAATGCCTCAATCCCTCCTCTATAATCGAGATAGCTCTACCACATTGCAAATCACTTTCAATCGAACGAATCTCTTGTCTATGAAAACATTTATCCAACTAAAAAACTCAAATACATCTAAATTACCTGCCCAATTTCAACATGACGATGTTCGATACTCGGAACGTCTGGTTGAGTGTTTTTTGGATGAATTCACCTCCGAACAAGACATTGTATTTGATCCCTTTGCAGGTTACGGCACAACTCTATTTGTCGCCCAAGCGATGGGGCGTATTCCGTATGGCATAGAGCTTGATCAAGCGCGAGGCCAATACATCCAATCCAAACTGAACACAGCAAACCATCTGATTATTGGTGATAGCCGCCACCTTTTCTCATATAATCTCCCAGCTTTTGATTTTTCAATGACGTCCCCGCCGTATATGGGCAAGGGTGATGAGGAAGATCCATTGAGTGCTTACGCCCAACCTGGTCAAGGCTATCAGGCCTACTTACAAGGAATTGGGCAAATTTATCAGCAGATGAAAGTCCTGATGAAACCTTCAGCCAAGATTGTTATTGAGGTAGCCAACATAAAACAAGCATCTGGTGTGACCCGATTAGCCTGGGATATCGCTGAGGTAGTCTCCCAACATCTAACCTTTGAAGGTGAGATCATCGCCTGTTGGGACAACTATGGCTATGGCTATGATCACAGCTACTGCTTGATATTTTCGAAATAGAATCTAAGGGGGAACAATGAATAACAATCACTCATTTGGCGCGATCGTTAAAGAACATCGCCGTCTACTTGACCTGACTCAGACAGAGTTGGCACGTCGCGGTTGGAAGCCGGCTTGGTCAATACCCTCGTCCGCGAGGTCGGCGATCAACCAGGTACCCTCCCCTTATTGCAATACACTTTAACCGAGCTATTTGAGCAATGAGAAGGAAATATCCTGACTCAAGTGGCCTATCAAAAGATTGGAGGTGTAATGGGTGCCCTAGCGCAGCGGGCTGATGAGTTGTATGAAGGCTTGACCGAGGCTGAGCAGGGGATGACACGTCAATTGTTTTTGCGGCTAATTACGCTAGGGGAGAGTAATGAGGATACCCGGCGCCGGGTATTGCGGAGTGAGTTGGAAGCCCTCACCCCAACCCTTTCCCAGAGGGCGAGGGGCCGGAGAGAGGTCGGCTTAGCCTCTATCATTAACCAATTTGGTCGCTACCGCCTCCTCACCTTTGACCACGACCCTGTCACCCGTGGTCCCAGCGTCGAGGTCGCTCATGAGGCATTGCTACGCGAATGGAGGCGACTGTAGGAGTGGTTGGATAAGAGTCGAGATGATATTCGGTTGCAACGCCTACTGGCTGCGGCGGCCACTGAATGGACCCAAGCCAATCGCTTCATCCCCGAGCTGATCTGTAACCAGCGGGAACTGTATCGTATTGAGCCGTTGTGTGAACTCGAAGAGTAAGCTGGCCCACTCCCGCCTGATTTGCTCATTGTCAGAGGAGAGGTGTCGACAGTATCTATCTGTGAAGGAATGTCCAAAGGGGTAAGCAAAATTTATCGTCTCAACAACCACACCAGTCGATCATACGAAGCTGCATAATGAAGCACTACGATAATCGCCAATGTCAAGCCAAGACGTGGTAAACCCACATCATAAAGTGCCCAAACGGCGCTACCGAAAACGGCCGCTTCAATTGCCAGCCGGATGATGCCAGAGACGGGGATGGGAGCGGCCCCAGAGCGGCTAGGATCATTGGGCACGGCAAAGGCACCCCAGATGATGGCGGCGATGAGGGGGAGGCCAAGGGCGAGGAGCCAACGTAGCCAACCATTGCTCTGCTGCCACCCCCAGAGGCCCATCGAGATTAAGGCAGCAACTTCTAGCATAAATCGGAGGGCTAAATTAAGCGGATGTGAACCCATAGGAAACCTGTATTAGAATAACGATATATCAATTTTTCAATCTTACAAATATAGCCTACACTATCATACAATGTTTTTCCCTGCAGTCTAGATTGAGATCAGTTTTTACAGTACAGTTGCTTTAAATTAACTTTTATGCAGGGATAAATATATCGATCTTCTACAAAGTGGCATCAAATGAGTCTTTATGAAACATTTCACCTCGATCAACCAATTATTTGTTATAATTGCCACGTTGATCATTTATCAACTTCTTTCTCTCCCCACGCAAGCTGATAGCCCGCTCGTTTTAACGGATGAGCAGGATCGTTATATCCTTGATACCCACGTATATATTTTAGAAGATTCATCAGCAGCACTCACCTTTGATCAGATAAAATCCTCGGCTTATGTTGAGCGTTTTAGGCATTTTGACCAAAGTCGTGAGCGATTGGCCGGGGGTGACATCAGTTACTGGATTCGCATCGAACTCATCAACCAAACCCGTCAAACCAATGATTGGTGGTTGCTTATCAATCAGGGGCTTATTGATCAGGTTAACTTTTATGATCCATCACAAACTACAAGCGAAATCACACAAGCTGGTGTTCTGATCCCATTCACTGATTGGGCAACTGACTTTTGGTTACCCACATTTCGCTTAATGATGCAGCCGGCACAACAACAAACGTTTTATCTACGAGTCGAGAATGAGACCAGCTTCGCGCTTCCCCTCGAAATCCTATCGACCACGGCCTTTTTCCGATTTCAGCGCAACGAAGAGCTCTTACAATTTATCCCCTTTGCCATTTTGTTGATCATGGCTGTCTACAATTTGTTTCTCTACTTCTTCCTACGTGATATCAACTATCTTTACTACACCTTATTTGTTTTTTTCCTGGCTTTGGGACGAGTGGCGGGACGAGGTGTGGCTTACCAATATTTCTGGCCCGACTATACGGGCTTTAACACAGTCGCCTTTTTACTGTTTCTTAATCTTATGATTGCTTTCTTCATCAGGTTTACAAGTATATTTCTGAATATTCGCACGTTGCTACCAAAAGTCTATTGGTTCTTGACCGGAATAGCTGGCTTGCTTGCTTTAAATGCCCTGTTATTAGCTATAGTTGGACGACTTCCCAAATTTTTAACGATCATCGGTTCCATTCTTAATTTAATCACACTGACTGTCATCGTCGTTATCGCACTACTCATTTGGTATCGTGGTTATCGACCCGCCAGATACTACTTGCTTGGATTTGGAATTGTTCTACTAGTCGGATTGTTAGGCTCAACTCAAACGCTGGGCCTATTACCAAACGTCCTCAATAACCCTGCCATCCTAAATGTATTAGCTATCTCCAGTGTTGTTAGCTTGGCTGTTTTATTTTCATTGGCCCTTGCCGACCGTATCAACGTCATTAAACAAGAAAATACAGATGCCCAAACTGCACTACTTAATCAGCAAGCAGAAGCGTTACGTTTACAGGATCAATTTAATTCAACTTTACAACAAACCAACCTAGAGCTAGAACAACGCGTGAGCAGTAGAACGGCGGAGTTAGCCCAAGCCAAACAAATTGCCGAAGAGGCTCGGGTGAAGGCTGAAGATGCCAATCAGGCAAAAAGCGCGTTTCTGGCAAACATGAGCCACGAGCTACGAACACCTCTCAACAGCATCTTGGGATATGCCCAAGTCTTACATCGGGACCCAGCCTTGACCACCCGCCAACTTGAAGGTGTCGGCATCATTCAACAGAGCGGTGAACATCTACTCACCCTAATTAATGATGTCCTAGACCTCGCCAGAGTCGAAGCGGGTCGTCTAGAGCTTTATACCACTCAATTTCACCTCAAGAGCTTTTTAGAGGGGGTGGTGGGCATCATTGAGATGAGAGCCCATCAAAAAAATTTAAGTCTAACCTTTGAAGAAACAACACCCTTACTCATTGGGGTTACAGCAGATGAAACTCGCTTGCGACAGGTCTTGATTAATTTATTAGGCAATGCTGTTAAATTCACGCATCAAGGCGGGATAGTTTTTCGTGTGTCCATTCTGGATGAGCCAGCACCGACTATAAATCAAGTGGCATCGAACAAACAGATTCGGATTCGATTTGAAATAGAAGATACTGGTGTAGGTATGGCTGATGAAGCCTTGGAAAAAATCTTCCTGCCCTTTGAACAAGTTGGGGATCACCAAACACGTGCTGAAAGTACAGGATTAGGGTTGGCGATTAGTCGGCAATTAGTGGAGGCTATGGGTGGAACGTTGCAAGTCAAAAGTTGGCCGGGTCAAGGCAGCACTTTCTGGTTTGAGCTTGACTTCCCCACTGTTCAACTAGAGACACTACAACCCACACCGCTTGAACAAATCAAAGGCTATACGACAGCACTTGATAACGGTGTTATAAGAGTTCTGATTACTGATGATAAATATTACAATCGGGCTGTAATTCGGGGGCTATTGGAGCCATTAGGATTTGTTATCGCTGAAGCTGAAGATGGTCAACAGTGCATACTTCAGGTGCAACAATTTGAGCCGCATCTAATTCTTATGGATTTAGTCATGCCCGTCATGACAGGCTTTGAGGCTACACAAGTAATCCGGCAAATGTCATTTGTGCACGATATTGTTATCATTGCGATTTCGGCCAGCGTACTTGAAAAGGAGAAAGTGGCTAGTTTATCAGCCGGGTGTAATGCGTTTTTGTCGAAGCCTATTCAGGCAGAAGCGTTATTTGAAACCATCGCCATACATCTCGATTTAGAATGGATATACGATCACTACGATGATGAAATTTTGATAACATCTATCTCTAAAATTGAAGTAGAATCGGCAGACTTTGTATCTCCACCACAAAAGGAAATTGCCCTGTTATATAATCTAACTTTAAAGGGCAGACTACCAGATATTCGCAAAGAGGCTACTCGGATTGCTCAAATGGAGAAAACATTTGAACCTTTTGCCGAAGAGCTAGATCGTTTAGCAAAGGATTTTGATGAAGAGGGGCTCAAAGCATTTCTAGAACAATGTATGAACAAAAGATAATTATTTAGGCTAAGGGTAAAATTAAGGTAAATCTACTGCCGTCGCCCTCAATACTACTAACCTCGATCCGACCACCATTAATCTCAATCAATTTTTGCGAAATAGCCAGCCCTAAGCCAATTCCTTTGGCTTTAGTCGTAAACAAAGGCTCAAAAATTTGCGACATCACCTCAGCTGACATTCCCAACCCTGTGTCCGTCACAGAAATCCGAGCACACTCTCCTTCAGTCATAGCTGAAATCGTCAAGTCACCGCCATTGGGCATCGCTTCATACGCATTATTGATAAGATGAGTCAGGATTTGCTGCTCAAACTGGATGCGGTCGACAAGCACAGGCGGCAGGTCAACTGGCAGTTCCCGATTCAGCTTCACCATAGACGAGGGCGTGATTCGCTCCAAAACAGCATCAACTAATTCTGGTATGCTAACTGTTTCGGGCAGGGGCAATCGTGTTTGGGAAAAATCAAGTAGAGCCGCGATAAGTCGCTCCGTCTCCGCCACTTGACTGCCCAAAATACCCAAATATTCTGTGCCGATGTCATCGACATTGTTTTGAGTCATTTGTAAAAAGTAAACAGCGTTCGCAATCACGGCGAGCGGGTTACGCAGTTCATGAGCCACCCCACTGGCTAACTTGCCCAAGATGGCTAGCTTTTCCTGTTGAAGCAGTTGCGCTTGTAAACGCTGTAGTTGATCGATTTTCTCAAATAACGTTTCATTGGTTTCTTTAAGCTCTCTCGCTTGCTGCTCAATCCGCAAATGCGTGTTGATACGAGCTACAATTTCCTGCTGTTGGATTGGCTTAGTCACATAATCAACCGCGCCCGCCTCAAATCCTTTTACCTTATCCTCTACACTTGTCAACGCGGTCATAAAGATCACAGGAATGGGCTGGGTGATTTGGTTCGCCTTCAAGCGACGACAGGTTTCAAAGCCATCAATACCTGGCATCTGTACATCAAGTAAAATAATATCGGGCTGAGTATCTTTAGCGCGCTGCAACGCACTCTCACCACTTCGTGCAATCATAATCTCAAAGTTGTAATCCTCTAAGTACTCGGTAATAATGCCCAAATTAGCTGGCATGTCATCGACAATCAAGATACTATATTCGCTTAATTTCTCAACTTCAGCCATGACTTTTCCTTAAGCCAACCCAAACTGTACCATACGAAGGCGCCAACTTATTAAATTGATATTTGAAGAGAATCTCATAAACCATTTTACCAAAGAAAATTTGGAAATGAAAACGTATATATTATTGTAAATATATACGCCCCAAGGAGATTTAACTATTCATTTAAAATAGGACTTACGCATACCGTTGATTTCGACAGGCTCAATCAACGGTATGCGGACCAAAGCGCCCGGTTTCGACAAGCTCAACTGACATTTTTCACCCATTCTACGTAAGTCCTAAAAAGATATTTTGAGTAAAGTTGGTCAAAAAATCAGATCTACGCTCGTTAACTAAAAAAAGGTGAGACAGCCTGATGGTTGTCTCACCTTTTTAGTTTGGTCTCAATTATCAATTTTATTCGTGCAGTTTTGCACCCTTAAAGATCTTATCCACGTCCTTACGATCAGCCCGTATCGCCAAGCCAACCAGAGGCAAATCGGCGGTGGTATACTTGATAACGGTTTCACGATTAGCCGCGTCGTGTCCCGTATGGAACATATCCTCAATGTAGATTGCCGCCTTAACCTCTCGTTTTTCGGCTCGGGCCAAAAACGTTGGAAGCTTTTCCCGACCTGCCTTCAAGACCACCATCGGCTGAATACACAAAGGATTGTAAGTTTGACCTGAGCCATCAATGTATGCTTCACCAATGATATTTTCCGTCTGAGCAATAATCCCCGAGGTTAAAAAGGCCACAATGTTTAATTTTTGCCAGGTCGCTAAATCTTCGGCCACAACAATGGCTATCTTTGTTGTAAATTCCACAAATAAATCCGCCTTATCGAAATAAAATCCAAACAGCCACCGCAGCCAGAAGCACCCCAAAAACTTTCCCCTGCCACTTAATGCCAAATTCGGACTGGAAAATTTGCTGCAACAGACTACCACCAACCACCCAGGACAGCAAGCTACCGATAATCAGGCCAAACAGGGCGATCGTTAGTACGACGATTTGAGTACGGGTGGAGGTCGCAGGGTCTAGAAATTGGGTGTACATAATTAAAGGCACAGTTAAAGCTTTGAAGTTAAAAAATTGGAGCAAGGCCCCTTCACGAAAGCCAAGCTTCGTCTCATCACTCGATTTCATTCCTGATGACTGGAAAAATTGATAGGCCAGATAGAATAAATAAAGCGCTCCAATGTATTTGAACACGGTAAATAGTTGGGGAAAACGAAAGATAATTTCGCCAATGCCAAAACCAACTGCAGCAATTTGTAGCACAAAAACAAAAACAATCCCCCACATCAGTGGCAATGTCCGTCGGGTGCCAAACTGAGCTGAGGTTGATGAGAGTAGAATATTTGCAGGACCAGGACTAATGGTGATGGGGAAGAAGGTCAAAAACCAGGTGATGGCCAATGTAGCAGTCATTGTAATCGGCCTCCCTTGTTTAGAACTTGCGCCGCGTATTGCCCTGGCGTCACCCCCACAATCTGCTTGAAACGTCGGGTCAAATGGCTTTGGCTACTGTAGCCAACCGCAAAAGCAACATCGACCAAAGAATGACCCAACTCAATCAGGCGTTGCGCTCGCCGAATGCGCACATCTTGCAGATAGGCGTGGGGCGGCATCCCAACCTCGGCTTGGAAAACACGGAGGAGATAGTAGGGACTAAGAGCAACCTGTTGCGCCAAATCGCTCAATGTGACTCGCTCAGCAAAATGCGCCTCAAGATAGTGTCGTACCTCCTGTACCGCTCGCCGTTCCTGACCAAGCTGCTGAGCTGTGCCATAAATATCACCATAGCGCTTGATCAAGTAGCCCAATGTGGTAATAAACCGCGACTCAATCTCCAACGACGAAATGTCATTCGTTAGCGCCTCGTGTAGGGCAAAGACTTGTTGGGTCGCCGCTGAGTCATCAACCCGTATCTCTTTAAAGTATGGAACACCGGCGTAATGACGGCCTGTCAATTCATAAATCGCCGACTGCATATGCGCGACAGACGGATATATGGAGCGCATTTGAAAGCCTTGGGTGCTGGCAGGTTCACCCGTATGCACGACACTTGGATTGATAAAAATTAATCCGCTTGGCGGAGTCACATATTTCGTTTTTTTATGGGTAAAGGATTGGACCCCCCACTCAACCAAACAGATCACGTACTCCTCGTGGGTATGACGGGGGTAGGCATATTCCACATGTCGGGCGTGCAGCAAACTCAGATCAAGCTGCGGATTATGCCAAAATTTATGCCTTTCTTCTAGTTGCTTCATCGTATCACCTGCCTTGTCTACATTAACATAGGGCAGTATATCATCGTCTTTCAGGTTTTGTCTTGCACAATATTGCGATGGACTCAACTCACTGTCGCGATATAGACCAACTCCGTTAATATGGCCATATTCTTCGCAAAGTGCGCTGCTTCCATCATTCGCTTTTCTCGGTCACGTTCCTGCCAAAATTGATGGATGGTGAACGCAGCCACGACCAAGAAAATCGAAAGCCCAATAATACCGTAGATTCTGATCGGCTTAATGACCAATGAAATACCACCAAAAATCAACAAAATCCCACTCAGCAACACCGCAATTTTTGGCGAGAACAACCCTCGTTTCTCTGCATACTCTTCCAAGATATGACTGTTAAACAAATGATTGATCCCATTTAAGACAAAAAACAGCCCCAACATTATTAGCAAAATCAGCTTGATGTCCATCGATGAATGACCTCGTTTTGATTGAATTTTTTGAGCAAAATGCACAAATGTTTTGGCGATGGAGTTTATATGATGTGGACGGGGATGTCCAATAAAATACACAATCCACAAAGTCAAATCATAGATTTGAATTGACTGTCTTATCTTAACCCAGACCGCAATGCTGTTGTTTGTCTCACTTCAAATTGATAATCAACAGAAATTTGTTGAATAGGGGAGTCGGGATTTATTTGACGAGCTAGAAGTAGTTCAGCTGATTTTCGGCCGATTTCATAAGTCGGCAGAACAACGCTGGTGATTTGCGGGGTAATTCGCTGGGCGAGAGCACCATAGTCAAAGCTAACCAATGATAACTTTTCGGGAACAGCAATATTTCGCTCACGGCAAACATCGATCACCCCCATTGCTACAACATCATTGAGCGCAAACACAGCCGTAGGCGATTGGGTTAAGTTGAGTAATTCAGCCATAGCCGTTCGCACCTCCATCGGGGTCATATCAGTCTCTTTAACTAACTCAGGGCGAAATTGAATGTGATTAAAAAGAAGGCTTTCTTGATATCCTAAAAAGCGAGCAATAGCGTGCCCAGTTGAGTGTTGAGCACCGATGTAAGCAATTTCTCGATGGCCCAGTTCAATGAGGTAATTCACTGCCCTTTTGGTTGCAGCCTGGGCTTGATATTCAACAAATTCTACCGAGGGATCATCAATAGGATAGCCCGCAACAACAAGAGGAATACGATCCGCCGTCATAGCTTTGATCGCTTGTAGCAAAGAGTCATCTACGCCAAAAAAAGAAGGGATGATAATAAAACCATCAACCCCTCGCGCACGCAAAAGATCGATCAGACGAATTGTCTCAACAGCGTCACCATCGGTGCTCAAGATAAAAGGCAGATAACCATTGGCTCGGAATAAATCCTCGGTACCACGCACGACAGTGGCAACGAAAGGATAACGGAGATCCGGCGCAAGCACGCCGACCGTTTGTGTTTTACCTCCCGCCAAACCACGCGCAAAAAGATTTGGTTTGTAATCTAAATCACGGGCAATCTGAAGGATCCGCTCTTTGGTGGCAGATTTAACCAAATGTGGTCGGTTAAAAGTATTTGAGACGGTCGCAATAGACACATCAGCTGCTTTGGCAATGTCATGAATGGTCGCCATTGGTCACTATCTTACAACATTAAATTTCAGACAAAAGTCAATAGTCAATTATACATTAAATTTGTAACAGTAAAAAATTGAAACGTTTATATTTCCAAGGTAGTCGTAAACCCAAATATTATCCATTTTTCTTCATAATATATCTAATTATGTCAATAGAAATTGCTATACCACAAAATTTAATTGCAATATTTTTAGATGAACAAGCTATCTTGGTTAATTTGACAGCATATTAGGCCTATAGTATATTTGAAGCGCTTAAATCCCCAAGATTGTAGTCAAAGTTGACGAATGCCTATGATGGCTCAGATTAAACACGAAATCAATCTTCCTCCCAAATATATACTTCTAACAACTTCTCAATTTATCTACCATCATATAAATCTTTGCTACCTCAAAATTATTAGATTTACCATTTATTTAACATCTATACCAAAACTGCCTACCCTGAATAACTAGCCGCTGTACAAGACTGATTGGAGGTGCCTATCGAAAAATTCACACCCACTTTGCATCATATACTCATCAAAATGTGATTATTCCTGAAGGAGGAAATTAATGATGAAGTACTCTCGTATTTGGTTAATTTTAGCTTTACTCACCCTTGGCTTGGTTGTTGCCGCCTGTGGGGCAGAGCCAGAAACTATCACCGTAGTTGAAACGGTAGTGGTGGAAAAAGAAGTGGAAGTAGAAACTGTGGTTGAGAAAGAAGTTGAGGTGGTCGTCACAGTTGAGGTCGAAGTTGAAGCCGAAGCGGCGGTTGTAGAGCCACGCGGCACCTTCCGTAACGCTCTGTCTGTTCCCCCAACAGGGTTTCAGTGGAGTCCCTGGAAGTCCGCTCCCCCTGCTGTCTTGGCTTGGTATGAAGTTCCCTACGAGGGGTTGATCACCGAAAATGCCGATGGTGAAATTGTGGGCGTTCTGGCCGAGTCGTGGAGCTATAACGACGATTTGACCGAGCTGACCTTCAATCTCAAAGAAGGGGTCCTCTTCCACGATGGCACACCATTCAACGCAGAAGCTGTCAAGAGCAACATCGAATATATCAAAAATGAAAATGGCTTCCCACCCAACGTTGGGGCCTTAAGAGCAGTGGAAGAAGTTGTTGCTGAGGACGAATTGACCGCTGTCTTTAAACTTAGCCAGCCTGATATTGCTCTGGTTGCTAATCTAGCTCGCTTTGTCGGTTTGATGGTTAGTCCCAATGCCTATGACAGCATCGGGGCAGCTCCAGTTGGCACGGGCCCCTACAAAATGGTACCCGAAGAAAACACGCCGGACCAGGTGTGGGTCTTTGAACCCTTCGAAGATTACTATGATCCGTCTGTGATTGCCTTTGAGCGAGTTGAGCTACATTGGATTCAAGATCCGAATGCTCGAGCCAACGCGTTACTCAACGGTGATATGGAGGCTATTAATGTTGAAGGTGGCGATTTACCAGCCCTTGAAGGTACTGCCGGATTTAACATATCTCGCGCGCCAATGGTTGGTGTTGGGTTACAGGTTCTGGATTTGAATGGCGAGATGGTGCCTGAATTAGCCAATAAAGATGTTCGTTGTGCGATTTCCCAATCGATTGACCGGGAAGCGATCAATGCGGTGATTATGTCCGGTAACTCGTACCCTGGTGTCCAGCGCGAGGTCAAGGGTCAATATGGCTATCTTGATGATCCACCTGATGTCGGCTACAACCCAGATGCAGCCAGAGCTAAATTGGAAGCGGCTGGGGTTGAAAGCTTAGACCTCTTCAGTGGGTTCTGGGGTGGGCCATTTGCCGCCGTTGGGCAAGGTGCGGCTGGCGGTATGGCCGAAGTCGGTATCAATATCGAATTTGAACAATTCCCGCCACCCGATATGTGGGCCAACGCATTTGCTGGTACTTACGCGATTCAACCGTTACCCTGGCCCGAACCACACCTGATTACAGCGATCCGCAACCGAGCTGTGGCTGGTCCAGCCAATCCATCTGGATACGTTCCGGAGGGAGTTGCTGAGCTCTTGGCCGAGGCTGAAGGCTTGCCTGCAGATGAAGCCGAGCCTCTTTTGGAAGAGATTAAGGCCATTATGATTGAGGAATGTATCTGGATCCACGTGACCACCATCGAAGGGATCGTTATGTACACCGATCAGATCACGGGTATCGAGAAGGTTCCTGCTCAACCATTGACCTTTGATATCAAAACCGTACGCTGGGCTGATCAATAGGATTAGTCGCTGATAATTATACTGCGAACGGAATGAAACAGTTTTTTGTCAAGACCTGGAGTCTTGACAAAAAACTAACAATTTCAAACTTTTTCAGTATAGTGATTAGCCATCAACAAAGGTGATCCCAAACTGAAAGTAGCTACACCGTCACGTTTGGAATCACCTAAGTACACCGACGAAAAATCCTAGGAGTAAATCGCCTGATATCCCTAAGCATATCGGCAATCACACTCATAAAAATTTATGTATGCGTACTTAGAGACTCACGACGAAAATCGTTGGTCAATCATTAAAAATGGCGAACTAGTTGGGAAGCTGACCACTTTTGTGTACTGTTTATCAAATAAGGTTACAAATTTATGAGTACCTATAACAATCGTCAAAACTTCGAAATGGGTCATTGGCCCGAATTACGCCAAGCCTTTAACCAAGTGGTACAACTTGTTTGGAGCGAAAAAGAGCTCAACGAGCAATTTAAACAGGAGTTGTTTACGATGGCTAGCCTTGCCAGTGGCTGCCAACATTGCCAATCACACGGGGCTTTTCACCTTAATGCAATGGGCGTTGAGACAGAGCGCATTCGTGCCATCTGGGAATATGAAACATCAAACTTGTTTTCAGATGCCGAACGGGCTGCCCTTGATTTGGTTCGTGCCGCAGCCCAATCACCCAATGCATCCACCCCAGAACATTTTGAAAAACTGCGTCAATATTATTCCGATACACAAATCATTGAAATTTTAGCGGTGAATTGTGCCGCAGCTTGGCTGAATCGCTGGAATGACACCATCGCCACAGTGACCGATCAAGAGTCAGTCGATTGGGCGGCAGAAAATCTAGCTGATGTCGGGTGGCATGCCGGTAAACATACTGGCGAAAAAAATGAACAACGTAAGGCTCATCCCCTAAATATGGGGTGGATAAAATAGGAGATCATAACGTTATGACCACTTATAACAATCGTCAAGGCTTTGAAATGGACCGTTGGCCTGAATTACGCCAAGCTTTTACCCATTTAGTAAAAACAGTTCAAAGCGATAGGGAGATCAGCAGACAATTAAAAATTGAGCTATTTACGATGGCTAGCCTCGCTAGTGGCTGCCAGCATTGCCAATCCCACGGGGCCTTTCGTCTGAATTCAATGGGTGTTGAAACAGAGCGTATTCGTGCCATCTGGGAATATGAAACATCAGACCTGTTTTCAGATGCCGAGCGGGCTGCCCTTGATTTGGTTCGTGCCGCAGCCCAATCACCCAATGCATCCACCCCAGAACATTTCGAAAAATTGCGTGAACATTATTCCGATACACAGATCATTGAAATTTTAGCGGTCAGTAGCTTGTCAGCTTGGCTCAATCGCTGGAATGACACCATCGCCACAGTGACTGATCAAGAATCAGTCGATTGGGCCACAGAAAATCTATCCGATGTTGGTTGGCATATAGGCAAACATACTGGCGAAAAAAATGAACAGCGTAAGGCGCATCCTGTAAATGTGGGGTGGGTAGAAGCTGAACGCTGATTGGAAAGACAACGCGAAACGATAAAATTTTTAACCTTACCAAAGGAGCATTCCCATGCTTCGCTACATAATACAACGTATACTTGTCACCATCCCGCTACTCTTTTCGGTAGCGATTTTGTCTTTTTTTCTGATCGATCTCATTCCCGGCAGTGCCGCCGAGGTGATGTTGCAAGACGCGGCCACCCCAGAGAATGTTGCCATTCTTGAAGAACGGATGGGGTTAAATGATCCCATATGGCAACGTTTCTTTCGCTGGATGAGTCGGGCTGTGGTTGGCGACTTTGGGAACTCCGTTCTAACCGAACGCCCCGTAACGGAGATGCTGATCGAACGAATTGAGCCCACCCTGGCGATTGCGGTCGGAGGAATGATTTTAGGCATCATTCTTGGTCTATTCGGTGGCATTCTAGCTGGCCTTTATCCTGGCTCGTTCCTTGATCGGTCTATCACCATTATCACCGCCTCATTTGTGGGTATTCCTGGCTTTCTCTTAGGCATCGTTTTAATTATTTATTTTTCCTTACAACTGGGCTGGTTTCCAGCCATTGGCTACACTCCCATTCAAGAAGATTTCTTTGGCTGGCTGAATAGTATTACCCTGCCCTGTTTTGCCTTGGCTATCCCCACCGCGGCCCTTGTTTCTCGACAAATGCGCAGTTCAATGAGCAATGTCTTGCAATCACGCTATGTTCAAGCGGCTCGAGCCGGTGGCATTCCCCGCTGGCGGGTGGTCAGTCGCTACGCTCTCCGCAACGCGATGATTCCGGTGGTCACGGTTATCGGCTTTCGCATCGCTGTGGTGCTGGGCTCAACCTTCGTCATCGAGGTTGTATTCAACATCGGGGGGGTTGGCCGCTTGCTGATCAAATCGGTTTTAGATCAGGATGTCCCCGTGATTCAAGGTGGCCTCATCCTTGTTGCCTTGATTGTGGCAATCAGCGGTATCCTGATCGATTTAAGTTACGCCTGGTTAAATCCGAAAGTGAGATTATCGTAATGCGTAAAGAATTTCGGAGCAGACTATTTAGCGACCCCTTTGTTGTTGCCGCCATCATTTATTTGGGACTGCTGGCGATTGGCGCAATCCTTGCCCCTTGGATCACCCCCTACGAGCCAATGAAGCAAGATTTGTTGGCCTCCTTTAGTAATCCAAGCGCCGATCATTGGTTGGGCGGCGATCAATTCGGGCGTGATCTCTTTACCCGCGTCATTTACGGCGGACAATATGCCTATCAATCTCTTTTCATCAGTATGGGCATTGCGGTTCTCATTGGCGTCCCCGTGGGCTTGGTCGCAGGCTATGTCGGCGGTCGCGTTGACCGGATCATCACCTGGATTGTTGACATCATTTTCACCCTACCCGCCATTTTGTTGGGCTTCGCCATCGTCGCCATTCTAGGAAGCGGCCTAACCAGTGCAATGATAGCCTTAGGTATCGTCTTTTCGTCTCGATTTGCCCGTCTGGCTCGTGGGGTCATTCTCGCCGAAAAAGAGGAGCTTTATGTGGACAGTGCCCGTGTGGGTGGTTTGAGTACCCCAGTCGTCCTCTTCAAACATGTTCTGCCCAATATTGCGCCCTCACTCATCGTGCAAATTGCCTTGCTCTCTGGGGCTGTCCTTATTTTGGAAGCAACTTTCAGCTTCTTGGGCTTGGGGGTGAATTTCGGCGAGCCAGCTTGGGGGCGAATGTTGGCCGAAGCACAGGCCCAAATTCGTCGCCATCCTTGGGGTATTTTCCCGCCCGGTATTGCCCTCGTCTTAACCGTTGTGGCCTTCAATCTCTTGGGCGATGGTCTCCGCGACGCAATTGGGCGCGATGTTCGCACCAATCAGTTGACCGTCTCCCGAGGTGAGGTTAAGCAGCAAGAGAGCACAACCGCTCACTTTGAAACGGATGACTCAGCCGTTCTTTCTGTGCGAGGGCTAGAAGTCCGTTTTCCTCAAGGCCGATCTGAAAATGTAACCATTCTAGATGACGTCTCCTTCAAAATTTTACCTGGACAAACTTGGGGATTGGTTGGTGAGTCTGGCTCTGGAAAAAGTATGACCGCCTTAGCCGCACTGGGCCTCATTCCCGCCCCTGGCCGGATTACCGCCGGTTCGATCCAATTTTATGGGCAGGAGCTAACCGCCTTGTCCGAAGCCGAGCTGAATAAAATTCGGGGCAATGACATCTCCATCATTTTCCAAGAACCGTGGGCCGCCCTCAACCCCTCGATGACTGTCGGCACCCAGCTTTATGATCGGCTGCGTATTCATTTGGGGCTGGACAAAGAGGAAGGGCGAAAACGGGCCATTGAGCTACTTCGGCTGGTGCAGGTACCCGACCCTGAACGCCGTATTGATGAATACCCCCACCAACTATCAGGCGGGATGGCCCAACGGGTCGGCATTGCGATGGCTCTCTCCTGCAATCCCAAACTCCTCATAGCCGATGAGCCGACCACCGCTTTGGATGTGACCGTTCAAGGGCAAGTTCTCGATCTTTTACAAAATTTACAACGACAACTGGATATGGCTATTCTCTTTATCACCCACGATTTGGGGGTTATCGCCGAAATCGCTGATCGGGTTGGGGTAATGTATGCGGGGCAAATTGTTGAGGTTGGCACCGTCAAGGAAGTATTCACTCAACCACAACATCCTTATACAAAAGCCCTCCTTGAAACCCTGCCGCACCACGGACGCGCCGAAGGAAAGCTACCTGTCATCGAGGGTTTGGTTCCACCACCCACCGCTTGGCCACAAGGGTGTCGGTTCCATCCGCGCTGTACTTTTGCCATGGAGGCCTGTAAAAGTGGAAAACCCGATCTGCAAAAAATCAATGAGACGCCCCACTTTACCCGTTGCGTTCGCATCAATGAAATTGATCTTTCATAAAAAATGTGAGTGATTGGCCTGTTTCTATCACTCATCCTAACCCATCATAATGTTTCGAGGAGCCAAAAATGCTAAAGATTGATGTATTTAATCATATTTTGCCAAGAAAATTCTTCGATCGGATGAATGAGATTAATCCAACACTCAAGGATATCGGCAAACGAGTCCGAAGTATCCCCGTGTTAACCGATGTCGATTTACGATTGCGGCAACTGGAAGAGTTTGGAGATGATTATCGACAGGTGCTCTCATTGGCCGCGCCCCCACCAGAATTGGTTGGGACGGCTGAGGACTCTGTTGAGTTGTGCCAGATTGCCAATGATGAAATGGCAAAAATCGCCGAAAGTCATGATCGTTTTCTCGGCTTTATTGCCTCGGTACCGATGAACAACGAAGGGGCTATCGCCACCGAAATTGATCGGGCGATTACCGAATTGGGCGCGGTTGGCGTTCAGGTCTTCACCAATGTAAACGGGGCTCCACTTGATAAGCCAGAGTACGCCTCGCTGTTTGAGCGAATGGCTCACCACGATCTACCGATCTGGGTCCATCCGGCCCGCACGGCGGCTCACCCCGACTACGTTGGTGAAGAGCGATCTTGGTATGAAATTTGGTGGACCTTTGGCTGGCCCTATGAAACAAGCGTCATGATGGCCCGCCTCATCTACAGCGGTTACTTCGACCGCTATCCGGACCTCAAAGTCATTACCCACCATATGGGTGGCAATACCCCCTTCCACGCCGGTCGCGTCGGACCAGGAAACGATCAATTGGGGGCACGTACTTCTGACTACGATTTAGTTGGCATTAAAAATAATCTCAAAAACCGACCGCTCGATTACTTCAAATTATTCTACGGCGACACCTGCACCTTTGGTTCGGTCGGAGCAATGATGTGCGGCTTGGAATTTTATGGCGATGACCACATCGTCTTCGCCTCCGACTCCCCCTTCGATCCTGAAAAGGGGCCGGGCTATATTCGAGAAACGATCAAAATCTTAGACAATTTGGATATTCCCGATGAGTCGCGACAAAAGATTTATCAGGATAATGCAGTGCGATTATTGAAATTGAAAATATAATTTTGTCATAACGTATTTTGCAGGGAACATTTTAATTTCCAGTAAATGGTAAATAGTAAATAGTAATTGTTTAAGCGCAGCGATATTACCATTTACCAATTACCATTTACTGACACCGACTATTAAATTTAAACACTTTTTGTTAAGGGTATAAAGGAGCAAATAAAATGTTAGACTTATATCACCACGGTTCATCGGTTTGTGCCGCAAAGGTTCGGTTTGCCTTAGCAGAAAAAGGGGTTGAGTGGAATAGCCACTATTTGGACATCCTAGCTGGCGATCAGTTTGACCCAGAATATATGAAGCTCAATCCAAAAGCGGTTGTGCCGACCATCGTCCACGATGGACACGTCATTGTAGAGTCAACTGTTATTTGTGAATATGTGGATGAGGTCTTTGATGGGCCATCGTTAGTTCCCGATACCCCGCTGGGGCGCGCCCAAATGCGACTATGGACAAAAACCGTTGATGAGGATATCCACCCGGCCTGTGGAGAAGTGACGTTTGTTTCCTGCCATCGTTTTGTGATTATGCGACTGGGGGAGGAAGGGGTTGAAGAGTTCCTCAATGCGACTCCACCCCGATCCGTGACTCCAGCTTGGAAGCAACGTAAACGAGATTTGGTGATGCTTGGTATCGAAGCGCCTGGTATTGGCGCGAAGATCAAATTGTATGATCATTATTTGAGTGAGATGGAAGCGGCCTTGCAGCAGCGCACCTGGCTGGCTGGCGAAACCTTCTCCTTGGCCGATGTGGGGCTGACGCCCTACGTTAATCGGCTCGATATGTTGGGGATGTCAGGCTTATGGGAAGGTGGTCGCCGTCCCAAAGTCGAGGACTGGTTCAACCGCATTAAGGCCCGCCCCACTTTCAAGCCAAGCTTCTTGGATTGGTGTCCCGAAGATTTGACCAACGATCTAATGCACTTTGGCTCTCAAACATATCCCAAGGTCCTCGAAATCTTAGGTCGATCTGAAAGTGACTGTGAGCCAATTCAACTGGAAGATGGCATGTGTATGTGCGCGATTGGGTAAAACAATGATTTAAATAAGATTAGAATGGTGACAAATATCAGCGCTCTAATATATAAAAGAGGAACTTATGGACTTCAGCGAAAAAACCTTTATTGTTACTGGCACCTCCCGCGGTCTGGGGGCCGAAACGGCTCGAAAGCTGACCGAAGCTGGCGCACAGGTCATTGGGATGGATTTAAATGAGACCACCGAAAATGTGGTGCAGTACATTCCGCTCGATCTGGCTAATCCAGCTTCAATCCAAGCGGCGGCAGCCCAGATTGGTAATGAACCCATCCACGGTTTGTGTAACATCGCAGGTGTGGCCCCAACCCTGCCACCCGCCCTCGTGGTCAAGATCAACTTTTTAGGCACGCGGATGTTGACCGAGGCCATTGCCCCAAAATTGGCCGATGGGGCATCTATCGTAAACGTCGCCTCTGGGACCGGAATGGGGTGGGCACGCAACATCGAAACGCATAAGGTGTTGTTTGACTTAGGCTTGCAGGATGATATTGAAGCGTTTTGCACCGAATATGAGATCGTCAAGGGTAATTGCTATCACTTTAGCAAAGAGGCGGTGATTGCCTGGACCATTCAGCAGTGGAAGGCTTGGGAAGATCGCCAAATTCGAATGAACGCCGTCAGCCCTGGACCAATTGAAACACCGCTGCTCCCCGATTTCTTATCCGATATGACGCCCCCTGACGCCCCCATGTTTGAGATGAGTCGCAATGGGACACCCGAGGAAATCGCCGATGTCATTCTTTTCCTTGCCCACGAAACCAGCCGCTGGATCAACGCGGCCAATATTCCAGTGGATGGGGGCTTAGCTGCAGTTGTGCATAAACGGATTCATCAATTCTAGGGAAAATGGATTTAAAAATTTAAGGGGTGTTAGGCAGTCTGGCCGATCCACGCCGAATAAATTCTCCGGACAGCAAAATCGTCTGCCCAGTTATGATCCCCCCATCTTGGGGGGTCAGCATCTGAATGGTTGTCTCCACCATCTCGGTCACAGATTGATGGATTGTGGTCAAATCATAGGTCGGCCAACTGGCCATTGGAATATCATCATACCCGATGATTGATACCTCGTTTGGCACCTTGATACCTAAGCCAAAACGGGCCGCATCCATTGCCCCGATAGCCATAATATCCGCCGCACAGAAGATGCCATCGGGCGGATCATCCCGATCCAACAAACGTAGCCCTGCTTCATACCCCGAGTCGTAGGTATACTCCCCGTGGTCTGTCAACAGGCCGCTATAGCCCCGTTCCTGCAGTCGATCGGTGAATCCTTTTTGTCGCATTACATTTGTGGAGGTGACCCCTACTCCGCCCATAAAGGCTAGTCGTTGATGTTTAGCATCAAGTAAAATATCCGCAATTAACCGCCCCCCCGCCACATTGTCGCTACAGACGGCATTGGCGCTGGTATCAGCCTCTGGCCGATTGAGCAAAATGACGGGCGTACCTTTACTGGTACAAGCATCAATAATTTCGCGGCCTGGCGTGGCTGAGGCAATGATCAAAGCATCAACGTGATAACTCATAATTCGAGGCAAAATTTCGTCAACGGAGCGAGTTTCGTGAGTATTAAAGAGGAGGACCTGCTTGCCCATTGCCTGCAAACGACGGGTAAACTCAACGAGCACCTTGGGGTAAAACAAACTGCGGGTGATATTCCCCATGATGATACCAACAATATCCGTTCGTTTACTGGTCAAACCACGGGCAATGGCATTCGGTTGGTAGCCCAATTCTTTGGCCGCCTCCAGCACTTTAGCCCGAGTGGTAGGGGAAACGTTACCATTTGGATCAAAGGCGCGGGATACAGTGGCTTGAGACACACCTGCCTGATTGGCTACATCATATGATGTGATAATTTTTTGTGACATGGATTTTCCTAATAAATTGTATCAACACATCGGTCAAGATGCTAGTATTCACATTCCCCTCATGAATACGCATTCAATTTATACTGATTTCCCAGAATTGTCAATGAAAATCCTTTCTCCTTTTCGACAAAACCCTTTCTATCACTCAAAAATTTTTATAAAATTGCATATTGACAAAAAATTCATTCTGCATTAAAGTATGAATGCGCATTCAATGAATGCGCATTCATACTTATTACAAACAAAATACCCCACACTTACTCAACCGACTAAATGTATTCAAATTCAATCGATCTTTATCGTAATCGATTGTGTTATTTTATTACCATACCAAGACGGTGTGTCCACACATAAGGAGGTGTGAATGAACTAAGATCAAAAAATGCTTTTATAGTCTTCTTTAGGGAATATAACTTAAATTCTCTTAAAAGAGATCAAACTTATATCCCAAAAATCATCTAATCTTATTAAATTTATCGAGGAGGATAAGAAATGACAAAGAAATTGTTACTTGTACTAAGCGCCCTGGCGATGCTACTTATCATCGGTGCCTGTGCTGGTGAGCCTCAGGTTATTACCGAAACGGTTGTTGAAACCGTAGTGGTCGTCGAGACGGTTGAAGTTGAAGTTGAAGTTGAAGGCGAAACGATTACAGTTGTTGAAACTGTCGAGGTAGTTGAGGAAGTTGAAGTCGAAAAGGTTGTGACGGTTGAAGTTGAAACGATTGTTGAGGTTGAGTCCGAAACTGAAGCCCAACGGCGTAAAACTGTCATTTTTGACATTGGTGGCGGTCGCGTCCCCGATCCCCTAAGCTGGAACCCCTATATTCCTGGCGCTCGCGAAGACATGGGTCTTCACCAGGCGATGATGGAACCCCTCTTTATTCTAAATTACGAAACTGGCGATATTATGCCCTGGTTGGCCGAGAGCTTTGAGCAAAACGAGGCCGCCGATGAGTGGAGCATCACCCTCCGCGAAGGCATTGAGTGGAGCGATGGCGAACCAATGGATGCCGATGATGTTGTCTTCACCATGAACATGTTGCTTGAAAATCCTGACTTGGATATGGCTGGCGATATAACGACTTGGGTTGAGGGTGTGGAAAAGGTTGATGATTTAACCACATCATTCACGCTGACAGGTCCTAATCCTCGCTTTATCCTAGATCACTTTGCCGTAAAAATTTATGGGCGTCACAACATCATGCCAGAGCACATCTGGAAAGATCAAGACCCCATTACCTTCACCAACTACGATCCTGAGCAAGGCTGGCCGGTCTTCACGGGGCCATACACCTTGGAAAGTGTCAGCGAAACTGAATTTGTTTATGTACGTAACGACGACTGGTGGGGAGCCAAAGCTGGTTTTGAAGATCTACCCGCCCCCGAGCGACTTGTCTGGACCACGTTTGGGACAGAAGATACCAAGGTTGCGGCTATGTCAAGCGATGGTCTTGATAGCTTGATGGACATCAGCCTCGGTGCCTTCTTTGCCCTGCAACAGCGTAACCCCAACGCAGTTGCCTACTACCAAGATTTGCCCTACGCCTGGCCAGATCCCTGTGCTCGTAACATTGAGCTGAACGTCACGGTTGCCCCGTGGGATGATAAAGAGATGCGTCAAGCCTTGAACTATGCGATTGACCGCGATGAGATTGTCGCCATCGCCTACGAAGGATCAACCACAGCCTCACGTTTCTTCTTCCCAGCCTATGCTGGTTTGGATCGTTATGTTGATCTCGTCGAAGAAGCAGGTCTATTCGAAGAGTATCCAATTTTGCAACACGACGCAGACGCAGCTCGGGCCATCATCGAGTCTAAAGGCTATGTTTTGAATGATAGCACGGGTTACTACGAGTTAGATGGACAAGAGCTAGCCATCAACTTCCAAACGCCAGAGCCGCTGATCGAAAAGCAAAAAATCGCTCAAGTTGTAGTCGAGCAACTCCAACGTCTCGGCATCAACGCCACTTTTGGTAACGTGGCCTATGGTACCTTCTGGGATAACTTCTTCAATGGTAACTTTGAAGCACGTACCGGCTGGCAAACCTGTGGTTCAATCAATGAGCCTTGGGCCTCTCTCGATACCCTAAATGGTAGTTACGTTGTGCCCGTTGGCGAGCGGGCCAGCAAGAATGCTTGGCGCTGGGAAAATGCTGAATTCAGCGCGATCGTTGACGAAATCAGCGTCCTACCCTTGGGCGATCCTGCGATCGACGAACTGTTTGTTCAAGCCGCAGAAATCTACATGGATGAAATTCCTGTAATTCCAGTGACCCAGGCCAAGAAAATTATTCCGTTTAACGAAACCTACTGGACCAACTGGCCATCAGCCGACAACCCCTACATCCACCCCCCAACTTGGTGGCAAAGTACCCATGTGATTATTCACAATCTGGAGCCAGCTCAGTAATCCGAGCTAGGATCTAAAATGCTGGTGGCTTGTTTTCGCAAGTAAGCCACCAGCCCTATCTAAGTTTTTAATGGTCTTATGCTACCTTCCTGAAAGTCTTCTATAATATAACAAAATAAATAATCTTGGATCAAAGAGGAGACTGAAGGATGAAAATATTAAGAACACCTGACCAACGATTTACAAATTTATCCGATTTTCCATACGCCCCCAACTACGTTGAAATCCCAGACGGGGATGGTGGGCAGTTGCAGATACACTATGTCGATGAGGGATCAAACCCGGACCAAATTATTTTATTGATGCACGGCGAACCGTCCTGGTCCTATCTCTACCGAAAAATGATCCCCATTTTAGTTGAGGCTGGTTTACGGGTCATCGCCCCGGATTTGGTTGGATTTGGCCGCTCCGATAAGCCAGCTAACCGGAATGACTACAGTTATCAACGTCACGTTGATTGGATGAACAGCTTTCTACGAGCGCTAAATTTAACAAACGTCACTTTATTTGGGCAGGATTGGGGTGGTCTTATCGGATTACGATTGGTCGCTGATCAAGGAGAACGGTTCGCTGGCGTGATTGCCGCCAATACCGGATTGCCAACAGGCGATTTCAAAATGTCGGATGAATTTATGAAGTGGCAAAAATTTTCCCGAGAGACCCAAAAGTTTCCCATCGGCAAATTTATTGCTGATGGGTGTGTGACTGACCTAACACCTGAAACAATCGCTGCCTATGATGCACCGTTTCCAGATGAAAGCTACAAAGAAGGAGCGCGCATTTTTCCGTCCCTCGTCCCGACTAGCCCAGACGATCCAGCAACCATTCCCAATCGCCAAGCTTGGAAGGCACTGAAGCAGTGGGAGAAGCCGTTTCTCACCCTCTACAGCGACTCCGATCCATTAACGGGCGGGGCCGAAAGACCGTTTCAAAAACTAATCCCCGGCGCAAAAGGATTGCCGCACACCATTATTGAAGGGGCAGGCCATTTTTTGCAAGAGGATAAAGGGGAAATGCTGGCAGAACTTGTTGTTGATTTTATGAAATAAAGATACTGAGCTTGGGAGATCAGAGATTATATAAACAACCAATCTTCAATCTCTTAATCTCTAATCTCTTCCATAGTTGTATTTACAAGGAGGTAATATGGGTGGCTTAACGATTGAGTATGTACTAAAACGAATTGGAATGTTTCTTTTGACGGTCTGGCTTGGCGCAACCATCATTTTTATTGTGCCCCGTTTGGCCCCTGGTGACCCAGTCACGGCGATGATTGGGCGGATGATTACCCAAGGTAGTACCGTTGAAAATGCGGATGAGATGATTGAGGCCTGGAAAGCCCGTTTTGGTCTGGATGATCCGCTGCCGATTCAATATGTAAAATATTTGGGTAATCTAGCCACCTTTGACACCGGTTTCTCCTTGGCCTTTTTCCCGGCCCAAGTCGATGACCTTGTCTTCCGGGCAATGCCCTGGACCATCGGCCTACTAATTTTAGCCACCATATTCTCCTTCATCATCGGAAATCTAGTCGGGGCGTTGATCGCGTGGCGACCAACGCCTGGGTGGATACGTCGCCTCCTGCCATTGACCATCACATTCACCGCCATTCCGCCCTTCATGCTCGGCATTTTGCTGATCTATTTATTCGCCTTTCAAGTTGAGTGGTTTCCATTCGCTGGCGCTTATGAACGTGGCACGAGTCCAGGCTTAAATCTTGATTTTATTATGAGCGTTATCCAACACGGCACCTTGCCTGCTCTAGCGATTGTGCTGACCACAATGGGCTTCTGGGCCTTAGGGATGCGGGGGATGATGATCACCATTGATGGTCAGGATTATATGGTTCTCGCCCAAGCCAAGGGCTTACGGCCCAGTCGCGTTTTCTTCCGCTATGGTATTCGCAACGGCGTTCTGCCCCAACTCACTGCTCTAGCCCTGACCTTAGGCAGTATCGCTTCCGGCTCGGTCATCGTCGAGGTCATTTTCACCTATCCGGGAATGGGTTTTCTTCTCTATCAGGGCATTCTGAACTCAGACTTCAATCTAATCCAAGGAATTGTATTTTACCTCATTTTAGGGGTGTCGTTAGCGGTCTTGATTATTGACCTCTCCTACCCGCTGATCGACCCACGTATTTCATATGAGAAAGGGTAAGTCATGACAGCTATCACCTCAAACCAACCCGTGGCCAAAAGCCGCAGTTTATTTAATCAATTTGACTCACCCTGGTTTAATTCCAAATTTTTGATCGGGGTTACGATTATCATTCTTACATTTTTATTGGAATTTATTGGTCCCTTATTTTGGGATACGACAATGGCGACGGCAGCCTCTGCGCCGCTTAATCTGCCACCCATATGGATGACAGGCGAGCTTGGCCCCGGTTTTGGCGAGCCTACACTTGACCATCCACTTGGCACCGAAAGTAGTGGACGAGATATGTTGGCCCTTCTTTTAGTGGCAACACCACGCTCTCTGCGGGTTGGCTTTATCGCCGCCGGTGTCGGGATGCTGGTCGGCATTTTACTGGGCTTCTCCGCTGGCTATTTGGGCGGCTGGGTCGATGCGGTCATCCGAGTCCTGGCCGATGCCTTTATCACCATCCCAGCCTTGGCTGTACTGATTGTGATAGCCTCCTTGGTCAATCAAATCACCATTGAGAACATGGCTCTTCTGCTTGCCCTGTTTGCTTGGCCACGCCCCACCCGTTACATTCGGGCTCAAGTGCTCAGTATGCGTGAACGGGGCTATGTCCATATGGCCCAGCTTTCTGGGGCCTCCAGCTTCGACATCATGTTCAAGGAGATGGCCCCAAACTTGTTGCCCTACTTAGCAGCGGCCTTCATTGGGACCGTTTCGGCCAACATTCTAGCAGCCACTAGTTTAGAGGCCCTTGGCCTTGGCCCCACTCGAATTCCAACGTTGGGAATGACCATCTTTTTCGCCATCAACGGTGCCGCCATTTTACGTGGGATGTGGTGGTGGTGGGGTTTCCCCATTTTGATGCTGGTCGTCATCTTCATCGCCCTATTTTTGACCAATATCGGCTTGGATGAAATCGCCAATCCACGCCTGAGAGGAGTGCAATCCAAATGACAGTATCAACACACACAAGCAACGGAGCGAATAGCGCAACGACAGACTGGGATGTTGTCTTGCAGGTGGAAAACTTTAGTGTGCATTACGCCACCCCCTCGGGTGATGTCATCGCGGTCAATGATGTGTCCTTCAATCTACGCAAGGGTGAGCTGCTCGGCTTGATTGGAGAGTCGGGCTGTGGAAAAACGACCACAGCAATGGCCATCTTACGATTAGTCCAACCGCCAGGTCGTATCGTTAACGGGCGGGTCGTTATCGATGGCACGGATATAACCAGCTTACAGGGCGAGGATTTACGTCGCGCCCGCTGGCGACAAATGGCTCTCATCCCACAAGGGGCAATGAACTCGTTAAATCCGTTGATGCGGATCAAGGATCAAATTGCCGATGGGATTGAAACCCATGAGGGAAAACTCCCTAAGAAGGAACTGAAAGATCGCATTCTCAAACTTCTAAGCGATGTCGGTCTGCCCAGCCGGATTTATGACATGTACCCGCACGAATTGAGCGGTGGGATGAAGCAGCGAGCCTGCATTGCGATGGGCATTGCTCTAAATCCGCCGTTGGTCATCGCCGATGAGCCAACCAGTGCCCTGGATGTGATTGTACAACGCATCGTGGCCCAAACCATTCTCGATATTCGAGATCGGCTCGGTGTTTCGATGATTATCATCGGCCATGATATGGGGTTGATGGCCCAGTTGGTGGATCGCTTGGCTGTGATGTACGCGGGGAACTTGGTTGAAATTGCGCCAGTCACAGAAGCATTCACTGACTCACTCCATCCCTATACCCAACTACTGATTGAGTCGATCCCATCGATCAAGGAGCGAAAGCCGCTCAAATTGACAGAGGGCTTAACCCACGATCTACGAAATCCGCCACCCGGCTGTATCTTCCAGTTTCGCTGTCCACACGTTACTGATGTCTGTCGAGAGGTTCGGCCCCAGTTGAAAGAACATCGGCCCAATCACTTTGCCGCGTGCCATTTGTATGATGAATAGGAGCTTGCCATGACCGAAAATTTATTAGAAATTCAAAATGCAACAAAGATTTATGGAGGCAGTGGCGGCTTGTTGGGCCAAGGGAAGCAGGTGGTGGCCTTGCAAAACTTCAACCTAAACATCCCAGCCAAACCTGCCAAGATTGTAACAATTGCGGGCGAGAGTGGGAGCGGGAAAAGTACCTTGGCCGGCCTCGTCCTTGGCTTTATCAAATTGACCAGTGGTGATGTTTTGTTCAAGGGCAAAAGCATCAAACAAATGACCCGCCGCGAAAAATTTGAGTATCAGCGACAAGTGCAGGTCGTGTTTCAAGATCCTTACGCTGTTTACAATCCATTTTATCGGGTGCGCCATATTTTTGATATGGTCATCAAAAACTTCAAGATGGCCAGTAACAAAAGCCAAGCCCGTGATCTCATCGAGGAGTCGCTCAATGTCGTCGGGATGCGAGGCGATGAGGTGTTGGAGAAATATCCACACCAATTGAGTGGTGGACAGCGACAACGAATGATGGTGGCTCGGGCCTATATGCTCAAACCAAACCTCATTGTGGCCGATGAGCCAGTTTCAGCCGTTGATGCATCGCTACGCGCAATGATTTTGGATATTATGATCCGTCTACGCGATGAGCATAACATCTCCTTTTTATACATCACCCACGATCTCAGCACTGCCTACCAGATTGGCGACGAAATATTTATGCTCTATCAGGGCACAATTACCGAGACTGGGGATACGGTCAAAATCATTGAAAATCCAAGACATCCATATGTCCAGGAATTGATCGGCTCCATTCCTGTGCCCGATCCAAACGTCAAGTGGGATACCAATGTAGTCTTGCCCGATGATGAGCAGCTACGGGCGAAGGTAGATAGTGGATGTCGTTTCTATCCCCGCTGTCCCAAACGGATGGATCACTGCCTGACCGAAAAGCCGCCTTTGTATCAGATTGATACCGATCATCAGGCTGCTTGCTATCTGTACGATGACAAAGCTATTGCCGAGCCAAGCCCACTTGTTACGGCTTAAAAACTTGCTTTAAAAGAGTGGTCCAGTCTTCAAACGCCTAATTTTTTGGATAATATCTGCTGTTTGTACGTGTATTTCAGCCTAAATACCCTCGCTAGACTGGACCGCTCTGGCAAGGTCAAGCTATTCAAACAGCTTCTAAACACCTGGACCCTGCTGATCGGATTATCAAAATTGCTGTGCGCCAACCATAAAGCACACCGGAGAAACTATGCCCAAACGTAAACCGAACGATCCCGATCGCAGCCCCGACCTTCCCCACAACTGGATTCAACGTCATCTAGAGCGGCTGGCCGTTTTTGCATACTATGATCCAATCGACTTAACCTCTTGGGACTATCGTCGGGCGCGGTTGGTGGGTCCTGGTGAGTATGAAGATATAGACCAAGATTGGGGCATGATCGAGCTTGGGGAGCAGTGGGGTGGACCTGATACGACCGCTTACTTTCGCAAAATGATTTACATTCCGGCTAGTCACGCTGGCCCTGATACCTATTTGGATATCGATATGGATGGTGGGGAAACCCAGCTATTTATTGATGGGCAACCGTGGCAGGGGCTGGACTGGTATCGCAGTTTGGTACCGTTGGGGGACTTCGCTGAGGCGGGCCGTGAAATCGAGCTGAGTATGGAAGCGTTCATTATCAACTACCCATATGATGAACGGCGTCACGATGAACGTGATCTCCATCATTTTGCTAAAGCCCAATTCGTGAAACGCGACCCCATCATTGCGGCCTTTCTTCGGGATGCCCACTTTGTGCTCAATGCCTATCTCACCTATTGGCGCAGCGATGAGAACCTCGAAATTGAGGGCTTTCTCCTGCACCATCTGAAAGAAGCGTGTCGGGCGATAGGCCCGCACCTCACCTCGCAAAGCGAAGCACGTGAGGCAGCCCACCGGGCCCACTGCACCCTCCGCGAGCCTATTTTCCAGAGCGATACCTATCGCCACGAGGGCAAAATTAACATTTGCGCTCACTCTCATCTTGACCTCGTTTATCTATGGCCGATCAAGGAAACCCTCCGCAAAAATTGTCGTACCATTACCAATATGCTCAGCTTAATGCGCGAGTATCCTGAATATCGTTTCAGCTACAGCCAGCCTTATCTCTACGAGACGCTAAAGGAAATGTATCCGACAGTTTACGAAGAGGTACGGCAGCGTATTCAAGAAGGGCGTTGGGAAGTGATTGGAGCGATGTATATTGAGCCGGATGGCAACCTCCTTGGCCCGGAAAGCTTGATTCGCCAAATTCTATTTGGCAAGCGGTTCATTCGTGAGGAATTTGGACTGGAGGCCGAGACTTGCTGGCTGCCTGATGTGTTTGGCCTGATGTACACCCTACCCCAGGTACTTCGTAAGAGTGGGATCAAATATTGCACTACGGCCAAACTCAACATCTGGAATGACACCAACACCTTTCCTCATGATACCTTTCGCTGGCGCGGCCCCGATGGCAGCGAGGTGATCACCCACTTTCCCCCCACTCATTTCGCCCAAAACCTCGAATTTAGTACGTTGCACCGTCACTGGCGTGATTTCCGAGAGAAACAAACGGTGGGTGAGAACCTTTTCATTTATGGCTGGGGCGATGGTGGCGGAGGCCCTACTCGCGAAATGGTCGAAACCAGTCTCCATCTCGATAGTTTCCCCGGCTTGCCTGAAACAAAAATCACCTTTGCAGAAGAATATTTTCGCCACTTGGATGACAAGGTCGATCAACTGCCCATTTGGGACGATGAGCTTTATCTCGAAGCACACCGGGGCACGTACACCACCAAAGGTGATCTCAAACGACAGAATCGCAAGGCCGAACTCCTGTATCGTGATGCTGAGATATTGAGTGCCTTGGCCTCATTGTACGGCGGCCCCCGCCTGCAAGAACGGCTCAACGAGGGGTGGAAGCTTGTTCTACTCAATCAATTTCACGACACCCTCCCCGGCACCCACGTTCCGGTGGCCGTGCCTGATATCAAACGTGATTATGAAACGGCCTTCAGCATCGGTTACGAAGTTCGTGATCAAGCAAGCTCATTTTTGGTCAATCACCTTGACCAAAATATCGCGAGCACCAATAATCTGATGTTGTTCAACACCCTTTCGTGGCATCGAGCCGGATTGGCCCACACTGAACTTAACCAAACGGCTAATAGCATTCAAGTCGGTGGTGCGGAACCACGCCCTGTCCAACATTACGCAAACCAGACTTGGTTTCGAGCCCCTTTACCTTCCTTAGGGTGGACTGTTGCTTCTTTTTCTGAGCAACGGATTGATCAGCCTCTTGAAACTGCCAAATTTGTGAGTAATATTATCGAGACTCCCCTTTACCAAATAGAACTCACTGTGGATGGCAATCTCGCGCAGATTTTTGACAAACAGAATAATCGAGCGGTGTTATCCGCCCCCGGCAATGTGTTACAAGTATTTGAGGATGATCCTGGTTTCAAATTTAGCGCCTGGGACATCGCCGCGCACGTTGAAGAGTATCAATATCCGGTGCAACAGACGTCTCCGTGGCAACTTGTCTCAAATGGACCTATCTTTGCTATTTTCGCCAGTCGCTGGCAGGTACTTGACTCAATCATCGAGCAGGAAATGTGGCTGTATCCCGATCATCCACGAATTGATTTTCACACGCGAGTCACGTGGCGCGATCAACGAAAATTGCTAAAGGTCAAATTCCCATTGCAGGTTCGCACCCGAACCGCCACCTTCGATCTGCCCTTTGGCAATATTGAGCGGGCAACCCATCGCAATACAAGCTGGGAACAAGCTAAATTTGAGGTCTGTGGTCATAAATGGGCTGATCTTTCAGAAGGCAATTACGGGGTCGCCCTCTTGAATGATTGCAAGTATGGGTATGATGCCTACGAGAATGTACTTCGGCTATCGCTCCTTCGCAGCCCCGTTCGGCCTGATGGACAAAGTGACATTGGCTCACACGAGTTCACCTATTCGCTTCTGCCCCACGCGGGTAATTGGCGGCAGGCTCAAGTTGATCGTCATGCCTATCAATTGAACATCCCTGCTTTGGCCGTGTGTATTCAAAAAAATGCCAAAGCTACAAGCAAAGTTCCTGCTAACCAAGCCCTATTACAAATCGATTCTCCTAACCTCATCGTTGAAGCCCTCAAACCAGCCGAAGATGGAAATGGTCTTATTTTACGTACATTCGAGAGCCACGGCGGTCATTCAAAAACATCGATTTCCTTTAGGCATATGTTGAATAAAGTCGCTGAAACGGACCTGTTGGAAGAAAATCCGCAGGTTGTAGAATTAGCTGATAAACAGGGTTTCACGGTTCATCATACGCCGTACGAGATCAAAACACATCGTTTGAAGATGGCGACAGAATAAATTCTATCATTAGAAGAGAAATCTGATCAATCAGGTTAAAAATCTACTTCAATTTATGATTTTCAGTCTGTTTCCAACAGACTTTTTTAATCTTAGCCGTAGCATTCATTCTATGGTCAAAAATAGATCAACATGACACAATCTACCCGCCCAAAACTCAATACCACATTTCTAGGGCAAGCCCTGATCGAATATGATCCCCAACGTTACTATAATCAGCCATTAAGTGACATCGCTACTATTTTGGAAAACCAGGATCTTATTTTAACCAATCTCGAGGGCTGCATCTGCGGGGAAGATTTTGATTGCCAGCGTACCCGCTTCGATCAATATTTTCACGGCACCGACCCATCCGTGCTTGATTTTCTACAATCGATCAGGCTCAACTTCCTCTCGCTCGCCAACAATCACGCCTGGGATTTTGGTGATGAGGGGATCAAGTCTACCATTCAGGAAGCAAAGCAACGAAACTTCATTGTTGCGGGTACAGGCGAAAATTTGGCGGGCGCCAAGGCGGTTGGATTTACCACAATTAATGGTTGGCAGATTGCACTCATCGGAATGGTTACTTTAGACACCACTGAGCACGCTCACGCTACTGAAACGACCCCAGGCTATTACCGGGTCTACAAAAATGATGCATCGAGTATGAAGGAAGTAATTCAGTTGGTCGAGGAGGCCACAAGCCAAACGGAAATGGTCATCTTGCACCATCACTACCATCATCATCAAGAGCCAGATGACCTTGATTGGCAGCAAATGTTTGCCCATCAAATGATTGAAGCAGGTGCATCCGTGTACGTTGGGCACGGCGAACCAACATTAAAGGGCATCGAGCTTTACCAAAACAAACCAATTTTTTATGGTCTCGGCAATTTCATCTTTCATACGAGAGCGCCCATCGGACAATATGATGAGATTGTATGGGAGGGAGTGATCTGTCAGGTTGTTTTCAACGATAAAAGCTTTGAGACGATTACTCTGATACCGGTAGTCCTCAATGAGGGGGAAGACGGGCCTCTCTTTCTAGAAAAACGTGGTTATCCATCTTTGGCTGATACGGAAAGAGGCGATAAAATTTTGCGGCGATTGCAAAGCTTGTCTAAACCATATGGCACCACGCTCAGTCTTGAGAATGGGCAAGGTCACATTTTGAGGGCAACATGACTGAACAGGTTAAGTTTGGCTGGGTCATCCCAGCCCAGTCAAAAATTGACAACTCCCAGCGATTTGTTGAGCAAATCACTGATGGGATCACTCAAATCCAGAATGATTATGACAGCATTTGGATGCCCGATCACTTTCACCCCCCGCTTCCCGGCGGCAGCGATGAAGCTGATGTACTAGAGTGTATGACCACGATTTCGTATCTGGCAGGGATGTTTCCCAAACTCACGTTTGGCAATATTGTCTTGGGGCAATCCTATCGTAATCCTGCCTTGGTGGCCAAAATGGGCGCAACCTTACAAACCTTGACTGATGGACGTTTTATCCTTGGGCTAGGGGCTGGCTGGAAAGAGGACGAATATGTAGCCTATGGCTATTCCTATCCCAAAGCCTCCATCCGTATCGCTCAGTTGGCCGAGGCAGTTCAGGTGATTGATCGCTTATGGCGCGATACACCAGCAAACTTTGCTGGCGAATATTATCAGATTACCCACGCCTATTGTCACCCCAAACCCACTCCACGCCCGCCGATTATGATTGGTGGTGGCGGTGAAAAACTTACCTTGCGAGTAACGGCTCAATACGCCGATTGGTGGAACAATGCTTTTGCCGACAAAGAGACTTGTGCTCATAAGCTAACTGTTTTACAAAGTCATTGTAATGATGTCGGGCGTGATTATGAAGAAATTATCAAAACGTGGCGGCACTATATTGCCATCGCGGAGACAGAGGCTGAAGCAAAGGCTTTTGCTGGGACAGAGACCAAAGCACTGATTGGTACCCCAGAACAAATTGCCAACCAACTCCAGCCATTTATTGAGCTGGACATCAGCCACTTTATGGTCAGTTTTATGGATTTTCCTGATATGAGTGGGGCAAAACTATTTGCAGAGCAAGTAGTTCCTTATCTCAAAGCAAGATAATTTTCAATGACAACATTGACACATCATTCTTTTACCGATCTCAATAAATTACCAATTTCGGTCCAACTCAGCAGTTACACGGCTGACTTTTTATATTGGGGCTTTTTCCCCGCCGAGGTTTGGCGAAACTATTTACACAGCCACTCCTATTTTGAAATTTGTTACGCGCATCAGGGACAAGGCACCTATCGAATTTGTGGGCAGGATCTCCCGGTTCAAAAAGGTGATATCTTTGTTGCCAAGCCCGGGGAACCTCACGAAATCATTTCCAGTGTTGATGATCCCCTTGGCATCTATTTCTGGTCTTACACCCTCGCCCCTTCACAAAATACAGAACAGCCCCAACAACAAGACATCGACCAACTGATCCAATTCTTTGGGCAAACTCAATCTTGGATCAGACAAGAGACAACAAATATCCCCTTACTTCTTGAACTGATGACAAATGAAATAAAAAGTCGTTCACCAGGTTACACCACAAAAATCCATAGTATGGCAAGCTCACTCTTAATAGACACCGCACGGGCGATGGTTGATCAAACAATTCAACCATTTCCACTTCCTGAGTCCGAAAATGAAACTGTTGATAAAATCCTGCGTTACCTACAAGACAATTTTCATCGACCCCTTCAGGTGCGCGATGTGGCGGCTCAACTGCATATGAGTGAGCGCCATACCAGTCGCATCTTTAAGGAGACAACGGGCACCTCAATCCTTAAATATCTGGTGCAAATGCGCATCTCTATTGCCAAACAACGACTTTTGGATCAGTCCTTGCCCATTTCAGAAATTGGCTATTCCATTGGCTACAGCGATGCCCATCACTTTTCCACACTATTCCGCAAACATACCGCTATGACGCCGACTGAATTTCGCAACAAAAATGGAACACACTTTTTCTCATAAAGCATGTCCGTTTTACAAACTTAGGAGTCTCTCCTGACCATTGAACGAAACCTTCAATTCGATATACTTGGAGAAGTTTCGCATTGCAATGAAGCAATCGCAGGATCAATGACATTAGGAGACAAACAAATGTTAACTCAAACCCAAATCGATTTTTATAATGAACATGGCTTTTTACACGTGCCTGAGATTTACAGTGCGGCTGAGACTGAGAAACTTTCAGATGCAATGGACAGCCTTGTTGAAGATTGGGCCTTGACCACCCCCGGCTGGACTGGCCCATGGCGGCAGGCCTATATGGACCCTGAGCTTGAGAAAAAGGTCAAACTTACTGCTTTACACGATTTACATCTCTATTCGGCCCCTTGGGCACGGGCCATCACCCATCCCAAATTGGTAGCTGTCCTCAGCGATTTATTAGGACCAAACGTAGAATTCCATCACACCACGATGCACATCAAGCCACCGCAAACTGGTCACCCTTTTCCAATGCACCAAGATAATCCTTTCTATGAGCACCAAGATGGCCGTTATATTGACGTCCTTGTTCATCTGGATGATACCTGTCATGAGAATGGCGAAATTCGCTTCTTGGCTGGATCACACAAGCTAGGGCACATCAATCACGTCATCGAAACCGAAGACGGGCCTTGCCATCCGCATCTGCCTGCCGATGAATACAAGCTCGAAGATACCGTGCCTGTCCCAGCCAAGGCCGGTGACATTGTCCTATTCAATATCGATACTATTCACGGCTCATACATCAACCAAACAAAAAAGCCACGCCGCCTTGTGCGAATGGGCTATCGTGATCCGCAAAATCGTCAACTGGCTGGGCAAAGCTATGAACGTCCAGGGCTTATCGTCAGTGGCTATCGTGATCGTTTGGAAGGAGATGAGCCTTTAACACAGGATCATTAGATCGCTTTTTTGGTATGTTACCACCTCGTATAAGGTGACCTGACTTTACAAATCGAAATAAATAAAAAACGGCCAGCTTTTTGAAACTTATCAAGAAGCTGGCCCAAAACCCGTTAGGAATATGATCACTTATGAGTCACAAAATCCGTTGGACCGCTCAAAAAATTGCCCGACGACTGAGTCTAATTGAACCGCTGGTTTATCGGCAACAACATCCACTACCTAATTTTCGCTTTAACAAATTATTAGGTCCAGAAACTCCCCCACCAATTGGGATAGACATTGATGATAGCGACTGGGAAACCATTGAGCCAAACAGCTATTGGGGCAGTTGGCTAACGGATTTTGTACTACGGGCCACCTTTGAAGTGCCGAAAGAATGGACAGACGATCTACCCGTGGCCCTCCACCTTCCCCTCGGTGAGGCAGACGATTTTAGCCACCCCGAAGCCTTGGCCTATGTTGATGGTATATCATATGCCGCCTGTGATCGACATCATCAGGAAATTTTACTTCCCGAGATTTATCGCAACGGAAACTCACATGTACTGGCTTTACACGGCTGGACGGGCTTGGGGCAATCGCGAAAAGGTGGGCCTGATGTCAAACTGTTTATGCGCCCCTGTGCCGTCGTCCAAATCGATCAGCCCACCCGCGATTTTATTGCCACAGCCCGCGTCACTCTAGGCATCGCCGATGAGTTGGATGACAACGAGCCAGCCAAGGGCCATCTCTACAATGCCCTCGATAGAGCGTTCCAACAGCTCGATACCCGCGAACCGATGAGGGAAACATTCTATGCCTCTGTCCCAACAGCCCATCAGATGCTGCAAGAGGGAATCGAAAAGGCAGGGCCGTCACTGGATGTGGATGTCATCGCCAGCGGGCACGCCCATATCGATGTCGCCTGGTTGTGGACCATTAGCCAAACCCGCCGTAAAGCAGGCCGCACCTTTCACACTGTCCTCCGACTGATGGAGCAATTTCCCGATTATCACTTCACCCAAAGTCAGCCCCAGCTCTACGATTATATCCAGCAGGACTATCCCGATCTCTTACCCGCCATCAAGGAGCGAGTTGCCGAAGGACGATGGGAGCCGATTGGCGGGATGTGGGTTGAGGCCGACTGCAATCTCAGTGGGGGTGAAGCCTTAGCTCGCCAATTTTTATTGGGGCGCACCTTCTTCCGTGAGCACTTTGGCCTAGAGGCCGAGTCCCCTGTGTTATGGCTGCCCGATGTCTTTGGCTACGCCTGGAATTTACCCCAGCTCATCAAAGAGGCGGGGCTAGAGTACTTCTTCACGATCAAAATTAGTTGGAGCCAATACAATCGGATGCCCTATGACAGCTTCTGGTGGCAAGGCTTGGATGGCACTAAAGTATTGACCCACTTCAGCACGACCCAAGGCAAATTCGAGCTGCCCGGCGTAGGCGTTCGCCCCAGCACCTACAACGCTGGAGTGACACCTTTTGAGGTGATGACCACTTGGACCAATTTGCAGCAGAAGGAGATGCAGCAGGATTTGCTGATGGCCTTTGGCTACGGTGATGGTGGCGGTGGTCCCACCCGAGAGATGTTGGAGAACGTTCGCGAGTTGAATGAATTTCCAGCTGCCCCTCGCCTTCAACACGGCAAGGCGGGTGACTTTTTCCGCAAACTAGAAGCCACCTCTGGGAATGAACTGCCCACCTGGAACGGTGAGTTGTATCTGGAGTATCATCGCGGCACCTACACCACCCAAGCTCATAACAAACGGGGTAATCGTAAAAGTGAGTTTCTCCTGCATGATGCCGAATTTTTAGCCGCTTGGGCCGCTTTGGCCACAGACTATGAATATCCCCACACCGAATTAACTCAAGCATGGCAGTTACTTTGCCTCAACCAATTTCACGATATTTTGCCGGGATCTTCGATTGCCGAAGTTTATGAGGATAGCGATCGCGATTATGAAACAATTCGAACGCTTGGAGAAACAGTGCGAGATGAAGCGTTAGGCGCACTCGTGGCCAGGTTGCCAAAGGAAACGGATCTCATCGCGATCAATCCAACTTCATTTGGTGGGTCACGGATTGGTTTGCTGCCTGAGTCCTTAGCTGACGGACAGACTCTCGTTGATATTGGTCAAGATGAACAGTTGATGACACAAGCGATTGAAGGCGGCACTTTGGTAGCCTTCCCTACGAGCGAGGCTTATAGCTTGACCGCCTTGGGGGTTTCTAACGAGCCGATCAGCCCATCTACTGACTTGAAGATCGAAGCGGTAGGCGACACGTTTATCCTCGAGAATAACCTGCTTCGAGTTACCTTCGCTGACACTGGCAACATCATTGATTTGTATGACAGAATCGCTGAGCGAAATGTCTTACCCGAGGGACAGCAGGCCAATGTTTTCCAAGCGTTCGAGGATCGCCCGCTGGGTTGGGACGCCTGGGACATCGATATTTTTTATCAGGACAAACAGTATCAAGCTGACCCGGCCGAGGAAATTCGAATAATTGAGAAAGGGCCATTAAGAGTTGGTCTGGAAATTCGACGGCAGGTGCTGAATAGCCAAATCATTCAGCGCATTTATCTTTACCACGACAGCCGACGGATTGACTTTGATACTTGGGTCGATTGGCAAGAGCAGCACATTCTGCTCAAAGTTGCTTTTCCAGTTGATGTGTTGAGTCCCGTCGCCACCTACGATGTGCAGTGGGGCAATGTGCAACGCCCAACCCACTGGAACACCTCTTGGGATTGGGCTAGGTTCGAGACTTGCGCCCATAAGTGGGTGGATTTAAGCGAAGGCGACTATGGGGTCAGTTTACTCAATGATTGTAAATATGGGCATGATATTCGCGACAACATCCTTCGGCTCACCTTGTTACGGAGTCCCACCTCCCCTGCTGCGAATGCCGATCAGGGCGAACACCGCTTCACCTACAGCTTACTCCCACACCTCGGCGACTGGCGCACCGAAACTGTACCCGCTGCCTATGATCTCAACAACCCACTCATTCTCACCAAAATATCTACTCAATCTTCTAATCTCCAATCTCCCAATCTCCAGCCGCTCATCTCCAGCGATCAATCCAATGTCATTATTGAGACAGTCAAACAAGCCGAAGATGGAAATGGGTTAATCGTTCGTCTTTATGAAAATGAACGATGCCGTGGCCCCGTAACAATTCAAACGAGTTTCTTGATGGCAGCGGCACATCGCTGTAATTTGCTGGAGGAAAATCAAGCTGAATTGAAGGTTGAAGGCAACACTGTACAGGTTGCAGTGACGCCCTATCAAATCGTGACATTACGACTGGTGCCATAGCACTCAATATCAGGAATAGCATTAGTAACTTTCAAAGGAGAAAATTATGACAAAACTAACTGTGAAAGATCTATTTGCCCTCAAAGGAAAACGAAAGTTGGCACAAGTCAACATTCGCAGTCCGAAGGAAGCCGCAGCCTGTGAAGCCGCCGGTGTCGATATGATTATCACTTGGGAGCGGAGTGATATTGCCGCTGTCAGAGCGGCCGCACCAGACACATTTCTAACCATCGGTCTAGTCTACGGAGAATATTCCAGCACAACCGAAGCCTTACGTGGGGCCTATCGTGCCATGCGACTGGGAGCGGATGCAATTTACTGCCCACAAAGCTTGGACTATGTGCGGGCAATGGCGACCGAGGCCATTCCGGTCGCAGGCCACGTCGGTTTCGTGCCCTACAAACGGACCTGGTTTGGTGGCTTCAAAGCCGTGGGCAAAACAGCAGATGAGGCCCTGAAGGTCTACGAATTGGCCCTGGCCTATCAAGAAGCGGGAGCCATCGGCGTGGAAATTGAGCTGGTGCCGGAAAAGATTGCTGAGGCAATCACAAAGCGGCTCAATATTTTGACCATTGGAATGGGGAGCGGGGCTGGGACAGATGCCCAATACCTCTTCGCCACTGACATTTTGGGAGATAATCCAAACCACATTCCCCGCCACGCCAAAATCTATCGCGATCACAAGAGTGAGCTTGAACGGCTTCATCAGGATGCGATTGCCGCCTTTGGAGAATTTCAGGCTGATGTCTCGAACGGGGCGTATCCCGAAACAAAACATCTCTTGAAAGATAATGATGAGGAGTTTGATAAATTTATGGCGGCTTTGGAGGATCAATCATGAGTGTCGTCCTCTACCGTCACGCTTGGGGAGCGGTTGGGCCTAACTTCACCTGGCAAACCTTACCTGATTTAACACGAGACGCGGCAGTAGAAGGTTACGCTGGCGTGGAGTTCCCGATGTTCTACTTCGATCATCAGCCAGACGGGGCCGAACAAGCGGAAGCTGCTTTTCGGGAGGCATTGGCTGAAACGGGCTTGACCTATATGCCGCTCATCGCCACGCTGCCGAAGCCTTGGGGTGATTATGAGGGACACTTGGCCTCATTTCGAACTCAAATCGAACGGGCCAAGCGGTGGGGTGTCACCAAAGCCAGCGTCCACACTGGGGCCGACTCGTTTGATGACGCAACGGTCATCAAATATTACAAGGAAACCACCGCCATTGCCCGAGACGCAGGCATTGAACCCTATTATGAAACCCATCGAGCCAGACCGATGTTCAACCCGTTTCGCACGGTAAAATTACTCGAAGCCCTGCCCGATATCTGGATTACCGCCGATTTTGCCCACTGGCTGCCTGTTGTTGATCGGCTGCCCTACGATTTGGCTGATCTCTTTGAGTTTTGTGCCATACGCACCGGGCATCTACACGCCCGTATTGGCTATGACAAAGGGCCACAGGTGCCCGATCCTCGCGATCCTGTTTGGGATGCATACACCGAAATTCACGAGTCGTGGTGGGATTTGTGCGTACAGGGGGCAAAGGATCGGGGCGAAACTTTAGCCATTACTCCTGAATTTGGCCCATTCCCCTATCTGCTTAATATGCCCCACACCGAAACCCCCATCGCCGATGTCACCGAGGTTGTAGCTTGGATGCGGGATCGATTGCGAGCGCGGTATATGTGAGGTTGGGCAGTGTCAGTATGAGATGAACTATTCGTTCTTGGCAACAACCGTTTTAAGGCACGTAGTACGTGATGCGTGATACGTAGAAATAACTGATACAAAATCTTACGTATCACGCATCACATTCATCTCAGCCAATACTATTTCAAATCCTCCTCAATCTACCAGCTATAAATCATCCAACTAGCGACACATCAACACAGTACAATAATCAATCAACACCAAGCAAGATGACTTACGAGATTCTGGGGTATACTCAGATCAACTGAATACATTTCAACGGATGAAATTATTACAAAATAGGGAGAAATACGATGTCAAACATCAATACATCACAATTAAAAGAGCAATATGAGCAGGAAGGCTATGTTATTGTTCGCAATGTTCTGGATGCTAATTTAATCAAGGAAGCACAAGGTCATATTGATTGGTTGCTGGAAAAGAACCCTGGTGTTCGCCCAGAAGCATTGGGACACCACTACCTCACCAAAGATGCATTTTGGGTACGCTTGATTAGTGATGAGCGCCTGTTAGATGTGGCTGAACAGTTTCTTGGCCCAGATTTAGGTCTGTTTGCCTCACACTACATCGCCAAACCGCCGCACGATGGCAAATCTATTCCCTGGCACCAAGATGGTAGTTATTGGCCGCTCGATCCTATGGAAGTGATTACCTTCTGGCTAGCGATTGATCGCAGTGATGATGAAAATGGCTGTATGCGAGTCGTGCCTCGTACACAGGACAAAAAACTACTATCAAAAGATGAATTGGTTTCACAAGGCAACCGTAGTGCTTTTGATGTAGGAATGGATGCCACCACGGTTGATGAGTCACAGGCCGTCAGTCTTATTCTCAATCCGGGGGACATCTCAATTCATCATCCCAACGTCATCCACGGCTCTGAGCCAAACAACTCACCACGCTGGCGTCGGGGTTTGACCATTCGTTACATTCCAACCTCAACCCGTATCACCCGCGATCAGCCGCACCCGGCTGCCTTCATTTTCCGAGGCCAGGGCTACGCCAACGGCAACGGATGGAACCCACTGCCTGCGTACCATCCAGATACCTCAATGGCCTTCTCCGACAGCACGGAATGGGATGCAAAATGTGCGGTAAAAAATAGTGAGTATGGCGAATTTATAGCGCAACCTGCGTAAGTTTAAGACCTTTTTGTAGCCGAGATGTCTAATCTTGTTGATCCTCACAACACAAGATTTAGAAATCTCGGCTACTGTTTTTAGTTTTTTTATTGTCAATCGTAAATCAAAAATCGTAAATTGTTATGGCTATTCACCTCAAAGCCAAAAATATCATTGATCCTGAAACTGAGGCTCATTACAGCTTCAAAACCATCCAGCCTTTACAAGATAGTCACGGGCGTATTATCACCACAACTTACCACGATCACGACTTTTATGAACTGTTTCTCATCACCCACGGCCGCATCTGGCATCTGATCAACGACACCGAAATTTTGTTATCAGCCGGGGCCTTGGTCTTCATCCGTCCCTCTGACTGTCACAGCTATCGGCAATATGAAGGGGATGATTGTGGTCTGATCAACCTCGCCTTCCCGGCGCAAACAATTGAGGCCTTCTTTGCCTACTTAGGCGATGGCTTTCAGCCCGAACGACTCATAAACAGCGAGCTTCCGCCCTCCGTTCAGCTCCACGAGACAGAGCGACAAGCAGCTATCAACCAACTCACCAAGTTGAATAACATTCCCTACACTGAAAAACGACGTATCCGCAGCCAGCTTCGATTGCTCTTAACCCACTTTTTGGGTCAATACTTTGCAAACGGTAATCCAACTATGGGGAATACTAATACCAGTTGGTTGCACAATTTATGTGCGCAGATGCAAGATCCGATCAATTTGCGGGGTGGTGTTTCCTCGATGCAAACGCTGTCTCATACCAGCCCAGAGCATCTCAGCCGCACCTTTCGTAAAGAGTTGGGTTGTACCCCAACAGAGTATGTCAACAATCTACGGCTCACCTACGCCGCCAATCTGCTCAGCCACACCGATCAGCCGATCATTGAGATTGGCAATGAGGTTGGGTTGGATAATTTGAGCTACTTTTACCGCATCTTCAAGGCACGCTACGGCACCACGCCTGCGCAATTTCGCACACAAAATCGGAAACGTTCGATTCCATGAGTAATGTAGGGGCAATGCTTTGTGCTCTTGCCCAAGCTCGGACGGCCACAAGAATACCCCTCTACAGCTAATCACAATTACCGAAATAAATATTTAATTTTTACAAGATGAATATATTGGAGAAAAATTACGAGACGAGGAAAATTGCTCTCAATGCAAATGTGATACTAACCGGCTTCTGTATTTGGGCAATTTATAAACTCTGCGGAGATTATTTCTAAACTTTGTTGCTGGCTCCAGGTCTGAGCGGCTGCAACGACCTCAGACGACAAACTCGCCTCCAATTCAGTAATCAGCGATATCGCAAGATCTTTTGACCAATGCCAACTGGCTGGATGATTGAGAATGAGATAGGCCAGCCCTAACGCTTGTTTTATATCCCCTACTTTCATTTTAAGACGAACGACACCGAGCAAGGTATGTAACGTATACACAGGCAGCCACACCGCTTGAGCTGCTTGGATGGCTTCATTAAAATTCGTTTGCGCCGTCTGAAAATCATCCCGTTGTAAAGCCACCCCACCTAATACCATATACGCCTCAATCATTCCGGCCCGATGCTCTAAGTACTGACAAAGTTGCAAGCTCTCTTGTGCCAAGTCTTGGGCCTTGTCAAAATCTTGTTCAAAAAGGGCAACATGAGCCAATTCGCCAAGGGTATCGGCGCGCATCCCATTAAGGCCAATCTGTTTATAAATAACAAGGCAGTCTAACAGTTGCTGTTTTGCTGTTGCATAATCGGCCTGGCTCAAGGCAATTCGGGCCATATTTCGCAAAACCCAAGCAATTTGGCTCTCATAACCAATCTCGGTCGCAATTGCGATACTCTTTTCACAATAGGTCTGGGCGCTTTGATAATGACCACGGCTCCAATCAAGATAGCCTAGCTCGGCAAAACAGCTCATCACCATTTCTCGGCGGCCCTGAACTTCAGTCCTTTTTAGACTTTGTTGGAATAACTCTTGCGCCTCTTGATAATCGCCGATTTGGGTCGCCACGGTTCCTAAACGATAACAGGTTTCTGCCACACCCCGTTGATCGCCCGACTCTTTGAATATGGTTAAGGCTTGCTCATAAAGTGCCTGAGCTTCGGCAGGCGTTTGACCCGCGTGCCCCAGATAGCGCACCACATAAGCCATTTCTTCAAGAGCCCCGACTTGCCCCAAAATTTTAAGCGTATTTTGTCGAATTTGAGAGGCACGCCAAACGTGATGGGGCGACTCACAGTAGAAACGAGCTTCTCGGGCCAGCAGTTTACCCATCACCTCTAATCTGTCTCGATCCTGGGCTGGGCTGGGGAAATCCATATGCAAAATTTCGATCGTTTCATCAAACAATTCCTGACCTGTTGGGGAAACATCCTCTGATGGGAAGCCCGCCCATCCCAATGTACGGGCCGCCGGAATAAATATCTCGGTCGCTTCAATCAGCCGTCCCCGAATCCGATGGAATTCGCACAATCCCTCCATCGCTAAATCAATCTCCCTGAGCTTACCTTGTTCAACCGCCCAACTCCAAGCCACTCGAATATTATCAATTTCAGCCTCAATCGCGGCAATCGCTTCGCCTTGCTTAGGACCAACTAGATCAGGCTCTTTCTGGTTGAGAAAGTGCGCATAGTAGGTACAATGTCGGTCTCGAAGGGCGCTTTCTGCATCTGGCACAGCAGCCAAACGCTCTGTCCCAAACTGTCGTAACAATTCATGAATATAATACCCCCCGTCTAAATCAGGCCGTAACAATGATTTGTTAGCCAAGGCCATCAGGGTTCGTAAAATCAGGGGCGAACTCTTTTGCGGGGACGATCCACTCCCAAGTTTGGCAACGTTTTGCACAGCCTCACGTGTAAAACTCCCTCGAAAAATCGACAACTGTTGAAACAAATCTTGTTCAGTCTCAGACAAACGGCTCCACATCGAATTAAAGACAGACCGTAGGCTATGTTGCCGATCTGGGATATCACGCAGGCTCGTTTCTAAGAAATCCAGGCTACTCTGAATTTCAGTCACAATCTCGGCGGGTGTTAATAGTTCAACCCAAGCGGCAGCTAACTCGATCGCCAGTGGCATCCCCTCCACTAATTGACAAATAGTTTTGACATCGGAAAGGGTGCTCGTTGTTAACTTAAAATTAGGTTGTACCCGATGGGCACTTCTGAGAAAGAGCTGAACCGCACTATAGGCAGGTATATCCTCAATCGTCGTCAGATTTGATAGATTTGGGAACGTCAGCCCCCCTAACGGAAACAGGGTTTCACCTTGCAAATTGAGCCGTTCCCGCGATGTCCCTAAAACTTTAACCTGGGGCGCAGTTCGGATAATATTGCCGATAATTTCATCAACACTGGTTCGACTGGTTCCAGGTTGCGGCAAAGCGGACGTCAACAAGTGCTCAATATTATCCAAGACTAGCAATAACTCCTTGTCCTGCAAGTAGGCCAGTAGCTGATCCATCTGCGAGTCTTGTCGCCAATGTTCCCGTTGGTCCCGAACATAAAAAGAAAAATCGAGCGTCTCTGCAATTTGGGAAACGATCAACGTTGGATCATCTAATGAAGCTAAGGGGACAAAATACACCCCATCGGCAAATGTCTTTGCCGATGCTTTGGCGGCTTCAATTGCCAAGCGCGTCTTGCCCATTCCGCCTGGCCCTAAAATTGTCACTAAGTTGAGGCTTGCATCGGTTAAAGAGGTCATCAATTGGGCGAGTTCATCGCTTCGCCCTAGGAAAGGGGTCGGTTGGTGAGGTAGGTTTGTGGGAGATGGGGTAGGACTAAGATGAGTGATAGTCCCAATATGACTGGGTGCTTCAACTTGGCTTCGTGTCCCATTTTGATAGAGTTGAGGCAGGCTTTCCCCTGAAGTTAACGCTTCAAAGAGTTGCTCGGTCTCCGATGAAGGAGCGACACCTAATTCTTCATCCAAGGCTTTGACGCAACGTTGAAAAATTGTAGCCACCCCAGCTTGATCCCCCAAGCCCGCATACGCCTGCATCAAGGCCCGATAGGCTGGCTCCGGAGTCTGGCCTTGAGCCAACCACTGTTCCGCCCATTCCCGGACCGCTTGCCACTGTGCTTCACTAATCAATTGATCGATTAGCCGCTGTATCTGGGTCTCGAAGACCATTTGCAACCGTTCTTGCTCAAGCAACACCCAATCGTCATAAAATCCGGGGAGTAACTTTCCTTTGTAGACCGAAACGCATTCAACCAACCGTTCAGTTGTCAGAGGTAGGTCAGTGTCTTGCTGCAATACATCTACATCCAACTGGTAATCAATTTCGGGATTAAAGGCGATCGAAATCTTGTCCGCCAGAAAATAGGTCTCGCCTATGGCCTTACGCAATTGCCACAGCATCTGACGTAAATTATTGCGTGCTTTGGTCTCCTCAAAATCAGGCCAGAGCAAGCCGGCCAAATTTTCCCGCCGATGCGTCTTATCCACATTCAACATCAAATACGCCAACAGTGATTGGGCTGGTCGGGCGTGGAGTTCAATGGTCTGCCCATTTAATTTTATTTCAAATTGACCGAGTAAACGGACCTCAAGCATGTCAGAGCCCCTAACGATTACGGATTTCAATAAGAAAAATGGTTCCGGGATTATAACACGTCAGCAAGGCTTATTCAATTGATAAAAATTTTTGGGAATTTGTTTCAAAAAGACGCTAAATTAACGATCGTTGAACGATGGACTAACGCAGCCCTGTTAAACTGTCATCAAGTCAATCGTTGGAGCCAGTATCAAGCTGGCGACATAGTATCATAAAGGAGATTTTACAATGAACGGTCCAATCACTAACTTTGAATTTGGAAAATTACAACATCGTGATTATGAAGCACAAGCAAGCCGATCTTGGGGACGAGATAAATTTAGCGATAATACATCAAGCTTTTTGACGAAGACAAAGCTAACCTTAACCTTAAGTGGGGTGGGCTTAACAGTTCTAACAACAATCTTAGCTTGGACAAATTTCAATTAGGCAAGATTGTGCTAACCCAGAAAAATGCTTAATTTTAATCACATAATCTATAAAAACTGGCCTTTATATCAGGCCAGTTTTTAATTTAAAGGATTGAGGTATCTGGTCAGTTGTCCTCATTTAGAGGATAGGAGTACAATATCAACCTCTAATGGATCTATCTAAGGCAGTGCCAAGAAAATAAATAGGCAAATGACGACATAAGCAAACAAAATTGAAGGTCCAGTGGCTCAAGAGCTGCACTGCTTTAAAGCTGTTCTTAATCCACATTGTGATAACGTTTGCTCATTGGTCTCATCTGGTTTTTGCCTAATTTAATTCTTGAAACAGCCTAAAACAGAGTTCAGGAGGCAAGGGAACTTATGAACAGATTTGAGCGTAGGTTGGCGCAGTTTCGGGAGCAAATGAGTAAATTAGGCTGGGCTGGGGCCTTTCTGGCCCCCTCAGGTGATACGGAGTATTTACTAGGGGTACGCCGACAACGCCCCCACGCGACGACGGGCCACATGCACGGCGATTGGTTCTTCGGGGCCATCCTCACCCCAACTGAATGCGTTTTTGTTGCCCCATATTTAACCCATCACTTTATCCAAACCCAAGCTGAAGATAAACCTTGGATCACTGACATCGTCAAGATTGATGATGGAGCTGATGTTTCCAAATTAGCCAGCCAACTCTTGGACAAACACAAGTTGGCTGACCAAACATTGGGGATTCCTCGCAATGCCCTAGCCTCTACGATTTATGAAATCCAGCAGGTGGCACCAACGACTCGATTTCAATCGACGTGGGATATTGTCGCTCCAATGCGGGCCATCAAGGATGATGAAGAGATTGCCTTGATGCGTAAAGCAGCCCAAGTCACCGACAATATCTTCACAGATGTCTTGGCCAATCTTAAATTAGGAATGACTGGACATGACATTTTTATTGAAGTCGAACACCAGATGCTTAAGCATAATACCGAGGGCAGTTCCTTTGTCACGGGCATTCTGATCCAAGGTCCTGGCGCAGGCAAGTCGTTGGAAGGGGTCAGTCGAGCCGGAGCAACCGAGCTACAACCGGGCCGAGTCCTCGCGTTTGACTTTGGCGTGGTGCTCGATGGCTATGTGAGTGATTTCGGGCGAACGGTCCACTGTGGCGAACCTGATGCAGAGCTACGTCGTATTCACGAGTTGGTGATGGCGTCGCAAGCCAATGGAATGGCTGCAATGAAAGCTGGGCAAATTACCGCTGAAGGGGCCAACCAAGTCGCCCGGCAAGTGATCGAAGAGGCCGGGTATGGGCCAAACTTCTTCCACCGACTCGGCCACGGCATTGGTATTGATGTGCATGAACCGCCATTCTTAGCCAATGGGGATACAACAGTTCTAGAAGCCAATATGTGTTTTACAGTCGAACCAAGTATTTGGGTACAGGAGAAATGTTTTACTCGGGTTGAGGACGTCGTTGTTGTGACTCCCGATGGCGGGGTCAGCTTGAATGAAGCAACTCGTGAAATTTTGGTGATTTAATTAGGTAGCTAGGGGAATTACAAATGAGCAAAAAGCAGGTGACCATTGCCTTTCAAACGGATAAGCCAATCACAGCCTACGGCCCCTTAGCCGCAGCAGTTGAGGGTTACGGGTTTGATGGCGTAACCGTTTACAATGACTTGCTCTATCAACCCGCCTGGTTGCCGTTGATGGAGATGGCTCGCCAAACGAAGCGGCTTCGCCTCGGCCCCGCTGCGGTCAATCCATTTACTAGTCACCCAATCAATATCGCGGGGAACATCGCCCTGCTAGATGAACTCTCACAGGGGAGGGCATATTTGGGCCTCGCTCGGGGGAGTTGGCACGATTTGATTGGGGTGAAGCCAGAGCGTCCCCTAACCGCGCTGCATGAGGCGTTTCTCTGCATTCGACACCTTTTAACCCGATCTATTGAGCCATTTTCAGGAGAAATTTTTCCGGTGGCTGCTGGAGCCGCCCTACGTTGGCAGGGTGGGCGGGCAGATATTCCCTTTCTGTTGGGCAGTTGGGGGCCAAAGGCGATGCAACGTTGTTTACCCCATATCACAGAAATTAAACTTGGGGGTACCAGCAATCCCGACGTTATTCCGCAAGTTCAGGCTTATTTGTCAGACTCAGAGGATCAACAGTCTGATGTAGGAATTGTGGTGGGTGCCGTAACTGTGGTGGATGAGGATGGGGAAGCGGCAAAAGCGTTAGCCCGTCGTGAAGCGGCCCTTTATCTACCCATCATTGCTTCACTCGATCATACGCTCAAAATTGAGCCTGATCGATTAGATAAAATCAATCAAGCCGCAGTAGCTTATGACTTTGAACAGGCCGGCCGTTACATCTCTGATGATTTATTAAAACGGGTCGCTTTTGCCGGGACACCAGACGAAGTAGCCGAGCAAGCTCTGGCCTTATTTGAGGCTGGAGTCGCCCGCGTAGAGTTTGGCACACCCCACGGCTTAAGCCCAGAGAATGGGGTGCGGTTATTGGGAGAACAGGTTTTACCAAGTCTTCAGAAAAGAATTGGGTAACAATAAAAGCCGAACAGTCTTTGGGAGATGATAACAGTAATAAAACAAGGAATCTGAAAGTGCACTTTCGGATTCCTTGTTGAAAGATAGCTTAGAAGGAGTGGCAGACCGTGACAAAAGAAACACCCTTGCCAGAAGACCAGTTTGAACTCTATGATTTAACCATTGTGGTTGAAAAAATTGAAGGCCATTGTACCTGTGCCATGCAGGAAGGGGACAAATTTTTTATGAAGGGGGGCAAAGTCTCCTTACCAGATGGGGCAGATTTTTGTCTCTACGCGATGCAGGCAGCTATCCCCTTACTACCGGCTAAACAACGCCGTAATCACCCAGCCGATTGGATGGAAACGGATGCGCGTGTCGTTTGTCCCGATCCTGCGTGCCGCCTCATTATGCGGATTGACCGTGATGATTTACGGGTTCTGCGTCATGATGATGTCAGCCCAATTGCTTGGGAGACGATTTCATCCGAAATGGATTCGGACGAATCAGAATAAGCCTATGCAACCTTATTTTATCTCAGAAAAAGCTATACTGTCCATCAAAAATGCGGCTAAACCACTAAAAAATATCCGTATTCCTCACAAATCTATGGATATCTAATACATTATTTTGTATTTATCCAGAACTATCGACAAATTCTTTAAACTATATTATACTACGCTCTTATATTTCCAAATGTTTGCTCCGACCGGAACCCGCATTTATTTCATATTCACCTTGACCTCAGTTTTGTAAGTCTACAAATAAACAGAAAGGAGGTAAATCAACGAAGCTGTATCGTAGTATGAATGTTGCTGTAAATTCAATAGAGCATTTTACACACTATATTCTTGGAGGAGTATACCCATGAAAAAAGCCTTACAGTTCGTTACTATTTTTCTATTAACAGCCCTAGTCTTAACGCTATCGTCAGGTCACGCCCTAGCCCAAGATGATGTTGTTTGTGACTCAGATGTTGTCGTTCAGGCCGAAGATTGGTTGTCTAATCTTGCTGATAAATTCTATGGCAACCTGTTAGCTTTCCCGGTTATTGTTGATGCGACCAATACAATTGCAGAGACCGATGATAGTTATGCCGTTATCGCTGACCCAGATGTGATTGAAGTCGGCTGGAAATTATGCGTGCCCCCGGGTGAGGTCGCCCAAACGATGCTCAATGAGGACGTCTTCTCACAGCTTTCAGAAACAGAAGCTGCCACTACACTGGTCGTAGGTCTGACCGAAGATACAGTGACCCTTGATCCAAACGGTGCATATAACTTCCACTCTACCTCCATTCATAACCCCATTTATGAAACACTAACTGCCTTCCCTCCCGGCCGAGTTGATGAAATCATTCCAGGGCTGGCCGAAAGCTGGGAAATTGCCGAAGACGGATTAACGTATACATTTACAATTGCCCAAGGCCACAGATTTAGCACAGGCCGTGAGGTTACTGCGGTTGACGTTGCCTTTAGCCTAAACCGCCTTCGCCACCTCAAAGGCAATCCATCCTTCTTGTTAGACAGTGTGAACACCATCGAAGCGGTTGATGATCAAACGGTCGTCATTACCCTAAATGACGTTGATCCAGCCCTTGCGGCAAAATTAGCCTTTAGTTCACTTGGTATTATCGATAGCGAAGCAGCCAGAGCACAGGGTGCAACGGATGCTGAAGACGCATCTGAAACAGATACAGCCGAAGCGTGGCTCAACAATAACTCCATCGGTAGTGGCCCTTACATGCTACAAGCCTGGGAACCAAAGGTTGAGGTTAGCTTAGTTCGTAACCCAGAATATCACGCTGAACCAGCTAACATTAGCCGAATTATTTTCCGAACCTTGGCTGATGCAGCCGCCCAAAAACTTGCCTTAGAAGCAGGTGATCTTGACATTGCCTTGGACATCAGTGCTGACCAAGTGCCCAGCCTCAGTGACAATGACAACATAACTGTATTTGAGGCCGAGAGCGACATTGTCTTCTTCTTGATTATGAATATGGACCCTGAGATTGGTGGACCACTCTCTGAAGATGCAGTTCAGGATGCCATCCGTCTGGCAACCGATTATGAAGGCTTACGCTTGCTCGTTGGCGGAGCAGCCCAAACTCCTGTTAACATTATGCCCTCCCACTGGGCCTATGCCTTAGACTCATCTGAAGGTTTGCAACGGGATGTTGAGGCGGCTAAAGCAAAATTAGCCGAAGCAGGCTATGCTGATGGTTTGACCATTGATTTGGATTATCCTGAATTCACCGCAGGCGGGGTATCAGTTGGCACCCTAGCCCAAAAAGTTCAGGCTGACTTAGCCGAGGCTGGTATTACTGTCAATCTCAAGCCCGCTGACATTGGTCCAGCGCTGGAAAAATACCGAAATGGCGACTCTCCCTTTGGCTTATGGCTGTGGGGCCCTGACGTCCTTGACCCCATCGACCGCCTCGCCTTTACCCCTGGTGGTAAAGTTGGTCTACGCGTTAACTGGGATGAAAGCAATGCCAGCCCTGAGCTTGTCGAGGCCGTTAATCGAGCCTGGGTTGCAACTGATGTTGCTGACCGCGAACAAGCCTTTGGTGATGTTCAGCGTCTGATGTTGGATGAGAGCGCCTTTGTCTTCCTTGTACAAAGTGGTACTCAAGTTGCTTACAATTCTCGAATTCAAAACTTTGTTTACACCGGAACGACTCTTGGTCGTGTTGCCCCCTATGTCATGAGTTTTGAGTAAACATTAAAAAAGATTGACGTGTCTGTGTAAGGCAGATACGTCAATCTTTGACTTCAGGGATCACTATGCAACGTTTTATTATCCGTCGTCTCATTCTCTTAATACCACTGCTCATCGGGGTAACGCTGGTTGCCTTTATCATCTCCCAAACCGTACCCTCTGATCCGGTCAATGCCGCTTTAGGCCAAAATGCGGTCTCTGACGAAGAACTCGTGGCTGCCTTCCGCGCTAAGTGGGGCTTGGATCAACCACCCCACATCCAATATTTCACCTATATCGGGAATTTGTTACAGGGTGATATGGGCACCTCAATCTCCACCCGTCGCCCAGTCACCGATGATTTGAGCCGTTTCTTACCAGCAACGATTGAATTGGCCACCACCGCCATTATTCTGGCTGTCCTAATCGGCGTGCCATTTGGTATCATCTCCGCCATTCGACGGAATACCTGGCTTGATCAACTGACGCGGGTCATATCTTTGATCGGCGTATCAGCGCCTGTTTTCTGGTTGGCCTTGTTAGGCCTTTTCACATTTTACTCTCGCCTCCGCTGGCTGCCTGGGCCTGGCCGCTTGAATATTGGGGTGGAGGCCCCGACACGGGTAACCGGACTATACACCATTGATGCCTTGATTATGGGTGACCTTACCCTGTTTCTTGATGCAGCCAGTCATCTGATCCTGCCCAGTTTCGTCTTGGCTGGATATAGTATGGGTTTAATTACACGGGTGACTCGGTCCGCAATGTTAGATGTTGTCGGCCAAGATTATATTCGGACGGCTCGCTCAAAAGGCTTGCGCGAATTTGGTGTAACACTCCGCCACATACTACCGAACGCACTCATCCCAACCGTTACGGTATTGGGCTTATCCTACGGCAATTTGCTGACTGGGGCCGTTCTGACAGAGACCATTTTTTCCTGGCCGGGAATTGGTCAATACGCCTTCCAAGCCTCGGTAGCCTTAGACTTTCCGGCCATCATGGGTGTCACGATGCTGATTGCCCTAGTCTTTATCATCGTGAACTTAGTTGTTGACATCTTATATGTTTATCTAGACCCACGCTTACGAGAAGGGTAACACCGATATGCAACATGCCAGCTCCCAACCTCACTCAGTAGCCAGAGCTACAACCACAGGCCAGTCTGAACGTTCCATGTTCAGTTCAGCTCTCTATTTTTTAAGGCAAAACAAGCTGGCCCTCATCGGCTTAATTATTGTGATTAGCTGGATTCTGATTACACTACTCGCTCCGGTATTAGCCCCTTATCCTCCCCTTCAGCAGAACATTGTGGATCGTCTGCAAGGCCCGAATTCAACGTATCTCTTCGGCACCGATCAATTAGGCCGCGATGTCCTCAGTCGCGTGATGTATGGCGGGCGGATTAGTATGCCTGCCGCTTTGGCAGTCATCATCATTGCCGGTGGCGTTGGCACCGTCGTCGGCGCAATTGCTGGATTTTTGGGCGGTGTAGTCGAAGAAATCTTCATGCGTGTCACCGACGTCTTTATGGCCTTCCCAACCATCATTCTGGCAATGGCCGTAGCCGCCGCTTTAGGCCCCAACGTTAGCAATGCGATCATCGCCATGGTTGTCGTTTGGTGGCCAAACTATGCCCGGATTGTGCGTAGTTTAGTGTTGACCGTCAAAGAGAACGAATACGTGTCAGCCAGCCGTTCCCTGGGTGCTACAGAGATGCGTATATTGTGGCGGGTGGTTGTCCCCAACAGCATTGCCCCGGTCCTAGTTATGGCTACCTTGGATTTAGGCAATGCGATATTGGTCTTTGCTGGTCTTAGTTTTTTGGGCCTAGGGGCTGAACCCAGTACCCCTGAATGGGGGCGGATGATCTCCGATGGGCTGGCCTTCTTTGATCAATGGTGGATTAGTGCCTTTCCTGGCCTAGCTATTTTCACGATTGTGATGGCCTTTAACTTTGTCGGCGATGGGTTACGTGATGCGCTTGATCCTCGATTGAGACGACAAATTTAATACATTCTTATCATTGTAATCGAGCAAAATAGTGACGTAATTCGGCCAGTTGCCGCTCTGCTGGCCACTCTTCGGGATCTAAAATAGCTTGCAGCGCAATACCATTAACAATAGCGTCAACCCCAATAACCTCAGCCGAAACATCAATTTCGGGCCTAATCTCTCCCCGCTGTTGCATTTTAATCAACACTGTCTCCAAAAGGGATATCCAAGCGAGGTGACTATGTTGTCGATGCTCGGCTAAGAGTGGACTATTCATACCCAAAAGCCAGTAATGATACCAAACGACAACAGCCACCTGATTCTCTCTTGAGATGGGCAAAAGCTGGGAAAGAAACCCGATCACATCCGTTTCATCCTGTGCCAATCGCATTGCCATTTTTTGTTGCGTTGTGGACCAAGCATAATCGAGGGCCGCCAAGGTTAATTCATCCTTATTGGCAAAGTAGTGCGTGATAGTGCCAGTGGTACAACCAGCCACATCACCAACGTCGGTTAGTTTTAGATTGTCGATCCCAATTCGAAAAATTGCCTCGCATGCAGCAGCAGCGAGTTCGGCTCGGCGCTCATCATGATCGACAATTCGCGGCATTATCCATTATCCTCATCCGAAAAATAACGTTGATCTGATCAAGGCTTACAATATCCACAAAATATTTGCCTCCAACTATATTCTCTCTATAATTCAGCCGCTATTATATAATGACCATTATGTAATAACAAGTGACTAAAAGGTGATATGACAACAATGGATGTCAACAACTCGCAAACATTACCCAAACGAAGTAAAAAAAGAGGTCGTACCAGCAGCCGGGCGATGCGCCTTGCCCGAGCAAATAATAAGACCCTCACCATTCCACCAACCATTTCCCGTAACATTCCGGCCTATGAATTGCTCAATGAAGAAAGCATCGAGGCCCTAGAAAATCATGCCGAGTGGGTTTTATCTGAAATTGGCGTCAAAATTCAGGGTGATCCCATTGCCCTGCAACTCTTTAAAGATGCCGGGGCCACGATCACTGGAGAATTGATCCGTTTTGATCGTGGTCACGTTCGATCTCTGTGTGAAACTGCCCCAAAAACATATAAAATGTATGCCCGCAACCCTGAGCGTCACATTGAATTTGGCGGCGATCATATCATTTTGGCTCCGGCATACGGTCCACCCTTCGCCACCGATATGAAGGGTGGCCGACGCTCAAGTACGCTCCAAGACTTTGAAAACTTTGTTAAATTAACCTATTTGTCACCCTGGCTTCAGCATCAGAGCGGGGCCATCTGCGAGCCGAATGATGTCCCCGTCAATAAACGCCATCTGGACATGGTTTATACCCACCTGCGCTACTCGGACAAGCCATTTATGGGATCAACCACGGCCCCAGAGCGAGCGGAAGACTCGCTGGCGATGGCTCGCCTCGTTTTCGGTGAGGCCTATATGGAGGATCATCTGGTCATTCAGGGTAATACGAACGTCAACTCTCCGCTGGTTTATGATCACCTGACAACTGCGGCTATCAGAACCTACGCTGCCGCCAATCAGGGCAATGTCATCTCCCCTTTCATCATTGCGGGGGCGATGAGTCCGGTCACCCAGGGTGCTGTCGTCGCCCAGGCTCACGCTGAAGCGATGGTGGGGGTCGCGTTGACGCAGTTGGTTCGAAAAGGGGCTCCTGTTGTTTACGGCGCGTTTATCACCACAATGGACTTAAAAACCGGCGCGCCCACATTTGGCACTCCCGAGTCAAAATTGGCAAACATGGCCTTCACCCAACTAGGTCGCCGCTTAGGGCTACCAGTTCGTTCAGGGGGGCATCTTACCGCGTCCAAAATTACTGATGCGCAAGCAATGCAAGAATCTGTTGATACGATGAAGCCTTCTATCCTAAGCGGAGCCAATTTCATACTACAATCCGCCGGATGGTTGGAAGGCGGCTTGACCGTGGGTTATGAAAAATTTGTCATTGATGCCGATCGTTGTGGAGCCATTCAAAGGATGGTGCAAGGGATGCAGATTGATGCTAACGATTTAGCCGCCGATGCATTTACCGAGGCAGGAGCAGGCAGTAACTTCCTCGGGGTGGCCCATACCCTACGCAATTATGAAACGGTCAACTTTCAGGCTGAGCTCGCGGACGCTGATGCCTATGAATTGTGGACCGAGGGAGGCAGCAAAGATATGCGGCAGCGCGCTTATGAAAAATGGACCAAGATGCTGGCTGAATATGAACCACCCCCCATCGATCCCGCCGTTGATGAGGCATTAGTGGAATTTGTGGCCAAGAAGAAGGCTTCAATGGAAGATGCTTGGTATTAACGGGAACCAGTCATTATTTGGCTAAAAGAGTTATCTCGCCTTAGCGAAATTTCCCGAGTCTGGAAATGGCAAACCCACAATGATACCCGATTGCCACAAGCCATTTGGCATTTCAACAGACACAGCTTGCCCGGCGTTCCAATAACCGCGATCCAGCATGCCAAGGGCCACATTCTGCTCAAACCGGGGCGACCAAATGGCGGTGGTGATGTGACCAACAACCTGATTATCGGCGTGCAACGGCCAAGGGTTGGCGCAGGGTGGGCAACGCTTCTCCCCAAACAGAATGCCCCGGATAAGCCGCTGTAGACCTGCCTCGTTAATACGCATCAACTCCTCACGTCCGATAAAATCCAACGAGCCATCAAGCTGACAGTATTGCCCAAGGCCACACTCCAACGGATTGTTTTCGTTCGTCATTTCGTTACCGTAGGACAACAACCCCCCTTCGACCCGTTCAATTAAATTCGGACTACCAGGAGCAACGCTAAATTCCTGACCTGCCTCCCATAAGGCATCCCACAAAGGCAAGCCGAGGGACGAGTCATCAAGATAAATTTCAAAACCACCTTGTTTGCTGTAGCCTGAGCGGGCGACAACTAACGGATGACCCTGGAAATCCAACCATTGAAACCGAAAAAAGCGAATATCTCGGACGATCTCGCCAAAAACCTTGCTCATCAAGTCATCAGATTTTGGCCCTTGTACGGCAAGTGGCGAAACATCTGGCTCCCCAAGAGTCACATCCAAATTATACCCGAGGGCCAGCCCCTTGGCCCACAACAATACATCAGAGTCGGCGATGGACAGCCAAAAGTGATCCTCGGCAAGTTTCAAAATAATCGGATCATTAATCATCCCGCCATGTGCATCAACCAGCGGGGCGTAAAGACATTGCCCGACCACAGCCTGACGCAAATCGCGGGGAGTCATAAGCTGGACCAAACGACCCGCATCTGGGCCATGGACCTCAACCTGCCGTTGACAACTCACATCCCACAGTTGGACGTGGGTCCGAAGGTGCCAATAATCTTCATCAACTGGTCGCCCAAATCCTTTAGGCAAGATAGTGCGATTAACGATGGAATAATCGGAGACACCAAGTGCTTCAATGCGCGGGGTATACGGTGTTGACCGCTGTCGACGTGACACTGTCAGTTTAGCCGCCCTTGGCTCAAGTTGTTTTTCTATCATTCGGACCACCAAACATTGTAAGAGTGGGGCGAAAGCATCATGGGGATGTGAATTCGTTCCGTTGCTTCGGGGATCATAAATCTCACGACAACCACATTCATAATCTGACGGGTTTTTGGTATATCGGGTTTAGCCTGGAAATAGGCCGCGCTGTGAAAGACGAGTTCATACTGAATATCATCGCTTACGGTAATGGAGTCAACCGTCTCAGCGATCCTTCCCTCTTCATTGGCAATTACATCAAAAATTTTTTCTTTGTTCACATCGCCAGTTAATCGAAAGCATTCAATTCGAATGGCACGGGCGTGGTCGCCGATGACGGAGTCCAATACGTGTGACGAAATCGTTGTCATATCAGCCTCCTACTCAATTGATGCCTTGTCACGCTTACTCGTGGTGGCCAAGACAATCGGACTGATATAGCCTTTGGTCTTCACATTAACGCAAGCCGTTTTACCGCTAGCGATAGCCCGCTTCACCGCTGGCACAAGATCTTCTGGCTTCTCCACCAACTCACCGTGTCCGCCAAGGCCCTCAAACATCGTGTGGAAGGGAATATCCCGGAAGTCGGTAGCAAAGTGAGTGCCATTGACAAACATTCGCTCCTGCTGCTGGGAAATGCAGTCTAGACCGCCGTTGTTATCGATGATGACGACAATTGGTAGATTTTCTTGAAAGGCAGCTTCAATGCTTAGCCCACCTGAGAGGAAGGCCCCATCACCACTGATAACCATCACGTTATCCTTGGGATGAGTCAGCTTGGCGGCAATGGCAAAGGAGACTCCGACTCCAAGCATACTGAAGGTACCCGGATGAAGAATGTTACCCAGCTTCTGCCCTTTCCAACCGGCAATGTTGATCGCGATTTCAGACCAGAAATGGGTGTTACCCCCATCAATCACTAACCAATCGTCATCACCCAAAGCGGATTGAACATCCAAGGCCAGTTGCAGCGGGTGCAACTTTCCGCCTGTTTCTTCAGGACCAGGAATATCTGCCACCATCTGCTCAACCCACTCGCCGCGTTTAGCGCGATTGGTCTCAAACCAAGTACGGTCAAGTTGCCATTGGCCCGAGTCATATAAGCCCATTAGAGCATCGAGAAATGCACCGGGATCACTGAGCAACGTAATGTCGGCTGCCCGATTGAGATCGATTTCTTCGTGGGAGCCATTGACACAGATGAGTTGGGTGGAACTAGGGAAGAAGGGGGGGTTGCCAAAATTCATCTGATTATCCAGCCTCCCGCCGATCATAACAACCACATCCGACTCTTCGAGGGCATATTTCGAGGGCGCATATTGATGAATGTCGGCTAGCCCCATATAAGCTTCGCATTCTTCACCAAGCAGTTTTTGATGATAGGGCACATTAAAAACGGGAATACCCATTTTTAGGCCGACTTCTTCAAGCTTCTGCTCGGCCCCTGACCACCACACGCTATGTCCCCCGATGACCATTGGCCGTTGGGCCTGGCTGATCACATCCAAGACAATTTCAAGATCGTCAGGGCAAGGCCAAGCTCGAGCAGGGCGTTTCGCCAAGCGATTAAAAGGCCGTTCTTCTTGACCAGCGTCAATATCAAATGAGCTAAACATCAGGTCAACGGGCAGACTGATGTGTACCGGGCCAGGATAGCCATTGGTCGCAATTTTCCAAGCTCGATCAACAAACTCAGGGATGCGCTCGCCGTGGGTGATTTCAACACTGTATTTTGTCAGCGGGGCCGCAATCGCCACATCGTCAATCTCCTTAAAACCACCGCTTCCCTTGCGCTTGAGGGTGCTAGATCCCGTCACAAAAATCACCGGCGATCGCTCACCCCACGCTTCCATCATCGCGGGAATGGCGTTGGCAAAACCTTCGGGGCCAACGAGACAAACGGCGGGTTCGCGGGTGATACGGGTGAAGCCATCGGCCAGATGCCCAGCCACTTGCTCATGTGGAGAGTTAATCACGGGGATTTCACATTGCATAAAGCCTTCGAGGGCTGGGTTACAAAACCCGCCGCTCAGGGTAAACACTTGTTTTACCCCTTTTTCCTGAAATGAACGAGCCAACAAGGCTCCGCCACGGATTTTCACAGTTGTCTCTCCTTTGATCAGTGAGTAGTGGTTGGTATTAAGATGCCAACAGAATGAATTCTGTGGCTAGTAAAAAAATAGGCTTGAAGCCTGTTTCACGTCATAGCCGTAGATTTCAATCTACCAGAACTTGTTAACAATCATCAGCCAAAACCGTTTGGTCGATATCTTCAATGTTAGGGCGACCTAATTGAGCCAAGGCCATGCTAATTTCATTGCGAAGAAGTTCAATAACAGACTTGACCCCGTGTGCCCCATCAGCACCGACGGCATACAAAAAAGGCCTGCCCAGCATCACAAAGTCGGCCCCCATAGCCAAGGCTTTGATCACTGCCTCGCCGTTGCGAATACCGCTGTCAAAGAGGAGTGGGTAGTCGGGACCAACGGCTTTCCGGATTAAAGGCAGCATCTCGATGGCAGGTGGAGCGCTATCAAGCTGACGCCCACCGTGGTTAGAAACATAAACGGCATCGGCCCCAGCAGCCTGGATGCGTTTGGCATCTTCACAAGACAACACTCCTTTAACAATCAAATTACGGGGCCACTTTTCGCGCAGATGATCAAGAAACGCCCAATCAACCAAACCTCGGCTTTCATTACGGTTGGGGGCCTTATTGCCCGTTTTTGTGTCAAAATTACCAAATTTTGGGGAGCCTGTTAAGAGGGTTTTTATAGACCAATGCGGGTGAGTGGCGAAGTCGAAAAACTTTTTGGGGCCAATCCGAAAGGGGACGCCAAAGCCATTTCGTAAATCTCGCAGACGCGGAGCCACTTGGGGGACATCGACGGTCAGAATAAGGGTGGTATATCCAGCCTTTTCGGCCCGCGTGACCAACTCCATCGCCACAGCTTCTGATTGCCCAACATATAGCTGAAACCACACATTGGTTCCGGCCGCACGATACATATCTTCGATACTACTAGAGGCCATAGTGGAGAGGCAGAGCGGAATATTATACATCATAGCTGCTTTAGCGAGGATTTGGTCGGCATTTGGCCAGGATAAATTGCACATCCCCATCGGAGCGACGCCGAAGGGAAGGCCCCAACGCTCGCCAAGAAAAACTTTTTCCAACCGACGATTATCAACATTAACAAGAACACGCGGCTGAAGACGAATTTGGTCTAGCGCTTCACGATTAAGCTGCATCGCCTGCTCTTGACCAGCTGCGCCGTCAACAAAATCAAACGTAATTCGCGGCATTCGTCGCCGCGCTAGCTCCCGAGCATCATCAATCGAGACAATCTTCTTCGCCATAGCGCGGAGTATATGTAAGGATTTGGATGAGTCAACTCGTCTGGTGGAAACAATAAATAATTATACATATGATCTAAGGCAGAAAAATGCACCTTCGAGAGAGGGTGCAACTTATTTTAAGACCAGTCGTACTATAGATCAATAAAGAGACGACTCAGCTTCAGTAATTCGATTCTCAAAAACAGGGTTTATTATTCAAATACTCCTTTTAATACAACTTTTGATGAATGACCAAGTTTGAGTTAAAGATTATAATGGGTGTATGGTTTGGGTAATTTATAAGAAATAATCAACTCAATTAACTCTATCTCACCCTTTCAATCATCCTGATTAATACTCCTTTATGGTGATAAAGAATGCCGATTGATTGGGTAAATTATCAATTTCACAGATATTTTAACATTTTTTTGGCCTTCCCCCGATAAGCTACATACCAGCTTGATCATCTTTCTCAATTTCCACATTGTAATATGGCTATAGTTATGGAGAGGTTGTAATGAAACGCATATCATTTTTGTATACTCTAATTTTACTCACTTTAAGTTTGCAAGTTAGTCTAGGTCCAGCACAAGCAGCTTATCTTGCCGACCCTGTACTTGAAGATGAGTTAGACACATCATTCACGGTATCTTCATCAACAATTGAGTGTATTGAAGATTATACCGTTCAAATTGGCGACTCAATCAGCAAGATTGCCCAGAAGAAGTACGGTGACATTTTAGCGTATCAGGTTATCATGGACGCTTCAAATCTGGCGGCCATCCACAACAACAAATATGCTACGATTGCTGACCCCAATTTAATCGAGGTTGGACAGGTACTTTGCTTGACAACACAGGAAACGGCTCAGGAACTGTTTGATAGCCGATTGGGACCACAACAAGCCGTTGTTGCTCCCCGTCCAGTGGCCCAGCCAACAACAGGTGCTTCACCCATTAGTTTCTCACATGAGGCAACAGTCACACATCAGCCATTCCAATTAACATTGAATAACTCTGGTTCAGGAACCATTCGTTACACCACAAACGGAGCTTGGCCCACGGCAAATAGCCCAGCATATAGCGGTCCAATTCCAATCGATATTTCGACGGTTATTCGAGTCCAGCGCTTTGATGCAGAGGGCACCCCAATTGGTCAAGCCCTAACCAAATCTTACATCATTGCCAATTACGACCAAACGATTCCAGTCGTTTCTATTACAACCGATTGGGGCCATCTGGACACCCTGCACGCCAATCCGCAGGAGCGGGGCAAAGGGTGGGAGCGCCCAATCAACATCGAGTACTTTGCACCGGGCGGACAGTTGGAGTTTAACCTGCCGGCTGGGATTCGGATTCACGGAAACTTTTCACGGCTGTTCAGCCCCAAGAAATCGTATCGAGTTTACTTCCGAGAGGATTATAGTGGATCAGATACTCTAAATTATAAATTGTTTGAAGATTCGCCAGTTACTCAATTCAACTCATTTGTTTTACGCGCGGGTTTTCAGGACACCTTCGTTCATCGTGGCATTCCAGAGCGAGCCGATCGCCATCACACCGCCAAGTATATCAGTGATCAGGTGGTCCGAAATTTACATCGGGATATGGGCCAACCCATTGCCCACGGGCGATGGGCCCTCCTCTATCTCAATGGAGAGTTTTGGGGATTATACAATCTAACAGAGTATGTCAACATCGATTTTCTGCGCGCCTACTCAAGCCCAGAAGCTGAATGGGACATTATTGTAAAAGAGAGTGGTTGGGAAGAGGGAGAATGGTACAACCGTGAGGCCGTTCGTGATGGGGGTTATGGCGGTTGGTTGGAAAATCAGAATTGGATCGGTGGAGCTGATTTCTCCAAGCCAGAAAACATCGGGGCGCTTGAATGGCGAGTAGATATGGAAAATGTTTTCTCCTACTTGTTCCTCCAAGCCTATGTTCAGCACACCGATTGGCCCAGCGCCAACTGGGTTGTCTATCGCCGATGGGATGAAGGCACAGTTGATACCCAACATCAATGGCGTATGCTGGTTTGGGATGCGGAGGATAGCTTTGGGGGCGGGGAAGATGGTCGGGGCGACCTGAACACGCTGGTCCGTGCTTACAGCCCGCACGATAGCATCACCCGTATCTTGGAGAAACCATTCATTCAAAGTTGTTATCTCAAAAATAGCTTTGTCCACCGCTCACGAGAATATCTCGGGGTGGAAAATATATACAACAAGCCCGAGTCCGAACTTGGGCAACTATCCAAAGAACGCGTTAAAGCCGAAATCAATGAACAGGCGGACATTGTTCGACCCTTTATCGGCATGGAAACCCAACGTTGGGCCGCAGACTTACCCGGTGAAGCCATCTTTGAGCAAAATATTGAGAACGCCTTAGCTTTTGTTGATGCCCGAGAAGAGATTATTTTAGAACATTTGAGAGTTTTGAAGGATCAAACGTTTACCGAGTGCCAATAAGTCAATCGGTTAAAATAGGATACAAATCATGACAAAACGTACACGTTACATCAGTCTATTTTGGACTCTAACTTTAATACTTTTCACCTTAAGTGGAAGTTACATTTATGTGACCAGTGAAGTAAAAGCAGAAAGCGCTGTGGTTATCACAGAATTTATTGCAGGGAATGACAGTGGACCTGAAGATGAAGAAGGGCTTCGTTCCGATTGGATTGAGATTCACAATCGGAGCAAATGGCCGGTTAATCTCTCGGGTTGGGCTTTAACCGACGATCACAATCGCCCTGATAAATGGATGTTTCCGCCCATTACGATTGAGCCTGATGAATACCTCATCGTTTTTGCCTCAGGGAAAAATATAAAAACCATCGAGGGTGAGCAGATCTTGCATACTAACTTTAAGCTCAGCCGAACCGATGAAACGCTGGCCTTGTACAATGTGCTAGATGCACAGTTTATGGATGTCATTACCTTAACCAGCCTTGGCTACTTTAGGGACATCTCTTATGGTCGCTATGAAGACGCGTTGGGGTACTTTACAACCCCAACACCGGGCTACGCCAACAATACAACATTCATCAACCCTGAAGATGTTCCATTGTTTGACACCTTTGAAGTTGCCTCTGAACAACAGGACGAGTTTACAGCATTAGCCACTATGAATTCAGATGACTGGGCGACCCAAGCAACATTTAGTCAACTTCGAATCACAGAAATCATGTACAATCCTGCTGGCGGAGATGATTATGAGTTCATTGAACTGAGCAACATCGGTGACACGGCCATTGATCTCAGTGGGGCGTCATTTGAGGGTATTGAGTTTACCTTTGGCTTTGGCGCGCCTTTGGCGCCTGGCGATTTTATCGTACTTGTCTATAATGAGGCTGCCTTTTCTGAACGCTATCCAAGTGTTCCCGTTGCCGGGGTTTATGATGGCAATCTAGCCAATCGGGGCGAACAGATCACCCTGCGTGATTTCAATAATAATATTCTTGCTTCCGTCATCTACGATGATGAGTATGGTTGGCCACTGAGCGCCGATGGTAAGGGAGACTCATTGACCCTAATTGATCTACGAGGCAACCCAACCCTATCATCAAACTGGCGGGCCAGTGTCCAACTGAATGGCTCACCTGGTATCGGTCCGCGTGTGCCCACGCTTGACGGTGATAGCAAGTTGTAGGTATCAAGCTTATTATGCTGAAACGATTTGATCGATACGAACTGAAATACGTCATCACGCAGGATCAGTTTGATGTGTTACGGGCTGCCCTCAAGGGCTATATGGCCACCGATGACAAAGGTGATCAACTTGGGCGGTACAGTATTCGAAGCGTGTACTTTGATACTGAAGATTACAAGGCCTATTGGGACAAAATTGAGGGGCATCGTTATCGACGCAAAGTACGGGTTCGGGTATACGGGAATGAAGAGGTTACATCTGAGACATACAGTTTTGTTGAGATAAAACAGCGAATCAACAAGACTCTCCAAAAACGGCGAATACGGTTGCCCTACAATGAGGCTATTGCCCTCTGTAGTTATGGCCAATCACGAGCTGGATCATCCGAGGCCGATCAAGCTGTTATTGATGAGATAAAATATCTACATCATACTTTACAGTTACAACCTGCCTGTATTGTAGGTTATCAACGGTTGGCTTATAATGGTTCTGAACTTGATCCGGGTCTACGAGTCACGTTTGACTCATTACTAAAGGGACGTACCCATAATCTCTCACTGTTGACATCACAGCAGAGCGAAGATCAGCTTGTCCTCCCCCCTAATATTTACATTTTAGAGGTAAAGGCCAATCATCGTGTCCCAAACTGGCTAACTGAGTTGGTCAATCATCATCGGTGCCAGTTAAGACGGGTCAGCAAGTATTGCGCTGTGCTTGAAAATAGCAAGGCTTTATTACAGACTCAACAAATTACCGTATAGCCAACGAGAATGATGGATTTTTTCAACTCATTATTTAGTGTTCAAGAAGCAACGGATGTATTTACTGTCGCAGATGTTGTATTTACAATTATTCTAAGTTTTATCCTCTCATTAGCCATCGCTTGGGTGTATAAAATCTCCTATAAAGGCGTTTCCTACACTCAGTCGTACGTTCATACCTTGATTATGATGAGTATGATTGTGGCTATTATTATGCTCGTCATTGGCTCGAATATCGCCCGAGCCTTTTCTCTGGTCGGGGCATTATCAATCATCCGCTTTCGAAATGCGGTCAAGGATACCCGTGATGTGGGCTACATCTTCTTCGCGATGGCGATTGGAATGGCAGTTGGCACACGCTTCTATCTATTGGCAACGATTGCCACCCTGCTCATCTGTTTCATCTTGTGGGGAATGTTCTATCTTAACCTATTCGCCAAAGATGTGCGTGAGCAAATTCTGAAAATTCGACTTCCCGCTGACATGCGTTACGATCAACTGTTCAATGCTGTCTTTGATCGCTACCTTACCCGTTTTAGTCTAATCTCGGTCGAGAGTGTTCAGGCTGGCACCCAAACCGAGTTGATCTATGCGGTTGAATTGAGGAATTCTAACAATGTGCAGGTGTTGATGGAGGAGTTACGCCAGCTCAATAACAACAACAAAGTGGCCTTTGTTACGGGCTACCACGAGATTGATTTGTAACCGCTTAAACAGGGTTCGGGAAGACTTTAATATCCTCCCGAACCCCAAAATCTAGGTCTTCGGCGCTGTCAGCCGATGCTGATACAGGGCTTCATAGTGGGGCAAGACTGTCTGATAAACTTCCTTCACCCGATCAGGCACCTGTGAAATATCAACATATTTGCGAACCTGTGGTTTCAAACCATCGGAGTTCCGTAGATTTGAGTGAAACGAGCCGCCATCCCACCAACTCACTTCATCGCGTGCGCCTGGCTCCCAACTGAGCGATTCAGGCATAAATGGAATGCCAACCGCATTACAGTAAACTTCTACCATTCCATGAGGATCTTCCAATAAATCATCGCTATCAATCACCGGGGGAACCTCCCCTAAATAATCACACAGTTGATCAAACAACTGGCGCTGCTCAAGAAAGCCAACTTCTTTGGGGTGGAAATCGGGCCAGTGTTTGTACATGGAGGTGATTGTTTTCGCGGGGTCACGGATCAGAAAGCTGTGGTTAAAATGAGCAAAAAATTCATCACTCCACAGGTGATCGATGTAGTGAGGAAAATCTTTTGAAAAGACAGGCCCCTTCTTTGCCTCGGCCAGTAACATTTCCCAGACACTTTCCAACGTTAGCCCAGGCGTTCTAACACTATCAGGGCCTACCCGAGGCCACATCGGATTTTCGCCCTGATACCAAGCTTCGCCAAAAGGCTCGTGAAAGCAGGTCATATCCCCCCGTACCCGCATCATCCATTCAAAGGCTGTTGAAGTCGAGCGGGGCACCGCCCAAAGTACCAAGATTTTGTGCATGTCAAACTCCTTTGTTTGTTGTGGTTGACTTTATACTTTCTCAGGCAGCCGCCACCATTTCGGCAAAGCGGGTTCCTGTGTCAAACGCAGTTTGTAAAAATGCTGTCTCACTCTCGTCAATGTCACTGGCTGACACTTCTAGCGACATTGGCTTGTCGTAAACTGATGTGGCAATCCATTTGGCCAACTGTTCCCAGTCAATGGGATTGACAAATAAATTACGATGTTGGTCGGCTGTTCCATCGTTGCCATTCAAATGCAACACAAGCAATCGGTCAAGAAAATTTTCCAGTCGCGCCGAACGATCATAGCCCAAGTTAGCGTGACCCGAATCGTAACAAAGGCCAACAAACTCGGGCGGGTAAGCTTCAAAAATTCGTTGAATTAAATCCCAATTATCACTCGCCTGATCAACGGATACACCACTAAAATGTACCCCAGGAAAATCAATCAAATTTTCGATAGCAATTTTTATCCCACGTTCCTTAACATAGGGCTGCAAAGCATCGAGCGATTTTCGCAATTGGCCCCAAACAAATTCAGCTTGCATCGAGTCTAGGGGCAGTGGATACACGTGCATCACGATTGCATCGCCACCCAACTCAGCACAAAAATCGATCCGATTTTTAACAAGCTCAACCCCAGCCAGACGGGCATACTCCTGTGGCGAATACCAAAACTTTTCACGTCCCTCGGAGCCGTGCACATCGGCCAACTGCAAACCATACATCTTGAGCAAACTAGCAATATGTTCAATTTCGGACTGGTCATACATAAAATCACAGTTCCAATGATGACACCAATGAATGTGTGAAAAGCCCATCTCGGCAATCGCTCGTAAGTAGGGCTGAGGATTCCCCACACCATTGACAAAATCTTCAATTGACTCGCGACGATGGAGATCATCCATACTGTAGTCTGTTGTTATTGAGAGCATATTTTGATTGCCTTACTAGAAATTAAGGGGCAGTATAATATCACCCTTTTTGTCAAACAAATCTAAATATCACGCGATCCGCACGTTTATTTTGCTTATAATAGTAGATAAATACTAGCGAATAGCCTGTTAATCCCATTTTCTCTTTTAAGGTTTCGTGCTATCATCAGGGCATACTAGAAACATATCAATTCGACCGACAAGACTTGTTTTTCAAATAGAAATCACCTCTCAATCATCCTCTAAAAATAGTTAAATTAATTTTGGTAAAGGGCAATCACCTATGGAGTTACCAAGTGCATATATACCGATGGATCGCCGTCAGGCCATTGCACAAGGACAAATTTTGCCAGATCGCACAAGCGGCGCCGCTTTATTTGCAGATATCTCTGGCTTCACCCCCCTTACAGAATCACTTCTAAACAGTTATGGGCCACGACGCGGGGCAGAAGAATTAACAAAGCAGCTTAACCTGATTTACGATGCACTTGTCAAAGAGGTTCATCGTTACCGAGGCAGTGTTATGGCCTTTAGTGGTGATGCGATTACCTGTTGGTTCGACGGTGATGTAGGTTTATTGGCTGTAGCTTGTGGGCTGGCAATGCAGCAAGCGATGGGACAATTTGCCGCTGTTGAAACGCCATCAGGCGATCGATTGCCGCTTCGAATGACAGTCGGTGTCGCCGCTGGCCCGGTTCGCCGATTCCAAGTCGGCGATCCCCAAATTCAATACATCGATGCTCTAGCTGGGGCAACGCTGGATGATATGGCCACAGCCGAACGAATGGCTGAAAAGGGTGAGGTGGCGATTACACCAACCGTGATGGCTAATCTGCAAGACGAACTAGAATTAGGTGATCTTCGTACCCACGAAGAGAATGGTCAAACATTTGCGGTTGCGCTCAGCCTCAAAAATCCTGACAAAATCGATCTTGAGACGATTGCGTGGCCTGCCCTGTCTGAGGATACCCTCAGCGAAGAACAACAAAAACCTTGGATGTTGCCTCCTATTTATGAACGATTGAGCGCTGAAGGGGGACAATTTTTAGCTGAATTACGTCCCGGTGTACCACTCTTCCTCTACTTTGATGGCATTGATTACGACGACGATGAAGAAGCTGGTCAGAAGTTGGATTCTTACATTCGTTGGGTCCAGAAAATTTTGGCCCGTTATGATGCCTATCTATTTCAATTAACGATTGGTGATAAAGGCAGTTATTTGTATACCGCCTTTGGCTCACCAATCGCCCATGAAGATGATGCAGCCCGCAGCGTTGCTGCAGCATTGGATCTACACGCACTACCCGACGATTTAGATTTTATTGATCGCCTCCAAATCGGGGTCAGCCAAGGCCAGCTTTATACAGGGGCCTATGGAGGTAGTACACGTCGGACTTATGGAGTACTAGGGGATGAGGTCAATCTGGCTGCCCGGTTAATGGGCAAGGCTGAGCCTGGACAAATTTTGGTTAGTCAGCGAGTCCAAGAAACGGCGGCTAATCGCTTCTCTTGGGAGAAGTTAGACCCGTTTAAGGTCAAGGGGAAAAGCAATGAAATTATCGCCTATCGTCCTCATCATCTTAAGGAACGACGAGACTTTCATTTATCCGAACTTAAGTACCAACTCCCCATGGTCGGACGCACAGATGAACTAGCCTTGATTCAAGAAAAGCTTGAGTTAGCCTTATCAGGTCAGGGACAATTTATTGGGATTACGGCTGAAGCGGGAATGGGCAAATCTCGTCTTGTGGCTGAAGTGATCCCTCGTACCATTGAACATCAAATGGAAGGGTATGGCGGTGAATGTCAATCCTACGGGACAAATATCAGCTATTTAGTTTGGCAACCTGTCTGGCAAAGCTTCTTTGGCATTGATCCAACTTGGGAGCTTCAAGAGCAGATTTACGTGCTCGAGACAGTTCTCAATGAAATTGATCCAACCTTAACGCCCCGTTTGCCACTTTTAGGCAATGTATTAAATCTAGAAATCCCAGACAGTGAGTTGACCCAGTCCTTTGATGCTAAATTGAGAAAGACATCACTAGAGTCTCTCCTAATTGACTGCTTGCGTGCCCGGGCACAACAAACACCCTTAGTGATTGTCTTGGAAGATAGTCATTGGATTGATCCGCTCTCGTTAGAGCTTTTAGAGGTAATGAGTGGTGCGATTGCGCACTTACCAGTGCTGGTTATTATGGCTTACCGTCCCCCCGATAAACAACAGCCTGAGTCACCCATTGAACGGTTGCCTAATTTTACTAAAATTGAGCTGACTCATTTCACACCGGAGGAGTCAGAACGCCTGATCACTTTGAAGCTATCCGAATTCTCCGATGATGATAGCAAGGTGCCAGCCGGAATTATTAAGCGGATCACGGATCGAGCGCAGGGGAATCCGTTCTACATTGAAGAACTGCTCAACTATCTGCGGGATCAGGGGATTGATCCACACGACAGCGATGCTTTGAAGAAGCTTGATCTTCCCGATAGTTTACAAACCTTGATTCTCAGTCGTATCGATCGCCTTACCGAAAATCAGAAGAGTGTTCTTAGAATTGCCAGTGTCATTGGCCGCTTATTCCGGGCTGCTTGGGTATGGGGAATGTATCCCGATCTAAAAGAAGAGCCAGTAAAAGAGGACTTAAGCGTTCTCAGCACAATGGACTTAACCCCAGTAGACAGCGAAGATCCCGAAATCATTTATCTTTTCAAGCATATTGTCACGCAAGAAGTGGCCTATGAAAGTTTACCATATGGAACACGATCGTTATTGCACAACTATCTAGGCGAATTTATCGAGAGCAAGTATTCAAAGCATATTAATCAATATCTTGACCTACTCGCCTTTCATTATGGTCGTAGTGACAACAAAGATAAACAACGCACATATCTCCGTTTGGCAGGTGAAGCCGCTCAGGCCGATTACGCGAACGAAGCTGCGATTGATTACTATCGAAAGGTACTGCCACTCCTTGAAGATGAAGAGAAAGTAGCAATTCTGCGAAAACTTGGTGATGTCTTACAGTTGCTTGGTCAATGGGATGAGGCTGGAAAATTATACAATCAGGCTTTAACTTTGGCCGAGAGCTTGGATGACAATGAGTCGGTCGCCTGGTGTCAGTGGGCCACAGGTGAACTGTATCGCAAACAAGGCATTTATGCCGATGCCTTGGTTTGGTTTGAGCGAGCCGAAGCTGGCTTCAAGAAAATTGGTGTCCAATCCGGGGTCGGGCAGGTGTTGCATAGTAGTGGAACCTTGGCTGCCCAACAAGGTGATTACGACTCAGCCCGTAAGCGATATGAAGAGAGTTTATCAATCCGACGTAGTTTACATGACAAAGCGAATACAGCCAGTTTGCTGAGTAACCTAGCCATCTTGGCTGAATATCAAGGTGATTATGACACAGCCCGATCCTTGAATGAGGAAAGTCTGGCCAATCGCTGGGATATCGGTGACAAGTGGGCGATTGCCGTCTCATTGAATAATTTGGGAAATGTGTTACTGGCTGAAGGTGAATATGATATGGCAGTCACCCAGCTTGAAATTGCCGTCAATTTACAGCGCGAGGTTGGTGATCGCTGGTATTTGGCCAACGCCCTCAACAACCTTGCCAATGCTACACGTGCCCAAACTGATTATCAAGCCGCCCGATCTTTGTACATTGAGAGTTTAACAATCAATCGAGATTTAGGTGATGGGGGAGCCATTGCTTATCTTTTGGAAGACATTGGCAGTTTAGCGGCCCTTGAAAAAGATGCCCTGCGCGCTCTTCGGCTTTTTGGCGCAGCCACGGTTTTACGAGAAAATCTTGGTGCACCTTTGCCGCCGTCTGACAAGCAAAAGTTGGATGAAACCTTAAATTCAGCCCGACAGTTAATCGATCATGCCGAAGCTACAGCCGCTGAAGCAGCGGGGCAAGCGATGTCACTAGATGAAGCCATTGATGAAGCCCTTCAATTAGCCGCTTGATGTAAGCCACAAATTGAAAACACCAGTTAGAGGAAAAGCTGTTAAAAACTGACTAAAAGTTATCACCAAAGTAAATTAAACTACAAAAACAGCCCCCTTGATGATACGGGAGCTGCTTTTTATTTCAACGATTTATCGTTTATCAAACAGTGTTACTTCGAGATTAATGGCAGATAGAGTCGCTGTAAATTCTCACCACCCTCAAAGTTAGCTCGGTCATTGAAGAAGGTACATTCGACATGCTGTCCGGCTGATAATGGGATATCGGCTGTATAGTTGAACAAGTCGACCGAAATTGATACGGGCTGTGGGAGGTCAGGATTGGTAATATCCTGACACATCACAGCCAGAAGTGCCCAGAACTGATCAGGGAATGACGTTGGATCTTCGCTGATTGTATAAGTATCTGCCAAAGTATCTGCAAAGGTAATGCTCGGTGTGATTTCGGTCGTCAGCGTAAACTCACCCAAATCTCCAGTGAAATCAAATGCGGTTGGACTATCACTACTAATCGCTTTGTTAATGGTTAGTGTTCCAACAAAGTTGGCACTATCCACCTCAAGCCCCGCTGAAGCAACTGATGGGCTGTAGCTATCACTGACGAGCGTAATTGTACTCTGACCAGGGATTGGGATTTCACCATTATAGTAGGCATTAACAGTGTAGGTACCATCTGGCAAGGTGATGTCTCGCAGTTTTGCCTGACCGATCAAGTTGGTAATAACTGTTCTACTTTGGGAGCCATTATCCCCAGTGATGACAAAGAAGATGGTTTGTTCCAGTAGCGGTCGCCCCTGATCATCAGTCAGGGTAGCCACGACGACCGGCTTACCATCGATATCCGTTTGAACCTCTAAAGCAATCTGAGTCCCTTGTAGTGTAATTTCAAATGGTGTACTAACTGATGAAGCCTCAAACTCAGCAGTCGGGCCAAATGAAGCTGTTAGATCATATTGCCCTGGTGTACCAATCAAACTCATCGTCACGGTCGCCAGACCATTACTATCCGTCACTGCAAACAAACTCTGTGATCCTAGACCAAAGTTAACAATCTTACCAGCTAATGGGGTGTCATTGCTTGTCAGAACAGCCTTAAAGGTAACTGTGTCACCATAAGCCCCTGAAGATGCTGGGGTTGGGTTGAAGATCAAACTAGTTGGCGCTGGCTCATCAACCGGGATATCACCCTCGGCGGGAAGTCGATAGTATTCGCCAAGATTGGTGTCTAAGGCGACCAAACCAACCCCGTTTGTAGCCTGAACGATATATCGAATATCTTCGGACGATGCCCCATCTGCACTCAAATCCAGCGTACCCTCCCACAAAGTTGAGTCACTTGTATTTTGCGTCAAATCGAGTGAGTGCCAGCTTCCAGAAGGAGTCTTACTACTATCATAATAGGTTACCCACACTTCCTGAATACCCGCCGCTGGATTACCAACAACCCGCATTTCAAACTTGATCGTGCCACTTTCGGGGTAGGCATTAATTTCAGCAATTGTCGGTGGAGCGGACAAGGCTGGCGTACTGTCTCCGTCATACGTTTGGAAATTGTCGCTGTAATACAAGCGGAAGTTCATATCATCAAACTTACGCAAGGTATTGAGTGTGGCACCTGGTGTTGTCGAGCGATGCTGAGCTGGCGTAACCATCAGGTTAGTGCTTCCCCCCTGCAATGCATCGAAGTAGTTGACACTCCACGGACGAATGGGGAAGAATACATCGGACAAAAACGGTCCGTGGACCCCACGAATTTCCGTGGCTGGTGCTCCAGTCAGTGGCAAAATGTCGGGCACATCGGTATAGTTCCCACCTCGGAAACCAACACCTCGCAGGATCTTGTTGTTTGGCGCGGTCACATCACGAACTTCCAACGGCAAGGCCGGCTCAACAGGGTTGGTCACAATCCCGTTTGTGCCGCTAAGATAGGTTGCAGTCAGTTCTGAATTGTCATCAACATTCTTCAGAACACTCGTGTTAGTTGTTAGATCTGAAACAATGGTGATGTCCGCATAATCCAAGCCCAACGTCGCCCCCGGATTTGAGCCAAAGCTAGAGGTAGAGTTAACAATTGAGGAACTACTATCAGGATCGATACGATCACCAGGCATCGCCACACTCAACATTGGCAAGCCAAAGATGGTAGCTTCAAGCAGTGCTTTCTCGTGTAGCCCTTCAATCTTCGGTGTCTGGCTTAGATAAATCTGCTTAGATCGAACTAAAGCATCCCCAATTGAGACAGCCTCACCAGGATTACCAACCCGTAATTGGCGATGGAATTCAAGATAAATTCGTTCGCTGTATTCAATGAAGTCTGTATCACCATACTGATAGCCCGTCCCAGCAATCAAGGTTGCTTTCTTCTGTGCAAAAGCTTGGGGCCAATCCAAGAGCAAGGTGACCCCTGGTACACCGTGATCATTCACGATGTTGTAGCCGGAGTGACAACCTGCACTAGAGACAATAGCATTGGTCATATCAACAGGTGATGCTACCAGATCAGTCGTGATCAAGCTTGTATCGTAATCGGCAGCCAAAGCACTGTTGGCGCTAAAGTGACCGGCCAGGAAGGCGATATCGTAACGATTATTGAGCAACAGGTTCCCCAAATCGTCAGCCGTCCAACCTAGAGCAGGAGCCAGTTCTTGCGCCGCAATCAATGTATCCACATTTGCTGTGGTATCTAGACCAGACTGAAGCTCATTTGTCACCTCGAGTGAGGCGTCTTCCAGGAAGTCATAGCCGGTGACTAAGCCTGAGGATGGGGTTGGGACCACACCAGCCGTTGTTCCAGTAATGTAAGCATCAATCATTCCCGTAATCTCGGTTGCAGTTTCGACCAATCGACCAACAGGAATTTCAGGAATGGGGAATTGGGCCGCCTTGAGTGAAATATCAATCGATGAGCCGTATGCATCCTGACTTAAGACATAACCTAGGCGCAGGCTTGACTGCGAGTGAGTAAACTCAGCAACGGGTGGCACATAATTCTCTTCATTCCCTAACAAGGTTGTGTCTGGATAACGGAAGAAGGGGACCACATCATCATCACCAATGACAACCACATACTCAATTGGGTTCAAGGCTCGGTAGTCATCAACAATATCTTTGATCGATTGGGCCACTAAGTTTTTGGTGTATGGACACGCGGTATTGGCATCAGCCAATGTGTTCGCCGCCGCGACACGAGCATCTGCCCCAACATCAATAACCACCCCGTTGACCTCTTGTTGGGCGGCCAACTGATTCAGCGCGGCCAACATCGCGGCCTTTTCTTCAGGTGTACCCTCCATCATTGTGGTATTACGGGTCAAATCCGTGAGGATGACCGTGTTGAAGCCGCCATCTGTGGCCACGTGGGTACTGTTGGGCAGAGACGTTGAGATATCACAGTTGATGCTCGTCATCTCAACCTCGACATGGAATGGATTACTTAAGTCAAACACCCCATTTCGACCTTGAACCTTAATGTAAAAGTCGCCCGTATTGTTCCACGTATTCAACACAATGCCTTCACTAGCATTACCTTCAAAGGCAGAGAAGCCGATCAAACTGCGGCTTTCAGCACTAGAGAACGCTGACGGACTAAAGGCCGAGGGGCTGAATGCTGACGGACTAAAGGCCGAGGGACTAAACGCCGAGGGACTAAACGCCGAGGGACTAAACGCCGACGGGCTGAACGCTGACGGACTAAACGCCGACGGGCTGAACGCTGACGGACTAAAGGCCGACGGGCTGAATGCTGACGGACTAAAGGCCGACGGGCTGAATGCCGAGGGACTAAAGGCCGAGGGACTAAAGGCCGACGGGCTGAATGCTGACGGACTAAAGGCCGACGGGCTAAAGGCCGAGGGCGCAAACTCAGCGCCTAATCGTGCTATATCTTCCAAACGCTCAACATCATTATCAATCGTGGCAATATCTTTATATATGGTTAAATCATAATTCTGCTGTAGATTCGATAAAGTCACGACAACCTGACTGTTCGGTCGCACCTTAAACTTAAACCAACGCGCTTGATTTTGCTTTTCAATAAGCTGATCAGCTGAGTCAATAGGATCTGGGAACAATTCTAAAGCATTTGGCCAGCTTGTGTTGTTCGGTCCAACTCGAACACACTGGGCAAACTCCGAGGTGTTGCCATTTGGATCTGTGGCTGTGGCGGAGACAAACTGCCCTTCACTCAGTTCAGCAGCCAAGGTTTCATTAAAGATGATATCACCTGAGCCATCTGTTGTGACTGACTTTGTTTCGAGGAAGGTTTGCCCCTCACCATAGCTAGAAGTATCACAAGCAGCGTTGATGTAGAAGTCAAGAGCAAAGGTTGTATTGGCTGCACCGTGCATTAGACCTTGGACCGAAGTTGAGCCACTACCTGGTTCGGCCAAGTACAACACAGGCAAGTTTTGTAAATCATTTGCCCCGCTGTCTGTATCATTCAAATCGACTGTCGTAACGCCATCCCCTTCTAACTCAATACCCAACAGACCGTTGTTGTAAATCGAATTAGAGCGAATAGAGGTGCCGCTACCAGAGAGCACAACGATACCGTCATCCCCATTGTTGACAATTAAGTTGCCATCTGCGGGGTTGGTGCCCCCGATTGTGTTGTTACCCGCATCAACGACGATACCAGCCTGGGTATTCCCTAAACCGACCGTACCGAGGGTATCCGTACCAATATAGTTACAAGTGAGGATATTGCCGCCATTGGTGTTGATTTCGATACCATCAAGGCTAAAGCTGTGAATGGATAGACCGCGAATGGTCGTGTTACCTGCGCTAACAATCAAACCCCTAGCTGGGATTTCCTCAACTTCACCAAACGAGTCGGCATTTGTACCATCAATCTCAATTTGCAGAGTTGGGGGCCAACTTGAACACGCCGCGCCCGGTTGAGTAGTTCCGTCGATCACCACGGGATCATAAATTTCTGGAAGCTCATAGGTGGGAGAAATGACGTGAGGGCCACTGCCTGGAATATTAAAGTTAATTTGATCGGTGCCACTGAGCGCATTTGCAGCCTCAATTGCTTCTCGGAAAGAACAGTTTGTTTCTGTACAACCATCAAAGTCATCAGAGGTCGTATTAACTGTGAAGACAGGGCCTGTTTGGATTGGGTCTGCAACGGTGATCACAACATCATTGCCGTCGCCACCCACATAAGAAATGACTGCACCTTGGCCACTACCGCCAAAATCACTGTCCACGGTGGCTCCTTCAGGCAGACCGGCGAAGTTTCCAGTGACAGGATCGGAGCCATCATTATTAACGATGACAAAGGTGTCGCCAATGGTTGGGGTGAAACCTTCGGAAACGGAGACCAACAGGTCAACGCCAGTTCCATCAATCGTCTCAAAGGCGACAGTACCCGTAACGTTGAGTTGATCGTGCCCGCTGGCTCCAGGTGTTGTGCCTTCGATTTCAATTTCGAGTGCCGATTCATGACCAAAGGCGATTGACCCTGTATTCAAGATTTCAGGGCTAGCCCCTGGTGAAATCGTCGAGCCACCATTGACAATGGTTGTTCCAGCGATCGTTCCAGTTCCTCCGACAGTGCCACCATCAACCGTTACACCACCAGCAAGCGAGCCATTGACGAGCAAGATGCCATCATAAACAGTAGTTACGCCAGCGTAGGTGTTAGCACCAGACATCGTAAAGGTGCCAGAGCCAAGCTTAGCCAAACCACCACTTTGGCTCATCACCCCACTAAATGTGGTATTGGTGTTATCATCGCCCACGGTGAGTGTACCCGTGCCTAGGAAGACATTACCTTCGCCAGCCAGTGAGCCAATCGTTTCATCATTATCATTCAATACTAACGCAGCTCCACTAGCAACGGTGACGGCGCTCGTGTTGGGGATAACACCGCCCGCTTTGGCCACCATAACTGAGCCTTCATCAATATTCGTTGTGCCTGTGTAGGTTGCGGCCTCACTCATAAAGAAGGTACCCGAGCCAACTTTTGTGAATGAACTGGGGCCGCTAATCACACCTGCAATGTTGGGGATATTTGGCGAGGCGTATTGCCCAATTGTCGTATCGGTTGCCAAGACAACTGGCTCTGATAAAGCCATACTACCGAAGAACTGTAATGCCCCACCATTGTCTATGCCAGCCCCATTCAACGTTAACGGCTCTTGGAATTGGCCACCGGTTGTGCTAACTACAAGGCTAGCCCCATCCGCCACTTCCGTTCCATTGGTGGTAAATGGTGTTTGCGGACCGAGGCTTTGCGCGTGAGTTATCTCAAGCTTACCTTCATTGACATAAGTGATACCACTGTAGGTATTGTTACCAGTGAGGATATAGGTGCCATCCCCCTCTTTGGTCAAGCCATTCGTCCCGCCAATCACACCGTCAATGACACCGCCTGTATCGCCAGCTAGGGTTACACTACCAAAGTCATTTTGCAGCGCCCCACCGTTGATTGTGGCTGTACCACTAATTGAGACATTGCTCAGAAGAATTACAGAGTCTGTATTGTAGATACCACCACCTGAACCAGTCGCTTGTCCGCCGATAATACTCAAATCGTAAAATTCGACAGATCCAATTTCACCCTGAAGCTCAAAGACGCGGTCAATACCATTTGCATTGATAATCGTCTGTTCATCGCCAGCGCCCACAAAGGCGATTGAATTGTTAACATCGAGATCACCTGTCAGGTTGTTGTTCTCACCCGCACCAATGAGGGTGAGGGTGTAAGTGCCTGTAGGAATGGTGATGGTGTAGGCATTTGAGATATCAGCATTCGCTTTACTGATAGCACCGCGCAAACTACAATCATTCGGGGTCAAGTCATCACAAGTGTCACTCAAGTTATCAAGGGTTGTATCGACTTGAAGCGTCGTATCACTGGCCTCATAGGCTAGAGTGAAATAGTCACCATTGGCTAAGTCTTGGCTACTAAAGAAAATCAAGCCATCGCCAGGAGCAGCTGTGGCAGCGATCGTCGCGTTGCTAAAATCGCCGTCATCATCGATCAACAGCGCTAACTCATAAGCATTTGTAAAGTTATCATCCCCAACCCCGGTCAGGTCAAAGGTCAGATCAACGCTGCCAACATCGCCTGTTTCAGCGACACGCCACACACGATTGAGGCGGGCTGCGTAGCCACTGGGGGCCTGACTAAAGCCGTCGAGCGTTCCACCATTATTCCCCCAAATGAGGAATTCGCCATCACTGACATTGGCCCCGTTGCCTTCAATTGAGAGCAGCGTACCATCATTGACGCTTTGTGAACTTAATTGGCTTAAATCACTGGCATCATCAATCCCGATCCCGGCAATATCAGTAGTATAGCCGCTATGGGTTGTTGTGCTCGGGTAGATGACGGTTCCATTTGAGTCGACATAGTTTTGGGTGTTAGTTAGCGTGACCCCATATTTAACAGCAAGGTAGCTTTCTACTTTTTGCCGATCCGCATCACTGAGCTTTTGGCCATACACCAGCACCTCAGCGATTTTACCATCCCAATATTCACCGTTTGAGGTCTCACCACCAATTTTGATGACATTCGTGCCAAAACTATTGAGGAGGGTTCCTGCACTATGGCCTGACCCATTCTGATACAAGTCTAAGCTAACACCTGTCTCCCAAATCCAATCAAATATATACGTTTGATTGGTTTGAAGGGGTGTTGGATGGGTATTGGTTGGATTCCAAATTGCTTGCCTATCATTCTCGGTACCAAAGAGGGGAAAATCACCATCAGTTACGCTATTGTCAAAACCAACGCCTGTGTCCCAAGCCGAGAGTGAGTTATTTTCAGCCACCAAAAAGACCGAACCATCAGAAGTGCTGTTGGTTAAGACATTGGGCTGCCGGTCCAGAAAATCATTCGAAAAATCAATTGCCGCGTTTTGATTGAAGCTTGATGAGCTTGATTGAAAGACGGGCTTGTAGGTAGCATTGGTCTGAACAACGTCATTGCCAGCCCCGCTCTGATCGTTCCATTGTTGAACCGTTTGCCCAAAGGTTGCCTCTGTAACCCCAGCATCATTGTAAACCTCAGCATCGGCTTTCAGCCAAAGCTCTAAATCAGCGGAAATCCCGCCAGGTGCGGTTGTCGGAACATTGAGCGTGGTAAAGCTAATGGTATCACCGTAACTTGTCCCCGCACTATTGGTGGCAAAGGCCCGGGCATAGTAGGTTGTGTCGGCAGTCAAGGCAGACAAACTAGAATTGTAAGTTCCTGTGCCAAATACGCCATTTTGGCTAATTGTCGTATCAGCCAGCGTGGGGGAGCCTGTGGTGTTATATGCAACACCACGGTCTGTCACATCATCTGAGCCGATGGAAAGGATGTTACCGCCGCTGTCAGTCGTTGTTTGGGCGATATTACTGGCCGCAGTTGTCGAGAGGGTGGGGGCTCCGTCTTGCCCGGTATAGACCCAGTTGGAGGCACTGCCTGTTAGGGAAAAATTCGTCAGCGTTCCGTCATGATCACCGGTATAATCGATCAATTCGGTCAGCCCAGCATTGCTGTTGTCAGCATCGCCTTGATCAAAAGAATAATAGGCAACAAGATTAGCCTCATTTCCAACTAGGCTATTGCTCATATCCGCTTCAATTTGAGCCTGAGTACGAATTTCATTCCAGAAACGAACCTCGTCTAATTCACCGTCAAAATAGGCCCCAAAGCCGGGGAACCAGGATCCTAGTTCGGTACCATTATAGGCAGTGGCAGTGTTTGCTCCCGTTAATTCCTGGACCCCATTGACATACGCCGTAACAGAATTCCCATTTCTAGTAATTGCAATATGGGTCCAAACGTCGGGTTGAATTGTGGAAGATGTCAGCGTAACCCAATTTGGACCAGGAAAAGTAACAATTTTGCCGCCCTGAATACCAATATGAAAATCTGATGTCGTTTGTCCCGTGAGGATTCTAGTATCTTCGGTGATTGGGGAATCAGGTTTAAGCCAAAACTCAATGGTGTTCTGGCTTGTACTCAGGGGAAGATTACCGAGAACAACCTTATCATCACCCCCATCAAAATTAAGAGCATTTCCGGTCGGGCCAAAGGGTTGCACTTCAAATGCACCTTTATCAATCCGACCATTGGCCACCCGATCAAATCCTATCCCGCGCTGATCGAAGTCCGGTGGAGCAACGAATGCAGGGTCACCTGTATCAATAGCTGGGCTGTTAGTTAGCAACGCATGGGTTTCGGTCGAGCCGCCATTATCAGCTAACGTGCCCAATAGTGGATCTGTGTTTTGTGTATCGCCCGTGTTGTTGAAAGAACAACTGGCATCGCTAGAGAGATTATAACCAGAAGAGGTAATGGTTCCGGAACAATCACCCCCTGTATTATTGGCAATGATCGAATTTTTGATCGTTATGGTTCCGAGGAAGTTCCTAATGCCACCACCACCAGAGCCGCTATTTCCAGTAAACGTACTGTTGAAGATATTTACTGTTGTAGGTAGACCCGCACTGGTAACTAGTCCGCCACCCGTGGCTGGTGTACTATTGCCAGAAACAGTGATGTTGGTGAGGGTTGTCGTTCCAGCATTTGCAAAAATAGCTCCACCTTCATTAGCGACGGTGGAGTTATCTACAAAGGTGCTATTTTGAATGGTACTGTTTCCTGATAAATAGAGTGCCCCACCACTTGCTCCGACATTATCGGCAAAGGTAGTATGATCAACAAACAGTGTACCGTCGCTAATGAGCGCGCCGCCAGCAGCTGCTTCATTATTTGTTAAAAGACTATGGGTTAGGCTTAAGATACCACTATTCGCAATCGCTGCGCCACCACCACTAAAGCCATCGGCGACAGTCAACCCAGAAATAGTCGCGACCCCATCGCTAGCCACCACAAAAATACCAAAGTTGACCTCATCACCTCGATTAATGGTCAAATCATCTAAACCCGGTCCATCAATGGTGATGGTGCTAGTCAGGCTGGGTAATGTAGAAAGGACACCAATTGTACCTGTCACTGAAAAATCAATCGTATCAGGACCGCTTCCCGCAGCACATTCGCCAGCATTTAAGCCAGATGCAGTATCTGAATTGGCTGCGTTGATAGCCTCACGTAAGGTACAGCTTCCATCATCACTAACAACATCACTGGTACTGTTTACCGTGATTAGGCCGTCAGCCTGTGCCACAGAGTGAAGCTGAACAGCTACAAAGCTAAACACTGTGAACAATGTGACAAGGGAAACCATCAACTTCAAATTGAGGGAGATAAGGGGGTTCCGTTTCATAATCGAGATCCTCTCTACAAAAACAATAGAACAAACAACATCAGGCAATTATCGTCAAATGTTGGACCCAAATAAACTATTCTAATGATCTGGTTTGGAAATATACTGGTGGCGAGATGCTAGAGAGATGTGGCAGTGGTCGTATTAGATTGATTTTGGTTCTGGTGGAACAAATTAACTATATCACACGTATCTAAAAGGATATATAGGAAAGATGGGTCGCATCAAAACCATTCTAACAGGTTAAGGTTTGAAAAAGGTTTGAAATTGTTGACCAAATGTTAAAATTCATTAAATACCCCAGAATCCCACCTAATTTCCTATCAGTTTGTTAATAACTTCTTAAGATAACAAAATCGATAGCAGCTCCACATCTTCAGGCAAATAAGTTCCTCAAAATATCTTTAAATCTCCTGCAACTTTTCGAGACCTTACTCGTAATGTGATTAAAGCCTTACAAAATAGCGAACTGCATAGATCATTCAGATCTAATAAGGCCAACAAAATAAATCACATGGACACAAGTAAGAAAGGAAATAAAAATGTCTGAAGATAAAATCGAAGTACAAAACAACGAGTCAGAGCAAACCGAGTCAACCCGAACGGAGGAGTTCACTGTAACGGGAGAACAGGTGTTTGATAAAGTTAAAGAGTTGTTACGTGAAGGTAATGTTCGACGATTGTCGATCAACACCCAGGCAGGCAAAACGATCTTCGAAATCCCCCTAACCTTCGGGGTTGCTGGAACTGCTGCCTTGGTTATCATTGCCCCAATGCTTACAGCAGTTTTAGCCATTGTTGCCGTTGCCACTAAGTTACGGATTTCAGTTGAACGCGTTGAAGAAACAGCATAACGTAACATATTAGCCAAATTCTAAAATATAAAAGTCCGGCTTAAGGTCGGACTTTTATATTTTTAGAAATATGTTTATAATTCCCTGAAAGATTATTTCCTCATTTTTTGGACTCAATCTATCCGTAATTTCAAAGTAATATAAACAGCAGGCTTATTTGGCTCAATACAGCTTCAATGATCATCTTTGGTCCTTCCAAAAATTTGAGGCTGACCCAAAACCTAAAATAAAATCTAAGGAGCACATGATGGGTGTCAATGGCGTCAACTTTAATCTCAGTGAAGAGCAAACAATGATTCAGAACCTGGCTCGGGAATTCGCGAAAAACGAGATCGCCCCTGTAGCCGAGCATTATGATCAAACACACGAATATCCGTGGCCCGTTATCAAAAAGGCGCAAGAATTGGGGTTGACAATGATGAATATCCCCGAAGCGTATGGGGGCTTAGGATTAAGTGTATTTGATGAGTGTCTGGTGGGGGAGGAGCTTTCTTGGGGTTGTTCAGGCATTAGTACCGCGATTGCTGTCAACGCACTCGGGATCTTGCCTATCTTGATTGCTGGAAGTGAAGATCAGAAAAAAGAGTATGGCGGTCGAATGTCTGATGGTCAATTGTGTGCTTACTGTTTAACTGAACCAGAAGCTGGATCAGACGTGGCGGGAATTAAAACTACAGCCCGTAAAGAAGGCGACCATTATATACTCAATGGAAACAAAACCTTTATCACCGGCTCGACCGTCGCCAACTTCTATACCGTTTTTGCCTACACCGACCCCGACACCCGTTATAATGGAATGAGTTGCTTCATCGTCGAGCGGGATTGGGAAGGGGTCCGTGTTGGTAAGCCTTTCAATAAAATGGGGCAACACGCTTCGGACACCGCTGAGGTTGTGTTTGATAATGTGAAAGTTCCAGCCACCCATCGCTTGGGGAATGAGGGCGATGGCTTTATGATTGCAATGAAGGTGTTTGATAAGAGCCGGGTGCCCACTGCGGCAGGGGCAGTTGGTGTGGCGCGACGAGCCTTGGAAGAGTCAATCCAATATGCCAAAACGCGTGAGTCAATGGGCAAACCGATTTGGAAGCATCAGGTGATTGGTCATATGATTGCCGATATGGCAATGGAGGTCGAGGCAGGGCGGATGTTTGTTTGGAAGGCTAGCTGGTCTGTTGATAACGGCATTCCCAATCCCTCAGCCTCAGCCTTTGCCAAAGCCTACGCTGCCGATATGGCGATGCGTGTCACTACCAATGCGGTTCAGGTGTTTGGTGGTTATGGTTATATGGCTGAGTATCCGGTTGAAAAATTGATGCGGGATGTCAAAATTTATCAAATTTATGAAGGCACTAGCCAAATTCAGCGCAATATTGTCGTGCGTGAATTATTCCGCGATTAAGACTATCAAGAGTTAGGGGGTAGAGATTGTCTTTTGACACTCAAACCTCCTAGGCTCTAACCTCCTAAAAACATTCATTTTTACCATTAGAAAGCAAGCTATGCCAGGATTTATCTGCCGCCGCTGTGGACAATACCATAATGACCTACCAATGAGTTATGACTTTCCAGCTCCAGCCTACTGGGCGGACAGTTTCGCCAATGACCCCTCTAGTCAACTTCAATCTGAAGTGTGTGTCATTCAAGATCAATTTTTCTTTATCAAAGGAAACGTCGAAATCACGCTCGGGACCACAGGGCAAATCTTCAACTACACCATTTGGACTACAATCAGCAAAGAACACTTTCAGCAAACCCTCAAAGTCTGGCAGAATCCCCGACGGGTCGATCTAAAACCCTATCCAGGCGAAATAGCCAATGAGTTGGTGGGATATCCCAATACCATTGGCCTCAAAGTTAAAATCCACACCCGCAAAATGGGTATGCGACCATTTTTCGAACTCGAATCAGTGAATCACCCCTTATTTATGGAGCAACAAAAAGGGGTTGAACTACTGCGGGTTCAAGAGGTGGCGGAACAAGTTATTCACATTGACGGTTAGTGGTTGGTGATTACTGAGTAGTCAACTTAGGCTTGACCAAACCTGATTTGCTGGAATATATTTCTAACCACTCATCACTCGTCACTAACCACTGCTTTCGGAGGCATCTTGACAGACTATCAAACTTTTACCGTTTCTACTGAAAATCACGTCGCCCGCGTTGCGTTTAATCGCCCGGATAAAGCGAACGCACTCAACAAAGTCGCTTGGGAAGAGATGCAAGCCATTTTTGAAGACCTCGATGATACACCTGAGGTCCGCGCCATTATTTTGAGTGGTGAGGGCAAACATTTCTGTAGCGGCATCGATTTGTCTTTGCTAATGAGCATTAGACAAGAAGTCAACGATGGCTGTGAAGGGCGGATGAGGGAGAAACTCCGTCGCCTCGTCTTCAAACTCCAAGCGCCGATTAACGCCATTGAGCAATGCCGCAAGCCCGTTTTAGCCGCCATTCACGGGGGCTGCATTGGCGGTGGGATTGACATCATTTCTGCCTGCGATATGCGCTACGCCACAGATGATGCCTACTTCACCATTCGAGAGATTGATATGGGAATGGTCGCCGATCTTGGCACTCTACAGCGATTACCTAAGCTCATCAGCAACGGTATGGTCCGCGAAATGGCATTTACAGGGCGCAATGTTTTAGGTCCTGAGGCAGAGACCATCGGCTTGGTCAACAAAAGTTATGCCGACAAAGCAGCAATGATGAGTGCGGTGGAAGACATTGCCAAAATGATTGCCAGCAAATCACCTCTATCGATTCGTGGCACCAAAGAGATGCTCAACTATGCCCGCGACCATTCAGTGACCGATGGCTTAAATTATGCCGCGACTTGGAATGCGGCGATGATTTTATCAGATGATCTGACTGAAGCGGCTCAGGCCTTTATGGCAAAACGGCTAGCTGAGTTTAAAGATTAGAGACTGGAAATTGGAGATTGTGTGACAGGGCCATAATTTCCAATCTTTTATAAATTTTTTTACCACATTTACCCCATCAAAAGGACAGATTTAATGTCCATTCTTGATTCTTTCAAATTGGATGACAAAGTTGCCCTCGTCACCGGAGGCAATCGAGGCATTGGACGAGCGATTGTGGAAGGTTTGGCCGAAGCGGGGGCTGATATCGTCAACCTAAGTCGTGGTGAGAGTCCTGACCAAATCCAGGATAGCGTTAAGGGGCTTGGCCGTCGATTTTTGCATATTCAGTGCGATTTGGGCAAGGCCTCGGTGGATCATTTACAAAACATTATTAATCAAGTGGTTGATGTGATGGGGCAGCTTGATATTTTGGTTAACAATGCGGGGATCATTCCCCGCGCCCCTGCCTTGGAATATTCTGAGGATGATTGGGACAATGTCCTCCAAGTTAATCTCAAGGCTGCCTTCTTCTTAGCTCAAGCCGCAGCACGAGTGATGATGAGGCAAGGGAGCGGCAAAATCATCAATCTTGGCTCAGTGCTCACCTTCCAAGGCGGCATCTTTGTGCCATCCTACACCGCAGCCAAGCACGGCATTGCAGGCATCTCCAAAGCGCTGGCCAATGAATGGGCCGCTCACAACATCAACGTCAACACCATCGCCCCCGGCTACATCGAAACAGACGTCACCCAACCACTAATCCAAGACAAAGCACGATATAAGGCGCTGCTGGCCCGCATTCCGGCTGGACGTTGGGGCACCCCTGATGACCTCAAAGGGCTTGCTGTTTTTCTAGCCTCGGATGCTTCAAACTATATCAATGGGGCTACAATCGCTATCGATGGAGCATGGTTGGCTCGATAGAGAAATATCTTCAAGTCTCAGGAGAACTTAGCATCGTATGCCATCTCAAAATGCCGTACGCATCGCCGTCGATATTGGCGGCACATTTACAGATGTTGCTTTGGAAATTAGCGGAGGAGCCGAGCCACATTTTATTACGGCCAAAACACCAACCACCCCACTCGATCCCGTGCTTGGGGCGATGACTGGTGTCCGGCTCGCTTTGGAGAAAGCGCAAGTTACCCCGTATGAGGTCAAGACCTTTATTCACGGGACAACCCTAGCGACCAATGCATTGATTGAAAAGAAAGGAGCCCAGGTTGGTGTTATCACCACACAAGGCTTCCGAGATATTCTCGAAATCGCCTATGAGCGGCGTTACAACCAGTATGATGTCTTCCTCGACAAGCCTGATATGCTGGTGCCTCGTGAGCGCTGCTTTACCGTGAAAGAGCGAATGACATCTTCGGGCGACATTCACATTCCCTTTGATGAATCCAGCTTGGAGGCCATTCTCCCCGAAATCGATGTGGCTGAAGTCACCAGCTTGGCGGTTTGTTTACTTCATTCTTACGCCAATCCAACCCACGAGCAGCAGCTAGCTGAACTTCTCAAAGCAAAGCGCCCCAATTTGTCCATCAGTCTCTCTTCCGAGGTCAGCCCGGAAGCTCGCGAATATGATCGGCTTTGTACCACGGTCGCCAACGCCTACATTCGCCCCTTGATGGAAACCTATCTCCACAAATTGGCCAATGCCCTCACCCAGGAAGGCATCACTTGCCCCATTTTTATTATGACCTCCAGTGGCGGAATGACCACCTTGGAGACAGCGGGACGGTTTCCCATTCGCCTTGTCGAGTCAGGGCCATCGGGGGGAGCAATTCTTGCTGCTCAGGTGGCCGAGTCGCTCAGCTTGGACAAAGTCATTTCTTTTGATATGGGTGGCACCACCGCTAAGATCTGTTTAATCGATGAAGGGCAGCCACAGACAACCCGCAACTTTGAAATCGCTCGGGCTGAGCGTTTTATGAAAGGCAGCGGTCTGCCTGTTCGCATTCCTGTGATCGAAATGATCGAAATTGGTGCAGGTGGTGGCTCAATCGCTCGGCTTGATCGTCTCAATCGCTTAACTGTCGGCCCCGATAGTGCAGGCTCGGAGCCGGGTCCAGCCGGATTTGGCCGGGGTGGCACAGAGCCGACGGTGACCGATAGCGACATTCTGCTCGGGCATATCGAACTGGCCTCTTTTGCCGAAGGTCGGCTCCAAATTGAGCCTGACCGTTCTGAAGTGGCAGTCACTGAGGCTATTGGGCAAGGCTTGGGAATGAGCAAGAAGAACGCAGCCTTTGCCATCGCCCAAGTGGTTGATGAAACGATGGCCAGCGCTGGTCGGATTCACGCGGTCGAGCGGGGGCGAGAATTAGCCTCACGTACGATGATTGCCTTCGGCGGCAATGGGCCACTCCACGCGGGACGAGTTGCCAACAGAATGGGGGTTTCTCGGATTGTCATTCCCAATGATCCCGGTGTGGGATCTGCAGTTGGGTTTCTCTTTGCTCCCGTCTCCTACGAAATTGTGCGCAGCGCCTACACAATGCTTGAGACCTTTGACTTTGATACGGTCAATCGGTTGCTGAAACAAATGCAGGAAGAAGCCTTAAGCATCGTTAAGCCAGGCGCATTTGATACGCCACTCATTGAGACCCGCACGGCCTACATGCGCTACAAAGGGCAAGGGCACGAAATCGAGGTGGCCATTCCTAATCGTGATCTTGAGCCAGCCGATTTGCCGCTCCTGCGTAAAGCTTATGACACCGAATATCGCGCCCAATTTCATCGCTCGGTGCCCACCTTTAGCATCGAAATTATGAATTGGTCATTGACCATTTCCACCCAACAACCTAAGCACTCACGTCAGGTAAACACAACAACTCAGCAAAATTCTCCAACACCTGAGAAAACGCAATCTGTCTACTTTGGCCCAGAAAAAGGTCATATGGAGTGCCCAATTTTTTATCGAGCAGCCTTGACCCCCGGCGACCGCATCACCGGACCAGCCTTGATTGTCGAGGCGCAGACCACAACCCTACAGCCGCCTCACTTTGACTCGTATGTTGATGCCCAAGGTAATATCATTCTTGAGCACCGAAAGAGGGATGCATAACATGACCCAATCCATCGATCTACAGATTATGTGGAACCGACTTTTGGCCCTAGTTGAAGAACAAGGGCAAGTCCTCATTCGTACTGCTTTTAGCCCCATCGTTCGGGAGTGTGGCGATATTTCAGCAGGTATTTTTGATGTCCAGGGCCGAATGTTGGCCCAAGCCGTGACGGGTACGCCAGGACACATCAACACGATGGCCGAAGCCGTCAAATATATGATTAACATTTTTCCCGTGGAACACATGCAACCAGGCGATGTTTATATGACTAATGATCCCTGGCTTGCTTCCGGTCATCTCAACGACTTTCTCTTGGTTCAGCCCGTCTTCAAAGATGGTACCGTCGTCGGCTTTACCTCCTGTACCTCTCATTTGATTGACCTCGGCGGGCGTGGAATGGGACCGGAGGGCAGTGACATTTATGATGAAGGCCTATTCATTCCCCCCTGCAAGTTAGTCGATGGGGGCGAAATCAATCAGTTGCTGCTGGAGATGATCAAAGCCAATTCTAGAGAACCAATCCAAAATGAAGGGGATACCTACGCCTTGATCGCCTGCTGCGAGGTTGGGTGTCGTCGACTGTTGGAGATGATGGCTGATTTCAATATTGACAGCCTCGATGAGTTAGCGACGTACATTATCGACACCTCCTATCAAGGAACAATCGATACGATTGCTGAAATTCCCAATGGGGTTTACAACCAAACCTTGATGATTGATGGTTACGATTTTGAAATCAAGCTCCAAGCCAGTCTAACCATTTCCGACGATGAAATGGTCTTAGATTTCACGGGCACGTCACCGTGCTCAAAATATGGTATCAACGTGCCCCTCAACTACGCCACCGCCTATGCCGTTTTTGGCATTCGCTGTTTGGTGGCCTCCGATATTCCTAATAACGCTGGATCATTGGCCCCGTTTCGTGTGGTGGCTCCCGAAGGATGTATTGTCAATGCCCAGCATCCGGCCCCCGTAGCTATGCGCCATACCATCGGCCAACTGATGCCTGACATTGTCTTTGGTTGTCTGCATCAGGCAATACCGGGGCAGGTTCCGGCTGAAGGGGCTTCTTGCATGTACGACTTGCCTATGCGAAACGTCGTTATTCTGGATAAAAATGCAAACATCACCCATTTCGCCACCGAATTGACCCATAATGGCGGCACGGGGGCCAGACCGACCAAGGATGGTCTCTCAGCCACGGCCTACCCTAGTGGCGTGTGGGGATCGCAAGTTGAGATTACTGAGGCGACAACACCCTTAATCATTTATCGCCGCGAGCTAAGACCTGACTCCGGCGGACCGGGACAATTTCGAGGGGGGCTTGGTCAAATTCTAGAAATCGAGTCGGGGGAAAATGCACCATTTATGTTGTTCCTCTCGGTTGAGCGGATGACCTACCCCGCGCAGGGATTTGCTGGGGGCCTATCGGGGGCGCCGGGGCACATCGCCTATCAGAGCGGCCAGCGCATTCCTGGCAAGGGTGAATTTGAGATTCCGGCTGGAGAGCGCTTGATTTTCCAGACACCCGGCGGCGGCGGCTATGGTGATCCTAAATCGCGGGATCGCGAAGCGGTCATCACTGATGTGCGGCGGGGACTGGTTTCGGTGGAGGCGGCGCAGACAATTTATGGGGTAACTGTAGATGACTAATCACGATGCCGCTCTACCAGTTCGCCAACATATCTTAGGCTTAAAACCCTATGCCTTGCCGGACAATTCAGGCCCAGCAGGCAAATCGCTGTTGCAACTTTCCCAAAACGAGAGCTTCTTTGGTGTTTCTCCTAGGGTGACAGAAGCTATCAATCAAGCCAGCAATGACCTTTTCCTCTATCCTGATCCTGATACAATCGCCCTACGCTCGGCCATTGCTGACGTCTATCAGCTTGATGCTGACAAAATTTTATGCGGGGGCGGTTCAATCTCGCTGATTGGCTCATTAGCAACCGTTTTTTGCGAGCCAGACAGCTCCGTTGTTACCAGCGAATACAGCTACTTATACTTTCGCACGGCTGTAAAATTGGCGGCGGGGAATATTCTCATTGCCGATGAGCCAAACTTCACTGTTGATATTGAAGCAATTTTGGCGACCATCCGCCCAGATACGCGCCTTGTCTTCATCGCTAACCCTGGAAATCCGACGGGCACGGTCATTCCCAATCACACCATTCGCAATCTGCGTAGCCGCCTGCCCGCAAATATTCTGTTGATTGTAGATGAGGCGTATGGTGAATATATGACGGATACCAGTGAAGCCCCACTCTTTGATTTGGTCAATCAGGGAAGCACAGTAATTTTACGAACGTTTTCCAAAATCTATGGCTTGGCGGGACTGCGGGTTGGTTGGGGCTACTTTCCGCCCACTGTAATCGACTATATTCGTCGCATCCAACTGCCCAATACCGTCTCAAGCTTGGCTAGTGTTGCCGCGATTGCTGCTGTGCAGGATCAAGCCTACATTCAAATCGTGCGTGATACCATCACCGACGTTCGCGATCAATTTACAACCAGCTTACAAGCCTTAGGCATCACGGTTATACCAAGCCAAACAAACTTTGTCCTATGTCAATTTATCTCAGTTGACGAAGCACAAGATGCCTTCACCTTCTTGAAAAGTGAAGGTATCATCGTTCGCCCAGTTGGCGGCTATGGTTTGCCTGACTGTTTACGCATCACTTTGGCCCCTGCCCCACAGATGGAACGCGTGGAGCAGGCATTTCGGGCTTGGGCGAAGTCGTAACAAATCAAATTCAAAGGTCCACAGATAAACACAGGTTTTCACAGATTCTTTACAAAGTTTTTTCTATTTGTGTCTATCTGTGGTTATCTGTGAATAAATGATCTAGAGTTTTGCGGAGGATATGATGATTAGTGAACCAAAACGACACCTGAAAGCATTGAGTGACTCACGGGGGCGAGCTCGGTTGGGGATTGTGGTGCCTTTTTCAAATACGAATCTCGAACCCGACATGACAATGTTGCGTCCCAAAGGTGTCTCGCTGCACTTTGCCCGGGCAGGTGGTTACGATTTGGATGCCGTGCCCGACTCTAACCAAATGCGGCAATTCGCTTTAGCCTCCTTGACCGAGATCATCGAGTCGCTCAATGCCGCTCGTCCCCACATGGTCTTGTATGGCTGCACCTCGGCTACTTTGGCGCACGGTCCGATCTTTGATCGAGAATTTGTCAATCAAATTAGCGCGATGACCAACACCCCAGCCTTTACGGCGGCTGGTGCCTTGATAATGGCCTTGGCAGACTTGGGTGTAAAACGACTGGCGTTTTCATCGCCATATGTAGCCCAGCTAAATCAAGAAGCGATTGATTTTCTCAATGCAAGTGGCTTTCAGGTGGTATCCCGCGCTGACGTTGGCGAAGATTTGGGCAATTATGGGCAAGGGGAGTTGGCTCCAGAGCGGGTGTACGAGCTTGGTCTGGCTGCTGACAGCCCAGAGGCCGAGGCCTTGGTGCTCTCTTGCACGGATATGCGAGCTGTAGAAGTTATTGAGGTTTTGGAGCAGGATTTGGGCAAGCCTGTGGTCACCAGCAATCAGGCTTTGATGTATGCCTCCGTCAAGGCCTTGGGGTTGGAACGTGAGGATTTTGTGAGTAAGGGGCGATTGTTTGAGACGCTTTGAGTAGCAAGTAGATTGAAATCTACTAGGGAGTCAAACAGGCTTGAAACCTGTTTCTATATTTAGCACACTGCACACAGGGGGAACTAATGTCTACCCAACAAAGAATTGCCGAACTGAACCAGCAAATTGAGCAGCTTTATCAACAAAGCCAATACGAGCAAGCCATTCCACCCGCTAAAGAGGTAGTGAGCTTGATCAAGCAATTGGCCGGGGATACCCATCCAGCATACGCCGCTGGACTGGCGCAATTAGCGAAGATATCCCATGCGGCAGGACAGGATGACCAAGCCCGAGTGTTATTGCTGAGTGCGCGGCAACTCAAACAAAATACGCTGGGCGAAAATCATCTAGAAGTCGCTGAGATTGGACATTTGTTAGGCTTGGTCTTTCTCTCGCTTGGTGATCTTCCTGATGCCGCAAAAGCTCTAACGCACGCCCTAGACATTCGAAAAAATGCCCTACTTGCAGATGATCCTCGCCTCGCCGAGAGTTTGGATGCACAAGCTAGACTTTATTTACGACAAGGCCTCTATAAAGAGGCTGAGCCACTTTTCAAGCAAGCTCAAACGAGCCACGAGCAACACTTTGGGCCAGACTCAGCCGAAAACGCGACCAGTCTGCACAATAAGGCAATGTTCGAACGGATTACGGGTGATTACGGCAAAGCAAAAAAATTAGCCGAGACGGCGCTCAAAATTAGACGAGCCGTTTACCAAAACGGCAACACCGCCATCGCCGAAACGCTCGACCAGCTAGGCGAAATCCATCAGGCAATGGGGGATTATCAGACGGCTGAAACTAACTATACTGAGGCCCTCAATCTGTTTGAACAGCGGGTTGGCAAGCAACATCGAGACTATACCGAAACCTTAACACATCAAGCGATCTTCTATCAAACGATTGGTCGTTATGAGGACGCCGAGCAACATCTCACGCAAATTGTTGGGGGATATCGCCAACAAATAGGCAAGGAACATCCCAAGTACATCGCAGCTGTCCGACAACTGGGCACGCTCTATCGGGAGATGGGCCGATATGACGAGGCCCGTAGTCTGTTGTTGGATATTCAGCAAGTCCAACAAAAATTAGGGCAACAAAATCACCCTAATTTTGCCACAACTTTAGATGGACTGGCCCTGACCTTTCAAGCATTGGGCACATTTCATCACGCCCAATCACGCTTTGAGCAAGCGCTTGAAATTCGGCAAGATCAATTTGGTAGCGATCACGTTGAAACCGCAACCAGTCTTGATCACTTGGCCCAATTTTTCCTAACAACTGGCCATTACGATGAAGCCCGCAGTCGATATGAAACAGCGCTACACGTTAAGCAAAACAACCTCAACCCAAACCATCCGGCAATTGCTGATAGTTTGCACAATTTAGCTGAGTTATTCTTCCTGATTGGGGATGATACCCAAGCTCAAAGCCGTTTTGAAGAAGCCCTAGTGATCAAAGAAACTGCGTTGGTTGAAATGCACCCTTCGCTGGCCCACACCCAACATAAAGTGGCGAACTTGTACACTGAACTTAAACAATTCGAGAAGGCTGAAGCCAATTATCAAAAGGCTATCGAAATTCGCCGAGCCGTATTGGGTGAAGATCACCCGCTTTTGGTGCAAACCCTGAGCGATTTTTCGGCCCTACGACAACAGCAGGGGCAATATGAACAGGCTAGAGAACTGGCCATTGAGGCACTGCAAATCAACGAAAAATCACTCAGCCGGGAACACCCCGATTTTGTGCGAAGCATCCATAATTTAGCAACGATTTATCACGCTGAAGGCAACTATGATGAGGCCCGTCCCCTTTATTTGCGGGCGCTTGATTTGGGCCGAAAAAATTTAGGGGCACAACATCCTGATGTGGCCCAGATCTTGAATGATTGGGCGGGGCTACGCATTGCTTTAGGACAAACTGATCAGGCATTGGATCACATGCAAGAAGCGGCGGGCATTGATAATCAAATGATCGGCCAAGTTTTTTCCATCGGCTCCGAACGGCAACGTATGGCCTATGTTCGTCGTTTGACCGAAGCTTACAATCGATATCTTTCACTCATCAGCCAAGGCTTAGCTGGCTCACCTGAGGCAACACAAGCAGGTGCTAATCTGGTTATACAGCGCAAGGCCCTTGGCATTGAAGCCCTCGCTGTACAACGAGATGCTATCTTGAGTAAACAAGCCCCTGAATTGCAAGAACAACTCGCAAACCTCCGTCAGCTACAGTCTCAAATTGCTCATAGCACTTTGAGCGGGCCTGATGCTAACGAGCCTGTCGATGTGTATCAAACCCGTCTAAACAATTGGGAGGCCGAAAAAGAGCAGTTGGAAGCCCAGTTGGCTGATCGTATTCCGGAGATGAATTTAGCCAAACAGTTGCAAACAGCCGACTGTTCAACAGTGAGCAGCCTATTGCCCGAAAATTCGTTGTTATTGGAATTTGTTCGTTTTACCCCCTTTGATTTCAATGTTATTCCCGCCCAAGGCCAAGATGGATGGCAACCTGCCCGCTATCTACTCTTTGTTTTGCCCGCCAAACAACCTGACGATACACAGATGATTGACTTAGGTGAAGCAGAAACTGTTGAAAAGCTGATTACTTCTTTCCGAGAAACCATCACGGGAGAAAGCGAGAAACGGGGTGTAGAAGCAACGCGGCTGGCTCGACGCAAGCGACGCGAAGGCGTAGCTAAGCCAAACAGTGGGGCTGACCTGGTCAAACTTCTGCTTAAGCCAATTCAGCCTATGTTGCAGCCCAACCAACATCTATATATCGCCAATGATGGTGATTTAGCCCGCTTACCGTTTGAAATTCTGCCGCTTGACGGCGAAAAGCGTCTGATTGATGAACATCCAATCAGCTATTTAAGCGTTGGCCGGGACGTGTTGCGCTTCCAAATACAACCGACAACCAAGACGAGTGAACCTCTTGTGATTGCCGATCCCGATTTTGATCTTAAGCTTGATGAAACCATATCTTCTGATCCTGACGTGTCATATTATTTTGGGCGACTAGTTGGGACCCGCAAGGAAGGGGAAAAAATTGGTACACTGCTCAATGTTTCGCCTCATTTTGCCGAACAAGCCTTGGATCAAACGATCCAAAATCATCCCTCACCCAAAATTTTACACATTGCCACCCACGGCTTCTTTTTAACACCCCCAAATAAATCTGAAAAAGCCTTGCCCCGAGATCGATTGGACCGATTGGCGCAACAGAAAGATAAACCGCTTCTCCGATCAGGATTGGCTCTGGCCGGAATCAATACCTGGAATCAGGGTGATGCTATCCCGAAAGAAGCACAAGATGGTGTTATCACTGGGGAGGACGTTTCAGGGTTGGATTTAGTGGGTACGGAATTGGTTGTATTATCCGCTTGCGAAACTGGTTTGGGACAAGTGGAAATTGGCGAAGGTGTGTTTGGATTACGACGGGCGTTTGTTTTGGCTGGGGCCAGCACCTTGGTGATGAGCCTATGGGAGGTGCCTGACCGAGAAACTCAAATACTCATGGAAGCCTTTTACAGCAATATTCTGGCAGGCAAACCTCGCTCCGAGGCTTTACGTCAAGCGCAGCTTCAACTAAAGGAAGACCGCCCAAATCCCTTTTATTGGGGTGCGTTTATTTGTCAGGGGAATCCAAGAGAGATCAGAGATTAGGGATCGGAGATTAGGGATCAGAGATTACGGATCGGAGATTACGGATCAGAGATTGGCAACTACCACGACTCCGAAACATCTAAATCTACCAAGTCCAATCTTCCGAAGTACTTGTTATTCTAAGATTTCCATTACACTATCAACCTTAACCCCTCTGCCCCCCAAACGCCCTAATCTCATTGACTTAATGGTACTTTTGACTTATAGTTGAGAGGACTATGTTAAGTTGACAAATTTACATAGTGCCTCCTCTAACTTAGATATATCAGAATCAATAATCCCAAAATTGAACGGGATTTTCTTCGCAAACCAGAGTATTGATCAGTTAGAGCCTATACCCCAATGGAGAGACTATATGTCAGACGTATCGTCTACGCAACCAACTAGTGAGCCTACATCGCGGCTGGCTAGACGAGTTCAACGTAAAGCGATCTTGCCGGAATATCCACCGAACCGCTGGGCGATTATTGTTGGCATCTCAAATTATCAGTATGAACCGTGGAATCTGCGCTTTGCCGATGATGACGCCATAGCACTACATGACCTTATTCTTGATCCCCGTTATGGTGGTTTTGAGCCAGAACGCATCAAAAAATTAATCAATGAAGATGCAACCACAGCAAATATCACTAGTGCCTTACGTGGCTTCTTGCAAGATGCAACGGCTGAAGATCTAGTTCTTATCTACTTCGCCTGTCACGGTGGTCCCGACCCAAAGCGTCCAGACAACATTTACCTTTATACCCACGACACCGACCCATATAACTTTTCTGGCAGTGCGCTGCCCATGCGAGAAATAAATCTCTCGCTCCAGGAAAACTTAAAAGCGCAACGGATAGTTCTTCTAGCCGACACCTGTCACAGTGGAGCCATTCCCGGCACACGCAGTGCCAATGGCTCAGCAGTGGTCAATGAGTACTTTAAGCAGTTAAGCAAGGCTCAAGAAGCTAGTTTTTCTCTGATGACCTCAGCCTCAGCCAGCGAGACAGCAGCCGAGGATATACGATGGGGTGGGGGACACGGGGTATTCACCTATTATGTCTTGGAGGGGCTCAAAGGTGCTGCAGACCGAGGCTTCAATAAAAATGGGATTGTCACGGTTGGAAAGCTGTTTGATTATGTGCAACGCAAGGTCAAGGCTGATACAAAGGGTAATCAGAACCCAACCATCGGCCCTGATTTAGATCGTGATTTACCCCTAGCGATTACGAGCGAACGTGATGCCCAAGATCACCTGACGCTGGGCAAAAATATCTTTCATTTGGGCCGGGTGCTCAGCGATCGAAGCCGTTACCAAGAAACCATCCGCCAATTTGGTCAGGCTCTTGAATTTGCCATTCCCAGACGCCATTTTCCTGAAGTATATCTCTTTAAAGGCCGAACACTGACCGCACTTGAGGAGTATGAAGATGCCCTGGCTGCCTTTAAAACGGCCCTGAAGCAGGATGAAAATCTACATGATGTTCATTTCTATCGCGGTATCACTTATGCCAAACAGAGACGGGCTTGGGAATCTAGAGCCTGCTTTAGAACCTATCTGGACAAAAGCCCTGAAAATGAAAAAAGTGCCTGGGCCAAGGCCTTTGTTGATGAGTCCACAATGAGTAAACGTGGCACCCAGCATCACGCCTTGATCATCGGGATTGATCGTTATCAACACCCCGATATCACAGATTTACAAGGTAGCATCAACGATGTTAATCTAATGCAAGCGACCCTAAAAAATCTAGACGATATCGATATCGAAGTGACGACCTTGGTTGATGAGCAGGCCACTCGAGAAAATATTTTAGGGGCGGTGCGGCATTTACGAGACAAGGTGACCCTGAATACCACCGTGATTGTTCATTTCTCTGGACGTGCCGAGCAAGATGAAAATCAACGGGGATTACTCATTGTTCACGACTCCGTTCCCTCAAAGGTGGCGGGAACCACAACCCGCTACAAAAGTGCCATTCCAGCTCAACTGTTGATCAATTTGCTCGATAGCATCCCCGCAAAACATAAAATTGTGCTGTTTGATACCGATCCTTTCTTCCCCAAGTTGGCTCAAATTGCCCAGCGTGTACCAAACGTGTCTCTGTTCATCGGAGCCTCAAAAGGGCAACAATCCCACGAATTGTACGTAGATGATAAAAGTTACGGGGTCTTCTCATACAATCTCGCTCAACAGATTGAGCGAATTTCCGATATAAACGAGCCGACGTTTGCCAGCATTGTCACCCCGGTCATTGAACGGGTTAGTCAACAAGGGTTTCAAACTCCAAGATTTTATGGCGATTTAAATATACCCATTTTCTCCAACGATGATTATTACCTAAGCCTCTTCGATTTTGCCCAACGACGTACGTTTGGTGATTTTGATCTCACCGTCATCCGTAATCTACTGGCCCATGTTAAACAATTACCCGCTGATTTCCCCTCACTCCAGTATCAGTTAGGACGGGCCCTTGTGGAAAAGGAAGTGTATGATGAGGCAGCCCGCACCCTTGATATCGCGGTCAAGCAAGGGGATTCGCAATCGCGATTGAAGATGATTTTTACGTTTGCCCACGCCTTGTTTGGGGCGGAGAAGTTTGAGCGAAGTATAGAGTATCTGCAGGAATATGCCGATACGATTGAGATTGAGTCGGAAAAAGACGAAGGTAACCTTTTGATAAAAATGATCAACCAATATCAAGCGGGGGCGGCTGCTTTGTTGGTTGGTATCGAGAACTATTCCAAACCAGAAATGGTGGTCCCTGGGGTCAAAGATGAGCTTGAGGCACTCAAGCACTTTCTCATTGAAGGTTTTGACTTTAAAGCAGAAAATATTGTCATCATCACTGATGAGGCAGCCACGCATCAAAAGGTAGAAGCGGCCTTTATCCAGCTTATTGATCAATCTATTGAGGTGCCGGCCTTCTTCTATTTCGCCGGACGAGGCTCAGTTACAGCTAAAGATGAACCAACGCTGGTTTGCTATGACAGTCGGGAAACTGGCTCTTCTGATTTAAGGTTGTCAGATTTAGCGATTTTAAGCCAGCGTAAACAAGCCAATCTGATTACCCTGATTGATGCAGGTTGGTCCAGTTTGCATCCACGTGGACAAATGCCTGACTCACGCTCAGGCCCATCACCAATGATGGATACCAGTGCCTCAACCACCCTTTCGACATTGAGTGAGCGTGATCTTGAAAGTAAAGCCTTACAAGTTGGTCAACTTTCAATGTATGATCGCTCTCTCAAATATCAACAAGGGTTTAGTCAAACTGATCTGGGTCAATTTGGCGCTGTAGGGCTTAAAAAGCCAAAACAACCAAAAAGCTTAACCCAAACGATGTTACAGCGTGCCCAAAAGCTGCCACCTGAAATGTTAACCTATGCCCATCTTATTCGTGATTTTGACCCTGAGGCGGAGGGGTATGGTTACGTCGATGAGGCGGTCGAAGATGCCATCATTGTCGGCGGGGCTGATCGACAGATTTCTTTTTCAATTGCCACCCTGCGCGACAGAATCTTGAAAACCTTTGCCCGCTTTGAGTTGACCCCGATCATAGGTGAAACTAAAACCGTACTCCGACGGGTGATTGAGCAACAAAATGGGAATGATCCCGAAGGTCACCTCAATTTGGGCATCGCCCATATGATTATGGGCGAATATGATAAAGCGATTCAGGAGCTAAACGCCTCGCTACGGCAACGGTGGAGAAATCCGATCACCGACTACTATTTGGGCCGAACCCGGGTTGAACAGCAGCAAGACTTGGGCCGAGCCGTTAATGATCTACAAAAAGCTACGGAGCAAAACCCAGAAAATGTGGCCGCGTTCTACTATCTCGGCTTGGCTTTGGAAATGATGGTCAATCAGGAAATATTTGGACAGGCCGAAACCGCCTACCAGACCTATCTTGATCAGGGTGCGCCACTCGATCATCGCCGCGAAGTGTTGGATTTCCTCACCAAACGACGAACCACAGAGGGGTAACAAAAAGTTTATCTATTGAATTATCATAACGCATAAATCAATCTAATCCTTAGAAAGGACGTACAATCTTATGACCGAAGTTGCAAATTTGTGGGCCTTAATCATTGGTATTGATGATTATCAGGCAGTGCCAAAGTTACGTGGCTGTGTGGCTGATGCTGAGGCAGTGGCGGATTTTCTCCAGCGCAATATGAACGTACCCGATGACAATATTCGGATACTGACCGATGCTAACGCAAATCGAGCGGCAATTATCCAAGCTTTTCAGGATTTGAGCACTGACTCACGTATCAAAAAGGATGACCAAATTCTGATTCATTACAGTGGTCACGGCTCCCAAATGAAAGATTTTCTGGGTATTGAACCGGATGGCTTAAATGAGACGCTCGTAGCTTGGGATAGCCGTTTACCCGGTATTCCAGATATTCCTGACAAAGTGACCGCAGCCTTGCTCGATAAATTGGTCAAGGCTAAAGGGGAAAATATTACGATCTTTTTTGACTGCTGTCACTCTGGTGGCGGCACCCGTAAGGCCGATACAGACGCCGATGGCCCCAGAGCCCGCCAGGCCCCGGCTGATGGCGCACCACCAGCCCTGCCGCAAAGTGATTTGGATTTGATTGCCGGATGGCAAGCAGGCAACGCTGGACCCAGTGGCTGGGTTGACAGAGGCATAAAATACACCTTGTTGGCGGCCTGTCGGGATGAAGAGTTGGCCAATGAGTATCGGGCCCAGGATGATGAAGGGAATACATCCTGGCACGGCGCATTCACCTATTTCTTGCTTCAAGCCTTACGAAAGATGGGTCCCAATACATCATACGCCCAAATTTACGATCAAGTGGCGGTCCAGATCAACAGCCGCTATAAAACCCAAATGCCTCAATGTGAGGGGAATCGAGATCGAGAAGTGTTTGGGAATCGGCCCGTCGAACGTGATCCATTTATCCGGGTTCGTACCAGTGGAGGAGACATCGCATTGGAGGCAGGCCTGATCCACAATCTCCAAGTCGGCACCAAGCTAGAGGTTTATCCCTTAGACGTGAATACTCGGGCGGAAGCCGAAGAACAAGAACCTCTGGCAACGATTGAAGTCATGTCTGCCACAGCCACCAAAGCTAAAGCCAAGATTGTTAACCGAGATAGTGACATTCCAGAAGCATCTCACGCGATTATCACAGAAAATGCTTACGCAGGACAACGCCAGACGTTGGCTTTGGAGTCAAAAGGTGGAGCGGTTAATGATCAGGCAATCACTGATTTGAAAGCGTTGATTGATGAATCTGCGACCGATGGGGGAGACCCGCCGTATCTAGATGTGTTGGCTGATCCCAAATCACCCGCAGATTTACGGGTGATTGCCGAAAATGGGGTATTGAGTATCTACAATCGTAACGGTGATGAGTTGATTGTGCCCGAGGATATTGAGGATGGTGGAGCCAGTGCTGAGGCCGTTCTTAATTCTTTGCAAAGCATTGCCCGCTTCCGCAATATCACTGAACTGGCGAATGAAGACAATGGCTCTCGGTTGCAGGGCAAAATTACGGTGGCCTTAGAACACTTACAAAATGGAGAGGCCCACCCACTCAAGGAAGGATCAGTCGGTGACGGCGGAGAAATCACACTGACTTATGATCCTGAAAATGAAGATAGCAATTACTATAGTGTCAAAATCACCAACGGTTCCAGAGAGAATGTTTTCCCCTATGTTTTCCTTTTAGGGGCGGATTACAGCATCAGTTTGTTTTACCCCCAAAGTGGACAGCAGGACGTTCTCCCGGCGGGTGACACCTTTAATATCGGTCTGGCCCAAGATCAAGATCCCTTGGAAATTTATCTACCAGAGGTCGACGATCTTTATGATGGCTCGGCCCAGTGGGATTATAGCCGTGATTACATCAAAGTGATTACCACCACCAGTCAAACCGACTTTGACGTCTTACAACAAGATGGCTTAAATGTTCCTCCACCCAGCGGGGGCACGCGCTCCGTCGGTTCGGCTTTGGACTCCTTAATTGACACCGTGGCGGGAGGGACAGGTACCCGGCTGGCACGGCGTAAGAAGCGAGATAGTGGGGAAGATTGGGCAACAGCTGAGTTAACTTATGCGGTAGTGCGTGCTAATGGCAAGCAGGACCTCAGCAGCCGAGGGGTTGATTTAGGCGATGGCCTCTCAATTCAAGCCCCAGATGGAGTGGGAGGAACTGTCCAAATCACTACTGTTGGGCAGGCAAAACGTAGTGCGGATGGCGATCCCGACATTGCTCCACCGCCCACGTTCGAGGCTATTGGGGATCAACTTCAGCCGGTATCACGGGCTGGCACTCGCGGGGTTGGCTCCAATGGCTTAGTCGTGGCCTTTGACGTTGATGAACAATCACGCAAGAAAGTGACAAAAGACAATCCTATCAAGATTGGCGTGCCCACTGAACCAAATGAGCAGAGCGAAGTTATTCCAGTCGCCTTTGACGGTGAAATTTACCTGCCGGTCGGCTTCTCGGATGACAGTGGCTCCGTCGATATCGTCAATTTACCAGAGCAAACTGGTGGCGCATCAACCCGAGGCCTTGGTCGAACAGTGAAGCTCTTTCTCTACAAAAAGCTGAAGCGACAGACCGATTTAACAGGTTTGCGTTATGTACAACTTAATCGCGATGCCCAAGGTAAAATTGTCGACAGTGAGTATATCCCGATTGACAAGAGCCAATTCAAAAAAGGAGATCGTGTGGCGCTATTTGTACACGGCTTTTCAGCAGACACAAAGGTCTTTAAGGCCATATTACCTCCCTTCTTGGAACGAGAGGGAATTCAGTATGATCATTATATTGCTTGGGATTATGAGACCTATGGCACCTCTGTCGAAGACACAGCCATGTCCTTAGCAACGGCCTTAAAGGAGAAATGTGGATTTAGTTCCGATGATGAAATAGGCTTGGATATTTATGCCCACAGTATGGGTACTTTAGTCACCCGAACAGTGATTGAGCTGATGGGTGGTAATGAATTTGTAGATCGGGCTATTCTGGCTGGTCCGCCAAATGAAGGTAGTAAACTAGCCAATGTTGTACGGGGCGGCGTTTTCCTAACAACCTTTATCCTCAATCAAGTTTCTTTGGTACCTATTGTCGCTGGCCTGAATTGGGGTTTGAAGCAGATGTATGAGCAAAATCTTGGGGGTAAGGATCTTGAGGCTGGCTCTAAACTGGTTGAGAAACTTAATAGCCTAACTAAGCCCGATAATACAGATTATTTGGTTTTAGCTGGGAAAAATAAGGATGATGGGAAATTACAAAATATTGCCCTGAAGGTCCTGGATAAAGGCCTAGATACCTTGTTTGGTGAAGATAATGATGTTGCCATTGGCTTGAGCAGTTTGCGTGGTGTTCGGAAAGAGACTTATCCTAAACTCCAAATCAACGAGTTCGAGTGTGATCACTTCTCATATTGGGCGTTGCCAGAGGCCCAGGAAACAATCAAAACGTGGTTGACCAGATAAATTTATTAAACAAGAGTCCAGAAATTCTGGACTCTTGTTCCTGCTATGGCTGAGGGGATATCATGAGCGACTCCTACAACCTCAAAAAAATACGAGATTTTTTAACCGAAGGGTTTAGCATAGAAGAACTGCGCGATTTTACGTTTCTAAATTTTCGGGAGGTTTATGAAGATTTTGGAGAAACAAGAAAATCTGAACTGGTTCGAGAGTTGTTGGCTTATTGTCAGCGCAAGAGCTTGCTAGACACTTTACTAGAGGCTGGAAGACAGGAAAATCCCGGGGGCTATGAACGGTTTGCCCCGTTTGTACAGGCAGCATCTCCTAAACCTCAGGGGCCGTCCTCCTCCATATTACCTTCAGATCCTCTAATTGCCTCAGGCCAGCCTCCAACAGCATCCTCAGCGTCACCATCTTCCACAGCTACGCGAGATGCAAACTGGGGAAAGGCACGCTCAGGAACGATAAATACTGAAAACGCATATGGCCAGAGTTGGGCGGTGGTGATTGGTATTGATAAGTATAAACATCTACCTCGATTAAACTATGCTGTAGCCGATGCAAACGGGGTAGCAGAAGTTCTCATAAATTACTACGGCTTTCCGGTGGAGAATGTTCTTCTACACCTAAATGAAGATGCAACGTATCAAAAATTAAACAGACTCCTGACGACAACACTTCCTGAGACAACTGGTCCGAATGACCAAGTTATCATCTTTTTTGCGGGTCACGGCATCAAACGCCCCTTGCCTCACGGGGGAGAGCGAGGATACATTGCCCCGATTGATGCGCAACCTGATGTATGGCATACCTTTGTCAGCATGCACACACTCACGGGTGATAATGAATTATTAGCGGCAAAACATGTATTTTATATTCTCGATTCATGTTACAGTGGCTTGGCAACGACCCGTGATGCAGTTCTTGCGTCTCGCTTTCAACAGGACATGCTAAGGAAACGAGCCCGTCAGGTCCTCACGGCTGGATTAGATGACCAACTTGTTGATGACTCTGGGCCGGGCGGTCATTCCATCTTTACCTGGCATTTAATTCAAGGATTAAGTGGTGGGGCTGCTCAAAATCAAGAGGGAATTATTTCGGCAACTGATTTGATCCACTATGTTACAAATGCGGTGGGAAATGCCACCTCCTCACGTCAAACGCCAGACTCGGGCAATTTCAGCGGGCACGAGTCTGGAGGGAATTTTCTATTTATCCCAAAAGAGCCAGCTTCAACATCAGATATTCCTTCATCTCCTCAATCTGCAACTAATCCTCCAGAAACACCACAGAGAGGCGCAACCCCAGAACAACCTAATGTCTCACAACAAACGAGTGAACCTGTCCCCCCTCCTCACTCCGATCAAAATTCACCTGAAACTCAAAAGATGCTTGATATCAAAAGACGAAGATTACGAGAATTAAAATATAAAGAGGCTCTTCAGGGCATTAATACACCCGTTGAGATCATTATCGAAATAGAAGATTTAGAAAAGGAGATTGCCACATTAGAAGCACAGCTCAAATAATTAATAATTTTGATTGTTCAAAGATCAGACGCGCAAATCCTTTTACAGGGAGGGATAGACAATGAGTGCTGGGCCGAAAACACGTCTAGCGCGTCGTGCAAAAAGAACGAATCAAGAAACGGCTCCCTCCCTCGAATTTGAAAACAGTTGGGCCTTCATCATTGGTATCAACGCCTACACAAATTCTCTCCTGTCAAAATTAGCCACAGCAGTCAATGACGCCCAGCGTCTCCATGACATTTTACAAGATGAACACCACTATAAAACTGATCTCCTCCTCGATGAACACGCTACCCTAGCTGAACTGAGTCATCGTCTCGACTCAGCGCATCCTGATAGCTGGGCCAAAAAAGTAGGCGAAAATGATCGTGTGCTGTTCTATTTTGCTGGTCACGGTATTGCCCTGGATAGCGAAGATGGTCCAGCTGGTTACCTCGTCCCGCAAGATGCCGACCCAGAAGATGTTGGCACATTTTTAGAGATGACCAAGCTTCACGATGCGCTTTTGGCGTTGCCGTGTCGTCATTTATTAATTATTTTGGATTGCTGCTTTGCCGGAGCAATGCGCTGGTCAACCACACGAGCAGTACATATTCCGCCTAAAGAAATTCACAAAGAGCGCTACAATCATTTTATCAAATCTCCGGCCCGTCAATTAATTACCTCTGCAGCATCTGATCAAGAGGCCCTAGATGTGCTTCAAAGGCGTCCATTCGACAATCGTAGAGACAGGTCAGGGCAAAAGCACTCACCATTTGCTGTGGCCTTATATGAGGCTCTTGAAGGAAAAGCCGACGTCTTTCCCGATGGTGAGGGAGATGGCTTATTAACGGCGCATGAAATGTATCAATATGTTCGGGATTTCGTGGAGTTTAGTGCTGATCAGCAATATCATACCCAGACCCCCGATTTGTGGCCGCTAAAAGATCATCGCAACGGCGAATTCGTTTTTCGCATCCCAGGTCGAGATTTAAGTCTACCAGATGCCCCGCCGCTCAACTTTGAGAATAATCCTTATCGAGGGTTAAATGCCTTTGAGGCAAAACACCATAAACTCTTCTTTGGACGACAACGAACTGTACGCAGCTTACTACAGCGAATCGAACAAAATCCACTCACTGTAGTTCTTGGGGCCTCTGGCACAGGAAAATCTAGTGTTGTCAAAGCAGGTGTATTACCAGCTCTCAGCGGAAACGCTCCCCTTGATCCCTTAAAGGATCAAAATGACCCACTCGGGTCGATCACAGTCGACCCCACAAATTGGCAAGTTCTAAGCCCTATTCGCCCGACTGATGAGCCACTACTGCAATTGTATTACCATCTCGACAATCACCTATCGTTACCTTCTGCTCCGGGTCACGACCAAGTGTTGGTGACTACGATGCAACAATCGATAGCGGACTGGGTACAAAATAACACGCACAAAAAATTGGTCTTAGTTATTGATCAATTTGAAGAACTCGTAACATTATGTCGCAACAGTAATCGACGTAACCTGTTTCTTAATTTCCTAGCCACAGTTGTCGAGAAACACCCTAACAATCTAAGGCTTGTGATTACCCTACGATCCGATTTTGAGCCACAATTTACGGATATTGCCCTTACCCTTTGGTGGGATACTGGACGTTACATTGTTCCCCCCCTAAGTCAAGCCGAACTAAAAGAGGTCATTGAAGGGCCAGCCTCTGTGCGAGTTCTATATTTTGATCCGCCAAGTTTAGTTGACACCTTAGTTGAAGAGGTAAGTCAAACACCCGGAGCCTTGCCCTTATTGTCTTTTGCTCTAAGTGAGATGTACATCAATTACGTTACTCGCAAAAGTAACGATCGGGCTTTAACGCTGGTGGATTATGAAGCCTTGGGAGGCGATGAGCAACGCGGTGGAGGGGTAATCGGAGCCTTACGTAACCGTGCGACTAAAGAGTATGATCGGCTAGATGAGGCCTGTCAGGCGACAATGCAACGCATCATGCTGCGAATGGTTTCAACTCGTGGTGGCGAGTTGGCTCGACGACGAGTTCCCCTCTCTGAGTTGGAATATACCGATCCGGCAGAGAATGATCGTAAGGATATGGTTATTGAAAGATTAACCGAAGCTCGGCTTTTGGTTCATCAGCGGCTTGAAGAAAAAACGAGCGAAGCAATAAAAGAAACTTACATTGAGCCAGCCCATGATGCGTTGGTTCGAGCTTGGGATAGATTACTTCATTGGCGTCGGGAAGCGGAAGATCAATTAGTTCTACAACAGCAAATTACTGCAGCAGCGGAAGATTGGGATCAAGAAACAAATGACAAACACAAACAAGCTTTATTGTGGCATGGCAATGCTCGTCTCCCCCAAGCCCAACAAATTTTGCTACGAAAAAATGGAAATGCAGACATATCAAGCCCTACCCGTCAACTATGGGAGAAGAGTCGTACGCTCTTTTCCAATAAAGTCACCATTCCTATCGATCAACATTGGCTGAATCGGCTAGAGTCAGATTTCATTACACAAAGTATCTTGACTCGGCGTAAAAATCAGCGTCGAACAATACGAATTTCAGTTACGGCATATGTCGTTCTGATCATATTGATGATGCTAGCGCTGTACCAATGTGGACAAGCTGAGATTGAAGCGGAACGAGCTGCTAACCAGTCTCGTTATGCTCGAATAGGAGAATTATCAGCCCAGTCGCAATCGACCCCATTAAATCAAACTAGCCGCAGTCTCCTATTAGCCATTGAGGCATTTGATCATCAACAATCTGATGACCCTTTTTTGAGTGCCCCCAATCAAGCAATTCTAGACGCCTTACAGCGACCTCTAGGCGAACAACTAGCAGGATATCGAACTGAGACAGATCAAGTTATCATAAGTCCTGATGGGCAATGGTTAGCCGCCAGACAAAGAGATAGTAGTATTCACTTGCAAGCGCTGTTTCAACCAGATTTAGAGCCAATCATCTTGCCTGATCAAGGAACGGATATTAATTCTATTGCTTTTAGCCCCGATGATCGGTGGTTAGCGAGTGGTAGTAATGATGGATTAGTCCGCCTCTGGTCAGTAGAAGATCCCAAGGAGCCTCCAAAAATCTTAGCACATAATAGTCAGGTTTCTGCGATACATTTTAGTCCAAACAATACTTGGTTAGCGACAGGGAGTGGAGATGATGGTCTTATCCAGCTCTGGTCTATGAATGATTTGGCGGTTGGCCCAAAAATATTAGAAGCTTTGGGTGACATTGTATTAACTTTTGACTTTACCTCTGATGAAACGAAACTGATTGCTGGGGGGCCTGTAGCTAGCTTATGGAATTTAGAGACTTTTGAAAAAATAGCAGAACGTGATCTAGAAGATCTGATTTGTACGGTTGCCTTTCACCCAAACGGTCATTTGTTAGCTTTGGGCGATGAGGGAGGTACAGCTTGGCTATGGGAAACTAGCAAGCCGGATCTTGGGGCAACTAGTATTGAGCTACGTGATGATGTTACTGTCATGACTTTTAACCCAACTGGAGACAAATTATCGGTGGGCACAGGGGATGGATTTGTCCGAGTTTTAGATGCAGATGATGAATTTAAGGTTCAACATACTTATGGAGCTGGCGAAGCTATAACAAGTTTAACATTTACTTCGGATGGAAACAATATTATTAGTAGTAGCACCCACGGAGAAACCTGGCGTTGGCCCCTAAATTCCCCGCCGATTACAACCCATCTGCTACCAGAGCATGATGGGTGGGTGTATGATCTTGCGTTTACACCCGATAGTCGTCAGCTTATTACAGTCAGTGAGGATAGCAATATTCGCCTTTGGTCTATGAGTGACTTTCATCAACCCTCAACAATTTTGACTGGTCACACAGATTGGCTCAAGGCTGTTGCCATCAGCGATGATGGTACTTTATTGGCAACCGGAGGACATGATAGGACGATTAGGCTTTGGGGGCTAAATGATGCTTCTGATGAGCCAATTATACTCAGTTTTGATCAAGACACCTCAATCGAGTCAATCGATATTAGCCCAACAAATGAGTGGATGATTGCGGCGGGTTCTAGTCTATGGCTATGGTCTTTAAGCGATTTAGATGCACCACCACAGATGTTAAATAAACATTTTGAGGGCTGGATATACAAAACAGCATTCAGTTCAGATGGAATACACTTTGCCACAGCAGGAGCTGATGGAGCCGCTCGCTTATGGTCATTGGCGGATTTAGCAGAACCACCCATTATATTACTTGAACACCCTAAAAATATGTCATCCTTAGCCTTCAGTCCAGATGGCCAGAAACTGACAGCTGCATCAACAGACGGCATTATTTGGGTCTGGTCACTTGATAATCTAAGTACCCCCCCAAAAAGCTTTGTTGGTCATGAAGATGACATTTACGATTTGGCCATCAGTCCACAACAACAATGGTTAGCCTCAGCCAGTAAGGATAATACTGTACGACTTTGGCCGCTCTTTGCTCCTGAGGCTCTGCCTGTCATATTTAATCATAACGCAGATGTATTAGCGGTTGCCTTTAGTGAAGATGGAAAATGGTTGGCAACAGGTAGTGGTGATAACGCTGCTCGTCTATGGTCAATAGATCTTGCCAAGATGTCTAGTGCAGCTTGTGAATTTGCAGGCCGGAATTTGACCTTGGTGGAGTGGGAGCAGTATTTTCCAGAAAAATCCTATCACATTACTTGTGATCAGTGGCCTGCTCATCCAACAGTGACAGACCAAATTATTGATCACAATTAGTTATGAAACAAAAAAGGCATCGCAGATTGCGATGCCTTGTGCGGGAGCGACGAGACTTGAACTCGCGATCTCCGGCTTGACAGGCCGGCATGTTGACCACTACACCACGCCCCCTTAAGGAACAACATTAGCCATTATAACACGGCTTTTTAGTTTGGCAAATTTTAACCAAACTAACTGGGGAACCAGGATTCGAACCTGGATATACGGCTCCAAAGGCCGCTGTCCTACCATTAGACGATTCCCCATCAATGGTGCCGAGGCCCAGACTTGAACTGGGGACCCTTTGATTTTCAGTCAAATGCTCTACCAACTGAGCTACCTCGGCAAATAATTGAGTTGTTAATACTCCGGTCGAACGAAGGAGGATTATATCATAAGCCATTCTTTTGTCAAATCAATGTTTTTGATTCTTGGTTGCAACTTTATAGTGTGTAGACACATTTTCAGGAGACCCTGATACATCTAGCGAATGACATCCAAACGCTTTAATCTCGGTTCAATTTGTGCTCGAATCGCATTAAAACGCCCCCCTAAATAGCCATACAAATATCCGACTAACCCTAAGCCAAACAGGGTACCTGTTATAACGCGAAGCCACCAATTCAAACTACCAATCGTGGCCCCTGTATAAAATGTTGGGGTGAATAGATTGCCTGAAATGAGTTCAGCCCAAGCGTTGGTTTCTCGAAACCCTTCACCACTTCGCTCACTGAGCATATGACTAAAGCCATCAATCAAGATTGGAAGAGTCAAAAGGAAAAAGATTCCTACTGAAAGTTGCATACGATTTCTCCTCACCGTCCAAATCAATCCACCACCTAAGATAGCAATGAAAATAGCAGTCATACGATGATTAAGGGCCATTTTGAAGCCAACTTCTGGATTTCCAAGGTAACTTTGCAGGTTCTTTGGGTCAGCCCCCCAAGCTATGATTTGTTCTTGAGAGTAGCTCTGTACCCCGCCTTTTTCGCTAAATAAAAAGTATGAACGTTGGGGTAATTGATGATTTTGAGTCGCAAGAAATTGATAAATATCCTGAGCTTGATCTACCCTTCCAGTTGCCATCAAAAAGGGAGCTAATACCCCTAAACCCAGAATAGCGGCGGCTAAAATGTTGGCCAGCCATCCCCAATACCGCGATAAATACCAAATTAATAACTGGAGAAAAATTACAATTTTTCGCAATCGATTATCACCTTAGGGTAACATTAATACACAACCAGAGTAATCACCGTATCCTAAATCACAAAAAGCCCCACCAAAATTGGTGGGGCTTTTTAGAGCGGGCGATGAGATTCGAACTCACGACCTTCTCCTTGGCAAGGAGACGTTCTACCACTGAACTACGCCCGCCTAACAGGGGCGGCAGGAATCGAACCCGCAACCTTCGGTTTTGGAGACCGACGCTCTGCCAATTGAGCTACACCCCTTTAGAAGTTATACGTGGTATTATGTTAAGAGTAGCGGGGGTGGGAATCGAACCCACGACCTCCAGGTTATGAGCCTGGCGAGCTACCTCTGCTCCACCCCGCAGCATTTAGACTTTTTTCTAAAGAAAAGTGTGTACCCCCGATTCTGTTTCAACCGTCATCTGTCTCACCCTGATTGGGTGGCGATGCCTAACTTGCAAGGTGTTACCTTGCTTCGCCGTTATCGCTGCGATGAGACCAAACAAACTAGCCTGGCCCACTCACCTTGCTCTCAATCGCACGCTCGCCTAGCCGACTTCGTTACCGAAAGCCGCTGGTGGGCTCTTACCCCACCCTTTCACCCATTACCCGTAAAGCGCGGGCTGGTCTACTCTCTGCTGCGGTTGTAGTCAAAGACATTTTTCAATGCTTTGCCCTCACTTACTGTTTCGTGAGGCGATTTTGCTTCCAATAAAGATTGAAAACTGAGAGTCGGGAAGTTCCTCTACTCAATTTTTGAGCAGCGACGGCTCGACTTATCTTTAGATTTTAGTTGTTAAGGCGTCCCCGGGAGGATTCGAACCTCCGACCTTTTGGACCGCAACCAAACGCTCTAATCCACTGAGCTACGGAGACATATCAATATCAAAATTGACGTTCGGACATTATAACAATATCAATACTCACACGCAAATTTATTGATAATTACTTATACACCCTTACCAAGGTATATTGATACTAAACACTACATCGTCCAAACTAATTAGGATACTTATCCTCACAGGAGCGGCATTATATCATACTGATGTGTAAAAGTCAACAGTCAATTCGGTAATTTACAATAATCCCTCAAAATAAGCAATCAACTCTTCAAGAGCAAATTGTTTATCTACCCATTCTTCTCGAAAGAGATTCTGTTCTATCAGCTTTGCAACTTCATTTCGATCAATGGCTGTTGCTCCACCACCATCAAGCGTTGTGGCTAATCCACCAAACGCATTACCAAGAGCGGTAGATGCATCCCAACCTAAACCAACTAATCGACCTAAGACAACCCCAGCATCAAAACTATCTCCAGCCCCAGTTGTATCCTTTGCATCTACATTGAAGGCGGGGAAGGACATTCGTTTGTCCCCTATTGCTAAAATACTACCTTTACGACTACGCTTTGTGACAATTGCGGTCACCCCTTTTTCAAGCAGATAATCCAGCGAGTCATCTATTGGTCGTCCTTCACTTAATAAGCTAAGTTCTGTCTCGTTAGGAAAAATCACATCCAATCTGGGTAAGACTTCCATAATTTGAGATCGAGCTCGGAGGGCTGGCTCAGTCCCAATATCCAAACTGACCCGTGTATGTGGTGAGTTTTGGGCTAAATCCAAAGCAAACAATAAGGTTTCATATTGATGATAGGATAAAAATGAATAACCAGACAAATGAATCCAACGACAATTACGAAAATATTCGGGATCTATTTCAGATTTCTCTGTAAATGCATTAGCCCCTCTGGCTCCAAACATTGTTCGTTCACCATCAGCGCTAACTGCAATAAAGATCATTCCTGTACTTACTTTTGGATCAGTTTGAATATGTTTACAGTCAATGCCTCTTTCATTTAAATCTTGTAGAACTTGATGAGCTAATGTATCCAGGCCTATTCTGCCAATAAAACCAACATCCATATCCATTTGTGCTAAAGCAATAGCTGTATTTACAGCTGAACCACCCGTATTTATTTTTACTGCGGTTGCTACTGTCTCATTACCCGGTCGTGGATAGGCAGGGATAGTTAAATTTACATCAATATTAATATCCCCCATAACGATAATATCGGGCATTACTTAACTACTCCAGCCGAAGCAATAAAATTACAGCAAGGGCTTATCAAAGCTTTATAATCAAAAAATAATAATTTATACACCTGCCACATCCGGTCCACTAGGAAGAACTACTGTGAAATTACTGCCTTTACCTATAACACTCTCAACCCAAATTCGACCCTGATGAACTTCGACCATGCCTTTGGTAATTGAGAGGCCAACACCCATTCCTTGAAATTTACGAGTCAATGAAGGCTCTGACTGATAAAATTGATTGAATATCCGATTATATTCAGTTTGGGCAATTCCCAAGCCTGTATCAATAATGTTGACCCAATATTCATGTCCTTTCAGCTCAACATTAATATGAATTCGTCCCCCTTCACCCGTAAATTTAATAGCATTTGAAACCAAGTTGGCAAAGACTAAATAAATTTTCTGATGATCCGCATCAAGATTAAGGGAGGTATCATTTGGAGAAAAGCGAGTTGTTAAAACTTGTTGTTTACTCTCGGCTAGTTCATTAAATTCTTCAACAACATCCAAAACAACCTGTCGAAGAGAAAAAATGGTACGTTCTAGTTCAACTTCACCAGCTTGAATATGGCGTAAGTTTATCATGTCATCAATAAGCGATCTAAGACGCATTGCACTATTGAGTACGATTTCTAATTGTTCACTGGCCTGACCTGATACATTATCACGTAAAAATGAGGCGTATCCTAAAATTACTGCCAAAGGTGTTCTCAATTCATGTGAGGCGATACTGACAAAATCACCTTTTACCTGATCCACTTCGGCTAATTCTTTATATGCTTGTTGAACCTCATCTAACAAACGCGCATTTTCTATGGCAATAGCTGCCTGAAATCCAAGTGTGGTTGCAATTTGAATGTCATCTTGACTAAAGCCAAGTTCATCTTGTTTGTTGATAACTTCTAGTACCCCAATGACCTCATCACGAACAACTAATGGGACCCCCAGAATAGACTCTGTATCAAATTTTGTATTATCATCGATGCCTCGATGCCAACGAGAGTCATTTTTAGCATCACGGATCAACAATGGGCGCTTTTTAGACACAACCCAGCCAGCAATACTATTATCAAGGGGAACCGATAATTCTTTTAACGCTTCAGTAACTCCACCGCTTACCTCGGCAAATCGTAAATCTTTTGTATTGCGGTCAATCAGTAATATAGAGCAAGCTTCCGTATTAGTTAATTCTGTTGCTGCCTGAATGATGATTTGAAGCAGAGGCTCTAAACTTAATGTGGAATTGAGGATTTGGCTAACTTTGACGACACGCTCAAGATACCCAATACGACGCTCCAAACTAGCAATCTTTTCCCGAAGCATCGTCTCTTGATTATCTTCTTCAGTTAAAGACTCATTTGAAGAGACCTTAACTTGAGAAGGCTTAGGTGTAGGGGCAGAAGGCGTTTCAGATTTTTGATTAGAGTCGTCTTGGTTTTGATTAGACTCAGACTCATCGGACGGATTATCAAGATATCGTAGCATTTTTTCTCATCTTTGCAACAAGATAAGTGTTAAGATAGATGTCAGAGGATTATACACGAGCTAACATTGTTTGTCTATGACATAGCCTGTAATGTTACTTTAACTAGCGAGTTGATCAAGACAGTGTTCAATCGTATTTATTAGGTCAGGTGTCTCACTTGATCGATTAAATCCTAAATGAATCAGAAACTCATGATTTCCAGCTGGTCCAGTAATAGGAGAAGGAATTAACCCAAGAAAAGAAAAGCCTTTATCAGTTGCTTGAGTAATAATATCCTTTAAAACCGTTTGATGTACTATTCGGTCTCGAACAACTCCACCTTTACCAACCAGCTCTTTTCCTGCCTCAAATTGAGGCTTGATTAGGGCAATCACATACCCCGCTGTAGTTAACCATTTCTGAACAGCAGGCAGCAGTAACCGCAGTGAAATAAATGAGGCATCAATTGTAACTATATTAACCTGCTCTGGCAAAGCCTGTAAATGTCGTGCATTGGTGCGTTCCATGACAACTACCCGGCTATCTTGACGTAATTTCCAAGCTAATTGCCCATAGCCAACGTCAATTGCATATATGCGAGTCGCTCCATTTTGGAGTAATACATCTGTAAAGCCGCCCGTTGATGCACCAACATCCGCACACACGGTGTTATCAATTTCTAAGTCAAATGACTTGACCGCCGCAGCTAATTTCAAACCTCCCCGACTAACATAAGGCAAATCATCTTGCAACTCAATGTGGGCACTTAGAGGTACTGGCATTCCAGGTTTAAGGGCAACTACACCATTAACAGAAACTTTGCCAGCCATTACCAGTGATTGAGCTCTATTACGAGACTCAACTAATCCCTTATCAGTCAGCAATTTATCTAACCGAATTTTTTTCATAAAAAAAGCCTAACACAAGACGCTTTAATCCGCAACCTACTATCAATGTGAGATCTCTATTGATCAATCTTGAAACATTTTGCTCAAGCTCTATACCTTGAGTATCATACCAAAACTTTGTTCTTTGGGAGAAAATCACTTGATTCTTGGCATTCTCAAAACGTTACGCCCCAAACAATGGACCAAAAATGGAGCGATTTTTGTTGCTTTAATTTTTGACATTAAATTATTTCAGACTGATCCTTTATTAAAAACAGGTATAGGTTTTATCCTATTATGCTTTATTGCTGGAACCGTTTATTTGATCAACGATTTAGTAGATGTCGAAAAAGATCGTCTACATCCAACAAAAAAAAATCGACCAATTGCAGCCGGAAGAGTTTCAGTACAAGCAGCAACAATAGCGGCGATTATTATCCCTTTAATCTGCTTACCGTTAAGTTTCTGGTTAGATATTTACTTCGGCCTCATCATAACAACCTATCTATGCTTGCAAACGACCTACTCATTTATATTAAAAAATATTGTCATTATTGATGTAATGACAATTGCAGCTGGTTTTGTGTTGCGCGTAGCAGGCGGTGTCGTGCTGGTACAGGCAGAACGCTTCTCACCTTGGCTTTATGTATTCACTGTTTTGCTAGCTTTATTTTTAGGATTAGGAAAACGAAGAACTGAGATTGCATTAATGAAGGATAAAGCTATCAATACCCGAGCTATTCTAAACGAATACAACCTGCCGTTTCTGGACAACATGATTGGTATTGTCACATCTGGCACGGTTATGACTTACGCATTTTACACATTTGAAGCCCCTAATTTACCCGAAAACAATTTAATGATGATTACAATACCCTTTGTTATTTATGGAATCTTTCGGTATCTACACGCCATTCATGTTCGTGAAAACCATAAGCCGCCCGATGAAATCCTTCTCTCTGATCGTTCACTACAGATAAATATTGCCCTGTTCGGTCTAACCGTTATTTCGATTTTATATCTTACCTAATTCAAAAAACAAAGCACGAACACAATTATAGTGTTCGTGCTAAGGATAATAGCAAAAATTGTATGTGCCTGTATGCAATAGGCATCTATACATAAATTAACGTTTTGTGTACTGTGGAGCCTTTCGGGCACGCTTGAGACCAGGCTTCTTACGTTCTTTTGCTCGAGAGTCACGAGTTAACAATCCGTACTCACGAAGTTTCTTGCGTAAATCAGGATCTACTTTGAGTAAAGCACGAGCAATACCTAATCGAATAGCTCCGGCTTGCCCAGTGACACCACCACCTTCAACTTTCACACTGATCTTGAAGCGCCCATCAGTTCCAGTGACAGAAAGAGGTTGCATAATCTGAACCTGATCGATCCCACGGGTGAAATAATCATCTAAAGGTTTTTCATTAACGACGTGTCCCTCTGCACCAGGGTAAAGACGAACACGCGCTGTTGCCTCTTTTCGACGTCCGAGGCCTTCGTAATATTGAATATCTGCCATTTTAAACTCTCTTCCTATAATTGCAACGCTTTAGGTTGTTGGGCTTCATGTGGATGATTGGGGCCAGCGTACACCTTTAACTTCTTAAACATACGTCGTCCTAATCGATTTTTGGGCAACATTCCCCGAATTGCAGTTTCAATCACGCGGGTTGGAAATTTCTGCAGCTGATCTCTCAGCGTAACTTCCTTCAAACCACCAGGATAACCAGAGTGACGATAATACTTCTTCTGGGTTAGCTTTCGTCCTGTCACGTGAATTTTATCCGCATTAACAACGATGACATAATCCCCGCAATCGACATGGGGAGTATATAATGGCTTATGCTTTCCTCGCAAAACATTTGCAATTTGTGAAGCTAAACGCCCCAAAGTTTGGCCTTGTGCGTCAACAATGTACCAATCTTTTTGAACATCTTGTTCTCTGGCGCTAATAGTTGATTTTTTCATCATTCATTCCTTATTTAAGACTAATACGGTTGAATGTGAGTAGTCAGGTCATAAGTCCTTCACAATTCAACTGTTTAGGCGTTGCCCCATAAATCTCTGGAATAATCAACCCGTACTAAACATAAACCACAGGCTGGTGCCGGTGGGGACGAGCGAGTCAATTCACGTGAAAGCAAGATTTCTTGCAAATCCTCCAGGGTTAAACGCCCTAAACCAACATCTATCAATGTCCCAACGATTTTGCGAACCATTCTATACAAAAATGCGTTGGCAGTAATATGAAAAACAAGTCGGTTATCGATCTCATCCCATTCAGCTATCATTATTTCCCGCGTAGTACTTTCACCCTGAGTTGGTTTACCAAATGCAGCAAAATCTTGAGAGCCAATAAATAACTTGCTTGCTTGCTGCATCATCCTGATATCCAGACTCTTGGGAACGTGATGAGCATAACGACGTGCTAAAACAGAGGGCCATTCTTCGTTTACAATTGTGTAACAATATGACCGTTTAAGTGCACTAAATCTAGGATGAAACCGATGATCTGAGACAATTTTCAATTTTTTAAAGATTATATCAGAAGGTAAAGTAGCGTTTAAGGCTCGATGTAAGTCTGATAATTGATGACGCCAGCCAACTTTAAAGCTTACAATTTGCCCGGTTGCATGTACCCCTGTGTCAGTACGACCTGCTCCATTTATTCGGAGGGTCGTCTGTGTAACTTTCCTAAGTGCCTTTTCAATCTCCCCTTGAACAGTTCGGCCTTTCACTTGTACTTGATACCCTAAAAAATCTGTACCATCATATTCAACTAAAGCACAATAATACTGTTCAGGTTGCACAACTAGTAACTACAATTTACAAAATCAATTCAATCAAAGCCATATTGGCTGCATCACCTCGGCGGGGTCCCAATTTATAAATTCGAGTATATCCACCATTTCGGTCTTGCATTTCAGGCGCGATTTCATCAAATAACTTTCTCAAAATCTCAGGATCGTGTAGATCACGAGCAGCTAAACGGCGGGCATGCAAATCTCCACGACGAGCTAAAGTAATCAATCGCTCGGCAATTGGCTGAATTGTTTTGGCTTTTGCTTCTGTAGTTTTTATCCGATTATGGCGAAACAATTCGGTCGTCAGATTTCGAAAGAGTGACTTTCGATGTTTTGTCGAGCGACCGAGTTTACGCCCCATTACATTATGTCGCATTAGTAAAACTCCACCCTAAGAAATAAATAACTTGTCTATTCCTTGGTCCTAATCAGTAATAATCATGGGGGAGGTATCACCGCCCTCATTTACAAGGTCAAGGTAACCTTTTTCCTCAAGACGTTCCATAAGCTCGTCTAAGGATTTTTGACCAAAGTTGCGAATAGCTAAAATTTCGTCTTGACCCTTCTTCAATTTCTCAAGAATTTCACCTACTTGAGTAATTCCAGCTCGCTTTAGACAATTGTAAGCCCGTACTGTCAATTCTAAATCCTCAATTGGAAGTTCATAGATTTGACGATCAATTCCTTCGCTTTCAACAGGCTCGACAACAGGAGCTTCAATCTCAGTCACCCCTGAAACTAGAGTGAAGTGCTGCACAAGGATCTTGGCCGCTTCACTCATTGCGTCACGAGGCGAGATCGTACCATCACTTGACACCTCAATGATTAACTTATCGTAATCAGTTGCTTGTCCAATTCGAGCCCGTTCAACGTAATAGTTACATTTACGAATTGGGCTAAAAATTGCATCAACAGGTATCTCTCCAATTGGTAACTTACCACGCTCCTCAGAAGGAGAGTAGCCTCGTCCCATTTGGACAACTAACTCCATATCCAACTCAGCTTCATTTGAGTCGGCAGTTAGAAGATGGAGGTCAGGATTCATGATCTCGACATGGGGGGGGCATTCAAGGTCAGCAGCAGTCACTTCCCCTTCACCTTTTACTTCAACCCGCAATCGAGCCGACTCATTTTGATGCAACTTAAGACGTAACTGTTTTACATTTAGAATTAATGCTGTCATATCTTCACGAACGTGAGGTATCTCAGCAAACTCATGATGCACGCCACTTACACGCAGTGATGTGACAGCAGAACCAGTTAAAGAAGAAAGCAGCACACGACGGAGAGCATTACCAACAGTAATACCATATCCACTTTCCAATGGGCCAATACTAAATCGGCCAAAATTACGTGAACTTGCTTCAGTTTCTATCTTTGGTAAAACTAAGTTTAGTTCAGACAACGAAACATCCTCCAAATACAACCTAAAAATACCACTTGCCAACAATTAGAGCTACACACAAATCAAAATCATCCAACTTAGCGACTACTGTAATACTCTACAACAAGCTGTTCGTTAAGTGTAACATCAATATGTTCTCGACTGGGCATGTTAACAATCTGACCTGAAAGGGCTTTAGTATCTAAAGAAAGCCAATCAGGAACCTTGCCACTATCTATACTCTCAGACAACTCCTTAAAGAAACCATTCTTTTTACTAGAGTCACGAACAACTATTGAGTCTCCCACAGAAACTTGGAAAGAGGCAACATTTGTTCTACGCCCATTAACTTCAAAATGACCGTGAGAAATTAATTGTCGCGCTTGGGCTCTAGATGAGGCAATGCCTAGCCGATAAAGAACATTATCCAATCTACTTTCCAGAATAATGAGAAGATTAACCCCTGTTAGCCCTTTCTGTCGTTGAGCCTGACGGAAATAGCGACGGAATTGGCGTTCAAAAACCCCATAAACTCGTCGAACTTTTTGTTTTTCTCGCAACTGTAATTTGAAGTCGGACTCTTTACGACGGAACTGGCCTTGGCGTCCGTGTAGCCCAGGGGGGTAAGAACGCTTCTCAAATGCACACTTTTGGGAAAAACAACGATCCCCTTTTAAGAACAATTTTTCACCTTCACGTCGGCATAATTTACATACCGAATCTGTATAACGTGCCAATTTACCCTCCTACATTAATAAACATGAAGAAAAGAGGTTTACAGGCTTGGCTAACCCTTCATCCCTCTAAAAATTCTATTCCACAACAATTAAGTCTATACTAGACCCGTCGTTTTTTGGGTGGACGACAGCCATTGTGTGGAATAGGTGTTTTATCAGTAATAGACAGCAACTTCATGTCGGCTGCCTGTAAAGCACGAATCGCAGACTCACGTCCTGGACCAGGGCCTTTTACAAAGACATCCATCTCACGCATACCGTGTTCTTGGGCCGCTTTTGCCGCATCACGAGCTGCAATCTGTGCTGCATAGGGCGTACTTTTTCGCGAGCCTTTAAAACCACTTGTACCACCACTAGCCCACGAAATCACGTTCCCTTGTTGATCGGTAATTGTAATGATTGTGTTATTGAATGTAGCATAAATAAATGCCTTACCGTAAGCAACATTCTTTTTTTCTTTTTTACTGCCGGATCGTGATCGACCTTTTTGTTTTGCCATAATTCCTCTTTACCTAAAAGACTGACAACTTTCAGCCTTAATATATCGCTATTATTTACGGGCGGCCTTTTTCTTCCCAGCTACAGTTCGACGTACACCACGTCGAGTCCGTGCATTTGTTCGCGTGCGTTGACCTCGTGCAGGGAGGTTACGGCGATGTCGGAGGCCTCGATAACAACCAATCTCTTGCAAGCGCTTAATATTCAAACCAACCTCACGGCGCAAATCCCCTTCAACCACATAATCACGATCAATAACATCACGCAGTCGAGTTAATTCTTCTTCACCCAAATCTTTGATCCGAGTATCAGGGTTTACATTGGCACTATCGAGAATATCGTGGCTGGACTTTAAGCCAATGCCATAAATATAGGTTAACCCGATTTCGACACGCTTATCACGTGGCAGGTCAATACCAGCAATACGAGCCATACTCTACTCCTTATCCTTGGCGCTGCTTATGCCGAGGATTGGTACAAATAACTCGAACAATACCCCGACGCTTAATAATTTTACAGTTTTCACATCTACGTTTTACCGAAGGCTTAACTTTCATAATTCTTATCCTTCATCTTATCTATTGAGCCATCGCTCTATATCAATTTACAATAGTGTCAAAATATCAGGCTCACCATCTGTTATGGCAAATGAGTGTTCAAAGTGAGCCGATAATGAGCCATCTGCCGTTACAACTGTCCATTTATCAGATAACGTTTTCGTCTGCCACGACCCAATATTTACCATCGGCTCCAAGGCAATCGTCATACCTTTTTTAAGACGAATACCTTTTCCTTGCTGGCCATAATTTGGAACCTGTGGACTTTCGTGCATGTTTCGGCCAACACCGTGTCCTGTATACTCCCGAACGACACTATAACCATGTGCTTCAACATAGGCCTGAACTGCTGCAGAAATATCTTCTGTTCGATTACCTAATCTTCCGTAAGAAATCCCCTCATACAGGGACTGTTTTGTGACATCTAGCAATTTTTGGGCTTCATCAGAGATATTACCGACAGGGATAGTAACCGCTGCATCACCAATCCACCCTTTGTAATAAGCCCCACAATCTACGCTGAAGATATCACCATCTTGCAATACTTTATCAGACCGAGGAATTCCATGTACTAATTCTTCATTAACACAGGCCGTAATAGCAGCAGGAAATGGTGGGTCATTTGAATTACGATTAGGATATCCCTTAAACACGGGCCGAGCATCATACTTCATTAATATATCTTCGGCAATTCTATTCGCTTCACCCGTTGTCAAGCCAGGTTTTGTATGGCGACGAATTTCATCAAGGACCTGAGCCACTATTTTACCAGCTTGGCGCATCAACTCAATTTCATCAGATGACTTCAAGATAATCCGTCGTTTATTCGTAAAGAACATTTATAATACAGTTTTTATATATAACTACTAAAGGTCCTAATTAGCTTATGAATCCTTCATAGTGTCGCATCAACAGTTGTGACTCAAGCTGCTTCATTGTATCCAAAACAACCCCAACCACGATCAACAACCCAGTACTTGTAATCAGCAGTGCTTGGGTTTGCACACTACTTTGACCAACACCGGGAATAACGTTAACAATCCAAGGCAAAATAGCAACAAATCCCAACATAAGTGCCCCAACCAACGTAATCCTTTGCAGCACGGAGGTGATGTAAGTCTCAGTTCGTTTACCGGGTCGTAATCCTGGAATAAAGCCACCCTGCCGTTGTAAGTTTTCCGCTAAGTTCTGCTGTTTGAAAATCACATCAGTGTAAAAATAAGTAAACCCAACAACCATTGCAAAGTAGAGGATCCAATATGGCCAAGCGGCAGGATCAGGGCTAAAGTACTGTACGACACCATTAGCAACACTAGCAACAAATGGTGACTCACTCACAGTGAAGTAGCTAGCGATAGCTCCAGGGAAAATCATGATGGACTGAGCAAAGATCAATGGGATCATTCCTGCGCTGTTAACCTTTAGAGGAATATGAGAACTTTGCCCACCATATACTTTGGTACCTCGCACTCGCTTACCATACTGAACCGGAATACGGCGTTGCCCTTCTTGCACATAAGCAATCACGGCAATCGTGAAGATTGTAATGACAATGAAGATACCTAAATTGACAAAGTCATTGGCACTAATGAAGCCAACGATCTGTGAAGGCATCTGTGATACGATTCCTCCAAAAATAATAATGGAGGTCCCATTACCAATTCCCTGCTCACTAATCAACTCGCCTAACCATACTGCAATCATTGTGCCAGCGGTCATTGATATTAAAGTTGATAATGTTGTTAAAGGTGCGATTGCAAAGCCAAAATCGGACAGAATGCCTGTACTACTTTGGATAAAAATCACCTGTCCATAAGCTTGTAACAGGGCTAAAGGTATTGTCAACCAATAGGTGTACATCGTAATTTTATTACGCCCTTGTTCACCTTCTTTAGCCAATTCTTGTAGTTGTGGGATCAGAGGTGTAACCAACTGCATAATAATTGATGCTGTAATGTATGGATACACCCCCATCGCCATCACAGACAATTGCGCCAAAGCCCCACCGGATAACAAGTTCAAAAACTGGATGATGGTCGCACCTTGAGAGCCAGACTCTAGAAAGGTGCGTAATGCATTCCCATCAACACCTGGCACAGGTATTTGTGCCCCAGCTCGATAGACGACAAGGATCATCAAAGTAAAGATGATTTTTCGTCGCAAATCAGGTAGAGTGAAGGCGTTTCGAATTGACTCTAGCATTACATCGCTCCTAAGTTATTTAACAACCCAACCTATTCTTATTCTGAAAGCGGTAGGACTTCAACTGTACCACCGGCTGCCTCGATTTTTTCTTTCGCACTCTTAGAGAAGCGATGCGCCTTTACGGTTAAGGCAGTAGAAATTTCTCCATGACCTAGAACTGCTACAGCTTTATCAGATCGTTTAATCAAACCAGCTTCAACCATTACCTCAGGAGTAATTTCTTGACTACTATCAGCAAATCTCTCTTGCAATTTTTCAACATTAATCGGCTTGTATTCAACACGCCAAATATTTGTAAAGCCTCGGCGGAATGGGAGTCGTCGAACAAGAGGTAACTGACCACCCTCAAAGAAGGGCCCCTTACCACCACCAGACCGCGCACCTTGACCTTTCATACCTCGGCCACTGGTTTTACCTTTACCAGAAGCCATACCACGGCCAACTCTTTTCCGACGTTTTGTACTTCCCGGAGCGGGTTTCAAATCATGCAATTTCATAAAATATCTCCACCATCACACATTCCTAGAGGACAGTTAGCCTGCTTCTTCGATCGTAACTAAATGTGAAACTTTATCAATCATTCCCCGAATCACATCAGTATCTTTATGTTCAACTGTCTGCCCCATTCGACGCAACCCTAAGGCCCGAACAGTTCCTTTTTGTCGGACAGAATAACCGATTGGGCTTTTTGTTAAAGTTACTTTGATTAGCTTCTGTTTCTTTTTAGCCATCTCTTATTCCTTCACCCAAAATGGCTGAACGCGGCTCAATGGAATACCACGACGCTGAGCAATTTCTACAGGATCTTGTAATTCAGAAAGGGCTTTAACTGTAGCTTTAACTACATTCAAAATGTTAGAGCTACCCTTACTTTTCGTCAAGATATCACGGATACCCGCTGCTTCAACAACTGCACGTACACCACCACCCGCAATAACACCAGTTCCTGGCGAAGCAGGCTTCAAAAACACTTCAGCAGCACTAAATCGCGTAATAATTTCATGAGGAATTGTCGTATCAGTTAGCGGGATTTTACGCATATTCCGGCGAGCTTGTTCAGAACCTTTTCGAATCGCATCTGGAACCTCACGGGCTTTTCCGATTCCAACCCCAACACTACCATTATTATCACCAACAACCACTACAGCACGAAAACTAAAACGACGACCACCCTTTACAACCTTGGCGGTTCGGGCGATATGCACTACACGCTCATCAAGTTCTTCGACTGAGTCTTCAAATTCACGTTTTGCCATCGGTCATTTCCTCCCTAGAATTTCAAACCAGCCTCGCGAGAGGCATCTGCGAGCGCCTTCACCCGACCATGATATTTAAAGCCACCTCGATCAAAGACGACTTCTTTAATACCGGCGTCTAAAGCTCTTTCGGCAACTAATTTTCCAACAGCCTCAGCTTTTTCTGTCTTGTTTTTTCCTTGTAACTGATCCTTGAGAGCCGTTTCTAAACTAGAGGCTGATGCCACAGTCACACCACGAGTATCATCAGTTACTTGAGCATAAATGTGATTCAAGCTACGAAAAATATTCAATCGGGGTCGCTCTGTCGATCCTGCTAATCGTTTACGGACCCGTGCCTGACGGCGTTTTCGTGCCATATATCTCGGATTTGTTTTACCCATAATACTTACCTCTATTTAGCCTTACCAGCTTTACCAGCTTTTCGACGAATATATTCACCAACATAACGAACACCCTTACCTTTATACGGCTCTGGGGGGCGCTTACGGCGAATACGTGCCGCAATTTCACCAACAACTTCTTTATCCGGTCCTAATACAGCTAGCTCACGTCCAGATTTATCAACTTCAAAAGAGATACCTTGCGGTGGTTCAAATGTAATCTGATGAGAATAGCCTAAACTAAGCACCAAATTTGAACCTTGAAGATTAGCTCGATAGCCAACACCCTCAATGTATAGCTCTTTCTTAAAGCCTTCACTAACTCCAACCACCATGTTATTGAGCAAAGCCCGGGTTAACCCATGTTTTGCTCGATGTATTCGGTGATCACTATTTCGGGTAATTACAATCTCGCCATTTTCCTCTTTGATTTCAATTTCAGGAGGAAAATCTCGAGCCAGCTCACCCTTAGGTCCCTTAACTGTAACTGAGTTGTTATCAATTGAAACCGACACACTTTTAGGAATGGGTATCGGTGCTTTACCTACTCTAGACATAATGACGACTCCTTAACAGCGATTTTCACGCTGACCTTCAAAACAAGATCAAACTGGCTTACCAGACAAAACAGAGAACTTCGCCACCTACCCCTTCACGACGAGCTTGGCGTCCAGTCATAACACCTTTTGGTGTTGAAAGGATTGATACTCCCAAGCCGCTACGAACCCAAGGAATATCTTGTTTGCGTACATATTCTCGACGGCCAGGTTTACTTACTCTTGTCAATCCAGCAATAACAGGTTGAGGTCGACGTTCGCGGGTATATTTGAGACTCAAAACTAATGTTGAACCTACTTTACCAGGCAGAACCTCAAAATCTTGAATGAACCCTTCTTCTTTTAATATCTTAGCGATTGCCTCTCGAATTTTCGAGGTTGGCATTGCCGCTTGAGCATGCTGAACCATTCCAGCATTTCGAATACGGGTTAGCATATCAGCAATTGGATCATTAACACTCATTCTAAAACCCTCTAATTACCATATCACAATAAAATGTAAAATACTGTAATTTTGGCAACAACCGTCTTACTAAGAAGAAACGTTCTAGCTAAAACGGTAGTTGCCAAAATTGATCTTTCGTTAGTTCTAGTAAATTACCAGCTTGACTTTGTCACACCAGGGATTTTACCCTGATTTGCCATTTGACGGAAGCAGATACGACACAATCCAAATCGCCGCATGTAAGCTCGTGGGCGTCCACAAACACTACACCGATTACGAACTCGGACTTCATATTTCCGACGTTGTTCTCGATAAGCCATACATTTTTTCGCCATAATTTATATCCTCAATTCTTAAAAGGCATACCTAACAAGGCTAACAGACGACGTCCTTCCTCATCTGTATTGGCAGTAGTCACAATAGAAATTTCCATCCCACGAATTTTATCAATTTTATCGTAGTCAATTTCTGGCCAAACCAACTGCTCAGTCAGCCCTAAAGTGTAATTTCCTCGACCATCAAAACTTTTTGGCGAGATACCACGGAAATCACGCTGTCGGGGAAGAGCAATGTTCACTAATCGATCAAAGAAATCCCACATGCGATCTCCACGTAACGTTACTTTTACCCCAATTGGCTGACCTTCACGTAGCTTAAAATTCGCAACCGACTTCTTAGCGCGGGTAATAATTGGACGTTGACCTGTAATTGTTGCTAGATCTCCCGATGCCCGTTCTAATGATTTAGCATTCTGCAATGCTTCCCCCATACCAATATTAACAACTATTTTCGATAATCGTGGGGTTTGATTAACATTTTTATAGCTAAACTCTTTACCAAGAGCAGGAACTACTTCATTCTTATAATTCTCTTTTAACCAGGGCATAAATTCACCTCAAAAATTTGGGCACACATTGTGTCTCAAATTATTAAATCCTATCAATCACCGCTTCACAACGTTTACAGAATCGAACTTTTTTATCGCCTTCAAATACAAAACCAACACGACTAGCCTCATCACAACTTGGGCAAACCAACATTACATTAGAAATGTGAATTGGGGCTTCGATTTCAATAATACCAGCTTGAGTACGTGTCTGACCAGTAGGTCGTTGATGCTTTTTCCGAATGTTAGCACCACGCACTACGACTTTTGTAGCATTACTATCAAGTTGCGTACGACGTCGATCACGATCAACTTTCCACTTCTTTATGACACGTTCAACTTCACCACGGACACCAACTTCGTTGCCACTAATAATTTGAACGGTATCACCTGCTTTGATCTTTTGCATATCTTATCTCCCTACTTACAGCACTTCGGGTGCCAAAGAAACAATGCGCATAAATCCTTGTTCACGTAATTCCCGTGCTACAGGTCCAAAAATACGAGTACCACGAGGGCTATTACCTTCTGTACCAAGGATAACTGCTGCATTATCATCAAATCGAATATATGACCCATCTCGCCGTCTGATTTCTTTTTGAGTACGAACAACAACGGCTCTAACCACAGAACCTTTCTTAACATTCCCCTGAGGAGACGCTTGTTTCACTGTGGCTGTAATAATATCTCCGATTCTTGCATATCGCCGGCGAGAACCACCAAGAACCTTAATGCACAGGATTTCCTTTGCCCCACTGTTGTCCGCAACTTTTAAGCGACTTTCTTGCTGTATCATAACCCCACTATCCTTCCAGAGTTGTTCATCACATTACGTCAGCTATGATTTTAAAATATCATAGTTAATAAAATCTAGTCCAGAACTTCAACCAAGGCCCAACGCTTTTCTTTACTCTTCGGTTGAGACTCAATGATCTTCACAGTATCACCCATTGAAGCACTATTGTTTTCATCATGGGCTTTGTACTTTTTATGCAAACGAATCACTTTACCATACAACGGATGTCGTTTCAGGCGTTCAACCTGAACAACAATTGTTTTATCCATTTTGTCGCTGGTAACACGTCCTACTAAAACTTTTCGACGCTCTCTAGCCATTTAATCAGTCTCCAATCTATTTACACAGATAATTCGCGTTCACGCAAGATAGTTTTCATCCGAGCAATATCTCGTTTTAGCGTTTTCAACCGATTCGTGTCTTTGACTTGTCCGATCGATTGTTGAAACCGAAGATTAAACAGTTCTTCATAAGACTCTTCAATCTTGGTTTGGATCTCATCATCTGCTAGATTTCTGATCTCGAATGCTTTCATAATAAATTACTCCTAGTATCGTTTCACAAATTGTGTCTTAATCGGTAATTTGTGAGACGCAAGACGCAACGCTTCTTTGGCTGCTTCTTCTGGAACCCCAGCCATCTCAAACAGAATCCGGCCAGGTTTAATCACAGCAACCCAATGTTCAACAGACCCTTTACCACTCCCCATTCGAGTCTCAGCAGCCCGCGCAGTCACAGGCTTATCGGGGAATACTCGGATCCACAACTTACCACCACGACGTACGTAACGTACAATCGCCCGTCGGGCAGACTCAATCTGGCGGCTTGTCATCCAGCAAGGTTCAAGAGCTTGTAGGCCAAATTCACCAAAGGACACCTCAGCCCCTCGGCTAGCCTTCCCCTTCATCCGACCTCGCATTTGTTTTCGATATTTAACACGCTTTGGCATTAACATAACACATACCTCATAATCTCTGACCAAATAAACAGATGGTCGAGCTAAAAATTAAGGAGAAACGTAAGCACCAACGGGTTCTTCTTTACGCTCTGGCAGGATATCTCCCTTATATACCCAAACCTTAACCCCGACTTTACTAAAAGTTGTTAGACCCTCTACATTGGCATAATCGATATTTGCACGCAATGTATGACGGGGTACACGTCCTTCACGCTGCGATTCACGACGAGCCATATCAGAACCACCCAAACGGCCACTACAGGTAATCATAATCCCTTGAGCACCTGCTTTCATCGCTCTTCGCACAGCTTGTTTCATAGCCCGTTTATGAGAGATACGACGCTCGATTTGTTGGGCAATGCTCTCACCAATCAAGTAGGCATCTGTATCAGGATTTTCGATCTCAAGCACATCGATATGGACTTTCTTTTGGGTGAGTTTTTCAAGATTCTTACGAAGTTCTGTAACAGCAGCCCCTTTACGCCCAATCACAATACCGGGCTTAGCTGTACTGATTTTCACCGATACTTGCTTAGCTGCTGGTAATCGTTCAATTTCAATTTTTGAGATACTACCCCGAGCATGCGAATCACGAATCAATTGACGGATTTGAAAATCTTCGTGCAGCAGATTGCGATACTCTTCACCTTCTGCAAACCAGCGTGCACGATGTTCTTGTACAATGCCTAATCTAAAACCAATTGGATGAACTTTGCGACCCAACTCACTACTCCCTTCATTTACTTCAAAAGGCTTAATTTGCTAAATTTCTATTTACTCTGCCTCAAAGGCTTCTTCATCCCAAACTTCAATCTCTTCTACCACAACCGTGATATGAGACATTCGCTTTTTAATGGGCTTATATCGACCTCTAGCGCCATATCGCATTCGACGTAAACGAGGGCCTTCATCAATCATAATTGTTGAGATGACCAGGTTATCTGGATCAAGTGCGTAATTCTCTTCAGCATTGGCCACAGCACTTTTCACTGTTTTATAAATCGGCTCTGCTGCACCTTGAGGCAATAATGGTAATGTTTCTAATGCTTCCTGAGCACGCATTCCACGTATCGTGTTGGCCACACGTCGCATCTTGATAGGCGCACCCAAGATATACTTACTGACTGCTCGAACTTGTAATCCTGCCATAATTCACCTACCTACGTCCTGATTTTTCTTTGGCGACGTGACCACGATAGTACCGTGTGGGCACAAACTCCCCCAATCGGTGACCCACCATATTTTCAGAAATATAGATAGGTACATGACGTCGGCCATCATGAATAGCAATTGTATGACCTACCATCTGAGGGAAAACTGTACTAGCTCGAGACCAGGTACGGATAACCCGTTTATCACCAGAGGCATTCATTGCTTCAACTTTTTCAAGTAACTTTGCTTCTACAAAAGGACCTTTTTTCAGAGATCGAGTCATTGTCTAATCTCCCCCCACTACCTACGATTTCGTCTACGACGAACAATAAATTTATCTGTACGTTTGTTACGACGTGTTTTAGCACCCAAGGCTGGTTTACCCCACGGTGTTTTTGGCCCAGGCATCCCAATTGGGGCGGCACCTTCACCACCACCATGTGGATGGCTTTTCGGGTCCATCGCTGAACCACGAACTGTTGGGCGGAAACCAAGCCATCGTCTACGACCCGCTTTACCCAATGAAAGGTTACTGTGGTCTGCGTTTCCGACCTGCCCCAGCGTAGCCATACAATTTTGGTGAATCATTCTAACCTCACCACTGGGCAAACGTACCTGGGCGTAATCGCCTTCCTTTGCCAATAGCTGGGCTGAAACACCAGCTGATCGGACAAGTTGTCCACCACGACCTGGTTGCAATTCAATATTATGAATTTGTGACCCCAACGGAATACGATAAATCGGCAACGCATTTCCAACACGAATTTCAGCGTCGGGTCCAGACATAATCTTATCACCAACTTTTAGCCCGACAGGAGCCAAAATATATCGTTTTTCACCATCAGCATACACCAGCAAAGCGATACGGGAAGTACGATTTGGATCATACTCGATACTAACAACCCTCGATGGAATCCCAGCTTTATCTCGTCTAAAATCGATGATACGATAACGCTGCTTATGACCACCACCACGATGACGTACAGTAACACGGCCATTGTGATTGCGACCAGCTCGCTGTTTTAATGGAGCAACCAAACTCTTTTCGGGTTTAGAGTGCGTAATTTCATCAAATGTCGAAACTGACATGTCTCGCCGCCCAGGCGACGTTGGTTTATATACTTTAACTGGCATAATCTATCTCTCCGCTAAAAATAAGCGTAGCACTATCAAGCCTAAATAACGCGCTACTTTAGACTCCTTCAAAGGCATCAATTCGCTGGCCGGGAGCCAATGTAACAATAGCTTTTTTCTGTTCTGACTTACGTCGCACGCGTTTACGTCCCCATCGTCCAAATTTTGCCGCTCGATTAACCACGCGAACTTTTACAACATCAACATCAAAAATGTATGATACCGCTTCAGCAATTTCCACTTTATTCGCCCAAGAATGAACGAGGAAAGTGTATTGCCCCATTTCTGATAAAATGTTACTTTTTTCAGTAATGATCGGCTTGATAATGACTTTATACGGATTTCCGTCCATTTTTTATCTCCCCAAGGCAGGTATCAATCCTTACCCTAAAAATCCTTCAATTACTGTAACTGCATCCTTGGGCATGATAATGTAGTTGTAGCCCAACAAATCTCGAATATTTAGATAACCAGCCCGCAATGTCTTGACATCTGACAAATTTTGAGTACTTTTCTCAACATTTTCATTACGCTCTGAGAGCAAGACTACCACGCTACCATTGATATCCAAATTTCCTAGCACATCTCTCATTTGGGCTGTTTTTGGCTCATCAAATTTAAGTTCATCTAGAACCACGATTTCGTTAGCAGCAGCTTTGGCAGATAAAGCCGAGCGCAAAGCCAATCGACGCATTTTGCGAGGCATCTTTTTTGAGTAATCACGCGGGAGAGGCTTGTGTGCTTGACCACCACCAACAAAAATTGGTGCTTTACGATCACCATGACGAGCTCGACCTGTTCCTTTTTGCCGGAACCACTTAGCCGTTGTACCTCTCACTTCACCGCGTGTCTTCGTTTTATGGGTCCCCTGACGGGCATTAGCTTGCTGGCGAACGAAGGCTTGGTGCATCACAGCGGTATTTGGTTCAATTCCAAAGACATCATCTCGAAGCTCAACTTCACCGACAGTTGTGCCGTTTGTATCTTTCACATCAACTTTCATCTCTAACCTCTCAACGCCTTTTGTGTCTTCGTTTTCTGTTTTGCAGCAGATTGCACTAAGACCAAGCCATTTTTACCGCCAGGGATTGCCCCTTTTACTGCCAATAAATTCTTATCGGCATCAACCAAAACTACTTTCAAGTTTTGGACAGTCACACGCTCATTCCCCATCTGACCACCCATCCGTGTACCTTTGAAGACACGACCAGGTGTTGACCCCGCTCCTACAGAACCGGGGGCACGCCAGCGGTCAGATTGACCGTGCGTTTTTGGGCCACCTTTAAAGTGATGTCGCTTTACCCCGCCAGCAAATCCCTTACCTTTACTCGTCCCAATCACATCTACAACTTCGCCAATTTCAAAGATAGAGGCTTCAATCTTTTGGCCTTCTTCATAGTTATCCAGGTCTTTCACTCGAATTTCACGTAAATGGCGCAAGTTCGGTGCATCAGTTTTCTTCAAATGACCCAATTGAGGTTTTGTCAGATGTTTCTCGCTAGTTTCCTCAAAGCCAATTTGGATAGCAACATATCCATCCTGTTCAACTGTCTTCTTTTGCGTAACATAGCAAGGACCAGCTTCGATGAGGGTAACCGGTGTTACAATGCCATCTTCATCAAAGACTTGGGTCATCCCTACTTTTCGTCCAATAATACCCTTCATAATTACACTTTGATTTAGGAACTGACGCTAACCAAATTAGTCAGCACATCATTCCTAAAATCAATCTCCTTTCGCATTGTCTAGCAGATCAACTCGACAACGATAATTACTTAATCTCGACATCCACACCAGCAGGCAAATTCAATCGCACTAGTGCATCAATAGTTTTAGACTGTGGATCTACCACATCAATAAGGCGTTTGTGTGTACGAATTTCAAATTGCTCACGTGAGTCTTTATCAATAAAAGGTGAACGAAGAACTGTGAAGCGCTCAATTTTCGTTGGCAGAGGAACTGGTCCAACCACAACTGCCCCAGTTCGTTGAGCCGTATCCACAATCTGTCGTACCGACTGATCTAACACTCGATGATCGTAAGCTTTTAAACGAATTCGTATCTTTTGTTTGGCCATGACAACTCCATCAATCAGTTATTTTCAAACGCCTTAAATTTTATTCAACGATTTTGGTGATAACACCAGCACCAACGGTCCGACCACCTTCACGAATAGCAAAGCGGCCCCCATCTTCCAATGCCACAGGCACAATCAACTCAACATTC
>JANQQF010000027.1 GCA_028285035.1 Phycisphaerae bacterium
AACGTTTGGTGTGAGATAACTAGGGTTCAATCAAAGTGGCAAAAGCCAAAGGCGAACGGCCGAGTGTTTGATTGAGATAAATACAGAAATTGTGTAAGGCAACTTTGGCCGCTAAACGTGTTTGTAGACCAGTTAAGTCATGAGGGCGTTCGCTGGCTAATCTGAATGTACGATGTAGTTTGTCAAAGACTGTCTCGACAATCTGCCGCAGATGCGCTAACCAGCGACGCAAACGTCTAGGCCAAGTGCGTGTTCGACTATTGTGACGTGGGGCGCAGATGACATTAGCTTGATAATGAGTGAGCCAACGGGCAAGGTCAGCGTCAAGCGAAAAGCCTTTATCAGCAACATAATCACCTTTAGCAGCCGTGCCTACGCTTGGCAAACGCAGTTGTGGCTGTGCCCGAGCAGCCAAAAACGTTTCGGCCAAAACGGAATCTTTTACATTGGCTGAACCAAAGCCAAAACCAGTGATAGCTCCAATCGGTGTCACACTAATGAAAAGATGAACCCCTTCATAGAAACCGATACGATTGCTTTTGCCATAGTTGGCAATCCCTGGCAACCAGCCTCGACCACGCCGCTTGATGTCCCGCGTTGGAACGGCGGAAGCATCGAGGGCTTCGTAGGGAACATGACGGCCGATTCGCTCTGCCAAATACAGAGCAAAGGCCGTTATCATCTCTTGCTGGCGGCGCATCAGCCGATTGAGCTGCCCTCGTGTCGGCAGGGTTGGAAACGCGGCTAGCCAATGGCGGCGAAGGTAGCGATAAAAGCCACGTTCACTGCCATACCAATGCCATTGCCCAGCAAGGGCTATTGTCACCACCTCACTGGAGCTTAGACTTGCTCTTGGCCCTGGCTGTGTCTTAGCTATCCAATTGTCTTTGCTGAAATCATCTACCATCGTGTACAGTTCTGTGAGAAAGGTCTCGTAATCAAGCATTGGTTATTTCCTTGGTCGGTTTTAACCTTTCTTCTACTTGACCTTTCTCTTTTCTACAAATTTATTTCACACCAAACGTT
>JANQQF010000029.1 GCA_028285035.1 Phycisphaerae bacterium
CTCACGTGTTAGCGCTCAAAATGCTCTGAATGATAGTGGCGCGATAGAAGGGTTTGATATTCTGGTCGAGCAAGGGCAACACGTCAATGAACTGCCGCGCTATGCCTTGTGGTGGGGCCCTTTCGCTGATGTTGCTCGCGAGACAATCTTCGAGGCAGCTAATACGGGTCAGGACCCCGATCAAACGATCGATGATTTGGCCGAAGCTTGGAACGAATTACGAGCTGAATACCAATAGATTTGACCCAGAAGGGGGTAATTAACCTTTTCAACTAAACCGTAGGGCGTATTGTGCTACAGCACTCGCACAATACGCCCTACATATCTGAACAGTTGAGCTAATCGCATTCTTTTCCGTAGGATAAATTGTTAAGTTGTCCCCCTATTGAGCGATATAGATAACGCAAGTTAACAACTTGCGCTACGCACTACGTAAATCCTAAGAAATTTTTGAAGGACAAACCCAGGGAGTACCGTTATGTCCCGTTTTTTTTCACAAGACACCCGTTTTATTCTAATCATCCTCATTCCGATCATGATTCTGGTCGGTCTATTTATCTACTATCCAGCTATTGATACCTTTCAGACCAGTTTGACCTCGGAAAATCTACGAATCAACCGCCCGCCTAGATTTATTCTTTTTGAAAATTACACAAAGTTACTGACGGATGATTTATTTTGGGAAGTCACTGGGCGGAGCATCCTATTGGTCTTGGTGATCTTACCTTTGGAAATCGTGATTGGGTTTTTGATTGCGCTGCTCCTCAACGCTCGTTTTCCTGGTCGAGGCATTGTCCGAACCTTGGTCATTGTACCCTGGATGATCCCCCCAGTTGTCAACGGTTTTTTATGGGGCTGGGTGCTTAACGGTGATTACGGCGCTCTAAATGGTCTACTTTATCAATTTGGCTTGGTGACAGAGTATCAGTACTGGCTCCAAGACCCCACAGCTCAGGTAGCCTGGGTGGCTGTGGTACAAACGTGGACCCGCTTTGCTTTTCCGATGATTATTATGCTGGCCGCGATGCAAGCGATCCCCGAGGATCTTTATGATGCAGCGACAGTCGATGGGGCTGGGATTTGGACGCAACTGCGCTATATCACCATGCCGCTTTTGTTACCATCGATTGGCATTGCGTTAGTCGTTGAGTTCATCGCTGCTTTTCAAATTTTTGATGTAGTTTGGACACTGACTGCGGGAGGACGGGCCGGTGGATCGATCAACCCCTTTACCCGTACCCTAATGATCTATAATTATGAGCTTGTCTTTCGAGACTTGAGGATTGGTATGGGGGCAGCGCTATCCTATTTGATTTTGCTGATGTCTTTGGTCGTGGGTGTTATTTTTATTTGGCGTATTTATAATCAGGGGGTGCGAGAATGACCTTAGCCCAAAGAAAAATTATTCGTCTAATTTTAATCTACCTGGCGGTGATTATCGTTCTATTTTGGGCCTTGGCCCCAATTTATTGGGTGATCATCTCTAGCATCTCGACCCGAACCGAACTATTTGCCGCCCCCCAAAAGGTTTGGTTTCCGACCGAACCCACCTTTCAAAATTATATTGATGTCTTCACCACTGGCCCTAGCTACCGTGATGGGGGATTTTTACCTACCGCTGAATTGATGAGCCTTGGCATTCGTAACAGTATTGTCTTGAGTACTGTCACCGCTATTGTTGTCACGGCCTTGGCAACCGGGGCAGGCTATATATTTGCACGGCTACGTTTTCGAGGGAAACAAATTGCCTTTTTCTACCTGATGTTGATGATGCCTCTGCCCATTTGGGTCGCTTTGATTGCCCTGTTTTTTCTGATGTCAGAATTTGGTCTGATTGATACACTTCCTGGACTTATTTTTATTATGGTGACCTTGCTGATCCCACTGGGTATTTGGCTAATGACGACCTACATTCGGGACGTCCCAACTGAAATTCAGGATGCGGCCCTCGTTGATGGCTGTAGTCGCTGGGGATTACTATTTTCGATTATTATTCCCCTGGTCCGCCCTGGTATGGTGGCCGTCTTCCTGGTTACATTTTTAACCACCTGGAATAACTTCCTCATCCCCTTAATTTTTGCGAAAACCTCCGCCTCGCAACCCATGACCGTTGTATTAACGCTATTCATTGGTCAATATGAGGTGGCTTGGGAAGCGATGTCTGCCGCCGCTGTCGTCACCATTATCCCCCCTCTCGTTATGGCCCTTTTCTTTCAACGTCATCTAGTACGCGGTTTGACCCTGGGGGCAGTGAAGTAAAATACATCTTAGCGGTAGTCTTGGACCCTATAATTGAACGGAATTTGTTTTATTTAGGTTTGTAATCCATCAACCGTGGTAGGTATTGCAAATTATACGTCTGTTCATTGATATGCGTCCCCATAATGGCCTGTGTCAGTACCCAACCGCGCAGGTGCTAATTGTGGTACATAGTGTGGCTCCCTATAGTCTGGGGGCATAGTCTGCCAATCTAAGGGTCTTTGTACTCGCACACAAATTAACAGCGGCTGCCCCGGATCAACCATATCCCGTTCATATGAAGTCAACTCTTCTGCCGAAATATTCATCTGAAACGCAAATCGGGTAAATAGATTACCGTAGACGCTCATCTCGTAATCATCAGCACTCAATCCTAGGCGTCGCCAAATATTCTCCACCTGCAATGGCGTGAACCAATTGTACATATAAAGTGGCTTACCTGTTCCCATATCTAATCCACGATAAAGATAATAATCAACACAGCCAAAATTCACGAGCAGCACCCCACCCGGCTTGAGCAAGCGAATTGCGTGGTAGAGTGCGGCCTCTATATCATAAACAACCGTCATTGTAAACTGGTTGAGAAAGCAATCATACTGTTCTCCCGGTATATGATCGGCGCGGCTCAGGTCAGCGACTACTTTTACATTTGGACTATGAGCTACCAAGTCGAGTGCTTCGGCATGGGTGACGGCAGTCCCGCCGTACTGTCGAATGTGTGTCGTTTCACCAATTTCGAGACAACGACCACTGATATCAGCCTGATATGTCTGCAAAAATTGCGCCTGATAGTAGCGCACAATCGAGGTGCCTCGCTGTACACCATTGTGCAGCGGTCGTAAACGACGAAACTGCCAACTACGGAGATGGCGAATGAGGGGCCAACTGAGCCAATGTTGCTTTATCTTCATGAAAGCTATCCTGTTATGTGATATCTTGAGCTAACAAAGCCGCCCCAATCATACCCGCATCTTCTCCCAATGCGGCTGGGATGATTGGTATCTGCCGACTTGCTTCTGCCCAGATATGTGTCCGAGTAGCATCCGCTACGAACTGTCGGTACAGGTCGCTGCCAGCACCCAGCCCGCCCCCAATCAACAATGCTGCTGGATCTAGCACATTGACGAGCCAGCCCAATGCCGACCCCAGTGCTGTTGCGGCTGAATGAATGACCTGTGCTGCCACGCCGTCCCCCTGTGTCGCCCGTTTTAGCACGGTTTCAGCACGCTTGACAGTATCCGTTTGTAGCTTGTTATAACGTGAAACGATGCCCATACCTGAGGAAAGGGTTTCAATGGGGGGGAGTTCAATCAACTGCTCATTTTTATCTAGGACCGTCATGAAACCCGTCGTCAACACTAATGCATTACCTCGCGCTCCGGTAAAAGGGATGCCCCCCTGCACCAAACAACTGCTGATACCTGTGCCGATTGAAATATACACGAAGGGATCAAAATCCTGCCCAGCACCCAGTCGAGCCTCTGCCACCGCAGCAGCACGCACATCGGCTGCAATCACAACCGGGGCGATGGCTTGAAAAACGGCTATTATATTCTGCGCTTGCCAATCAATTGTGTAGCTGCTGGTAATGCGCCCCTGAGGGGTTACAAGCTCAGGGATACCCAATCCAATAGCGAGCAGTGGTTGGGTAGCGGCTTTTTGAAGTTGAGTTGCAAGGCGAAGACAATCGTTTAGAACGATCATTCCACCTCGCTTGGGCTGTGTTGGAATTGTCGTCACCTGAGCCATCGTCCCATCGGCTGACAAAACCCCGCCCTTGATTTTTGTGCCACCAACATCTAGCCCAATTGTTACGCCGTTCGACGGTAAAACAAAATGGCTCATGGTTAATAATTCGGGGCTACTCCAAAAACAAACTCAACCGAATCGCCCGACATATTATAAAATTGATGCTGCGACCCCGCTGGCAAATAAAAACCATCCTGCTCATTTAACTCAAACCAGCGTTGCCCTTCAGCCTCTGGTACATGTATGTGCAGGGTTCCCGATTTTACATACAAGCTCTTGTCCCCCTCATGTACCTGCACATCCGTCTTCTCCCCCGCTAATATTTCTATCACACCTACTGTCAAATGCTCCGTCGCTGCCAAAATGCCGACGAGCGTTTGCTGCTCTTTTCCCTCTAAACGCCACAAAACCTCAGATGGCTTTAGGAGCGTCATTGTACACGCCTTCCGCCATTCCTCCCGTGCCATCGGCCATTGCCCCATCCACGTTTCTTGTCCATAGCGCGGCTCTGTCAAGTTGGGTTTTGTTCGGGCATACGCCCCTGAAGTGCCCTGAGAAGGCGGCGGTGAAAAATATTCCAACACCATCAGTGGCTCCTGACTATAATTAAATGCATGATGCCAGGTATCTCTGCGGAAGAATATAGCCTCTCCCGGTTCGGCGCGATGCACCTCACCCGTTTGCGGATTACTCAATACCAACACCCCACTGAGTACATACAGCACCTCATCTGCCGCAAAAATGGTGCGAAACGATTCCGAATGTCGAAACGCGCCCCGTGGGGGGAGACCAAACAAAAGCTGGTGAATTTTATCACTGGACACATAAATCCAATCAGCCACCTCTCCCGCTGCAGGGTCGCCCCATAAATGGCGTGTCACCTGAGCAAATGGAATGGCGGTTGGGGCCGAAAAAGTTGGCCGAGGAGAAGGTTTATAACTCATTAGTTATGACTCCGAGTATGAACAAGATGAGCAGAAACAGGATCAATACCCTCAAACGAAAAGTGGGGTGGCGTAAATGTCGACTCTATTGGACGGGCCTGTCCATCTTTGCCTGCCGCCATCGCCTTAATCATAATTTCCAAGGCGTGGTAATGATGCTCTGGGGTGATAATAGGTGTTGTTTCTTGCTGAATACATTCAACAAAGTGTCGCAGACCGTCTGTCCACGGCCAATTAGAATTTGTTTCGCCAAAAACTTGCCACGAGCCACTGCTATTGAGCCACATCTCATACCCGTCAGGATCCCAATCATCGCCCATCATCTGAATTGTACCTTCAGAGCCATACAGCTCTATTGCCGGATTACGATACTTTTGTATAGTAAAACCAGTGGTCACCACCGCAAAAATCGACTCGCCAAAATCAAGCAACACATGGGCATTATCATCCGTCTGGACGATCATCTTTTCGCCGTTTACAACACGCTCAGGAATAGCTGTGCCAACCATCGCTGTCACCCGTTTGGCTGGCCCTAGTAAACCAGTTAGGCTAATCACATTGTAAACACCTAAATCGAAAAGAGAGCCACCGCCAGGCTGATAAAACCATTCGCCCCAATCTGGACCAGACCAGCCATAAATAGCTCGTGCCAAACAAACCTTACCAATGTCACCACGATGGATACGTCCCCAAATTTTGCGAAACGTTGGGCTAAGAATGATATGTGGGGCAGGTAATAGGTGGCCGGGACTGTCTTTTGCTAGGGCAAGTAACTCTTGCGCCTCTACTAAATTGGTGGCCATTGGTTTTTCCACCAAGACGTGTTTACCTGCATTCAAGGCAGCTTTGGTAATCTCAAAATGCTTCTGCATAGAGGTCAGGACCAGGATTAAATCGACATCCTCTCTGGTGATAATATCCTGATAATCAGTGGAAAAGGAGTCGATGCCAAACCGCTCTTTAACCATCCCCTTTTTTTCGGGATCAATATCACAAGCACATACAAGCTCGACCTGCCCCCGAAAAGCGAGTTGTTCTGCTAGGGCCATATAGGAGTCACGCATGACATTGCCACAACCAACAATGCCAATACGAACTGGTGGATAGGGTGTTTGTTGTTTGTTCATTTTTTTATTACCTCAGACGTCAACGCACAATGGCTTTGATTTTGACGCCATCACGATGGCTTTCAAAGGTGAATTTGTAGCGATCTCCACGACAGATTGCCTTAAAGTATTCAACCGGCTGATCCTCTTTGTGAAACGTGACCCCTTCGAGCAATAACATAGGTTTGCCGACCTCAATATCAAAAAGCTGTGCTTCAAACTCATCGGCAATCGTTGACTCTAAGGTTTGCCGGGATTGCGTCGGCTGTAACCCATATTGCTCCTCTAGTAATCGGTAAAGCGACTCGTTTTCTAAATTTGTGTTGACAAGATCTGGACACAACGTGGTGGGAATAAAAATTGTTTCCAGCCATAATGGAATACCACCTGCCAACCGTAAACGCAGAATTTTGGTCGTTGTATCTAAAGGCTCCAGGGCGAGCGCTTTGGAAATTTGCCGAGGTGGAATGACAATTGTTTGGTCCAGGACACGAGATGCGGGCATTTCTCCTTGTCGCATCATGTTTTCTGTAAAACCGATGAGGTGCATCGCATCATAGGTTAATTTAGGCTGGGCCACAGATGTTCCTACGCCAGGCTTTACAATCAAAACCCCTTCTTTGACCAAATAGCCGACAGCTTGACGCACAGTCATGCGACTTACTTGTAGTTGTTCGCTTAATTTTCGTTCAGATGGCAGCCGGGTGCCTGGCTGCCATTCACCCGTTTGGATATGCTCCTGAATCAGTTCAGCAATCTGATAATAAAGTGGATTAGAGCTAAGTTTGTTTATATTCATAAATTAAATTTGGTCTATACCGCAAGATGCGCTATTTATACCCCATTGAGATATTATTGTCAAAAGCACAAGCCAAGGGTGGCTGATACATGTGCCCTTACTCAGAAGACAAGATAAAAAGGGTCGTTTGTCAAATATAACAACTTGCTATATATTAAGGTCTGTGGTATAGACCGCAGCAAAGAAGTTAGGAGAACACCTGCTTCAGTTGATCATTTAGTTTAAGAGAAAAGGAGATAGAATGTCGAATAATGAATTAACCCATATAACGATTTCTCGTCGAGAGCTTCTTAAGATGATAGGTGCAACCTCGTTGCTGCCTCTACTGGCAGCTTGTCAGGGTGCTATTGAGGACGACCCAGGTGCCTCTACAACGGATGAAGCAATACTCACTTGGTGGAACGAATATTCTTCTGAAACCACACAAGAAATGGTTCCACTGATTGTTGCCGATTTTGAAGAACTATATCCCAACATCAAAGTGGAATTTGAATTAACTGGCGGCCCTCCAGGCGGTGGCGACTACACTGAAATCTTACTCTCACGTATAGCTGCTGGAAACCCACCCTCAGTAGCCACTCTATTTGCACCCCCCGTCCAATTTGCCGCAAGAGAGGCCCTCATTCCCATTGATGACATGATGCAAAACGCGCAGTGGGCCAAACCAGGCGCTTTTTTTGAAGGCGTTCTTAAATCATGTCAGTGGCAAGGTAAAACCTATGGTTTACCCGCCTCTGCTGGTGCAACAAGCATTATCATCAACAAGGAGCTGTTTGCCGCCAAAGGAATATCGACAGCCCGGGCTGATTTTCCTACAGACTGGCAAGGTCTAAAAGATTTAGCGGCCGAATTAACCGTATATGAAAATGGCGAACTCACCCAGGTTGGTTTTGTCCCCTGGGCAGCCACTTGGCTTGCGCCAGCCTGGATGGGGTCAAATGGTGGCTCTCTATTTGACTCTGATTCAGGTGAATACACTGTCAATAGCGACCAAAATATTGAATTACTCACCTACTGGCTTTCCTGGTTGGATGACATCTATCAAGGTGACCTAGAATCGCTCAATATATTTGGCTCTTTTGGTGATGCGTATGACCCAGGTTCCTTTGCGCTTGGTAAAGCCGCGATGGAGCAAGATGGTAGTTGGGCCATGACCGATGTGGGCATCAGCTTTGATATGGAATTACAGAAATACCCTATTGGACCGAGCGGCAGCCGCTCGCAAACCGCATATTGGCCTAACTGGTTTGTTATACCCAACGGAGCAGAAAATCCAGAAGCCTCCTTCTTGCTGGTAGAATATTTTGCAACCAAAGGGTGGGAAACATGGTACAAGTTTATTTTAGATACGCCCTCCTGGAAAGAGTTTCCTACCGACATTATTACAGAACGTCTGGTTGAGGTTCATGGGGATGAAAAGGCCCAAGATATTAATGACTTCTATGCTAATTATCTTGAAGATGCGGTAGAAATGTGGAACTCACCTGTTAATGACTTTGCCACTGATGCGTTTGCCTCTGCTGTTGATGAAACGCTCAATAAAGTCAAAACACCCAAAGAAGCTCTTGATGATGCGCAAAACAGTGTACAGGCACAATTTGAAGAGGTCATGGGCCAATAAATCATAATCAATAGCAAGCCTCTGGGAGGTTTTAACGCCTTCCAGAGGTGAGGTATAGTTAAGGATTGATTTTGAAACTCACACCAAAAGCTCGTCGTACACTGACAGGTTATCTTTTTATTTCCCCTTGGCTGTTCTCACTCATTGTTTTTACAGCTTATCCGGTTTTGGCCTCCTTCTACTACTCTTTTACGGATTACAATCTTTTATCTTCGCCAAGGTGGACTGGCTTAGATAATTACGAATCATTGTTGTATGAGGACCCCCTTTTCTGGAAGTCTGTCACCAATACGATTTTCTACGCTTTTATATCTGTACCCCTGGTTTTGCTGGTGGCATTGGGCTTGGCAATAGCATTAAATCAAAACCGGCGAGGGATTGGTATCTATCGCACCATCTACTACTTACCAGCCCTAATGCCTATTGTCGCCACAACATTGGTTTGGATTGTACTTTTTGAGCCACGTTTAGGTCTTATCAACCAATCATTAGATGTAATTGGCCTTGAAAAGGTAGGCTGGTTTCGTAGTGCGACCTGGGCCAAACCAGCCCTCATTATTATTGCGGTTTGGAATGGAGCCGGACAGCCCATGCTTATCCTTTTGGCCGCCCTAAAGGATGTTCCCCGCAGCTTATTGGAAGCAGCGATGCTTGACGGGGCATCCCGTTGGCAGCGGTTTCGCTATGTGGTTGTGCCATTAATTACACCGGCCTTATTTTTCAATTTGATTATTGGGATGATTACAGCAACACAAGTTTTTGCTTCAGCTTTTGTTGCTGTTAATGTGTTAAATCCTGGTGGGCAACAGCCAGGAGGGCCGTTAAATTCAATGCTACTTTATGCCATTCATCTTTATCGAACGGCTTTTCGCTATTTCGATATGGGGCAAGCGTCGGCAATGGCAATTGTTTTATTTTTGTTTTTGCTGGTCATTACATTAATCCTAATTCGATCTTCCAGCTTATGGGTATTTTATCAGGCAGATGAGGGGCGATAGTCACTATGATATTTCGTAAGATGGGATCATCAGTACTCAATCACAGTATGCTGCTGCTTATCTCCTTGTTATTTGTTATTCCGTTTGTATGGTTAGTATTGACTTCTCTTAAGCCGGAGGCGCAGGTATTTACGGATCCACTACAATGGATTCCACAGCCGTTTCAATGGTCGAACTATCGAGATGCCTTGACACATCCATCCTTTCCATTTTTTCGGCTATTGAGTAACACCCTGTTTTATGCAGGAACCTCTACCATTGGCATCGTTTATTCTTCTGCTTTGGTTGCTTACGGGTTTTCTAGAATTAAATTCTGGGGCAGGGATATCCTCTTCTTAATTACAATCTCGACAATGCTTTTACCAGCAGCAGTGATGTTGATTCCTCGTTATGTGTTATTTTTTAATTTAGGCTGGGTCGGTAGTTATGCCCCTTTGATCGTACCTCACTTTTTGGGGAACGCCTTTAACATCTTTTTGCTACGCCAGTTTATGCTCAGTGTGCCCTGGGAGTTAAGTGATGCAGCACGCATTGATGGGGCCAATGAGTTTGTTATTTTTCAAAAAATTGTTTTACCATTGGTACGTCCAGCATTGATTGTAGTTGCCATTTTTCATTTTATGTTTACCTGGAATGATTTTTTTGAACCGTTGATTTATTTGAATGATCCTGAGCAATATACACTGGTGCTGGGATTGTATGCGTTTCAGACGAATCGGGCACGCATTGTGTGGAGTTTGATGATGGCTGCAGCTGTTACAGTGACAATTCCTTTGATTGGATTATTTTTTGCAGCCCAACGATATTTTGTGGAAGGTATTAGTTTGACTGGAAGTAAGTAACATCGACCCGTAAAGAATGACAAAACGACTATATTTTTGTGTTTACGCATTGACACCTTCAACAACAGGATTATTCGTAGCACCCTAAAATTTTTTAGATATGGCTATTTATAACAACCAAAAACTTTGTTGCGCGTTTATAAGTACCTGTCGTGTCGTGGGAGACGATTAGGGGGATATTGCTGATCTTGCGGCAATCTTAGACTTTGTAACTGAACTGGACTTGTTTTTTCCTAATCACTCAATCAACTGGCGTAAGAGCCATTGACCTGAGGTCAAGGCTTTAAAATCCTCGGCCAGAGCGCCTGCTGTTTGATAACGTTCGTCGGGATTTTTGGCGAGGGCACGGGTAATGATCTGTTGGCTGGCGGTGGGGAGGTTGGCTCGGATTTGGCTGATGTCAGGGACAGGTTTGGTGAGATGGGCTAGGGCGGTGTCGCGTGGGGTGGCGGCTTGGAACGGGGGGCGACCAGTGAGCATTTCAAATAACACCACGCCGAGGGCATAAATATCACTCCGGCCATCGAGGGCGGTTCTGTCCAGCTTTTTCATAATAACCTGGACTTGTTCGGGACTCATATATTTTGGGGTACCGCCAATGGTGTTTTCCAGTGGCTCGTCAGTTCCACTTGTTTGTAACACGGCAATGCCAAAGTCAGCCAGGAAAGCCTCGCCTTTTGTGTTGAATAAGATGTTGCCAGGTTTGACATCGTTGTGAATGATGGAATCGGTGTGCGCCGCATCAAGCGCCTCGGCCACCCGTTCAACAATTTTTATGATCTGACGAAGCTTCAAGGTCTGCTGTTGCAGTTTCTGGGCCAGTGTTCCCCCTGATAAATATCGCATGACAATAAAGAGCTGATTCTTGTGCTCCCCAAAATCATAAACATGGGCAATGTAATCGTGGTCAAGCCGAGCAATCAATTTGGCCTCATGCTGAAATTGTTGCTGAATATCACCTGCTTGGGTGAGATGTCCTGATAGCACCTTGATAGCGACCTGCCGCTTTATATTTGGATCATACGCTAGGTAAACCAGACCCATCCCACCGCGCCCCAATTCCCGCTTAAGTTGATAACGATCAAATGGTTGGTTTAATGGTGTCACTTCAGCCAATAGATCAGGCTCAAACTGATCAACCTGCCGTGCTGGTGGAGGTGGCTTGAGCGTGGAGACATCAATGATGTCGGATATACGGCTCATATGCCATCGCCCTGATTGCAACTCTTGCATCTTCACAGCTAACATTTTGGCCCAGGCATAACGCTCATCAGGATTTTTGGCCAACGCTCGGGTGATCAGACGTTGGTATTGCGATGGCAAACTTGGGTTGATTGCTTGTAGCGAGGGAACAGGCTCTTCTAAATGGGCGAGTGCCGTTTGGTAGGGGGTCTCAGCTAGAAAAGGCACTTCTCCGGTCAGGGCCTCAAAAATGATAATCCCCAAGGCATAAATATCACTCCGAGCATTAAGCTGGGCCGATTCTCCCGCAATGAGGGCCTGCACCTGTTCGGGACTCATATATTTTGACGCACAGGCGGCATTCGTCTGATTGTCCATGCTTGTCCAGGTTTCGGACATGCCTTCAATCGCAAAATCGGAGATGTAGGCCTGACCACGCTCATCAAATAGAATGTTGCTGGGCATAAGCTGACCGTGAACAATATCATGGCTATGGGCTTCGGACAGTGCCGCTGCAATACGCTCAATCATCGGCGTTAACTCCGATAGTGATAGCGCCCCATCTTTTTGGAGGCGGGTCTCCAGCGTTCCCCCATCCAAATAGGGCATCACCACATAGGGCCGCCCCTCATACTCGCCAAAATCATACACTTTGACGATACAGCGATGCTCTAATGTGGCAATCAACTCAATCTCTTCCCTGAACTTATCCCGGAATGCTTGACTGATGGTTCCCTCGGTAGCCATCAGCTTGATAGCAACCGGGCGATCCAGCGTTTCATCATACGCCCGATACACAATCAAATTATCACGCCAGCCAAGTTCGGCTTCGATTTTATAACGGCCAATCGCAAAAAGGTTCGTTTGGGGGTGAGTCGTGTTGGTATCATCTGATTGACTCTCGATGGCTTGCTGAAAGGCCTCGGCCAAGGCTTGGGCTGTGGGATAACGTTGGTTTGGATTTTTGGCCAAGGCTTTGAGAATCACGGTCTGAATGGTTGGTAGGAGATGCGAGAGTGATTGTGTTATGTGGGAGGCTGCTTCATTGGGGGGGTGTCCCGTCAGCCACTCGTAGAGGATGCTGCCAAGAGCGTATAAATCGCTCATCCGGTTAGTTGAGCCATCTGCGAAAAAGCCGAAATCGGTCAAGATCGGTTCATCCACATCGGTTAACATGATTTGGTACGGTGTGAGATGTCCGTGGACGACGCCTTGACTATGAGCATAATCTAGGGCGTCGGCGATGATCGCGAATTGGTGGGCCGTTGTGGTGAGATCATCCGATGATGGCGAGGTATTTCGAGTGCGTCGTGGGTCGAACTCATCGGCCAACGTTCGATCATCCTCGGGTGCTTCCATAATTACAAGGGGGCGGTCATCAAGGGTATCAACATTGTAGATACGAGCGATGTAAGGATGATTCAGACTCAAGCTTTGGCGCAGTCTCGCCAAGAGTTCGCGTCCACTCGGTGAGGTGGCAGACTGTAAGAACTGTTTGATGATAACGGGTCGTTGTGCCTCTGTATCAAAGGCTTGATAGACGTTAAACTGTGGTGTGGCCTGAATTTGTTTATTAACGACATATTTGCCAAATGAGTGTAAATCCACGCCGTGATTATACCCCAATTTAAAGGTGAGACAATCCCCACCCCTCCAATACACAATTGCTTGGCATCCCTATACGCCTGAAGTATAATATCTGCCGCAACACTAAGGAGTGGAAAAGAAATAACTTAGCATTGAGAACCTACATATAGCCTTAGAAATGCGGAAGTTATTTAATCCTTAGTCCTAAACTCATCTTAGCCGTTCAATATTCGGAGCAATCAGTTATGACAGAAGAATTTGGTAAATTGACGATTAATATTTCGGGCCAGCTAGGGCGCGAATTCGTTTTGTCTCAGCCCACGACCACGGTAGGTAGTGCTGAGACAAATGATGTGGTCCTGAAGCAAGCCAAAGTATCTCGGGCTCACGCACGTATTGAGTGTTCAGAGACAGGCTGCACAGTTTTTGATCTCGACTCAGCGAAGGGAACGTACGTCAACAACCAACGGGTCCAGCAGGCCAATCTGGCCTCGGCCGACATCATTAAAATGGGCGAAGCCGAAGTTCGTTTTGATTCATTACTGGCCGACACCTCGTCAGATGCGACGCTTGTGGATGAGGCGATTTTTGTAGAAGAGACCCCCGCTTCGAATGGCAATGGGGCTTCAGGTCAAGCCGATGCAACGGATGCGCTGGTTGCCATTCAGGCTGATGGCGATCAGTTACCCTTTTTCTGCATTGTCGCTCGTCATAGCGACATCGCCCTGTTTGGTAATTTGGCTCAGGCATTGGGCGATGATCAACCCTTTTACGCCCTCCAGCCCCCCAAGTCGGCCGAGGCGGAGGCAGCTCGGACCAATCTGACTGCATTGGTCGATCATTACTTGGAGCAGGTGACCCAAGTGCAGAAGAATGGGCCGTATCGCCTTGGCGGCTTCAACATCGGTGGTTTGGTGGCTTTGGCAATGGCCCATCGTTTACAGGAACTGGGTCACGAGGTCGCTCTGCTGGCGTTGATTGACACGCCCTATCTGGCAAAAAATCCTTTGCCCTATTTGAGCTTTCGCTCGGTCAAAGCGGTCGACACCTTGTTCCAACCGCTGCAAAGTTTTATGCAATCGACCTTTGGCGAACAGATTGAGAAATCTGGGCAAGCTATTCGCGATGCTGTGTACAATCAATTTCCGCAGGTTGTTGATCGGGTTGAGGAGGATATCGAAACGTTCCAGGAGTCGATCATCGATGATGGTTACGAAGTCACCTTGCACGTGCTCAAAACCTATCAACCCCAACCCTTTTTGGGCAAGGCCAGCCTGTTTTTGGCCGATGAGTCGCTGGTGAAATATTCTGGGGCCTTGTGGCACTGGCATCGTCTCATTCCCGATGGCTTGAGCGTTCACACCATCTCTGGTAGCTACATCGGCATCCTCAAAGAACCCGCCATCCATAAGTTAGCCAGTCAGTTGCAAAGTAGTTTAGCAGAGGCGTGAGAATTTTATGGAAGGCCGGAAGGATGCAAGGCTGGAAGTGTGGGTATACATTTCAACCTTCCAATCTTCCATCCTTCCAAAACTGTGATTTGTATGCGTTAATTTCACTCTAAATCAAAGTAGTCCACGAACATCTTATGATAACCCTACCCAAAAACTGGATCTTCTGCCCCAAACCCAAACCCCAAGCCCGTCTCCGCCTCATCTGCTTCGCCTACGCGGGCGGCAGCGCGGCGGTCTTTCGGACCTGGCCGAACGATTTACCCGACGACATCGAAATGTGGGCCATTCGTCTGCCGGGGCGCGAGAGCCAATTGGCCGTGCCCCCGTTCACCCAAATACCTGCCTTAATCAACGCCCTCGCTGAACACGTGGCTCCGCATCTTGATCAACCCTTCGCCTTCTTCGGTCATAGCCTCGGTGCCATCCTGGCCTTCGAGTTTATCCGCAAGCTGCGCCAAACGGGACGACCTCAACCCCGCCATCTCTTTGTCTCCGCCCACAATGCCCCCCAAGTACGGCGTCCCAACTCACCACTCCATCATCTGCCCGATGCCCAATTTATCACCGCCGTGCAAAATGGCTACAATGGCATCCCCCAAGCCGTGCTCAACGAGCCAGAGCTGATGCGAATGCTCCTCCCCGCCCTTCGTGCCGACTTCCAAATGGTCGAAACTTACACCTATCAGCCCCAACCCCCACTCACCTGCCCCATCTCCGCCTTCTACGGCCAAGCCGACCCCGAAACCACCATCCCCCACATCGACGCTTGGCGTATCCAAACGACAGCCCAATTTAAGGTACGCGATTATCCCGGTGGACACTTTTTCTTGCAGCCGTGTCAGTCGGAAATCGTACAGGCGATTGTGGAGGATTTGGGGTAGGTTATCTACTCATACGTCAGCGACTCACGCACACTGATCTGCGAGGCGCGTTGAGCGGGCAAGAGGCTGGCGAAGAGGGAGAGGATAATGACGATGATCAGCCACCAGAGGACACCGGAGAAGGAGTAGGTGTAGGTCAGGGGCTGGCGCAGGAAGATCCAGCCGATGTTGTCGCTGAGGGCGATGCTCAGCGGGATGGCGAGGATGAGGCCGAACAGCCAACTAAAAATACCGATGGAAATCCCCTCGACGATCACAATCTGACGGATATCGCTGTGCTCCCCCCCGATGACGCGGACGATGCCAATTTCGGTGGTCCGCTCCAGCACATTGAGGCTCATCATATTGGTCAAACCGATTCCCCCCACCACGGCAAAGAAGACGGTCATCAACAATAAAACATTGGTTAAAACGCCGAATAGGCTGCCCAAGGCCTGTTGTCGCTCAGCGTTGGTAATCGCGGAGGTGACGGACACGCCGATGTTTTGAAAGTGATTTTCCAACACCTGGCGACTTTGCAACTGAAAGTCGGGGCTATCATCAGTGGTGCTGACCAAGGTTCGATTGGCGCGACCAGTGTCGCGGGTCAACTTAGCTAACGGATCATAATTGACATAGCCAACAGGAGCCAGTAGACGAGCGGTGCCCACCACCTGAACCCCGACGACCCCGACTACCTTCCAGACAGTTTCTCGCCCCTCAATTTTGAGCACAACTTCATCCCCCACCTTAACATCTGGTTCCTCGGCGGCAAAGCTGATGTCAAGCACAATACTATTTTCATCGTCGGGAGTCAGCCAGCGCCCCTCTTGTACGGTGGGTTCTAAATATTGGCTGGGCAGCTTCACCCCAAAAAGCTCAATGGTTTGATCCGACTCACTCCCGTCTGGCTTGACCCGAAAGCTCAAAACCGACAGCCGCTCTTCCACATCAGTGATGTCAGGCAACTCGGCTAAAATTTGTTCGATTTTGACGGTGCGTTGGCTGGTCGGAAAACGGATCGAAACATCTTCCTGCCAATAGGCAGACACCTCAGCGACGGTCGAGTCGAGCGAACTTTGCACGCTAATCACCGCAATAAAAATGGCGCCCGCCAAGGTTAAGGTAATCATCACCAGCAGCAGCCGAATTTTGTTGCGAAACATATTTCGTAATGAGTAGCGAATTGGTCCGGGCAATCGCCCCAAACGTCGTAGTAGCTTCTCAACCGTGCCTGTGCCAAAATTGCTACTGCTACCTGCGCGTCCCATTGCCTCGCGGACGGTAATGCGGGTGCTCGATAAAATCGGGTACATCGCCGCGAGCAAGGGCATCACCAAACAAGCAAAAATATCCAGCAGATAAATCCACAGTGGATAGTCAACCTGCCCCACATCAAAATTTAACAACGTGGCGATGAAGACAGCCACCGCCCGCCCCACGAATGAGCCAAAGGGGACAGCGATCAGTAAGGCCACCAACCCGAACAGGAAAATGGCAAAGGCATACATGACAATGATGTGACCTGTTTCAGCCCCAACTGCCTTCAACGTGCCAATCTGTTGTACTTGCTGAGATAGAAGCGCGGAAATCGTGTTGATCACGAGGAGCATACTGAGCAACAGAGCCAAAACGCTCAAAGCCCACAAAATCAGCGAGGCAGCTCGGATGACCCCATCTAGCGGTGGCCGACCTGGCTCGGGGATAAATTTGTCGGTGACAAACAAGCCGCTATCTTCCAACTTTTCAGAAACTAGCTCGGTCACTCTGGTGATGTGCTCTTTATCGAATCGGTTTTCCGCGACGACAAATTCTAACTCATTATAGAGCTGATCGCCTGTTAACTGTTGGTAGGTGTCGGGGGTGACATACCCAAACGAAAGCAAGGACATGACCGATGGTGATTGGTGCAGATGATGTACGATCCCGCTGATCGTCAAAGCTCTGGTTTTACCCTGTACAGTTTGAACCATCAGGGTATCACCTACTTCAGCATCAATCAGATTGATTGCCGATCGTTCCAACAAAATTGAACGGTTGGGGGGTGGCCAAGTCCCCTCCTCGATACGGAGTTGGTTGATGGCATTGTCATCAAAATCGGGTAGGGCCACCAAAACCAGCGACCCCCACGTCTCTTCATCCTCCTGCACCCGCATCCGAACCTCGCGTAACCCTTCAGCCTCAGCAATCTCGGGCATATTGCGAATCGTATCAACGACGTTGTCATCAAATGTTTGATTGGTCGTAAAAATTAAGGCACTGGCCGGATTGATCGCTAGATAACTGGCTTCCAGTTCTTGTGATAAGATAAACCAGCCCCGGGAGATGGTCGCTACCGCCATCGCCCCGATGGCAATGGTTAAGATGACCAGCAAGGTGCGTGGTTTGTTACCCCACAGATCACGGATGATTTTTCGCAATCGTAAATTAAGTGTCATCAGAGCCCTCACCGAACAGCTCATCAATCACTGGATTAATCTTTCGTTTTCTGCGGCGTAACTCAGGCATATATTCATCCAAAGCCGAGCTAAGCTGGCGGCGGGAGAGCAGTCGAGTCAGTTCGGTGGTTGACAAGTCATGTTCATCCATCAGTTGTTTGAAGGTCTCTCGATCAATGATCGCAACTTCAACCTGTTGATCTTGGCTCGCCCGCACCGTCTCCATCCGTTTGGCCCGGCGGATTAACCCTACCTCACCAAAAAATTGACCTTCACCCAACTGGTTGACAACATCCTCTCGTCCATCAGGCCGATGGTTGATCACGTCAACGACCCCGCTGATAATAATGTAAAATTCTTTGGCTGGGTCACCAAATTTTGTGATAATCTCACCGGGAGCGTAGGTCCGGCGGGCTTCAGGATTATCGGTCAGCGTACCCAGTTCATCGGGACTAAAGAGGGATAGTGTTTGGGAAATGTGGGTGTTGGTCACTCGCTCCCGCATCAATCGTAAAATTTCATCTTTACTTTTGTCCGAATTGTCAACCAAATTCATAAAGGTTTCACGATCGAGCTGCATCACGATCGTTTCCGCCTCTTGGGAGGCCTTAACCGTTGCCGTACGGGTTCCCCCCTCAATCAGCCCAATTTCGCCAAAGTATTGTCCTTTGCGCAGATGGTCAATCGCTAATGTGCCTTTTTCCTGATGATCAATAAAGACTTCAGCCTCTCCCTTGACGATAATGTACAGGCTATCCGCTTGATCACCCTGCTGAATGATGGTCTCGCCGGGGGCGTATTTGACCGGTTCGAGCTTGGCCGACATTTGAGCCAATTCCTGTTTATTCAGCGTCGGTAAGGCTTCGGCCACATATTGGTCGGCGATCTCACCGTCAGTGATGAAGACAATCCGGGGAATCCGGCCCGCCAATTCACGGTCGTGTGTCACCATCAATAGCGTTTTTCCCTGGCTAACAAAATCCTCGAACAGCTGAAAAATCTCATCCGCCGTTTTGGAGTCTAAACTTCCGGTCGGCTCATCCGCCACAATCACATCGGGGTCATTGGCCAGTGAGCGAGCAATCGCCACCCGCTGCTGCTGCCCGCCCGAGATGGCCGAGGGGAACTTGTCAGCTTGTGGGGCCAACCCCACCAACTCCAATAAGTGCATCGCCCATTCTTCCCGCTCTGTGTTCGAGCCAAAGGTATGGGCCAACTCCATGGGTAGAACGATGTTTTCCAAAACGGTCAGGGTTGGCAAGAGTTGGAAGAATTGGAAGATCACGCCCAGATTTCGCTTACGCCAGCGGGCCATCTGATTTTCGTTGAGGTCATGAATCGGCACATTGTTGATGATCACCTCACCCGCTGTCGGACGGTCGATGCCTGTAATCATATTGATCAGCGTTGATTTCCCACTGCCTGATTTGCCGATGACCGCCACAAACTCACCCGCCCGAACCTGAAGATCAACCCCTTTGAGGGCGGTAAAGGTGCCAGCTGGTGTTTTGTACGCCTTGACGACCTGTCGCAAATCAATCAAGGTGTTTGGCTCACCATTTGTCACAGATGGCAAGGGCTGGTCTGTAACTATTGCCTGGTTACGGCGAAATCGTGATAGGATGTTTAGAAATTGGCTCATTATGATTTATCCCGAAGGCTATGCCTCAAAACTCAACTGGGCGTGACCAATTTGGAGCGTATCGCCGTTGGTGAGCGTATGGCTTTGAATACGTTGGGTGGCTAACCAGGTGCCATTTGCACTACCCAAATCGCGCAAGATAAATCTGTCGTCTTGGCGTTCGATCTGGGCATGATGCCGCGATACTTTTTGGTGGTTAATGACAATGTCATTGTCGTTGGCCCGGCCAATGCGCCACTGATTCTGATATTCAAGATCGATCTTCCAGCTTTTTTCTGGTGTCTGGATCGTGAGCCTTGGGGCAAAGGTGGTGATGGTGGCATCGGGAGTGAGTTCAGTTTCGGTGGTAGCGGGTGTTTGCGATGAGGCGATTTTTTCGGCAATGCCCTTAAGTGTTTTCAGTTGTTCATCAACCCGTTTCGCCAACGTGGCCTCGATTTTTGCCATCATCGTACGGACCAGCCAGTTACTTTTGATGATCTGATTTTGGTATGACAATCGGGTGCCTGCGTCTGTTTCGCTTAAACGATAATCGACCTGCATCGAAAACTGCTTGTTTTCCAATAGAATGCCAAAGTGATACGGCTTATCGTAGGCGATGACTATCCCCTCATACTCAATCACCTGACCACCCTCACTGAGTTTGCGCTTGAACTTGGCCCCCCGACGATGATTTGGATCAAACGCTGACGTGTAATCCCCCGCTTCCAAGCTCATCCACGCTTTCAACTTATCGTGATCTTCCAAATACGGAAAAATGACATCAGCCGGAGCATCGATGTCAATGGTGTAGGTTAGCTTCATAAGCCCTCTCTGCGACCTTGCTACCGTGCAACCCTGCTACCTTGACTTCAACTCGTTAACTCATACTTCAAACGCATCAAAACATCTTCATCCACGTAAAGTTGGTTGTGATCTTGCTGAACAGGATGAATTTCTGCCCCTTCCAAAACCGCGCTGCTGGCTGGAATCATCCCGTCACCATCTTTTGAGGTCGACACCTCCATCGATTGCCACTGCCCCGTCGAATCACGGGTAATGTTGATGCGAACGGGCGTGGTGATGCCATAGCCAAAAATGCAGATGGTTGATACGGTTGCCCGTTTGTTCAGCGCTTGGTGAAGCTCACGGCCAGCGTCCAGATAACGGTGACTTTCTGCCGTGGGTAACCAACTATTATCTTCGTAAAGATTAATCGGATTGTTGTGTTGATCAAAAACGTCTTGTGAGACGGGTAGCATTTGATAGGCGTAGGGAAACGTCATAAACATTCGGATGATTTTTTCACCAAACATCCCCCCCAGCGCGCCCATCGGCGTACGCAGATGGCCCAGCCGATCCGGAAGTAAGTTTGGTAAAACTTGAGGACTACCATAATTGGGGCCACCCATCAAAATCAAGCGCCCCACGTGACGGTCACCACCCAGACAATCGATATAGTAACGAGCCACCAAGCACCCCAGACTATGAGCGATGAGGGTGATCGGCTGATCAACAGACCAACGGTCAACCATCTCCGCCAATGATTGGGCGGCTTCACGCACATCGCCTCGCCAGTCGTAAGCAAATTCAAGCAAATCTTGCCCCCGATGGTAATGTAGCGATTTTTCCAGATAGTCACCAATTCGATGATAGGCTTCAATTTCGATTAGTTTTGGCACAACGACAACATTATCCAGAATACCTCGGGCCTTGACCTGATCGTTGTCCGTATAATACAGTTTTTCGGGGGTACGCAACATGGTTTGGATGTTTGGCCACACCTGCTCGGAACCACGCCACAGGACAGAGCCAAAGACACCCGGCACCACGATCACTGGCGCCCGCTCTGATTTTGGCTTGACCGCTGCAATCTGCTCAAGCTGACCAACATCTTTGAACATGAGTTGGGCGTGACCAATATTCAGGGTATCGGTATGTTGGAGGGGGTGCCGCTCGATTTGCTTCGTGCCGAGGCGGGTGCCGTTGGCGCTCCCCAAATCATGAATGACAAAATGATCGTCTTGCCGTTCGATTTTGGCGTGATGACGCGACACCTTTTGATGGTCGATGACAATATCATTGTCCGCACTACGCCCGATGCGCCAGCTTTCCTGCCCCATCAGCTTCACCTCCCAGGTTTTCCCTGGGGTCGTGATTACCAGTCGAGGAATGTGTAACAATTTATCACGGAGTGGTGTCGTCGACTCCGCTGGTTCTTTGTTCGAGGCCAAGTCGTCCAAAAATTGGCCGATGAGTTGATGACCTGGTGTGGTAGATTTAGCCTGTCGGCGGGCTGAGGGAGTGTGGCTAAATCGCAACAGACTATTGCCGATTTTGATGACATTGCCAGAGTGAAGCGTAGTTTGCTCGACCCGTTGATCATCAACAAACACCCCATTGGCCGACCCCGCATCGTAGACCACCCATGCATTTTCAACATACTCCAATCGAGCGTGGAGTCGCGACACTTTCTGATCATCTAGGACAATATCGTTGGTAACGTCACGCCCCAATGTTAATTGCGTCCCTCGCAAAGGAAATTCTTGATTCGGTTGTGTCGATGACTCTAAAATTAACTTGGCTTTATGCGCCATAATGTCTTAATGCTTTCATTTCTTTGCCCAATAGCTTGGGGTTAGAAATTGGTCTCCTGATATGTCATTCGATGAGGAACGAGGAGAAATCCCTTGAATGTAGTAATTAAAGTCGAATTTTGTAGGACCACCTGGGAAATTCACCGTTTTGCCTGTGAAAAATCAGGTAAAAGTGGCATCTCAGGGATTTCTCTCTGCGCTCCACTGCGTTCCGCTCCGTTCGAAATGACATTGATCTAACGTCGAACTCGGATTATACTTTCATCCTTAGGCCTCATCATAACACTTTTCTTCGATAACGAAACTTTACTTCTGAATGTCTTCTGCTCTAGCGCGTGCTAAGGCTAACTGCTCTTTCAATATCGCTGCCACGCTCGAGACGTGTGGATCGCGCAAGAGGGTCATGTGCTCGCCAGGGATGTCGATGGTCGTCATTGAGGATTGAAGCAATCGGCCCCATCCCAAATCTTGTCCGTGTTGCTTGGCTTGTTCGGTCGTCCGGAATATCGTGAGTGGACCTGAGTAGGTTAGGGGGCTGTAGGCTAAACTGGCCCGAATATGTTGCAGCAAGACTCGACTAACTTGACCAACGATAGCACGGGTCGATTTTGGCGCTTGATCGTCGATTTTTTCCTCCAACGCTCGATAATCGCGAACATACGGCCATACGTCACGAATTGCATTGTTGGCCAATCTGATCGAAGGGGGCACTTGCTCAAAGATGGACATTTTTCTGAAAGGCACCGACTGGTCGATGATGCCAAGGAAGGCAACCTGTTGCCCTTTCGCTTCCAAGCGGCAGGCCATTGCATAGGCAATCCACCCCCCCAGTGACCAGCCCCCAAGATAATATGGCCCCGTCGGTTGTACTTTTTGAATAGCCTCAATATAACAATCAGCCATCTTTTCAAATGACGCTAGCGGTTGCTGCCCCATTTCAACGCCCATTGCTTGTAGGCCAAAGACAGGCTGATCAGAGCCTAAGGCATGCGCCAATTTGAAGTAGGGGAAGACGACCCCAACTAAGGGGTGAACGCAGAAAAGCGGCGGTTGGCTACCATTGGTTCGCATGGGCACCAACGGCGACCATCCATCTGACTCCTTGATTGCTAGGTCAGGTGCGGTTCCGTTGACTGGGGTGATGGATTGGGCTGGTGTAGGAACGAGGTCTGGCTGAGCAGGGTCAGGCGTAACGTCTTCGGTTGGCACCTCATCTAATGGGTCTTCATCTACCAATGGTATCTCATTTGATGGAGTGGATGTTTCCGTGTCAACTGACTGGATGGGTATCATCTCCTCAGTCGTTTCTGGAGCATCGTCTTCGTTAAATAGTGTATTATATAAATATTCCACCAACGCCTCGATGCTGGGGTTGTTTAAGACGACGGTCGGGGTCAGCGATATGCCCAATTCAGCCTGGAGTCGATTACGCAGCTCGACCCCCATCAATGAGTCCATCCCCAGATCCATAAATTCTAGCTGTGGGTTGGGCGGCTCAGATAGACCTAACACCCGAGTCACTTCCGTCTGCATAAAGCTGAGCAAAATCTCGCGCCGTTCCTCATCTGAGGCCGCCTCTAGTTGAGGTCGTAAGTTGGACTGCGCCACCCCAACGGACACAGGCTTGATGAAGGCTGCATAGAAACTGCTGGGTTCATCCCCGCCCAGTTGTTTCGATAGGGTTTGCCAATGGATGGGCAAGATAGTGATGTGGCCCAAGGGTAGATTATACAACCGACTAAACATTAGGCGCCCTTGTTCTGGAGAGATGGCGTGGAGGCCGCGGGCTCGGTACTGCTCCTCCAACGGAGCGGCCATTCCCACTTGGGCCCAATTGCCCCAAATGATGCTTAGTCCTGGCAAATCCTGCTGGCGACGGTGTTGGATTAGGGTATCCATAAAGGCGTTGGCCGCCGAATAGTTGCTTTGCCCCGGCGAGCCTAAAAGGGCGGTAATCGAGGAGAAGGTGATAAAGAAATCCAAGGGGATGTCTTGGCTGTATTGATGCAAGTGCCACGCGCCAGCGACCTTTGGGGCGAACACCTTTTCATATCGGGCTAAGGATTGCTGGGCCATAATGCCGTCATCGAGCACCCCAGCCGCGTGGATTATCCCCCGCAACGGAGCGACCTGTTGCGCCGTCTCAATCATTCGCGCTACGTCATCAGACTTGGTGACATCGGCCTGCACCACCTCGATGTGCACCCCTTCTGCTTCAAGTTGATCCAACCGTTCTTGGGTGGCTTCATCTTGCACGCCACGTCGTCCGGTCAAGACCAAATGCCGCGCCCCATCAGCCACCATTTGCTCGACAATTTCCAATCCCAATGCCCCCAAACCACCTGTAATCAAGTAGCACCCTGTCTCTTGCAACTCAGGCTGTTCGGGGGGAGTGAAAGAGATGACGACCTTCCCAATATGTTTGGCGTGTTGCATGAAGCGGAATGCCGCACTAATGTCTTGAACGGGGAACACTGTGTGGGGCAGCGGATGAATTTCCTTGGTTTCAAAGGCCGTCACCATATCGCGCCAGATTTGGGTCAATCGATCCGGATCTTTGACAATTTCTTCACGAATATCAAAGGGGATATAACGAGCATCAGGTCGTTTTTCGGCGACTTGTTCCTCACTCCAGATGCCCAGCTTGCCCAATTCAATAAATCGCCCACCTTGCTGAAGCACGTCAAAACTTCGATCAACAAAATCATTGCTCAAACTATTGAGGACAACAGCCACGCCCTTGTTCTCGGTCAGTTGCATTACTTCGTCAGCAAAGTCAAGCGTCCGGGAATTCATAATATGCTTGATCCCCTGCCCCTCTAAAAATGCCCGTTTTCCTTCACTGGCCGTGGCAAAGACCTCACCACCGATGGCGTTTACAATCTGTATGGCCGCTTGACCGACTCCGCCTGCTGCCGCGTGGACCAAAACCCTCTCGCCCGGCTGCAGATCAGCCAATGTTTTTAAGCCGTACCACGTTGTTAAATAGGTCAGGGGGATGGTGGCCGCTTCCTCAAAACTGACCCCCTGAGGGATGGGGGCCAATCCCTCGGCGGGTACGGTGAGGTAGCTGGCCAGACTGCCTTCCATCAAGCCCATCACTGTATCACCAACCTCGAATTCGTGAACTTCATCCCCCACAGCCACGACTGTCCCGGCAAACTCAAAGCCCAAGGGTAGATCGCTGGCCTGATGGATGTTGAGGTGTTCGGCATAATACTCGGCTAACAAACCAAGCGCATTGAGCACATCACGGAAGTTCAACCCAGCCGCTTTGACTTCGACCTCGATCTCTTTTGGCTGCGGGACCCGTCGTTGCAGTGGTAAAATTCGTAATTGATCGACCGTGCCATATTCAGCCAACCGCACTTGGATTGATTCACCTGGTTGCCTTGTCATCTCTGGCTTCCAGCGACTGAGGCGAGCTGCATAGCGCGTGCCATCTCGATAGGCCACTTGTTGCTCTTTGTCATTTGCCATCATCTCAACGACTAGTCCTGCCACAGTATCATCAGCCTCTACTAGATGATCGACATCGATACAGGTGCAATTGAACTGGGGATATTCGATTGTAATGGTGCGAGCCAAGCCCCATAAAGCACCCTGTGCGGCCGCACCTTGAGCCGCAGCACCTTGCCCAATACCCTCAGACGAAATGGGCGAGGCTTGCACTTGCAGACCATCGGGCACTTGTAGCTGCGGCATCGAGTCAGCGATATCTTGACTGCCCGCTGTCACCAACCACAGCCGAGGGGCCAGAACCAACTCGCCTAGCGCTTGGACTAAATGCAAAACACCACCGCACAACTGTAGGGTATGGGTTGGCAGATCAAGATTGTTTTTATAATCAGTGCCCCAGGCGTAGATAACATCATCAAACGTCAGGCCAAAATCGTTGGTTAAAGAGGTCAGTAGCTGCTGAAAATGACTGGGTTGGGTGGGATCAAGGCTGACTTGATTTAAAGGTGTCTCGTCGATGGTTGACAAATCCGGTGGTGTCGTTCCGGCAGTAGCGAGGATAACGTGATGCCCCTGAGCCTGCAGTTGATTGCGTAGGTGCCCGCCCAAACCATCATCTGCTCCAAAAATCAACATGTTTTTGGGCTTGGCTGGGCTAGTGATTTCTGTCTCATCGTCTGATGACGTTGATGTGGCGGCAAGGGCTTGCGCTTGCCAGTCAATTGTGTAGAGCCAATCACGTCGCCATTGCTGAGCCTGTAAAGCACTGCGTGAGATGGTGCGGGTCTCAAAGCCATCAATTTCGACCACAACCTCCCCACGATTGTTGAGCAAATACATTTGCCAGCGTTTGTCCTCTAGGGGATAAGCATAAGCCCACCACTCAGTGCCCGTGATTGGTTGGTGAATGTGTAATGACTCAATCGCAAAGGGCAATTGTAGATCATTGGATACCGATCTGTCACGGGCGGCCCCTGCTGGCTGAAAACAAGCGTCGAGCAACCCAGGGTGAATAACGTACCCTTCTATCGAAGCGACCGCCTCTGGGAGCGTGAGTTTGCCCAAAATTTCTACTTCATAATCAGCCTTTTCCTTCTCATCAGGTCTATACAACCAGCCCTCAGTCCCCCAACGAAAACTTGGCCCAAATATCAAATCCTCTTCCGCGTCATAGACCGCTTCGATATCAATCACCTCAACAATCCGGCTACGCAATTCTGATAGAGGCAAGGCCTCAGGTTGCTTGACCTCACTCACCACGACGCGTCCCGTGGCATGAATGCTGTGCTGAAGTTCAGCCTGCTCTGGATCGAAACTGATCAATTGAAAATTAACCGTCGTCTGATGCTCACTCATCTGTTGAGGTGTGAAGATGATCTGGGCCTGTCGCGATTGATCTTCCGGTAAAATCAGTGGCTCCAGGAAGACAACATCAGCCAGATAGCAGGCACGATTTTCAAAAGCCAACTCTGCCGCACTAAGCACCATTGATAGATGGCTAGCTGCCGGTGAAACGACAATATCTTGCAGACGATGGTCGTTGAGAAAGGGAAGGTTTGTAACACTCACCTCGGTCTCAAAGAGCGTTTCGTTGACGAGTGGGGAGCGGATCATGGTGTCGATGAGCGGTCTGAGGCTTTGCCCACCTTGTTTTTTCGGGGTCATATTGGGCCAGAAGAATTCGCGTTGGAATGGATAGGTCGGAAGAACAATACGGCGTGGCTTCGATGTATCGGTATCATCTTCGTAGAATTTGGCCCAATCCACCGTGGCCCCCTGCGCGTACAGCTGCCCCAAGCTGGTCAACAATTGCTGCCGATCGTCCCGATTGGGCCGGAGGCTGGGGAGCCAAGCAAGCTCGGCCTGAGTGTCAGCTAAACATTGTTGACCCATACTGACCAAGGTGGGTTTTGGGCCAATTTCGACAAATGCGGTGACGCCCTGCGCTTGGAGAGCAGTGATACCATCCATAAACCGGACCGCTTGCCGCACGTGTTGCACCCAATAATCGGGCTTGGTCACCTCATCGCTGACCAACTGCCCGGTCACGTTGGAAACCAAGGCAATTTTGGGTGGGGCGTAGCTGATCTGACGAGCTGTTTCGGCAAAGTCGGCTAACATTGGCTCCATCAGCGGCGAATGGAAGGCGTGCGACACCACAAGTTGATGCGTTCTGATGTCATCCTCAGCCAAGGTAGCCACAATACTTTGAACAGCTTCCCGTTCCCCCGAAATGACGACACTCTGTGGACCATTAATGGCTGCGATTGAGACCGTGTCCGAATGTTCAGCGAGGGCAGCTTTCACCCGCGATTCATCCGTCATCACCGCCACCATATCGCCGTCTTGGGGCAGGGCCTGCATCAAACGCCCTCGCTCAGCGGCGAGCCTTAGACCATCTTCTAAAGTGAATACCCCAGCCACGCAGGCCGCGACCAATTCGCCGATGCTGTGACCGAGTACAATGTCGGGGGTGATGCCCCACGACAGCCACACTTGGGCCAGGGCGTACTCCACAGCAAATAAAGCGGGCTGGGTGTATTGCGTTTGTGAAATCGGCGCATTGGCAGGATCGGAGTTGCTATCAGTATTGGGATAAACAACATCAAGTAGAGATTGACCAAGCAGCGGTTGTAAAATTTCATCACATTGCTGAAGGATTTGACGGAACAGCGGTTGACTTTCGAAGAGGGTTCGCCCCATCTGCTCATATTGAGCGCCCTGGCCAGTAAAAAGAAAGGCAATGCGTGGCCCAGCTTGATAACTGGGGGAGTAACCTATTTGCACCGAGGGCTTAGTCGTGCCCTTGGCAAAGTCGAGCAAATCGGCTTGCATCGCAGCGCGGCTGGGCACAATCAGACTCAAGCGGTGGGCAAAGTGACTACGCCCCACCGCAGCAGTGTAACAAATATCATTCAATGGGGTGTCGGGATGATTGGTCAGAAATTCACCGTATCGTTGCGCTAACTCGGGTAAAGCCTCTGCCGCTTTTGCGCTCAACACCAGCAAATGTGTTCCATCCTCGTTTGCCAATTCGTGTATTTCATCTGTCGATGCCCCCTCGATGATGACGTGGGCGTTGGTGCCACTCATACCAAACGCACTGATCCCGGCAATCGAGGGAATATTGCTGGGCCAGGGCGTCAGTTCGGTGGGGATTTGCACGGGGGCAGTCTCCCAATCGACATAAGGGTTGGGCGTTTCAAAATGGAGATGTGGTGGAATTTCACCGTGTTGGAGGAGCAACACCGTTTTAATCAACCCAGCGATACCTGAGGCGCCTTCCAAATGGCCCATATTGGTTTTGACTGAGCCGACCCACAGCGGATTCTGAAGCCGTTCAGCAAACACCTCGCTCAAGGCCCCGATCTCAATGGGGTCGCCCAAAATCGTGCCTGTCCCGTGGGCCTCGATATAGCCAATATCCTTGGGTGTCAGATTGGCCCGTTTGAGGGCATGACGAATGACGGCCTGCTGGGCCGGACCACTTGGTGCGGTCAAGCCACTGCTGCGCCCATCGTGGTTAATCATCGAGCCGCGAACGATCCCCAAAATGTTATCGCCATCGGCCTTGGCTTCGGAGAGCCGCTTGAGCACCACAAAACCGCAACCTTCTCCCCGCGCAAAACCATCTGCCTTGGCATCAAATGTTTTGCAGCGGGCATCCGGGGCTAAAATCGTGAGTTCATCCGCAGCATTATGGACTTCGTGGTTCAAAATCAGGTTGACCCCGCCCGCTAAGGCCAGATCACACTCGCGACTTCGTAAACTTTGGCAGGCCTGATGGACAGTGACGAGAGATGATGAACAGGCGGTATCGATGACCTCACATGGCCCGTTTAAGCCTAAGGTAAAAGAGATGCGCCCGGCGGCAATGCTTAACATGACCCCGGTCATAAAGTAAAATGTTTCTTGCTCAAAAATGATTTCGTTGCTGTGTAGAACAGCTTCAAAATCGCTGCCATCCATTCCGACAAAAACACCAGTCAGACTGTCAAGCAACGACTGTGGCACAATGGCCGCAGACTCCAGGGCTTCCCAAGCCACTTCAAGCAACAGCCGTTGGTGCGGGTCAAGGGCTTTGGCTTCGCGGGGCGAAATACCGAAAAATTGGGCATCAAAAAAGCCCGCATTGTTGACAAACCCACCCCGAAATGGCGTTTCATTACCGTGTTCATCAACCATCGTATCGTAATGGGTTTTTAGGCCAGCTCGATCCTCCGGCACGGTCGTGATTAAATCGGTCCCGGCCTGAAGCAGTTCCCAATATTTTTCGGGCGTATCGGCCCCATTAGGAAAACGACAGCCCATTCCGATAATAGCAATTGGCTCAACTTGTTTGCCTTCCGCCACTGCCAGCTTGGCTTTCAATGTTTTGATTTGTAATAATGCATCTTTAATCAGCGCCGTGTTATTATCGTTGTTATTAGCCATAAGCTATCCTTTGATATTTGGTATTGACCATGTAAGTGTTTGCTACTTGTTATAATCTCTAACCTCTACTCATCCATCCCCTTCAAACTCTCCAACTCCTCCGCCAACATTTTCGCCAACTCATCCGGCGATAAATCATCCAGCTCACTTTCATCCATCAAGCTCAGTTCTGATGGTTCCGGCTCATCGGCTTTGATGGTGGGTGCCTCAAACAGGCGTGCCAAAATAAATTTATTCAACGCAGCCAAGGTTGGGTAGTCAAATAGAGCGGTGGGGGATAGTTTGAGGCCGGTAGTGTTGACGAGATAGTTTCGCATTTCGATCGCCATCAGCGAGTCTAGTCCCATATCCATCAGGCCCTGATGGGGATCGATGGTGTTACCATCAGGCAGACCTAACACGCGAGCCAGCGTGTCACGGAGGTGCTGTAGCAAGACCTCAGCCCGTTCATCAGGTGGAAGTGCCTCAAGCTCCTGCCGAATACTGCCTTGTGGCTCGGCGGGTGGTTGGATTGAGGCCTTGAGCCGCTGTTGGTAGATGGACAAGAACTGGGAGGTGAGATTCCCCTCGGCCGCATTGGCTAGAAATTTTGACCACTCGATGGGCATTACACTAACATAAGCCGTATCTTGCTGGAGGAGATGGGCAAAAGCCTCGATACCACGATCAGGCGAAATCGAGCCAATCCCACTTGCCGCCATTTGCTGTTGGGTCCGTTCCACCTGCTCTGCCGCCGAGCCAATAGTAGACCAGGCCCCCCAGCCAATGCTCAACGCAGGCAGCCCTAGCCCTCGGCGATAAGCGACAAAGCTGTCCAAAAAGGCATTGGCTGCCGCGTGGTTGGCTTGGCCGTGATTCCCCATCAGACCGACGGCTGAGGAGAACAGAACGAAGAAATCCAGGGGCGTTTCTTGGCTCAATTGGTGTAAATTCCAGGCCCCAACCATCTTGGGGTTGAGAACCTTGATGAAGCGCTCCCAGGTTTGTTGGGGTAATTGGGCATCGTCCAATACTCCGACCGAGTGAACGATCCCCCGAAGCGGATGAGCCTCATCAATTCGGGCCAAAACGCCTTCCATTTGAGCTAAGTTTGTCACATCAGCTTGAGCGACTGTCACTTGTGCCCCCAACTCGGCGAGTTCGGCCAATTGAGTTTGAGCGTCAGTTTTAGGCTGACTGCGTCCTACCAACACCAAATGTTGGGCACCCTGTTCCACTAACCATCGAGCGACCAACAGTCCCAAGCCCGACAGCCCCCCCGTAATCAAATATGAGGCCTCGGCTTGGATCTCAATTTGTCGTTCTTCCGGCTGAGTTAAGACAATCTTGCCGATATGTTTGGCTTGTTGCATAAAGCGGAAAGCTTGGACAGCCTCCTGGATTGGGAAGGGGGTATGCGGGACGGGCTGAAGTGTTTTTGCAGTAAATTGAGCCATCAACGTTTCAAACATGGGCCGCATGACGCTCGGCTCCAACGACATAACAATTCGATGATATGCCACGTCAGGTCGAAATGCCTTCACCTGCGCCTCCTCCCACACATTTATCCCGGCGATTTCCAGAAAACGGCCTTGGGGGGCGAGGATGGAGAGTCCTTTCTCGACAAAGCCGTCGCTAGTAAGCGAGTTGAGGACGATATCGACCCCTTGCCCATCAGTATCAGCCATAATTTGATCGGCAAAGTCCAAGGTACGTGAATTGTAAATATGTTTGATGCCTAAATCCCGCAACGCTTGCCACTTGCCAGGACTGGCCGTGGCAAATATTTCGGCCCCGACTTGTTGGGCCACACGAACCGCCGCCATCCCGGTGCCCCCAGCCGCAGCGTGAATCAAAACCCGGTCGTTGGCCGAAATATGACCGAATTTGTGCAGGGCCTCATAAGCGGTCAAAAAATTGGCCGGAATGGTGGCCGCCTCGGCAAAGCTGAGATGGTCAGGAATAGGTAATACGAAGGGGGCTGGGGTGGTCGCGTATTTGCTAAAACAGGTGGGGGCCAGCGCCACAACTCGATCACCAATATTCAGTCCGGTTACATCTGCGCCCATCGCGACCACTTCACCCGCGCACTCACCGCCCAGTCCACCGATTCGCTCGTATGGCATCATTCCCAGCGCGTCAAGGATATCGATAAAATTTAGCCCGGTAGCGTACACCTTTATCTCAACCTCATCCGTCTTGAGGGTACGACGTGGTACGGGATAAAGCTTGAGATTATCAATTGTGTTTGTCCCGCGAACTTCCAGTTGGAATGACTCGTTGGTGTCAGCTATCGTGTCAAGAGTCTCAAAATCAGCAAGGCGAGCCACATAACGGCTCTGACCTCGAATGGCAATCTGGTCTTCTTGGAATTGCGGGGACGGTTGTGTCATCAATTCAGCGCAGAGTAGGTTAGCTTGCTGTTTGAGGCTGTCTGCTGATTTGTCCAAATCCAGGCAGATAAAGGGTAGGTGTGGTTGTTCCAGCCGAAGTACCCGTCCCAAGCCCCACAGCGATGAATACCCAAAGCCAGTTACCGAGTCCGCCCCATGTACAGCTTGCGCCTCAATGGTGACCAGCCACAACCCGGTTTCCAGGCGAGCGTCAAGCATCGCTTGAGCTAGATACAAGGCCGACTGCGTGCCTTGGACCATACTTGTTTTCAGATCGGTCTTGGTGTTAATGATCTCTGGACACAAGCTCCACATATGAACAATACCGCGCATCATGGGGATTTCTTGGAATAGTCGTTGATAATCTGTGGGTTCGGCTGGGTTAAGACAGAAGATGTGGTCGCTTTCACGGTTAAATGCATCACCTGGCTGGACCCAGATTACTTGTTCGCTCCGGGCTGAAAGTTCATCAGCGAGGGTTTGAGCGAGACCTGTTTCACCGGCAAAAATCAGCCACGGTTGGCTCTGCGGGGATATTGCTTGATCTCGCTGTGCAATAAAGACGGTCTGAGCCAGATCAATTGCCTCGTCTTCGACAGTCGAAACAGTGACAAACCCATTGTCGAGCAACAACTGCTGCCAATCGGTGACTGGCAACAACGGGTGATCGGTACGCATATCGGCAAATCGCCACCAACCATCTGTCAAGCCAAAGGTGATGTCGATACCATAACTGGGTCTGATTGCTTCGAGAAAAATTAATAGCCCACTTGGAGCCAGAACCTGATGAATATGGGCTAGCGTTTCGGTTAAATCTTTTGTGGCGTGCAAGACGTTGGAGGCCACGACGATGTCATACTGATTTTGCCTAAAATCTTGTGCCAGTGGCGACTCCTCCAAATTAAATGTGGTGTAATGAATGAAGTCATAGGCCGTAAACTGCTCGCGAGCCGCCGGAAAAAAGGCCGCACTAATGTCGGTGAACACATAATCGGTCTGTTCTGCTGGCAGATGGGGTAAAAGCCATTTGGTAGCGCTACCTGTACCTGCCCCCACTTCCAATATGCGGACACCTCGCTCCGGTGGCAGGGTCTTGACCGCCGCGAGAACCGCTTGTTGTATCTGACGACTCATCACCTGAATGCCAGGTGACTTTTGGTTTTCTTCGCGAGACTCAGCTGTTTCGTCCTCTGGGAAGAGTAGGAGGAGCGGGTTTTGTTGACCATTCAACACTTGGCCCAACTTTTCCCCGCAACTTCTCAAGAGGCGCAAATCCCAGCCAGCAATATCGCCGTATTCAGCCAACAATGCCTCTATCTGTTGGCTGGGTTGAGTTAGTGTGGGTTCGGAAATGGCCTGCCAGCCGGCATCATCACCCTGCAATAGGCCCACTTCGACCAGAATAGACAGCATTCGTTTCAACAAACGTTGATAACTCGACACGAGACCGAGGTGGTCTGCAATCTGCTCAATACGCCACGGCTTGTCAAACGTAATGCCTGCCTGAGCAAAGGCTTGCCAAATGTAGGCCACGCTCACTGTGTCAGACTCTTTCATCACAGTCTGATAGCGAATCACATCATCTGATGAAGGATACTCAGCGGGCGTGGGGGGGGATGTATCTGGCTGATTGGTAATGAGGGTTTGAATTTGGCTGGGGGCAGCCAGAAAATCTGGTGTCAGCCCAAAAATCGGCTTAAGCGACCATTTCACTTCATACAACCAATCCCGCCATGACTCCCGGCCCAATAGCATCTCTGGGGCGGCGCGCACTTGCAAGCCATTAACGGCTGCCACCAGTTTCCCCTGCGTATCGAAGAGCTGAATGTTCCAGCTTGGTGGCGTGTCATCCAACGATGTTGAATCGTCCGGCGATATCACATCGCTCTGTTGGGCATAACACCACCACTCGGTGCCGTGAATGGGCTGGTAAAGCTGGATGGAGTCTACAGCGAAGGGGAGCCACAACTTGGTGTCGGTCTCATTATCATCCGTGAGTGACGGATCGCCCAGACCTGATACCTGGAAGCAGGCATCCAGTAGACCGGGGTGGATAGCATACCCGGCCTGATCCTGAACGACGGCAGGACGGCTCAATTTTGCTAACGCTGTCGGTGTTTTGTCCTCAAGTGTGCCCTGCCAAGCTTCCGTAACCCAACGGAAATTAGGGCCGAAGAATACATCGTTCTGGACTGATAGATCGTACAATGCTTCAACATCGAGCTCAATAGAGCTATGTTCGCGGAGTAATCTCAGGTCTACACTCTCGGAGATGACTTTGGATATGGTGCTTAGTTGCCCCAGGGCGTGAGGCGTGGGTTCCGTGATTGAGTCATCTGGAGCAAAACTGAGTAACTGGAATTCATAGCGATTGGCGCTTGCCTGTAGTTCAGTCGCTGATAATCGCGTTTGAACCGTACGTACGGCTTCCTGATGGATCATCAGCGGTCTGGGCAGAACGACATCCGAAATTTGGCAGGCAATAGAACCATAGACTTCCTGGGCTGCACTGAGTACCATTGCAAGTTGAGCAGCGGCGGGTGACACGATGTTGTTATAAAGTAGATGATCTGCGAGGAACGGTAATCTGGGCTTACTAAATTCAGTTTCAAAAATAACTTGTTGTTGATCTGGCAGATGTAACATTTTGTCCAATAGCGGCCCTAGATGTTGAGGTTTGGGTTGACTGGTCGACACGGTGAGCCAGTGGCTTTGTCGCTGGAAAGGATAGGTTGGCAACGGTATTTTGCTCGCTGCTGTTGATTGATTGAACCCAGCCCAATCGATTTTGTATCCCAATTGGTAGAGGGTGCTCAAACTGTCTAGCATCTGCTGCCGATCACTCACAGCTTGACGCAAACTAGATAGCCAATACCCCTCAAGTTGTGGAAGACATTGCTGCCCTAAACTAACCAGGGCTGGTTTTGGGCCAAGTTCGACAAACGTATTGAGATCAAGCTGGTCGAGCGTGGTCATACTGTCGGTAAAGCGAACAGGCTGGCGAATGTGCTTGAGCCAATAAGCGGGGGTGGCCAGCTCATCACTTGCCAGTTGTCCAGTCAAATTAGAAATGAGCTTGATTTTTGGTTTCTTGAAGTTGATCTCAGCCAACACAGCCTCAAACTCGGCTAGCATTGCTTCCATCAACGGTGAGTGGAAGGCGTGGGAGACAGTGAGGGGTCGGGTTGTCACCCCCTTCGCCTCAAAATTGGCGACCACTGTTTGGATGGTCTCTCGACGGCCAGAGATCACCACATTTTGCGGGCCATTAATGGCAGCAATGCTGACCTCGGTTGGGTGCGAAGCAACAGCCGATTCGACCGTGCCCAAGTCCGCGTTGATGACGGCCATTGCTCCGTTTTGGGGGAGAGCCGCCATCAAGCGACCCCGGGCTGCAACCAGCTTCAGCCCATCTTCCAGGGAAAATACTCCCGCCACACAAGCTGCCACGATTTCCCCGACGCTGTGACCCAGCACTACCTCAGGAATAATGCCCCAGGCTTGCCACAATTGCGCTAAGGCATATTCCAGCGCGAAAAGGGCAGGTTGGGTGTACGCGGTTTGATGGATGGTGGATGTCTCAGTTGCTTCTGGCTTGGTTGGATAGAGAATGCTCAAGAGTGGTTGATCGAGATGCGAGTCCAAAATTTGAGCACACGCATCAATCGCTTGGCGAAAAATTGGCTCACTATTGTACAATTCTTGCCCCATCCCTGCGTATTGGGCACCTTGCCCTGTGAATAAAAAGGCTAGGCCTGAACCAGAAGACGATGATGTAGGGCGGTTGACAAATTCAGCTAACTTGGCTTGGGCGTCGCTCAACGACTCAGCGGTTACGGCCAAGCGACGCTCAAAGTGCGTTCGTCCAATCTGGGCTGTGTAGCAGACATCGGCTAAATCAACGGTGGGGTGACTGGCTAAATAGTCGACATAATTCTGGGCTAAATCACGTAGCGCTTGGTCAGTTTTGGCTGAGAGCGGTAGGATGCAGGGCGGGACGGCATCGACCTCAGACTCTGATCGGGTTGCTGGGGCCTCGGCTAGGACGACATGAGCATTGGTGCCACTAAAGCCGAAGGAACTAACGCCAGCAATGCGTCGTTCCATCGCTTGCGGCCAAGGCGTCAACTCAGTGCACACCTGGAGAGGTGATGCCTGCCAATCGATGTAGGAATTGGGGTGATTGAAGTGCAAGTTGGGCGGAATTTCTGCGTGCGAGATCGCTAAAATTGCCTTGATTAAGCCCGCGATGCCCGCTGCGCCTTCTAAATGCCCCATATTGGTTTTGATCGAACCGACCAATAATGGCTTTGTGCGCTTGCGGAAAACAGCGGTTAGCGCCTCGATTTCGATGGGATCACCAATGGAAGTACCTGTGCCGTGAGCTTCGATGTAGCCGACATGGTCGGGATCAATGCCGCTGGTCTTGAGTGCCTGCTGAATGACCTGTTGCTGGGCGAGACCATTTGGCGCGGTCATCCCGTTGGTGCGGCCATCCTGATTAAGCATCGACCCTTCAATGGTGGCCAGAATATTGTCCCCATCTGCCAGCGCATCAGACAGCCGTTTCAAAACAACCACGCCACAACCTTCACCCCGTCCAAAGCTGTTGGCGGCGGTATCAAAAGTTTTGCAACGTCCGTCTGGGGAAAACACCTGTCCCGCAAAATGTTTGGCCAGCGAGTCGATCCGTAACATCAAACTAACCCCACCCGCCAAAGCCAAGTCACACTCACCCTGCCGCAAACTTTGGCAGGCTTGATGCACTGTCACCAAGGATGAGGAGCAAGAGGTGTCCGTTACCACGGCTGGGCCGGTCAGCCCTAAGGTGTAAGAGATGCGTCCAGCTACCGCGCTCAAGGAATTGCCCGTGATCAGATAAACCCCATCTTCGGTATTGCTTTCAAGCATCTGACTAAATAGATATTGATAATCGCTGGCTGTAATTCCCATAAAAACGCCTGTAGCTGTGCCAAATAGCGAGTCAGGGGCAATGGCAGCCCGTTCCAACGCTTCCCAACAGATTTCCAGCAGCAGCCGTTGTTGTGGGTCCAGACTGTTGGCCTCGCGGGGCGAGACGCCAAAAAATTGGGCATCAAATTGATCTACATTTGAAATGAACCCACCCAATAGTTGCGGCAAATCATCGGGATGTTCAACGCCAATGAGATCCCATCGTTTGCGTGGTGGTTCAGCGACAGTATCAATGCCTTGTTGTAGTAGCTGCCACAGTTGGGTTGGTGTATTGGCCTCGCCAGGGAAACGGCAACCTAGCCCAATCACGGCAATCGGTTCGGATTGCGCTTGCTTTAGCGTGTCAACCTCAGCCTGCAAATCGGCTATTTTTTGCGAAGCGTGCTCTAAAAGTTTAGCGTATCGTTGTTCAATCTCAGGATTCATTCAGATTCTCCCAATCAAGGCCCAATTGTTTGGCCAACTGTTTGGCGATGGTTTCGGTCGAGGCTGGAGCCGTCCCATTTATTTCTTCAGCTTCTGTTGTAATCATTTTCGGTGTGGCTTTAGTTCGATCATCTGTATCAGTGTCATCCACTTTATCTGCTTCGAACAACTCATCAAGCAGATAATCGACCAGGGACTCAATGGTTGGATGCCCAAAAAGAAGCATCGCGGGCAAGGAATGCCCCAGACTATTTTGTAGATCATTGCGAAGTTCAATCGCCATTAGCGAGTCCAGCCCCATCTCCATCACCGATTGATCTGGTGCCAGGTCATCTGGCGAGGGCAGGCCCATAATCTGGGCAGCAATCTGTTGAATGTGCTGGGTAAGGAGTGCGCCACGTTCGTCAGGGTCAACCTGGGCCAACTGCTGCCGGAATTCGGCAAGCGGCGTGATGGACTGACGGTTGGTCGATGACCTCGCCTCGATAAATTCGGCAAAGAGCGGTAGCAGTGGTTCTTGCTGAGCGATAAAGGTTTGCCAATCGATGGCCAAAGCAGCGGCTGAACCACCGATGTTGTGCCCCAATAAATATTCAAGAATGGGTAGCCCCTGTATGGGGGTAATGGCGCCACGACCCAGTGCCTGCATTGCCTGTTGTTGCTGTTCTACCACCTCGGCCATCGCCCCCACCTCTGACCACGTATCCCAGTTGATGCTCAAGCCCGGTAGCCCCTGTGCCTGGCGATGGCGGGCCAGTGCGTCCAAAAAGGTGTTGGCTGCCGTGTAGTTGGCCTGTCCTCGATTGCCAAAAAGTCCGGCCACGGAAGAGAACAAGACGAAGAAATCCAGCGCCAAGTCTTGGGTTAATTGGTGTAGATGCCACGCTCCAAAAGCTTTTGGGGCCAAAACGGTCTCGAAGCGGGACCAATTCTGTTGCAGAATCGCCCCATCATCGAGCGTGCCTGCGGTGTGAATCACCCCGCACAAAGGACTGGCTTCAGGAATGACCTCTATCGTGGCGGCCATCTGCGCAAAGTCAGTGACATCGGCTTGGCGGGTGACGATGTTGACTCCTTGTGCCATTAAATCAGCCAGTTGGGTCTGAACCTCTGCGCTAGGCTGGCTTCGACCGACCAGTACCAGATGTCGTGCCCCTTTATTAACCAACCATTGGGCCATCAATAGGCCCAGACCACCCAAACCGCCTGTAATCAAATAGCTTCCCTCTGCCCTAATTTGAGGGACAATGAGCGACCGTTTGGGGTGTCGCGTCAGACGAGGCACGTAGCGGGTGGACTTGCTTTGCTCCAGTCGTAACGCCACCTCATTTTCCCGAGGATTGTACGGGATTTGGCCGATGATCTCAGTAAAGATGGCCTCGGCTTGTTGTTCAGGCGTCGCTGCGTTATCGATGTCAACGATGGTGCAGGGGAGTTCAGGATGCTCCATTATCAACGTTTTGACCAATCCCCACAAAGGCGCTTGGCTCAGTCCCGCTAGGCTCTCTTCCTCATTCAAGCTCTGTGCGGCTTGCGTGATAAACCACAATTGTGGTGGCTTTAGATAATGCTTTAGCACGGCTTGGGTCAGCCACAAGGCCGTCCCACAACTCTGCTGAATGGCCTGGGGCAGTTGCGTTTCAGCCGTGCCATTCGGTATTTCTGCATCCAAGCTCGCGAGATGAATAATGCCCTGCAAATTATTCACATCAGTAAATAATTTTGCGTAATCATCTACTTCAGTTGGTGTATTAACCAAAATTGGAGAATGCCCACGTTGGCGCAGCTGGTCGGCCACACCTTCGGCGATGGGTGTGGATGTTTCGCCGCGTAATAAGAGCCACGTTGGTTTTGACTCAACCTTGATTTCATCAGCCTGGGCCAAAAATAGGGTGTAGGGCGAGCCTGTGTTTACGGCTGTTGCCTTAAAACCTGTCTTAGCGAACAATTGTTCCAAAGCCTCAGTTGATTTTGCCTCGAAATGCTGCCACTGTTCTACCAAACCCAAACTGATCTCGAGATGAGTTTGGGGTGTGGTTGCTTCGATCAGCCAGAGTAAACCATCGGGGGCCAGACCTTGGCGTAGATGTTGTAACGTTGCCTGTACATCTTTGCGGCCCGCCAGCGCATTCACACCCACAATCAGATCGAATTGACCTTCTGGTGGTGTCTCAGCAATATCGAGAACCGCGTAATTCACGAAATCATAAGCCGCGAGATGCGCTTGTAGTTGGGCCAGTGCCTCGGCTTGCGGGTCAGTGCAACTGTAGCTGATCTGCCCCTCAGGTAATCCAGCCAAGAGGGCTGCGGTGCTGCTACCCGTACCCGCGCCGATTTCCAGAATGCGTAGCCCGCGGTCGGCTGGTAGCCACTGGCTGGTCGCTTCGAGAGCCTGACTAACGATTTGATTGAGGAGCCGGTGGGCGGGTGCGGCTTCATAAAATTGGGCCACGACATCAACCTCATCAACAACTCGCAGGGCTTGCGGCGCTTGGATGCCGCGCCCAATCTCCAGTAACTTTTCCCCGTAGCGTTGCAGTAGCTCAACTTCGGCTTTGTGGTCTGGGGGGAGCGTGGTGAGATCAGGCTGAGGCCAATTGGGTACAGCTTGATTGACCTGCCACTGCTCGGTTTTAGGTTGATAATGCAGAACATTTGCTTCGGTCAGCAGCTCGAGCCAGCGACGTAGTACGTGACGATACTTTGGAATGATCCGCATCTGCTGATTAAGCTCGTCCAACGTCCACGGCTGAGTGATGGTCATGTCAAAGCCCGCTTTATTGAGGGCGGATAAAATGTAGGCGAGGCTGGCCTGTTTCAGCGCTGCCTCTACTTCGGGGGCGCGTGATTGCGGGATATCATTTTGCAACGTGGGTAGAAATCTGGCGAGCTGTTGCTGTAGTTGAGGCGGTGTCAGCAAATAGGGGGCTGACTGCCCATAAATGGGACACGACTGCCATTCAACCTGATACAGCCATTGCTGCCAAACGTTGGCCCCTTGCAACACAGCGGTCGAAACGGCCCGCATCTCAAAGCCCGTGACCACCGCCAACAGGCGACCGTCGATGTCCAGCAGTTGGATATCCCATTTATAGGTGTCCACTTGGCGAGCAAGACACCACCACTCATTCCCCTGAACGGCCTGATGTAGTTCTAGCTGCTCAACGGCGAACGGAGCCAACAACTCCTTGATTTCGACCAGCGTCGTGCCCGCTACCTGGAAACAGGCGTCGAGTAGGCCGGGTGGTAACTGATAGCTATCAATACCCCCTTGATTGATTATATCGATCGGCATTTTTAGCTTGCCAATCGCGATGGCCTGCTCATCTGTCGTGTCTCGGTGAATATCCACCAACCACTGGAAATTGGGGCCGAGCCAGACCTTGCGTTGGGTTGCGGCCTCATAAATAGCCGGAATGGAAACTAGTTCTTGGCATTGCTGCTGGAGTGCCGTTAGATCGATGGTTGGGAGAGCTTGCAGTGACTGTAAAACAACCGATCCCGTCGCCTGGACGATGGGTTGCTTGGTTGCTGAGTCCACACTGATAAGCTGAAACTCGAAGCGTGATGTGCTTTCTTCTTCGGACAGTGGTGTGAAAACGAGTTGAACTTTTTGGTCGCCATCCTCAGGAATGACCAATGCCTGCGGGAAAACAACATTTTCGATTTGACCAGATTGTTCCGGGAAGGCCCTGGCCATCGCATTGAGAACCATCGTCAGGTAACACACCCCCGGCACCACCACCTGATTCATCACGCGGTGATCATTGAGGAATGGGTAACGCTCGACGCTGAGGCTGGTTTCAAAAATTGTCTCCTTGATGAGGGGGGATTGCACCATCGTGTCGAGAAATGGTCCGATTTGGTCGATACGTTGGCGAGCGTTGGACGAGGGCAGTGGCGATGGTCGCAGGTCTTCAAGCCAGTAGCGTTGTCGCTGGAAGGGATAGGTGGGTAACACCACCTTGCAGCGATTTGTATTTCCAGTCAGGTCCGTATTCATCGCTGTCCAATTGACATTAACCCCTAATACATACAACTCAGCCACACACTCTAATAATTGTTGCCAGTTGTTGCGGCCTCGACGCAGGCTGGGGAGTAGGGCGGGCATGGTGGCGTCGGCCTGTTGTTTGGCGTGATGGTCGTAACATTGGCGAGCCAAGGCCAGTAAATCAGGCTTGGGACCGACTTCAATAAAGATGTCGAGGGAACGCCCGTTGAGTCCTTGTCCCAACAGCATCAACATCCCATCCGCAAAACGCACCGGGCTGCGCAAATGTTGTCGCCAATAGGCTGGCTCAGTGAGTTCGTCATCGGCCAGTTGGCCGGTGATGCTGGAGACAAATGGGACTTGGGGTCGTTGTAGGGAAATGGTGCGGACGATTTGCTCAAAGTCAGCCAGAATAGGTTCGAGTAAGGGAGAATGTGAAGCTCCCGGCGTTTGGCCGATTTGGATACGAATATTTTGCTCGCGCAAGCTCTCGGCCAAGGCTTCAACGGCTGAGCGAGGCCCTGAGACCAAGACCACGTTGGGCGCATTGATGGCCGAGATTGAGATGTCTGGATAGCCCTCCAGCCAGGTCACGATGTCGGTTTCAGAGGCGATAACTGCAGCCGTAGCAGCCTGAGCCATCGGTAGGCTCTCCATCAACTTGGCCCGACTGACCACCAATTTTAGCCCGTCTGCCACCGAGAATACCCCGGCGTAACAGGCGGCCACATATTCTCCCAAGCTGTGACCCATCACCACCTGCGGCGTAATGCCCCACGACTGCCACAACTGGGTCAGCCCGTATTCGACGGCAAAAAGGGCGGCCTGAGCCAGTGGTGCCTGGAGGTTGATAGTTTTTGCTGGAGCGGTGTACAAATATTCGATGAGGGAAGGCTGACCAAGTGATTGTAAGATTTTGTCACACTGATCGATTGTTTGTTTGAAGGTGGGCTGCGTTTCATACAAGTCACGACCCATTTCAGGATACTGCGTGCCCTGTCCTGTGAATAGGAAGGCGGTTTTGGGGGCCACTCGATACTTTGGCACTTTACCCTGTTTTATCCCCGGATGTGCCTGCTGGCGTTGGAAATCGGCCAGCAGTTGTTGCATTTCGGTGGCGGTAGGGGCGGTCAGGCTGAGTCGATATTCAAAATGACTGCGCCCGGCTTGCGCTGTGTAGCAAACATCGGCCAGATCAACATCGGGATGATCGTTAAAATAGGTCTGGTATCGCGCCGCTAAATCAGACAAGGCCTGTTTGGTTTTTGCTGAAAGGGTTAAGAGGTGCCAGGGCTGCTCGCTACTGGACATTGGCTCTGGCTCTGGCGCCTCCTCAACTATAATGTGAGCATTGGTGCCGCTGGCCCCAAAGGAGTTAACACCGGCTCGTTTTGTGCCCTCCGGCCACGTGGTGTGTTCTGTTGGGATCGTAACAGGAATATTTTGCCAATCGATGTGCGGATTGGGTGTTTGGAAATGGAGGTTGGGGGGAATGGCATCGTGTTGAAGGGCAAGCACTGCTTTGAGCACCCCTGCCACCCCTGCGGCAGCTTCAGTGTGGCCAATGTTGGTTTTGCCCGAGCCAACGATGAGCGGATGGTGGCGTTGGGTGTCGTCAAACACGGATGACAGGGCCCGGATTTCGATGGGATCACCCAAAGGTGTGCCCACGCCGTGGGCCTCAATGTAGCTGATGTGGTGGGGCTGTAATTTGCCGCTTTGTAGGGCCTGTTGGATGACGGCTTCTTGAGCCGCTTTGTTCGGCACGCTCAACCCGCTGCTAGGGCCATCGTGATTGATGGCATTGCCACGTACGACGGCCAGAATGTTGTCATGGTCCCGCATGGCATCCGAAAGCCGTTTGAGGACCAACACCCCACACCCTTCACCACGCGAGGTGCCATCAGCCCGCTCATCAAATGTTTTGCTGCGGCCATCGGGTGAAAATCCCTGCACCTGAGAACCACTGATCGAAAAGTCGGGAGCCAGAATGATGTTGACCCCACCCGCTAAAGCTAAATCACACTCCTGGTTACGTAGGCTTTGGCAAGCTAAATGGGTGGCTACCAATGAAGAGGAACAGGCGGTGTCGATGCTGAAGGCGGGACCTTGTAGCCCTAAAATGTAAGATAGACGACCTGGGGCGAAACAGGTGCCAGAGCCGCTCATCGTGTAAGGCTGGATTTTGTCAGGCTCTCGCTGCAACAGCCGATAATCCGAGCCGGAGATGCCAACAAAGACCCCAGTTTGACTGTTTAACAACTGGTCTGAGGCTTGGGCCGCTCGCTCCAAAGCCTCCCAGGTCACTTCCAGCAGTAGTCGCTGTTGGGGATCGACATACGGAGCCTCTTTGGTGGAGATGCCAAAAAAATAGGGATCGAATTGTTCGATGTCTTCCAGGAATCCGGCGTAACGGGTGTACATCTTGCCCGCTGTGCCGGGGGTGGCATCGTAGTAATCGTCGAGGTCCCAGCGCTGCGGTGGCACCTCGGTGATGATGTCGAGTTTGTTGGCGAGGAGTTGCCAGAAGGCCTCCGGACTATCGGCCTGCGGAAAACGGCAGGACATTCCGATGATGGCAATGGGCTCGTTGTAGCTGGCTAATTCTGTTTTTAGCTGTTGAATGACGTGGGCCGATTGACGTAGGGCTTCAACCAGCGCGTCATTGGGTTGAGCATTGCTCATAGCAAGACTCCTGATCTCACACCGGATTAATTTGAAACACGGGAAAGAAGGTATCTAACTTGCCTTCCCCATAAGCTTGGGCTAAGGCGGGGATCTCATCCCAACCGTAAACGTGATCCTCAATGGGAGGAAGCCAACCTTTTTCTTCGGCAAACTCAACCCCGGCGATGGAACGGCGCGCGCCGTGCGTGTGCACGTGAATGTGGCGCTCGATGCATTCGGTGCCACGCATCATCGACACCGCCATCCCCTTCTTCCAACCCACCGTCGTGATGACTCCCTGTCGCCCCAAGGCTTTCAGGGTGGCGCGATAGACAGGACCACCGACATTGTCGATGAAGATGGATACACCTGCCCCGTTGGTGTGTGTTTTGACCTGCTTCAAGAATTCGATTTCGGCTCGCATATACTGTTTCCTATAGGCAAAATCATTATCAAAGCGAGCTGGATCGTAATTGAGATCGGGAAATTGACGGCGATCAATGGGGGTGATGCCAAGATTCTCAACCTGTTCGAGTCGCTTGTCCCTTGAGGTGATCATCGCGGTTTGGCAGCCAAAGTGTTGGGCCAGCAGCAGTTGACCCAACGCCACCCCACCGCTCCACCCCCATACATAGGGCGAGGGACAATCCACTTCATCCATCTGTAGACGCCAAGCCCCAAAAGCCACTTGCCAATTGTCCCAAGCGGTAGCGTAGCGAATGGGGTAGGCGGCCCACTGTTGTAGCGAGTGTTTGGTATCCTTAGGTAGCAAGATGAGCGTGTCTTGATGGAGCTTGATCTGTTTGGCTAAAACCCCCATCGTGCCAGGGGCATCGTAGCCCAAAATTTTGACGGGATAGCCCGCCTCATCCCAAATGGCTACGCTACAGAGCATACATAAATCACCTTCCTTGAACGCGGTGACCGCCTCTCCCGTTTTCAAGACCCGCACGACACCAGAATTGCCGATGACCACCTTCTCTTCTTTGCGGAAGCGGCAGATGTCAATCGGATCACGCTCGACGGCGTGGGTCATGTTGCCTTCCCAACTGCCAAAAAGTGGTTCAGCCAAGACTTCGTCTTCGCGAATGTCGGGGAAGGAGAAGGACTCCAAGCGTAGTTCGCCCGGCCCAGGTACGGGCGGCCCTTGATGGAGCACCCAGGCTTCGGTGGTAATCATGCGGCATCCTTATTGAGTTCTTTAGCGACAAAATCGGCCACGGCGGCGATGGTGGGGTAATCCCATAGCACATCAAAGCCGATATCCTGTCCACACCACTCGGAGAGCTGCCCCACGATATTCATCGCATCCAGCGAGTCTAGCCCGTAGGTGGCGACATCCTCGTTAATATCGATTTGATCGGGCGTAGTGCGGAGGGCTGACGCCAATCTTTCCACTAAGAAGGCTTGAATTTCTTCGGCGGTTTTAGGCGTTGCTTGATTTTTCTGGGATGGGTTCATGTCGAGAATCTCCATGTTGATTGTTGGCTTGCACGGCTCGTAACTGCAACTGACCTTGTAAAAATTGATCGCGGCAGAGATAACGTTGTATTTTACCGCTGGATGTAGTGGGCAAGGTCAGTGGTTTGAGGAGCAAGATCGAATGCAGTTTGAGCTGATGGTGTTGGGAGACCGCCCGCCGGATGGCATCTGTTGTCTCTTTTAAGTCAACTTGGCGCAAGTGGTTGCGGTTTATTTCGTGAACGGCTACAAGAACCTCTTCGCTTTCGTGTTCAATGGAAAAGACAGCCCCGCCGTTTGACCGCAAGGCAGGGTGGCTTTGCTCAATGCTTAGCTCAATGTCTTGGGGGTAAATGTTGCGGCCTCGGATGATGATCAAATCCTTGATCCGGCCTGTGACGTAAAGTTGCCCCGCTTTGAGGTGCCCCAAATCACCCGTGCGTAAAAAGGGGCGATCATCATCGCCCGCGAGATGAGCCTGAAAAACGTCTGCCGTTTCTGCTGATTTATTCCAGTAGCCCTGTGCTGTGCTGGGACCCGCCAGCCAGATTTCGCCCTCCTCACCTTCGGCGCAGGGCTGTAACGTCACCGGATCAACAATGACGATTTCCTGATCCAGCCAAGTCTGACCACAGCTAACGTGTGATTTGCTGGGCGTTTGGTCAATATCCGGTGGGACCAATTTTGGCGTGGCCGTGACAAAGAGGGTGGACTCGGCTAGACCATAACAGGTGTGAAAGGCTTCGTAACGAAATCCATACGGACCGAACTTCTCAGCAAAGCGGCTTAGCGTATCAGCCCGAATGGGTTCGGCCCCGTTAAAGGCGGTCTCCCACCGAGAGAGGTCGAGGTCCGGAATCGACTCAGGCTGAATGCGGTCGATGCAAAGCTCGTAGCTAAAGTTTGGTCCGCCGCTGGTTGTTGCCCGATATTTTGACATCGCCTGCAGCCAGCGTGATGGCTTTTGAATGAAGGCCGCTGGACTCATCAGAATGCAGTGGGCACCTAGAGAAATGGTATAAAGTAGAGCCCCAATCAGGCCCATATCGTGATAGAACGGTAACCAGCTAACCCCACACTCGTAATCATTTTGGTCAAACGAAGCAATAATCATTTCCTGATTATGAAGCAAATTTTGGTGACTGATCATGACCCCTTTTGGCGAACCTGTCGAGCCGGAGGTGTACTGCAGGAAGGCCAATGTTTCGGTGGAGATGTCGGGTGGCTGCCAGATCGAGGCTAAATTATTGCCCTCTGTCGATATTGCATCGGTATTGAGCCACATTACATTTTGGAGCCGAGATGAATTAGCCGAAATTCGATCTCGGAAGGCCAGGACGTCTGTTTTTGTTAGCACAACCGAGACCGCTGCATCTTCTGCAATGGTTTCGAGTCGCTTGTCTGCCCGCTTGATATGCGGTACAGGTACGGCCAAAACACCTGCGTACAGACAGCCAAAAAACGCAGCGATATACTCCAAACCAGAAGGGTATAGGAGCAGGGCTTGTCGGCCAGTCAAGCCACGTTGTTGTAGTTCGGTGGCAATGGCTCTGGCTTGGTAATCAAGGGCTTGATAGGTTAGGGGGACTTCGTTGTTTTCCCCATCGACTAAAAAAGTATAGGCGACTTTGTCGCTATTGTGTTGAGCGCGCCACTGCAAAAGATCTACCAACGTCTCTACCTTTGGCCAGGGTATTGACATGAAAAAATCCTTTTACTTGAATTTTGTCACAAATCTTTCTTTGAATTATTTGGCTCAAACGACCTTACGGGCCTTAAGGCACACATAATCCAAGGGATACGAAAAGTAGATTTTTAAGCCCAATGTTCCTAATAAATTGTAGCCAGGAAAAGGTGGGGGTGCGTGATGCCGTATCCATTGGGTGAAGGGTGGGATAATGTCTTGATACATTGAATAGGTTTCAATGATCTCAAACCCAGCTGCCTTTAACTTGGCTAGGTAGGTGATTTTATCATAAATGTTTTCTTTCGGAAATTGAAATAAATGTCGGAATCCACTCAATAAAACTTGTTGTGGCAAGTTAGCCGCTGGTGGAATGATAAAATCGGCCAAGGTCAATATTCCTCCTGGTCGTAAAGCTTCATGGGCTTTGTGAAAGAAATCCTCTCTGGTTCTAAAATGGGAGGCTGCTTCGATGCACAAAATTTTGTCAATGGATGAAGGTGTAAAAGGCATTGTTAGGGCACTACATTTCATCAGGGTTACTTGATTTGACAATTGAGCCTCGTCGACCAGGTTTTGTCCCACATTGATTTGTGCTTGGGATAGATTCAGGCCAATGATTTTTTGTGGGGCAAAGTGTTGCATACAATAAATTGCATTAGTGCCATAGCCGCAGCCTGCATCGACGACGATATCTTGCTCGGAGATCTCGGCGGTGCGAGAAATTAAGCTGAAAAAGGCATCTGTGGCTAGATCAAGGGCATGTGGTTGCATGGGATCGATGCCTTTCCAGTAGCCCATATTCGCCCGTGGTGCCTGTCGCGTTGAGGGAAAGACTCCCCTTGAGCCAAATCTGTCGTAATATGCCGCGATATTGGTTTCATTGATAAAGTTCTCTGATGAAATGTTAAATTGTTCAAAAAAACTAAGCATTAGGGTCTCCTGTTGAAATTAACGGTGTGGTTGATGAAGCTTCGATTTATTGCAACCGTTCAGACACCCCTTAAATGTAACTAAATGTGCGATCATTGGGAATAGTAGATAGTAATTAATTCCAATGACCCATTACGCTATTTGTGCTCATCATATTCTTTTGAAATTAGGTCAATTAAGTCTTCCACTGACATTTGGTCTATATCGGTAGTCTCATCAGTATCTTTTGGATCAGACTTTGGTATTTTTGTGAATTCTTTTTTATCGGATTTATCTTTTGGAGGTGTGTCTGATGATTCGAGGGCATCGATGAGAAAGTCGGTGAGCGTGCTAATGTTGGGATATTCAAAGAGTAGGGTAGCGGGGAGCGATACATTCAACCCTGTTTCAAGTCGACTTTTTAAGCTGAGGGCCATCAGCGAGTCCAGCCCCAACTCAACAAATCCCTGCTCCATATCTGGCACCTGGTCCATCAGTAGGGCCTGCTGCACTTCATTTTGCAGATAAACCATCACTTGTTCGCGCCGCTCCTGCATAGGCAGTGATTGCCAAGTTTGGGTCGGCGACGATGTTACCTGAGGCTGGGCGGTTTGTGGTTGTCTCTTTGACCTGCTCTCTAAATTCTGCAAGAAGGCTGGTGGCTCGGCAAACGTTCCCAAATATTTGGCCCAATCGATCATCATTACCCCAACTTGATTGACACTATCATCCGTCAGAGTTTGGGCCAATAATCGCCCCAACATCTCGGCGCCCTGATCCGGCGTAATCGTCGTGTGTCCGCTAGCTTGTAGCTGTGTTTGCTCTCGCTCGGCAAATTCGGCGGCCATCCCAACCGAGGACCACGTGCCCCAGTCGATACTAAGGGCAGGCAAGCCCCGCCCCCGCCGATGATAGGCGAAGGCATCCATAAACACATTGGCTGCCACATAGTTGGCTTGGCCGGGATTACCCAACAACCCCGACCCTGAGGCAAACATCACAAAAAAGTCGAGCGGCTGCCCTTCACTCAATCGGTCCAAATGCCACGTGCCCTGCAATTTTGGAGCCAACACCTGCTCAAACCGGGGCCAACTCTGCCGAAAAATCGCACCGTCATCAAGTATTCCGGCGGCGTGGATGATGCCCCGTAGTGGGTAGGCCGAATCAAGAGTGGCAAACACCTCGGCTAGTTTCTCCCCATCCGTCACATCCGCTGGAGCCACAGTAAGCCTGGCTCCAGACTCGGTGATGACCTCCAATTGAGCTTGTACCTCAGGCGTTGGCCCATGTCGCCCGAGCAAGATTATCTGACCGGCCCCTTGGCGAGCGAGCCATTGCGCCACGGTTAAACCCAAACCACCTAAACCGCCCGTAATCAAATAAGCCCCGTCATCACGGATGACTTGCGATGAGGCTGTGGGGTTCGGTTTGAAACGGGCTAGTCGGGCCACATATCGTTGGCCTTGCCGCAGTGCAATCTGCGGCTCAATTGGTGTTGTCATCAGGTTGAGTTCGATGGCGAGATCGGACATTTTGCTTGTCTCATCTAAATCGAGACAGACACAGCGTAATTCAGGATGCTCTTGGCTCAAGACCTTGCCCATTCCCCAAAGCGGGGCCTGCGCAATACCTGCCAGTCGATCCGTTTGTAAAACCGCTTGCGTGTTACGCGTAACCAACCAGAGGCGAGGTGAAGTCCAAGCCTGTTGGTACAAGGCCTGCACCAAATGAAGCATTGTGCCACAGCCTCGTTGAGCATCAGTCAAGGCGGTACTGGCTGCAGTCTCGCCCTGCGCCTCACTGATATCCAAACTCCACAGATGAACGATCCCGTTCACTGGCTCGACTTCAGTGAGCAACCGTTCGTAGTCATCTGCTTCATTCGGCCTGATGTGGTAAATCGGTATGGCTAGGCTCGATTTTGCTTCATACGCTTCCCCCGTATAAACCAAAACAGGCGCTTGACCGTGCCTGGCCAAAATTTGGGCCAATGCTTCGCCTTGCCCCGCCTCGTCGGCGAAAATCAGCCAGCGGTTTGCCGTTTCATCTTGGTGGTGATTGCGCGAGGGAGGTTGAGGCTCCCAATCGATCTCGTACAGCCATTGCTGCCAGTCCTGGTCAGCTTTGGTGATCCGTTTCTCAGCGGCCGCTCGCCGTTGAAAGCCAACCAACTCCACCAGACATTGACCTACCTCGTCCAGCAATTGCAAGTTCCACTTTTGCTCACCAACCCGTTGCACTGTGCACCACCATTCTCGACCGACGGGTACCTGATGTAACCGAAGCGACTCCACCGCAAAGGGCAACATCAACTGGTCTGTTTCATCACTGAAGACCAAACCAGCGGTCTGAAAACAGGCATCAAGCAAACCCGGATGGAGCTGATATCCCTGCATCGTGGCGACTGCCGCCGGCAAGTGGAGCTTCGCCAGGGCTGTATCTGCATACTCTGCCTCGCCTCGCCATAGTTGCTGCACCCACCGAAAATTTGGGCCGTGCAACACTCGGCCTGCCGTTTGCTCATACAGCCGATCAACATCCAATGCTTGTTGACATTGTTTTTGACATTCGGCCAATGAAATTTTTGCGGGGGTGAGATCGGTCACCATTGTCACGTAGCCGGTCACGTGCAGAGTCGGTGTGTCTGCGGAAACGGTTTCGACCACGCTGGTCAACCGAAACTGATGACGATGAGGCGGGGTGGGCGTCAACACTAATTGAGCTAAACGTGCTCCGTCCTCAGGAATAACCAAGGCTTCGGGGAAAATGATGTCATCCAACTGGATTTGGGGTTGCTCAAAGGACAAATCGATGGCGTTCAAGACCAAGGCCAGATGGTATGCGCCGGGAGAAACGACTCGGTCATACAATTTGTGTTCAGCCAAGGTTGGCAGGGTAGCCAAGCTAAACTCGGTCTCAAAAATGAGTTGCTCCTGCTGCTGAAGATGAATCATACGATCAACCAGTGGGCGTAAGCGCGGCTCACTGGCCTGTGATTGAGGTTTTGCCTGAGGTGGCTCAATCCAATAGCGTTTCGGCTGGAATGGATAGGGTGGCAGGGTGACAAATCGGGACTGGAACGGAGCCGCAAAGCCAGCCCAATTAATTTTCGCCCCTTGCATGTATAGCTGAGCCAAGCTATCGAGCATCTGTTGTGTGTCATTCTGGCGGCGACGAAGGCTCGGCAACCACAGCCGAGGCCCTTGCGCTTCCCCAATGACCTGTTGGGCCATACTTAGCAAGGTCGGTTTGGGGCCAACCTCAAGGGCGATATTACATCCAGTCTGAGTAAGCGTTTCAATGCTATCGGCAAAGCGAACGGGTTGACGAATGTGTTGTAGCCAATATTCCGGGGTTGCAATTGCCTCTGTGGCGAGTTTGCCAGTTACATTGGAGATTAGTGGGATGTTGGGCGGGCGAAACTGGATGCCGTTGAGTACCTCCTCAAATTCAGCCAACATCGGCTCCATCAACGGCGAGTGGAAGGCGTGGGATACATCCAGCGAATGGGTTTGAATATCTTGGGTCGTCAAGCTGGTGATGATATCATCAATAGCTTCCTGCTGCCCGGAAATGACGACGTTACGGGGGCCATTCAAGGCGGCGATTGAAACATCTTTCGGGTATTCAGCAATGGCCTGTTTTACGATGGCTTCGGAGGCCAAGACGACGGCCATTGATCCATTTTGTGGCCGTGCCTGCATCAACCGCCCTCGTGCCGCAATCAACTTCAAACCATCAGCCAGACTAAAGACGCCCGCCACACAGGCCGCCACAATTTCACCAACGCTGTGGCCTAACACGACGTTCAGGGTCACACCCCACGCCTGCCAAAGTTGGGCCAACGCATATTCCACAGCGAACAAGGCGGGCTGTGTAAATTGCGTTTGGGTAATGAGCTCTGTTGAAGTTTCATCGGCGGTTGTCGGGTACAAAATGTCGAGGAGCGATTGCCCCAAATGAGGCTGCAATATTGCGTCACACTGTTCAATCGCCTCGCGAAAAACAGGCTGGGTTTCGAACAGACCCCGTCCCATAGTGATATATTGTGAGCCTTGTCCGGTGAATAGGAAGGCGATGGCTGGCTCGTTATTAAGGAGTCCAAACTGCAGTTTGGACTCTTTAGCGTTAAATTGTGCTAACTTTTCCTGCACCTCATCAATCGAGCTGGCAACAATGGCGAGCCGATGTTTGAAATGACTGCGGCCAAGCTGAGTGGTATGGCAGACATCGGGCAACGATAGATCTGGCTGCTCGGCTAAATGCGCGTGATAACGGGCTGCAAGTTCGGTTAGGGCTTTGGGTGTTTTGGCGCTGAGGGTGAGGATGTTTTGCTTCGATGCGGGAAGACCCTCACCCCCCAGCCCCCTCTCCCGACGAGCGAAGGACGGGGGTGAGGGCGAATTCGCTTCCTCCAAAATTATGTGAGCATTCGTCCCGCCAATGCCAAAGGAACTCACCCCAGCTCGCCGAACGCCTGCCTCAATGTCCCATCGCTTGAGTTCGGTGTTGATGGTAAACGGGCTGTCGGTGAGCTTGAGTTCGGGATTAGGTGTGGTAAAGTGGAGGGTGGGGGGGATGACGTTGTGTTTTAGAGCCATCACTGCCTTAATCAGCCCAGCCATCCCAGCGGCAGTGTCCAGATGACCGATGTTGGATTTGACCGCTCCCAACACACAGACGTTTTGTTTGCTGGTGTGGGCCTGAAAAGCTTCCATCAGGGCCATCACTTCAATCGGATCACCGAGTTTGGTGCCAGTCCCATGGCTTTCGATGTAGCCAATGGTTTCCGGTGAAATCCCGGCGTTGTGCAACGCTTGCGAAATGACCTCGATTTGCCCCTCAACGCTCGGTGCGGTGTAGCCCACCTTCATTGCCCCATCGTTGTTGATGGCGGAGCCTTTAATCACCGCGTGAATGACATCGCCTTCGGCCATGGCATCGCTGAAACGTTTCAGGGCGACGACACCGACGCCGCTGCCAGTGACGGTGCCCGCCGCATTAGCAGCAAAGGGCCGACAATGCCCATCGGGGGACAAAATCATCCCAGGTTGATGCAAGTACCCTCTTTTGTGTGGCACCTGTATCGCGGCTGCTCCAACCAAAGCGACATCGCATTCACCTCGTTGCAGGGCTTGGGCGGCTAGATGGACGGCCACCAACGAAGTTGAGCAGGCCGTCTGCACGCTGACACTGGGGCCATTGAGATTGAGCTTGTAGGAGAGACGGGTCGCCAGAAAATCTTTGTCGTTGGAGATCATCGCCTGATAGGTGGCGGCGGGATCGGTGCTTTCCAGATGGGGGGTCAGGTGATGATGCAAATAGCCATTCATCCCTGCCCCCGCGTACACTCCAATTTTGCCCGAAAAATGAGCCGGAATGCAGTTGGCCTGCTCCAACGCTTCCCAAGCACAGGTCATGAAGAGTCGGAGTTGGGGGTCCAACAGTTGGGCTTCACGGGCGGAGAAGCCGAAGAAGTCGGCATCAAACTGTTCGATGTCCTTGAGAATGCCCGCAGCTTTCACGTAATTGGGGTGACTGAGCAAGGCTAGCTCAACTCCCGCTGCTTGCAACTCTGCATCGGTGAAAAAGGTGATCGACTCTTTGCCATCGCACAAATTTTGCCAGAACGCATCAACCGACTCGGCCCCTGGGAAGCGGCCAGCCAGACCGATGATAGCAATGGCATCATCTTTGGTGGGGGGCGCTTGTGGAGAGAGGAGGGCTGGGGTGTCGCTAGGTATGGTCAGATATTGGGCCAAGCTTTGGATAGTTGGATAGCGCAATAGGTCGATGAGTGTGACAGGTTGTTGTAGTGATAAATCGTCAATCAAGTTTAGTAACTGGCTATGGATCGTGACAAGCAGCAATGAGTGTCCACCCAGCTCGAAAAAATTGTCCTGAATGCCAACGCGTTCCACCCCTAAAACTGTTTGCCAGATTGTCGCAAGTCGCCTTTCCAATTCGCTCTGCGGGGAGTGGTAGGTCGCCAGTATTTCGGGTCGGGCGGTGGGTTCGGGAAGGGCTTTTCGATCAATCTTGCCGTTTGGGGTTAAAGGTAGGCGATCCAGTGTCACAAAGCTGGCCGGAATCATATAAGCAGGTAGTGTCGATTGCAGGGCTTGGCGGAGGGTGGTCGGTGATAACGAATCATCGCTTTTAGGCATTTCTGCATCAGCCACGATATAAGCCACCAGCCGATTTTCGCCGGATTGGTCGGGGCGAGCGATGACAACGGCTTGGGCTACATGTGGTTGTTTGGTTAGGGCTGCCTCAATTTCACCCAACTCGATACGGAAGCCGCGCACCTTGACCTGATAATCAATCCGCCCCAGAAACTCGACTGTGCCATCGGGTCGATAACGGGCCAAATCACCGGTGCGATAGACTATCGGTGACGCGGTGGTGTCTGTCGTTGAAGCGGCGAATGGATTTGGGATGAATTTTTCGGCAGCCAAACTCGGGCGATTGAGATAGCCGTGCCCGACCCCTGTCCCACCGATGAGCAACTCGCCCTGTACGCCAATTGGCACGGGCTGCTGTTGTTTATCCACAATATAAAGTTGGGTGTTGGCAATGGGCCGACCGATTGCCACATCGCCCGTTCCTTCAATTTCTGCTTGCGTTACCTGTTGCACTGCTGACCAGATTGTCGTTTCAGTTGGACCGTACATATTCCACAGCGAGTCACCACAGTCTAACAACCGTTCAGCAAGCTCACGGGGCAGGGCTTCGCCTCCGCACAGCATTTTGAGGCCGGGTGTACCTTGCCAGCCGCTTGTCAATAGGAGTCGCCACATTGCCGGTGTGGCTTGCATCACCGTCACCTGATGGCGGGTCAACAAGTGTTGCAATTGTTGACCATCTGCTGTTACTTGTGTCGAAGTTAGAATAATTCGCCCTCCGACCATCAAGGGGAGATACAGTTCCAGAGCGGCGATGTCGAACGAAAGGGTGGTTACGGCCAACAATATATCATCGCCAGTGAGGCCCGGTTCGTGTTGCATACTACTCAAGAAATTGACCACGGCCCGATGTGGGATTTGGACACCTTTGGGCTGTCCGGTGGAGCCGGAAGTGTAGATAACGTAGGCCAAATCTTCTGGCTGAGTGATCGGGGTAAGGTTGGTCTCGGGCTGGCTGGTGATGCTGTCATCGTTAGCATCGACGCAAATGACGTGGGCGGTGTGATTGGGCAACGCCTCCAATAATTTGGCTTGAGTTAGGAGCACTACTGCTTGGCAATCGGCCAACATAAAGGCGATTCGCTCAACGGGAAAAGTGGGATCCAACGGAACGTAAGCCCCGCCCGCCTTTAAGACCGCCAACACACTGACCAACATCTCTGGCGATCGTTCAATATAGAGGCCAACCAACACACCGGGACCAACACCCTGGCTTTGTAGAAGGTGAGCCAATTGATTAGCTTGGGCGTTGAGTTCTGCGTATGACAGGCTAGCTTCGCCTGCCGTCGGATCCACAAAAATCAGGGCAGTGGCTTCAGGCGTGCGGGCGACTTGTGCCTCGATGCGTTGATGCAGGGCTTGATCTTGGGGAAAATTTGTCTGGGTGTCATTCCAGGTCACAAGTATCTGCTGCCGCTCCGCCTCGGTCAGTAGGGATAAATCGGCAATAGGTTGGCTGGCATCGCGCAAAATATCGCGGAGTAGTATTTCGTAGTGGGTAGCGAGCCGTTTTATTGTCCCCTCACTAAACAAGGTGCTGTTATATTTGAAAGACCCGGCCAGAAAATCATCATTTTCAAGTAACTCAAGTTGGATCTCGTACATCCCCTCTAAGGTACCGATTGGGAGCGGTGAGACCGAAAAGGGACCCCAATCGACGATATGATCCGGCGAGGGGTGGGGGCTGAATAGATCAGCCCGATGCAGCTTTTGCAGGGCAAAGGCGGCTTGGGTTAAACGAGGCCGAGAGACGTCTCGCTCGGGCTGGAGGCGTTCGACCAGTTGTGCGAATGGGTAGGCTTGATGGGCCAAAGCCTCAGTTGTGGTTTGGCGGATTTGTTGTAAGAATGCCTTGAAGGTGAGCTGATCGGTAAACCGAGCGGGTAGCACTACGGGGGAAACAAAGTAACCGACAACAGGTTCGTCCTCGATGCCCGTTCGCCCCGCCATCGGTGAGGCAACCCAAATGTCCGTTTGGTTGCTGTAGCGATGCAAAAGCACCTGGTAGGCCGCCAAGAGCAACATGTACAACGTGACGTTCTCTTGGCGAGCGAGGTCCCGTAGTTGCTGGGTCAACTCTGATGACAGTGTGACGGGATGAGATTGGCCAACTGGAGTCCAGGTGACTGGGCGCGTGTAGTCGGTCGGTAAATTCAGGGTGGGAAGATCATCACCTTCAAAATGAAGCTTTCGCTCCCAAAAGGCCCACAATCGCTCGGCCTCGGAAGCTAGCTGATTAGCCTGTTTGGTTAAACATTTAGCGTAGGACAGATGTGCAAACGGTAGGTTGAGTGGGGTTGGATTGGGCGCTTGTAAAAATTCATAAAGCTGAACCAACTCATCGACGATGACTCCCAAAGAAACGCCATCGCACACCAGATGATGGGCTGAGAAGAGCAAGACGTGGCGGTCGTCCGCTTCGGTAAACAGGGTGGCTCGGCAAATTGGACCGTGGCTCAAATCGAACAGTTGTTGATGGCTCTGTTTTACTTGTATTTGTAATTCATCCTGCGACCAGCCTTTGGCCTCAACTTGCCTGAATGCGGCGGGCTGGTAGAGGTGAATCTGTTGGACCGGCACATCGTCGATGAGGATAAATGTGGTGCGCAGGGCTGGGTGACGATTGACCAACAACTGAAAGGCCCGCCGTAAGGTATTTGCCTGTACTGGTGAATAAATCTGCACAGCAAATGATACGTGATAGGCTGCGCTTTCGGGCATTAGCTGGTGTTCAAACCATAAAGCTTGCTGTCCAGATGAAAGAGGGACAGTTTCGACATCGGTCTCCAGCATATTGATGATGTTCGCTTTGTTGGACTTGATTGTTGCCAACACCGTTGGTGTGAGCACGCTCTGGGGTCCCTTGAGGGTTAATTGACCCGCGTGCGGGCGTAACTCTACCCCGGCGGCTAAAAGATCGTTGAGTAAGGCTCGAATGTTTGCACTATCTGTCATTATATCGTGACCTCAATCCACCCAGCTGGGACAGGGTCATCGACCTGAGCCTTTTCTTCAGATTGGGGGGGCAGGGGCATCGCTGCCATCACCTCAGGGTGTGTATTCTCAATAAATGTGGTCAATGCAGCCACACTGCTGTGTTTTAACAACGTCTCAAGCGGTAAATCAATTCCTAGCTTATTTCGTAGCTGGTTTCTCAATTCAATGGTCATCAATGAGTCCAGACCTAGCTCAAAAAAGCCTTGGGTAGGACTCGGTGGTTGGGGTAGTTGTAACAAAGTGGTGATTTCCTGTTGTAAGCGTGTGGTGATGTTTTCAATATCAGCTACGGGTTTTTCGGAGAGTGGTGATGTGTCCTTGGTTTGATCGATGTCATGGCCAAGCTCTGTCAACAACGCTCGTGCCCCCCGCCATTCGTAAATCGGTTTGAAGGTCGCCCAATCCATATTTGCTACCACAGCTTGAGCTACGCTATTTACCAATAGGTAGCCTGTGGCCCGACACGCATCGACCACGGGCATATCGTGCATCCCGATTTTTGTAAGCCATTGGAAATAGGGGGTGTGGGCCAAGCGTTCCCCAGCGACCAACCCCCAGTTGATGGTCAGAGCAGGCAGACCGAGATTGCGGCGGTGCTGGGCCAAGGCCCCCGGAAAATAACTTGCAGCGTCGTAGTGGGCCTGTCCCTCGGCTCCCCAGATGGCCCCAGCTGAGGAAAAACAGATAAAGTGGTCTAGCGATAAATCCTGAGTCAACTGGTGAAGGTGCCACGTACCGTGCACTTTCGCTTGAAATACATCTGCTAGCTCGTTCGAGGTAATCTGGTCGATTTTTTGGTTGACCACGATGCCTGCTGCGTGGATGACGCCCCGTAGCGGGGCTAACTCGTGGCACTGGGTCAAGACCCCAGCCAACTGTTCGGCATCAGCTACATCAGCCTGAACCACACGTAGTTCACCACCTGTCTTATCAACTGTGTCACGTAAGCGTTTGAGCTTGATTTCTGTCTCGCTTGAGAGGGTGCTACGGCTCATCAACATCAAATGGGTGACGCCCTGTTCAATAAGCCACTCGGCAAAGGCCAAACCCAAATAGCCCAATCCACCCGTAATCAGATAGGTCGACTGTGCAGGAAATTTCGGCCCAGTAATGTGTTGAGTACTCTGCTGCGCAATCCCCCGATCTCCAATCTCTAATCTCTCCATCTCTCGTAACCGCGCCACATAACGCTGGCCATTCCGAAAGACCAAATGATCCTCAATGGGGTGTGATGTGCGTGAGGCTTGGCCTGCGATTTCATCCCAAACGCTTTTAGCCTCCTCCTCGGATATGGTCTTGATATCAATGAGTCCGCCCCATAGCTCTGAATGCTCTAGGGCGACGACCTTGCCTAGTCCCCACAGCGGCGACTGCGCCAATCCTGCCGGGTCAATTTCACCCTCACCACCAGCAACTGCCCCTTTAGTGACAAGCCACAATTTGGGCCAGTCAGCGGCTTGTTTGGCTGATAAAGATTGGGTGATTGTTTGGACAAGTGAGAGAACATGCTGGCTCTGGGCTTGGGCAACGTCGGGTAAGTGCGTGGTTGTTAGCGCTAATTTAGTGTCCAAGGCCCATAAATAGATGACGGAGTTGACGGGTGGAATGTTGGCGAAGAGGGTTTGATAATCCTCGGTCGCCTCAGGGCGAATTTCATAGATATTTGTGTCGATGTTGCGATATGTGTCGGCGGCATGAACAAAAATAGCTGATTGACCCTCGGCTTTTAACTGGTCAGCCAGCCTTGTGCCGAAGTCACTTTTATCCGTGAAAATCAAGGTTGGTGCCTCATCTGTGGCGGGAGATGAAGGCGCTTGAGCGACCAAAATTGTCTGGCTCAAGGCTACATCGTCAGGCTGAGAGACGATGGCTTCAAAGCCGGCCTCAAGGAGTAAAATCTGCCATTGGGCTACATCAAGTAGCGGATGAGTTTTCCGTTGATCGGTAAAGTGCCACCAGCCTGGGGTTAAGCCAAAAGTCAGATCAGCCCAGCGAAGTGGCGTTGTATCTTCTAGTAATATTAGCCAGCCATTGGGGGCTAACAACTCCTGCACCTGAGTCAGCGCTTGGGGTAAATCCTTGGCAGCGTGCAACACATTGGCCGCAATGATAATGTCGGCCTGGTGTGGCTGATATTCCTGCTTCAGTGGCGACTGCTCAATATCAAGCGTGCTGTATTGAACAAAGTCAAAATGACTAAACGTTTGGCGGGCTTTGGCCACGAAGTAGGGACCGATGTCTGTGAACAGGTATTCGGTCTGGTCAGCAGGCAAATGGGGGAGCAAGGCTGTTGTTACACTGCCCGTGCCACCCCCGATTTCCAGAATACGTAAGCCTCGGTTTGGCGGTAAATTTTGCTGGGCCGCATCTACAACTTGGCGTATTTGTTCCACCAAAGCTTTGGTCTGCGGCTCCACATAGAGTTGCTGCACCAGATTAGTTTCTCCATCGGGGAACAGGAGTTCCAACGGATTTTGCTCCCCGCTGAGAACGTCGGCGAGCTGTTCGCCACAGCGGGTCAGTAAACTTATTTCTGCACCGGCTATGTTTTCAAAACGAGACTGTAGGGTGGCTATTATTGGCCCGGACTCTGTAGTCTCTGGTGTTTTTTCAACGCACCAGCTTTGTCCAGAGCGTGATAAAATACCGTCCTCGACCAAAATCTGTAAGAGGCGGACGAGTAGCCGTTGATATTGAGGCTGTACCCCCAATTGCTCGATAATCTGGCCTGTGCTCCACTGCTGTCCGGCTTCCAAACTTAAGCCCTTGCTGGCAAAGGCATTCAAAATGTAGCTAACGCTGAGGTGCTCCAATTCTTGAATTGCCGCCTGATGGTGTTGTACATCAGATTGGCTTAGATGCAATTTCAGGGATTCGCTTGCCAATGACTTAAGTGGTGGGAGATAGTCGGGCGTGACCCCGAATTGTGGCTGATGCTCCCACTCAACGGTGTACAGCCAATCCTGCCACGTATCAGTCTCGGTCGGTTGGAGCTTGAGCTGGATGTCACCTTGTGGTGGATCAACCCAATACCGTTGGCGTTGGAAGGGGTAGGTGGGGAGTTCTACTTTTTGTAGGTGAGTATCGTCTGGGTACAGCCCAGTCCAATCGATGGTATCGCCTTGAGCATATCGCCTCGCAATGTTTGAGGCCGCCCCATCCTTAGTATCTGGGGCAATAAAAATATCTTGTACTCCATCACCCTCGACAAAATCAAGCAACTGTTGACGTATGTCTACGTGTGTTGTTGCAACAATTGCGGCTCGATAATCAAAATGACTGCGACCAAACTGGGCTGTGTAGCAAATGTTGGCGAGCGGTAGGTGGTGGGGGCTAAGAAAATCAACATATCGTTTCGCCAAATCCAACAAAGCCTCGGGTGTTTTAGCGCTGAGGGGAAGTACATACGGCCCCTCAGGCAACCTCATGTTTGATGCAGTGTATTCTTCAGCCTCTTCGAGGACGACGTGGGCGTTGGTGCCACCAATACCAAAGGAGCTAACCCCAGCCCGTCGTGGTGTCTCACTTGTAGACCACGGCTGTAATTTAGTATTGATGTAAAATGGACTTTCTTCCAGCTTTAGCCGTGGGTTTGGTGTGTGATAACCTGGTGTGAGGGGGATTGTTTTGTGTTTGAGGGCTAAAACGGCTTTGATCAGACCTGCCGTCCCTGCTGCAATGTCCAGATGCCCGATGTTATTTTTGACCGCACCGAGGGCGCAGAACTCGGTTTTGTTAGTGCTGGCACGGAAGGCTTCGGTCAGGGCGGATACTTCAATCGGGTCACCAAGCGGGGTGCCTGTGCCGTGGGTTTCGACAAAGGTGATGCTCTCGGGAGAGACTCTGGCGCTGGCTTGGGCTTTACGAATGACCCGCACTTGCCCCTCGACGCCCGGCGCGGTGTAGCCCACCTTACCCGCCCCGTCATTGTTGATGGCCGAGCCTTTAAGTATAGCGTGAATCACATCGCCATCGGTCACCGCATCGGCCAGCCGCTTAAGGGCGATCACCCCGACCCCGTTGCCGAGCACCATCCCTTGGGCCTCAGCATCAAAGGCACGACAGTGGCCATCGGGCGAAAAAACCATCCCTTCTTCATACAGATATCCGGCCTGATGAGGTACGCGAATAGCAACACCGCCTGCCAAGGCCATATCACAATCACCACTGAGCAGGGCTTGTCGCGCCATGTGCACCGCGACCAAGCCCGTGGAGCAAGCAGTTTGAACCGTGACGCTGGGTCCTGTCAGATTGAGTTTGTAGGAGACGCGGGTGGCGAGAAAATCTTTGTCATTGGCGAGCATGGCTTGATAGGCCCGCACCGAGTTTGTGAAATTGGTGGCGTCAATCAGTTTGTCACTCTGATCGCCTAGCCGCGAGAGGTAGGTGTTCAATCCAGCTCCAGCATATACTCCAATCTCGCCAGTGAAGGTGTCTGGATTGCAGCCAGCATTTTCCAAAGCTTCCCAAGCGCACTCCATAAAAAGGCGAATTTGGGGATCGAGGACGGTCGCTTCCTGAGCGGATAGACCAAAGAAGTCAGCATCGAACCCTTCGATATTGCTGAGAACACCACCGGCCTTGACGTAGTTAGGCTGGTTTATTAGTTCGGGATCAACCCCCGCCGCGATCATTTCATCATCGCTGAAAAAGGAGATCGACTGCCGTCCTTCGCATAGATTTTGCCAAAAAGTCTCCACATTGGGGGCACCGGGAAATCGCCCGGCTAATCCAACAATGGCAAGCTCGGTGTCAGTCGTCATAGTTGGTCGGATGGGGCTATCTTGTGTGGTCGGCTCAAGACTGGTCGTGCCATCCAAATAGTTGGCCAAGCTCCGAATCGTAGGGTAGCGAAATAGATCGACCACGGTGAGATTATGGCCTAGTTCACTATCTGCTAACTGGCGCTGTATGTTGACCAGTAACAGTGAATGGCCGCCTAGCTCGAAAAAATTGTCATCAATACCGACCTGATCAAGCTGCAATTCCTCCTGCCAAATCGCGGCCAATGCTTTCTGGGTATCAGATTGAGGGGCGGCCTGATGAGTCACTCTGGTAATCTGGCGTGGTGGTTCTGGTAGCGCCTGTCGATTAACTTTGCCATTGGGGGTGAGCGGTAGTTGGTCTAGCGGGACAAAAATGGCCGGGATCATATGATCGGGCAATCTCTGCTGTAAATATTGGCGTAATGTGTGCAGGAATTGTTGAGATTTCTGGGGTAAATCCGTTGCTACGAAATAGGCGACCAATCGCTTGCCGCCCATTGCCGTTTCCTGCGCTATAACTACAGCCTCGTGGATGTTGGGATGCTGATTTAGAGCTGCCTCGATGTCACCCAACTCGACCCGAAAGCCTCGAATTTTAACTTGATGGTCGATTCGCCCCAAAAATTCGATGGTGCCATCGGGCTGATAACGGGCCAAATCGCCAGTTTTGTAGAGCCTAACCTGAACGACTGGGTCAGCCGTGAATGAAGGAGACCGAAACTTTTGCTCTGTCATTTCAGGGTCGTTGATGTAGCCCATCCCAACCCCGGCCCCGGCAATGCATAACTCGCCCACCGCACCGATGGGGACCAGCTGTAACTGTTGATCCAGAATGTAAAGCTGAATGTTGTCAATGGGGCGACCTAGCGGCACCGGATGGTTTATGAAGCGGGATGGCTCCTCGACAACATAAAAGGTGCAAATATCAGTGCATTCGGTCGGGCCATAGGTGTTGACGATTTTTGCTTCAATCTCTGGCTGTTCCAACCAGTCGATGAGACGCGGCATCGTAATCGGCTCACCACCCAAGACCACGTAACGCAATGAGATCAATGAAGTTGAGGTGCTATCGACCACAGCATAGAAGGTGCTGGGGGTGCAGTTTACCCAAGAGATGTCGTAACGCTCAATCGCCCGCCCGATTTGGTGCGGGTCAAAAATCGGCATCTCAACCAGATGTAGGGTGCCGCCACAGAGGAGTGGGGCGTAGATATTTTTTTGGGTAAGGTCGAAGCTGAGTGAGGAGATCAGCAAGACTGAATCCTGGGCAGTTAGCTCCAAGTCACTGATAAACCACTGCACCAAATTGGTAAAACTACGATGATACACGCCCGCCCCTTTTGGCCTGCCTGTTGACCCGGAGGTGAAGAGGACGTAAATGAGATCGTCAGCGGTGGGTAACTTAACTGTTATGGATGGGTTTTCGATAGGTTGCGCCTTGAGCAAATCGGTGGCTTGATCTACAGCGATGAATTGGGTTTTGTTGGGTAGCCGTGTTTGGAGATGGGATTGGGTAAGCACGAGCAACGGCTGGGCATCTGAGATCATGGTTGACAAACGTTCGGCGGGGTAATTGGGGTCGAGCGGGGTGTAAGCGCTACCCGCTTTGAGTATGCCCAACAGCCCCACAATCATCTCGATGGAATATTCCATACAGATGCCGATGATCGTGCCTGGTTCGGCACCCTGAGTTCGCAAATAGTGGGCCAACTGGTTCGCCCTTGCATTGAGCTGGTGATAGGTTAAGCTCTGACCCTCAAAAATCAGGGCGACCGCATCAGGCGTACGCTCGACCTGAGCTTCGATGAGGTGATGGATGCAGTGGTGCCGGTCGTCTGATGTCGCCGTGTCATTCCATTCGACCAAGAGTCTGTGCTGTTCCGGGGTATGTACGAGTGAATATTCGTGTAGTAAAAAATCGGGATGAGCAATGATTTGTTGGAGTAGGTGTGAGATATGGGCAATGATGCGCTCAATGGTGATGGTATCAAAGTGGGCCGATTGATAACGGAAGCTAATTTCGGTGGTGGTTGTGGTGGGAATGAATAACGAGAATGCAGTGGTTTCTACAGGTAGATGATCAAGGGAGTTGACCAAGCTCACCGTGATGGGAAGGAGATCAGATGTAGACCCTGCTTTGGGCAGGTCGGCGAGGTGTGGATAGCGAGCAAGAACATCGCGGCTGAAGGTTTGGTGTTGTTGAATGGTGCTGAGTTCGACCTCAATTTTTTGTAGATGGCTGGTAAAGGGTAGCTGTAAATCAAGCTCGATTCGGTAGGGGTGACAGGTGGCGAAAAGTGTGTCGTTCACCTCCTGTAGTCCCAAATCAAACCATTGCATCTCGGCATCGCCGACATGGGGATGTGCGCTCTGATGTAGACGGGCTAGGTAAAGGGCAAAGACAGCCAGGATAAGTTCCGCTGGATTTGTCGAAAGACGGTCTGCTGTTTCTGCCAGTTTAGGCAATTGAACCCGAACGGTTTTTGTTTCCGGCTCAGTGGTCAGTCCAATTGGAGCGTAAGGTAAGCGTATTGGCTGAAGTGTGGCTAGGCGATCAACCCAGAATTGTTCCGCCTGAGCAAGTGAGGCCGTTTTAGTCTCAAGATCACGGGCTGCATCAGATGGTAACTCCGGCAATGGTGCGCCTACCGTCAAATCGAACGTGGTGATAATGTCAGCCGGGGCTAAGGGGTGTCCCGTTAAAGTCGCCAAGCCGCTCAAGGCAACATCTGGACCATTTGTTGCTACAATCAGCGCTGACTCATTTGCGTCCAGTAAGGTGCCCGCCGATTTTGGCGAGGTTTGCGATAAAACTTGGATCTGCTGCACGATTACATAATCTGGATCAAGAAAGAGCTTAGCTGTACCCAATGGGTTTGGATAGGCCCCAAAATCGAGGGCACGGACCAATGCGGCAATGGCTTCAGGTGTTTGGTTCCAATCGATAACTCCGGCTTGGGGAAGGACCTTACTCAGACCAAAATAGGTTCGTTCATCTAAATTTTGTGAGTGTAAGACCTCCTGTTTGGTGACCAATTCAGCAAGCAACTCGGCGAACGCGAAGCTGGCCGCCTCAAAACATTTGGCGTTGAGAGTCAGCGCCGTGTCATCTGGGGCAATTTCGACTTGACGTTGCTTGAGAATATCCCCGGCATCAACGTGCATTGTCATCACGTGCCAAGTGACGCCGTGTTGTTTCTCCTGATTTAGCAAGGCCCAACTGGTCGCGTTTAGACCCGCATACTTGGGGAGTGGGCCATCGTGATAGTTGATGGCATAGCGTCGAGGGAGTGTGAGGATATCATCAGGGATGATGGTGTTATTGATGATGCTGAATAGATAATCAAACGATGTTTGGTGAAGATGATCAAAAAAAGTTTCGGTTGGATGATAGGTTTTGATGTTTTGATCGTTGGCCCAAGTCACGACCCGCGCATCAGCCGAAATGATGCCCAAAATTTGAATGTGTTGCTTGATGAGATGTTCGGCGCATTGCACCAAAAGAGAGGTTTCGCCGATTAAAAAGCAACTAGGTTGTTGTGCTTTTGTTTTCGTCATTTAAACCCTGTACTGGTTTAAGATTTCAGGTGAATGGACAGATACAATCGTAAATCGCAAAAATCACTTATTTTTCAAGTACATAATCTTCGATCACTAAAGCATCGAGACCCGTGGTGTAGAAAACGCTGATGGCATCTTCTACCGAGTGGACAATCGGTTTACCCATAACATTGAAGCTGGTGTTTAATAAAATTGGGATGCCCGTGATATCATAAAAGGCCTTGATTAATTTGTAATAATGCTCCGACCATTCTTGCTTTACGGTTTGTAGTCGCCCCGAATGATTGTTGTGAACCACGCCGGGAACCTTTTCCCAAACCTCGGGCTTGAATTTGAGCGTGCGTTCCATATAGGGGGCTTCTTGATAATGCTCAAAGTACTCATCGCCAAACTCGTGCAAAATTGAGGGAGCGAAGGGGCGAAATGCTTCGCGGAACTTGACCCGCGCATTGATTTTGTTGGGCATATCAGCATCACGTGGGTCGGCCAAAATCGAGCGGTTACCCAAAGCCCGTGGCCCAAACTCGGCGCGGCCCTGCATCCAGCCCACGATTTTGCCCTGTGCCAAAAGATTGGCGGTGTGAGTGTAAATTTCATCACCAAGACAGCGGGCGTTGGGAATTTGGCTAAACCTTTTCAGGTTGTCAAACCGTTCTGTGGAAATGCCTGTTCCCAAATAGGCCGGAGTAATCTTTGGTGTGGGTTTTTGTCGGGGGTGATCTTTGTAGTAAGCCAAGAGCGCAGCCCCAATAGCATTACCATCATCAGCCGGGGCACTCGGGATGTAAACCTGCTTGAAGCCGGTGCGTTCCGTGATTTTGCCGTTCCAGGTCGAATTTAAGGCCGATCCTCCCCCGAGCATCAAGTTGTTGGATATATTTCGGCGATACAGATTCGTGAGTAGGGCTTCCATCACCTCTTCAAAGACGAGTTGTCCGGTGTGGGCTAAATCGACGACATCAAAAGGTGAGGTGCCAGCTTTACGACGATGGGCCTGGAGTTTTTCTAAATTGGCTCGGAAGGTGTTGAAATTGACTTGTAAACCTAGCCCCTTGACTTGAAGCATCGGGCGCAAGAGCTTGTAGAACGTTTCATCTCGCTGCCCGTAGGCCGCCAAGCCCATCACCTTCCACTCTTCTCCTTTGAAGGGGTCAAACCCACAGACATCACAGACAATTTCGTAGAAAAGTCCGAGGCTAGCGATACCTGAGTCGTTGTTTAGGCGATTCCGCAAGCTTGTGATTTTGCCATTTTTATACCGAAAAAAATCACAGGAACGCCACTCGCCATAGCCATCAACGATGGCGCAGACCCCTTCTGAAAAAGGGCTGGTGTAGCAGGCGTTGGCGGCGTGGGTAAGGTGATGGTCAAAGTATTTCAGGGAAACTTTTTTCTGGGTAAGGTCTTTGCTTCCGATAATATTGTGCCCCGCCTGAGCTAGGGTATTCACTCCCCCCGCCCATTTGTTGCGCATGCGGGGGCCCGGCCAAAATGGCTCTAGACTCCAGCTATCCCATAAATTTTGGACCGGCTGGGCTTGCATTACAAAATTCGAGGTGCCAACCATCATCCTCAAGGTTGATAGCCAAGTCTTACTCCAGGAGAGGGCCACCACTAGCTCGGCATCTGGCTCGCAATATTCTTTGATCAAAGCGGGGGCGCGTAGAAAATGATCGGGTGGACAATTGAGGGCGCGTTTATCCTGCATATAACGTTCCGTGGCTTCAGCGAACACAACTTCGCCCTCTGGATTGACAATCGCCATTGCTGGATCGTGAAAAGTGGCGGCCAGTCCAATGTAATACTTTTTTTTGCTCATTTACGATTGTTCCCTGATCCTTGTTGCCACAGAACGATCTACCTTGTCTGAGTCATCTTGCTTACCAATGTGACGACCTCATCGAATGAACGAAGCTCTGGAATTTGCTCATCATCAATTTCTAAATCGAAGCCTTCCTCGATTTCATATACAATTTCCAGCAGCGTTAGCGAGTCGATTAAGTTCTCGAAGGAATTGGCCTCAATGAATTCAGCTTCCTCTAGCTTGGCTTGCTCTTTTATAATGTCAATCAATTTCTGGCGAACTTCTTTTTCGGTCATTGAACTGTGCCTCGTAAATTTGAAATAACCAAAGAGACGTTGATCCCGCCAAAGGCAAATGTATTGATTAAGATGTGGTCTACTGGCTCGACAATTTCACCAGTGGTTGTTATGCGTAAATCCATTCCCGCCTCCATTTCTTTCAAATTTGGGATAGGGTAGAAATAACCAGACTGTAGGGTACCTAAGGCGGCGACTAAGGCCATTGGGCCAGAGGCTCCCAGGGTATGTCCCAACATTGATTTTAAGCCACAAAGTGGAATGTTTTTTAGGTCATCGCCAAAGACTGTATGCATACTTTTGTATTCGACTGTATCATTCAACCGGGTCCCAGTGGCGTGGGCGTAAATCATTCCAATATCATTAGGCGAGATATCAGCTTGGTCAAGGGTCTGTTCCATACATCGGATTTCCCCGTAAGTATCAGGCTTGACCAGATCAAGGCTGTCCGAATTTTGAAACATGCCTGTAATTTCGGCCAAAATTGGGGCTTGACGTGCTATAGCGTGATCGTACGACTCGATCACAAAAAAGGCGGCCCCATCACCTAAAACCACTCCTTGACGATTTTGGTCGAACGGCTGACAGGCTAACGATGGATCTTTCTTTTCGCGGGTTAGAATTCGCATTCGTTCCCAAACAGCAATAATTGACTCGCACATGACCAGGTCGCTACCCCCGACAATCATGATATCCTGTCGACCATCTTGAATGAGTTGCACCCCCTCAAGCATCGCCGTGAAACCAGATGAGCAAGCGGTACTAACCCCTTTAACAATACCCTTGAGTCCATAAGTCATCGCAATGCGGCTGGCCGGAGCATTACCCATATTGAGTGGTACGATGGTCGGAGCTAGACGTTCGTGGAGTTGATAATACTTCTTGTAGGACTCCTCCAAATCGTATGAATTTTGCATCCCGCTGCCCATAATCACGCCGACCATATCCGGGTCTTCTTGTGAAAAATCAAGCTGTGACTGACTTACAGCTTGTTCGGCGCAAAACGCAGATAGTAATGACAGCTGTGAACTCATCTTTTCTTCGAGTGGCGTTAGATTGTTGGGCGTCGGAATTGAAGTGATACAGGCCCCAAGCTTGGTGGTATGGTTGCTGGGATCAAACGTAGTAATAGAGCCGATGGCGTATTGTCCCTGATGCAAATTGTAGCAGTAGGTATCTACATCGTTTCCGATTGGCGAAGCTACCCCACTGCCAGTAATGACAATCCTTGGTTTATGTGTCATAATTTTACGGTTTTATACTTGTCGTTGTTTTGGGATTATTAAAGATTTATGTGTTGCCGCCCAAATATTTGAAGCTATTGTATCATCAATATTAAGGGTGGTCTGTCATAAAATTAAATCAGTTTTGTCATGAGATTAGGGCTAAATTTGTGTCTGGGGTATTACAAACTTAACAATTGGATTTTTATTATAATAATATCAATCACCATGTACAAATATCCTCTAACCCCCTAAGCATGAACAGGAGACACCTATAAGCATTGCTAACACTGCCTCTCTCAATGCAATATTATTCATAGTATCCCAAAATGTTGATATGTACTGATAAAGATCGAACAAAAAAAGGCCGTGGCAATTCTCCGCCACGGCCTTTTTTGTAGGTAAATTAGAGCAAGTTTTAAGCCCGCTCACCCAACGTCAGCGACGTCTGCATTACCTGTCCACCTCGCAAAATCTGGACGGTAATCGTCTCACCTGCCACGTGTTCAAGCAACAAGCTCACCAATGGATTGCGATCATCAATAGCCTTGCCGTCGATGGCGGTGATAATGTCACCCGCTTGCAAGCCAGCCCGCGCAGCAGGACTGTTGGAAACGATCTCTTCCAACATCGCACCTTGATTGATGCTCAAGCCTTCTTCCATCACCAACTGCGGATTAAGAGGCTGGTATTGGATGCCGATGAAGGCGGGTTTGGCCTCGCCGGTTTCGATCAACTGCTGAGCCACGGTGCGGGCGATGTTGCTGGGGATGGCAAAGCCAAGACCCTCAGCGTCGCTGGCGAAACCACCACGCACGACCATCGTATTGATGCCGATGATCTGGCCACCGAGGTTGATCAGTGGCCCACCGCTGTTACCGCTGTTGATGGCTGCATCAGTCTGCAATAGCCCACGCAGACCACCCAACTCGCGGTTGAAGCCGCTCAAGATGCCCGCCGTGACGGTGTTTTGATAGCGACCCAAGGCTGAACCGATGGCAATCACG
>JANQQF010000056.1 GCA_028285035.1 Phycisphaerae bacterium
CTCACGGTCTGTAGATATGCTCATTATAATTTTCCTTATAGATGAAGCAGTTAAAACCCGTAAAATCGATTTATGTCATCCCCGCGTGGTTTTAGCGGGAATCCATCGTTCGCTGCTCCCCGGCCAGTGGATGCCCGACAAAAGCATTCGGGCAGGACATGACTTTTTTATTCCGGTTTTTATTTGATTTCTCTATTAGATTATCGATGAGTTGCCAAGGTGGCTATCTTAAACGGTGACACACTTAAAGTAGCGACAAGACTTTGCGAGTCGTTTCATCTGCCGTTAATTGGGTATTATTAATAATTTTGCCGAAAGCAGGACGGTGTCTCCCATCTCTATATTGCTCTTGAATACATTGACGCTCCTGGTCTGTCAATAACCTTTTCCCACTAATAGAATCATTCTGTGTTTTTTATAGATTTGCCAAGCGGCCCATAACAGGCTGCAAGGTTAGACCAAGCTGCTTGGCAATGGCCCAGTAAAGAACCGTGTCGGCGGCAATGATGGGGCGATTGATTGTCGTCTCTAATTCTGCAAGTAGCTTCAATGTTCTTGTGCCTGCCCCTGTTACCACCACGGCCTCAGCATTTGAGGCCATCTCGGCCACGGTCAGAATGGATTTGCGGGTCAACTGATCGGTCATTGACCACCCATAGTCAGCGAAGTTGGCTTGGGTTGAGACCAAACCCTGATCAACGAGCGTTGAAGCGTGGCTAACCTCAAAACTACAAGCTGTTAAGAAGGCCTCCAAACTATCCCGCCAATCTCGTTCATAGTAAGTGCAGTTTAGCGCAATGCGTTGAGCACCCAAAGCTCTTAGCCCATCAACAATGGCTAGCCCCGTCATCACTGCGGGGACACCCGCCGCCTTGGCCAAAGCCGCCTTGCGCGAACGTGCCTCTTGCTCATCGGACACACCCGCCCAAGCAAATGGAGTGCCGACCTGCGCCACAATATCACAACCCATTGCAGCTAAACTCTGCCCACAAAGATTGAGCTCGCTTTGCACCTGAGCAATGTGGTCAAGTCGATAGTCAAAATTAGGCAAAAGGAGCGGAGCTTGTTGGGTTCGAACTCGTTCCACTACGACTCGCAGAAATTCAGCGGGAGCCGGATCAAACCAAGCTGGGGGGCTAATAAAACCAATGGTTGGGATATGTTGCAATTTGCACCTGTCTCATCAACATAGAGATTGTCACTGACCGTGCGTATGATCCGTTTCAGGGATGTCCCCGGTCTCAGACAAGAGGATGGCAATCGGCCGGGTTCGCTCAAAGTGACCCAAAATAATAATCATAATCACGACTAAGGGCACGCTAAGAAACATTCCGGCTAAGCCCCAAATTGCGCCAAAAATAGCGAGGGACAATAGAACGACCAGCGGACTAACCCCAAGGCGGTTGCCCATCATCTTGGGTTCAACTGCATAGCCAAAAACGACTTGTATCACAGACACAGCAACGGTCACGCTAATAATCCAAAGCCAATTAGTTGAAGTTAAGATGGCGGTTAAAGCCGGAAAGATGATGGCGATTAAAGGGCCAAGGAAGGGGATAAAGTTTAGAAAGAAGCTCAGCAAGGCCCACACGAGCGCGTGCTCAAGCCCCATCAGGGCCATAATCGCGAATAGCACAGCCGCCAAAAGCAGGCTGATCCAAGTCTTGATGCCCATATATCCAGTGATATTATCCCCAATCGATTTGAGAACGTCAGACATATCTTCGTGAACTGCTGGATCAGGAAACATGGCCAGCATCTTTTTAGTAAAGGTGTTTTGCTCAACAATTAAAAAGATGACGTAGACGGCAATAATTGAAGTTTGGCTCAGCAAATAAGCAACATTGGCCCCAATTGTGGTCACGTATGTGCTCAAGGTGTCAAACAAATTTGTCAGCAATGTATTCAGGCCGATTTCAACATTACCCGCGCTAAAGGCAGGAATGGCTTGTAAGACCACGGGGGGCAGAGACTCTAACAGGGCCACCAAATTTTCTCGATGACGGGGTAGACGATCGATAAATTCTTGGATTTCAACCACAAAGATGTTTAAGGTTAGCCGAAAAATTAGCACAAACCCGATGAGTATTACCAAGACTGAAAGCCAATAGGGTAACTGAAAGGAGCCAATCCGGCGCTGGTGTATAGTCTCAGTCAACGCAACGAGGACCCGCCAAACGACGATGGCAATGACGAAGGGCAGTAGAATATCTCTGCCAATAATCATTAAATATCCGGTTAAAATCAGTGCGATTGGTAATACCAATATCGAAAGCGAGTTTGACGAATTGTCACCCATTCTTTTCAACCTCTCAACGAGAACAAAAAATTTCGATTATAGTTAAGCACGAAAATGGGAATTGCCCAAACCAGCTAAAGCAAAAAAGCGCCCAACTGGGCGCTTTTTTGTGTGAGGTTGTCTTTTTATGTACTCGTTAGGCGGGCTGATACAATACCTGCCTAAGCACATCCTCTGTCCTGCTCCAAAGCTGATCTTTATACGCTTTTTCAAAGTTCAAGGGTATTGGCTTCTCTTTGCTGAAGAACTGGCCGGTTACGCCCTTGAGCTCGTCGGAGGTGCTGAGGTAGATGCCGCTTTTTGACTCACGTGGAAAGAATAGGCTCACGGTCTGAAATATGGGTTTTAGGGGGAAAGACATATTCCGGCCGATGTCTGATTTCACCGGACCGGGGTTAAACGAAATGACGTCGATCTTTTTGTCTTTTAATTTTTCCGCCAAGATCTCGGTCAAGACGGTTTTGGCGTGCACCGTATTGGTTAGAACATTCGGCCCACTGTAATTGTTGTTAAAGTTGAAATCCTCAAAATCAAGACGTCGTTTTAAGGCCATCGCTGGCGGTACACCAATGTTGATGATGCGGGAGTGGCTCACTTTTTCAAGGAGTGGCACAAGCTCTGTGGACAAAATAAAGGAACTCAGATAGCCGATGGCAAAGGTTTTTTCCACGCCTTCGGGGGTTTCTTGTCGATTGGGGAGCATAACTCCGGCCACGTTTAATAAAATATCAAGTTGAGAAACGTTGGATTTAAACTGATCGACAAATTCTTTGACGCGGTTCAAATTGCTCAGATCCAGCTCGATAAATTGGCAGACCGCACTGTTGGGGGCGTTTAATTCTGCCTCTACAGCCGCGCCCTTTTCCTTGTTGGTGCCTATGAAATAGACGTAAAAGTTATTTTCTACCAAACCCTTGACCAGTGACAAACCGATGCCTGAGGTTCCGCCAGTCACTAGCGCGATTTTTTTAGTTGTCATTTTACAGTTCTCCTTACTGAGCAAGACGTTAGGTTGCAACGCCCTGCTTATCGAATTTTTTATGCTGATTTAGCCAAGCATTTGTTGTTTCATACTCGCCAAAAAGGCATCATCGCCATTAGCTTGTCTGGCTGCATAGATCTGCTCGGCATCTGCTCCAATCACATAACGGAGTTGGGCTTTACCATCCGTCGCGGCTTGGCGGAATAGTAGGCACCAAGAATCCAGACGATGGGCAGGATGATGGTGGGAGCCCCAAGGCCCCAGTTCATTGTCTCCGCCTGGGAAAGCTGAATCAGATCCCCAACCTCGCGTGCGATTGAGGCGATGAACATTGCCAGATACACCCTATGGTCCTTCAAGAGGATTGCGGCGGCAGCGAACACAGAGAGGCCAAAGGAACGGCCACCCCAGGCCGGAGTCATGAAACTCTCGAAACCTTGGCCCGCCATCGCAAGCGGTCCTACGATACCACCCATCAAGACCAAAAGTCCGACTACAATGGTGATCCAAACAGGAATTCCAGAGGTTTTAACTAATTTCATACCAATTCTCCTTAGTAATTTATTTTAATTTAGAATGCAGACATAATGAATATTGTAATGATAGAATTTGCCCACAAGGGACACCCCTACATTACTAATTCAAATTTCGATATTCCTTCGGACTCATCCCCGTCTTAGATTTAAATAATCGGCTAAAGTGCTGCGAATAGTCAAAGCCTAAGTCAAAGGCGACTTTTGTTACAGAGTCCGTTGAATTCAATAACATGGTTTTGGCCTTATTAATGACAAAGGCGTGAATATGATCTTGGGCATTTCGGCCCGTTTCTTTCTTGAGCAGGTCACTCAAGTAGTTTGGCGACATATGTAATTGCTCACTGCAATATTTGACCGAGGGTAGACCGTACTCAAGCTGGGTGCTTGTTTGAAAGTAATCTTTTAGGAACCCCTCAAATTGAGTGACAACATCGATGTGTAGGTCTGACCGGGTGTAAAATTGCCGATCATAGTAGCGGGTACAGTAATCCAGCAGCAGCTCTAGGGTCGATATCACTAGCTTCTGGGTGTGTCGATCAATATTCTGAGCAAGTTCCGCTTCGATCTTTTGGGCCAACCCAGTTAAGGCCTGTTTTTCCTTGTCTGACAGATACAGCGCCTCAAAAACGTCGTACCCAAAAAATGTATAACGATCGATGTTTCGGCCCAATTCTGATTTTCGAATAAGATCGGGATGAAAGAGGACGGTCCAGCCCGTATTATCAACCTCTTCTGGAACTTCACCACTGGGCTTGCCCATGGTCTGGCCCGGGGCGACAAAGGTCATCATCCCTTCCTGAAAGTCATATGAATTTCTGCCGTACTGAAAGGTCCCCATCACCCCATCCTTCATCGAGACAAAGTACATCTCTGTCACAAATCGGACCCCGACAAAGTCTGTAATCATATTCGGCGTATTTTGAAAGACCGAAATTAATGGGTGATTGGGCTTCTCAAGCCCGAAAATTTGATGGGCTTGGGTGACGCTCTTTAGCGTAATCGTTTCGTTCATTATTGACACCATTCTCGTTGCCGTTGTTGTTACTACGTTGCTAACGGATTGACAACAATATACCCTATTCTTAAATGGAAGTTGTATACATTTCCTCGCAGTTTGTACCAATTTTACAGGTCATTTTTTAATTAACTTCACACCCCTTTCTACTGCTACGATTACAGCTTCAGCCAGCCCGAGTGGCATCATTACCGAAGCAGGCATTAACATGGCCGATCCCGATTTCTGGCGCAGCGGCTTCAAGATTATAAAAGATATGATCAACGAATTGGAAAGTATTTCGGCGTAAGAATTGATGGTAGAAACAAAAAGAGCTTACGACCAGAACCGCAAGCTCTTTTTTGTTTTGGCTAATACCGCTTATACATTGTGGTGTGCGATCTTAGTTTAATTTTTTCCAATAAACGACTTTATCATCCCCTTCTTCCCAAAAGTCTCGAATGATTGCCTCTTTTTTGTAACCTAAATTTTCATAGAATTTTCTTGTTAACTGAAAGTCATCAGTGCCTGATGTATCAACAATCAAAATTCTTTTACCGTCTTGTTTTAATTTGCTTTCAATAAAAGCCATCATTTCGGTCCCAATTCCTTTACCTTGTATGTTACGTTTTACGCCTATTGCGTAAAGGTTAAATGTCCCATCGGTTAATTTTTCAGGCGCACAATAACCAATTGAAGTTGGTTTTCCATCTTCAATTTTTGTAAACCAAATATCTTCCGACTCTGGATTATTGAAGTAATCTGAAATCATTTCGTTAAGCATTTCTGATGGAAATAACTCGATGGAGTCCAAAACCTCTTTTAATCCCTCTAAATCTTCTTTAATTACATTTCGTATTCCAGCCATTGTTCTATTTCCTTTGTTGTTCTCAATTATAATCAATTGAGGCTTCAGAATCTTGTAAGATTCTGCTATCTGTAGGTTCGAGCAGGGCTGGTTCCGATGAAAGTCAGACCTGAAATCAGTTAACCCCGTTAAGTATATGCCTTTTCTTGTATCAAATTTGATAATATTCACAGTTTAGTTCCTCTTACCAGTATATTGTGCATAACGGTCGGGGTTATACAAAGTTACTGCGCACAAATTAGGCTTCAACAGAATGATCAGGCGCGCGCCATTCTCTGAGTAGCCCCATCAATGCGAGGCCCACCCTGTCACTAGAGGTCTTTTAGGAGTTCCTTCTATGGTTTAGGACTTCATTTTTAGGATCATTATTTCTCTGAAACCTCCCCATATCGCGCCTGAACAATCTCATTTGACATGAGTAGAAAGGTGAAGGTGCCCATCGTTTCGGCAGACTCCTGCATCCCATTGTTAATCCACATCTTGAGTAGCATATACAGTCCACCAGCGAAGAAGTTTGACATGTAGGCTTCAAGTTCGGGCAGATCGGTTGTGGGTGGCACAACCCTTTCAAATTCTTGCCTTAGCATTTCAATATGCGTGTGCAACGCGTCAATCAAGAGATCTTTATTGTCGACCTGTAAAACCCACTGCATCGCCTCTTGATGCAACTGCCACTGCTTAAAAGATGTAATCATCAATTGCCGTAAATCAGGCGCATTCCCCTCTTCCCTATCAATAAAAACAGCCTGGCGTATTTCTTCAAACACGTCATCAACGTGGCTAAACAGTAACTGCTCCTTTGTCTCAAAATACTGATAGAAGGTTGGCCGGGCTACATCGGCGACTTCAACGATTTCTTTGATCTGTATTTTTGCTAATGGCTTTTGCCGCAGTAGGTGTATGAGCGCGTTCTGTAAAAGTTTACGGGTCCGTCTAACTCGCCGATCTTGCTTTTTTTCTGTCATTTTTGCCTCCGTGTAAGTTTTCTTACGTTTGCGTTAATTTGCTAGTTGACGCACAAATCGTTCCCTGTCATAATACGCGAGAAAGAAAATTTACACAAGTAAAAAAACTTACTCAAGAAAAAGAAGGCGACATTGTTCAGTTGATCCTCTCGGGCGACTGAGCGCCACACCTATGGAGACATTATGACAAAGATAAACGATCCCAAAGAAATACTAAAGCTTATTAAAATACTATCCCCACAGACTCTACCGAGACTGGAGTACATCTCGCGTGAGGACCTAACGCTGACAAATGTCCGCGAAGGCGGTATCAAGAAAGATGCCACCATCACCACGGACATACGTTACCCGCAACCGGCTGCGTACCCGTTGGGTGCAGAGAACGCGCACGGCGAGATCGAGATGCTTGGCGACATTGAGGCCACTCACTGGTACGCCGAAGCGGATGGAAGCACCTGGCATTTCGTCACCGCCGGTGATCCGAGCAACGAGCCGTTCGTCCTTGTGCACGGCTTCCCCGAAAGCTGGTACACCTTCCACAATCAGATGCGGGATCTGTCTGATCAATTCTACTGTATCGCCGTCGATACGCTCGGAAATGGTCAAAGCGACAAACGGCTGGAGCTGGACTACCGTTACTCAGTGATCGCGGCCTCGCTGGCGAAGTTGCTAGACACCATCGGGGTTGAGCGCTTCAACCTCGGCGGACACGACCGTGGGTCGGTAATCTCTGATCATCTGCTGAATGTCGAGGGGATGGAAGGACGTGTGCTGCGCTACATTCGCATGCAGCAGTCAGCGAACGAGCCGCACGGTGACCCCAAGCCACCGCACGACATCTTCGCCCAGTCGTGGTTCCCCAACCTGATGAAGTGGACCGGCTTCCCTCGGGTAGCCTACGCCGCAGGCGGATATCGCGTGGAGGGCATCACTAAAGAGGTGTTGGATCGGCTCGATCACGAGGTGAAGTTCAAGGGAGTGGCCGAGGCCTCACCGCGACAATTTGACCACACCAACTTGGAGAAAGAGCTTGCGGATCGCCACAACTTCCTGTTTGCGAAGATGACCATGCCGGTCTTGTTCCTCCAAGGGAAGCTCGACCCAGGTCAGCACCCGGAAGAATACGAAAACACACCAGCCTTCGTCACCAACGGACGGGTTCAATTTATCGACGGCAACCACTTCTTCCAGTTGGGCGCTTCTTCAGAAGCCGCAACGGCCGCCATGCGGGCGTTCTTGTCTGAGCCACTGCCATAGCCATAGAAGGCTGTCTCATCAGACAGACTCCCTTATTCAAAGAAAAGACGGGACCATTCCACCTCATAGATCTACCAGTTCTGTTTCAAGCGGCCTGTTGATTGATCAGGGAATGTTTCCGGACTATGTTATAGTCATCCTGAATGAATTGTACGAATATAGAACAGCCTGAAGTTGCTCAAAACCCTAACTCTTAACCGTATCCTCGTACAAATGAAACAGGATGACTATAGCCTAAAGCAGAGGATAAACATGAAGAAAATACTTGTGCTAGGTGCCACTGGGTTTTTAGGTCAAAATCTTGTGAAAAGACTTCTTGACCGAGGGTACGACGTGAGGGTTTTGGTCAGGAATACAGCCAATGTGAGCCATCTTTCGGTATTTGACAAGGTGGAAGTAATACAGGGAGCCTATTTTGATAAGGCGCGACTCAAAGATGTGGTGGCAAATTCGGATGCGGTCATGACCACCATCGCCCCAAAGCCTTTGAGCAACGTGTCTGACAATGAAATGGGTCAGTATAAAGCGAGCTTTGTCGAGTTAATCACTGTTCTCGAGACGCTTAAGATTGATCGTTTTGTTCATGTCGCTGGATCAACCATTCGGTTTAGGAACGAAAAATTGTCTTTCAGAAGGAAAGTACTTCGATTTGTGTTAACAACAATCGCTAGACCTGCCGTGCGCTTGAAGGACTTTGAGCTCCAGACGATGGAACAGCGTAATTTTAATTGGATCAGTATAAGATCGCCAAGAATTTTCGAAGGGATCAAAGGTTCTCTTGTGGCTGACGCTCGTAATATGCCAGGCGGGAAAGTGGATGTTGTCCAATTGGCCGACTTCATGATTGACCAACTTGAAAAAAATGACTGGGTACGAAAAGCGCCATTCGTCGCTACCAAATGATGAGTTTTTTAATTAATTTGCTGTTGTGAGGTCTTATCTTATAAGCAAGAATATAATGAAAATCCTCAAAATTGTTGTCTTAGCTTTATCGGGTCTGGCGTTGTTCTACGCCAGTTCATCGCGGTTAATCAATCCGACAGGCGCCGTTTTCCTACAAACCTATTTCGCGAATCCCGTAAATAGTCTGGCACTCGATATCGATTTGGTCAATGAAATAAGAGGGGTCGGCGCAGTTATGTTTTTTGGGGGAATAGTTGCCTTTCTTGGCACAATAAGGGCCGACTTCAGGCAGACGGCATTTGTTGTGACCACTGTTATTTTCGGTGGCGTTGTCTTTGGCCGGTCACTCAGCCTGTTCATCGATGGAATACCCAATGTAAATCTGATTCGTGCGGCTATTGCTGAAGGCGTTTTGGCCGTACTCAATATTTTTTGTTTGGTTCATCTCTTGGTCCAGGGTCGTAAGTCGTAAGGGAGCAGATACAAGTTTCGAAAGGAAAAATCATGCGCTCACAAATTATTCGTATCATCTTTACCATCTTGATTGGCGTCTATGCTGTCTTGCCCCTGTTTGCCGAGTTAAACGCGACCCATGTCGTCAATCCCGATTGGCCGGGACACGCCCGTTTACACAACGTTTGGCTCCTCGTCCAAAATGCGCTACTCGGCGTGATGTCACTCTATCTCATCTGGAAACGACCCTCGCGAGAAAACCTATTGATCGCAGGACTGATTAGCACAATCATTTTTGGGAGTTTCCTCATTTCTGGCTTAACAGCCCCACTCTACGGCGGAACCCTCACCGACGCGGGTGCCGAAGTCCTCCTTGTACAAGGCGTTGACATAAACGTCTTTGTACTTGGGGCTAGCTTTGTCATCAGTCTAATCGGCTTAGGCTTGACATACACATCCGAAAAAAGACCCACCACCAATTAACCCAGGTTTTGTCCTACAAGGCATTATGTCATTCTGAGTAACTGAGAAGGTGGACGGCGTACCTTCTACAAAAAGAAAGAAACATCGGACCAGGTCACTCCCGCGTGCTTTTGGCGGGAGTCCACCATTCGTTAGCCCTGATCAGTGGATACCCGACAACTTCATTCGGGTATGACACAAAACAGCTAGTGGAGCGACGAAAGGGGTTCGTGTCACGGACACGCAGAATCTTCAAAATCAAGTTGTTTTCGAGCATTCAGTGGAGATTATTTACCGCGTTTCAATTCGTTCAGAATGACAATCGCACACCTCAAAACTTGGGTTAATTAAGGGGCGAAAAATAAATTATAAAGTGGCAGCCTGCTGTTCCAACCACTTTATAATCGCTTGGTTTGTTTCTTCCGGCTTTTCTTGTTGGATCCAATGACCGCAATCTAGATTGACTACGTCCGCATTGGGCACGAACTCAGTCAGCTTTTCAGACTTCGGAATCACATCGCGGTCACCATAGATCATCAGTGTAGGCTGTTGGATGATTGGGTTCACGTCCGCCAATATATGCCAGTTGTGGTCAAGATTTCTGTACCAATTGATACTGCCGGTGAACCCTGTTGATTCGAAGGCGGAGACGAAAACGGCCAGCTCGTTGTCGCTCATGATAGGCTCACCAAGAGGTGTTTCTGCTCTGGCAAGATTAATCATCGCCATACCTGGCTGGGGCGGGGCGGGGGGCACGTTCTTCCGGAACATATTGCGAAGGAACTGGAATGTATTTTCTTCTAATACGGCGTCTGCGACGCCTGACTGTCGATTGAAGTGGACAAAATAGTAGTCGCCGCCAAATATTTCTTCCATCCACTCGATCCAGGGTCTTTCGCCGCGCTCTTGATAAGGCACGCTCAGGTTTATCACGCTATTTACACGGTGTGGGTGCAATAAGGTCAGCCACCAAACGACCATTGCCCCCCAATCATGACCGACAAAGGTGGCATCTTCGTATCCGTAGTGATCGAGAAGGGCGATGAGGTCACCCGACAACTGTTCGATGTCATAGTCTGTTACGTCAGTCGGACAGGATGAGTTGCCATACCCCCGCTGGTTTGGGACGATGACATGGTAGCCCGCTGCGGCAAGGGCGGGCACCTGATGTCGCCAAGAAAAGGCATGCTCTGGCCAGCCGTGGCAGAGTACAATGGGCTTTCCTACATTTTGCTGGCCTGCTTCAAAGACTTCGAGTTCCACCCCGTTGACCGAAATAAGGGTGGGCTTGGGAAAATCAGTTGGATTAAACATTGTCTAAAATCTCCTCTATTTTTAAGAATGTATCAGCATTAGACCTTATGCCTACCGCCGGTTGAGTAGGCTGGGTTCGCCGTATCAAAACCAAGGGTATACATAAGTCCTAATAGATAAGTCAGATAAACACCGGAAAATGAAAGACGTTGTGTCATGCCCGAATGGTTTTGTCGGGCATCCATGAGGCGTTGTAGCGGTGGATTCCCGCCAAAAGCACGCGGGAATGACAAGCATCGATTTTACGGGTTTAAAATGGTTTGTCTATAAGCATTATAGAGGAGCTTTGTGACAACAGTATGTCAGGGGTCTAAAAAATCAGTCGTAGCACTCAAAAAACTCTTGTAAGGTTATATCGTGAGGGGTAAATCCTTCGGAAAGGACCTCTAACTTTCTAATCCTATCGAGGCGAAAATGTCGAAAGTCCTTACGCAAACGGCACCACGCCACCAATAGCCAACCATCCCGTGCGCTTAACAAAGCAAATGGCTCAATCGTTCTGTTCGTCGTTTTACGGGTCGCATTTGTATATTCAATGCTTGTCAAGAAAAAATTGGTCAGCGCAAATTGCAAGGCAGATAAATTGGTACTCGTTCTTTCGATATCCTTGAGCTGGCTGAATTGTGTCCGTTCAGAAAGCAAGTTGGCTTTGTCTTTTGCATTTCGATTGAGTACAGATTTGATCTTATCGATCGCGTCTGAATAATCTTTGATTAATGATGAGTCTTTGTTTTTCAGAACTAATTGTTCAGCCGTAATTAATGCATTTGCCTCGCTTTCCGTAAACATCACAGGCGGGAGCCTGTAATGATCCATCAGTCCGTACCCTTTACCTTCTTCAACATAAATTGGAATGCCAGCTTGTTCTAGGGCTCTCATATCTCGATAAATTGTCCTGACACTCACTGAAAATTTGGCGGCAAGTTCAGATGCGGTCAAAAGCCTTTTGGTCTGTAATTGGGTGATGATTTCAGTCAATCGTGAAATCCGTTTTGTATCTTTATTATTCACTAATCAGATTTTCCACTGAGATGACGGTCACTTTGTAGGTGACTTTCATCTGTTTATTTTGAAGCGATCCCGCTCTCTTTTTTCTGCTCTGAGTTCGGATCACTTAGCTGCTTTAACGGAAAAATCAATAGCAGATTGATATATTCTGCCATTTCCTCCTTTGAGCACGCCATGCCCGACTCTAACCACCAGCGTAGGCAGTTGATTATTGATGAGGCGAAGTGGTGCGCCATAAGTTCGTGTGGAATATGGGGGCTGTAAAAGGTTTGCCGCCCTTCCTCCAGACCAAAGCTAGTGGCGACATCGAGAATCTGATTGGCGGCAGAGCTGTTTAAAAGCATCAAAAATAGGGGGGCTTTGGCTTCGATATAGTTGAGAATAGCTAGCGTGTTCTCCTCGGAGGCCCTTTCATCAGATGGGGGGAGCACCACCTGCCGAAACTCTGCCACCCACTCATTGGCGAGTGCCTGTAACAGTGCTTCCTTTCCCTCATAGTGACGATAAAAGGTTTTGTAGCCAACCTGCGCTTTCTGGGCGATGTCCCGCACCGAGATGTTCTCATACCCTTCACTGCTTACCAAGTCAATTAATGCCTGCCGCAATAAGCTGCGTGTACGTTGGACACGTAAATCATTTTCGTTCATAGCTAAATGATAATAGGTATTGACACAGATGTCAACTTATGATACACTGCGTGTCATAATTATGACACATAAAGTGTCGTAAAATTAAAGGTAGGGAAAAATTATGAATAATAGAGCCTGTTTTTTCAGGAAGATGATAATTGGTTTGCTGTTTCTTTTGATAAGTGGGTTACTTTTGATTGGCTGCACATCTGCACAAAATGAAAGCGATGCCGCCGAGGCGCATACTGGTCACGCGATGGCCGAGGCGGAGACACATACGCCGGAAATAGAACTGGAGAGCCCGATCCCGCTCAATCCGGCAAAGGGATCGGAGATTGGTGCCGTATATGAGGCGTTCTTGAGCCCAGAGCAGGAGGGGGATGATGAAGAAAATACGCCGGAGAGTGCCCCAGCGGTCTTCAAATCGACCGCGCCATCAGTGCCGAGAGAGCAGCGGACATCCCACGGGCATGGCGTGCTCTCATTTACCAACGATCTGAGTAAAGCGTACGTTCATGTCGCGGTTGAAAATGTCAATCCCGAAGATATTGTCATGTTTCACATCCACTGTGGTCGTCCGGGTCAATTAGGGCCGATCATCGTCGATTTTGGCTTAAAAGGGGATCCCACGACCTATTTTGAGGATGGGGTCTTTACGATGGAAATCCTTAATGAAGATATCGTGGCCACGACCGATCATGGTGAAGGAATTCTAGGGGCCTTTACCGCAGGCTGCCCGATTATCACTGCCATCCCGCTCGACAAGGTAAAAACCATCGGCGGTATGCAGCTCATCGCGGAGCAGGGAGAACTCTACTTTAACCTCCACACCAAAGGGCAAACTTTCTTTGGGGATATTCGTGGCCAGCTACAACGCGTACAGGTGCCAGTTGATCATCAAGTGGATGGTCAATAAAAGGGGAAAATTCTTATGAAGACAATACTCAGTCCATCATTTGTTATGCAACGAGATAGCAAACAGAGCAATATTGCTTATACAATAGTCGCCGTTTTGGTTGCCTTGGCTATGTTTCTCGCAGCCTCGGGGGCTGGCTCAGGAGAATATGTGACGGAACAACCGCTACCTGATTGGGTCAACATCGGTGGCAATGTGCTAGCCGCCCTCTTCGGTATTCTCGTCTTGATCCCGCGTACTCGAGTGATCGGGGCTATTCTCGCCGTTGCCCTCATGTTCCTGTCGATGTATCTCAACTACACTGTGGATGGCATCGAATTCTTCGCGGCTGCAATTCCATACAATACGATCACCATCATGTTAGGTTCAATTTTGATGGGGCATTATTTTGAAGATTTGGGTTACCTCTTTCACCCCGCTCTACCTGCTCAGGTCAATTGAGACTAGGGGCAAATGTCAACTACCCAAAATTAGGACCAATGAAAAAGAGACTGTGAGTTAACATAACGACAATAGAATTGATAAGGAGTCAGACCATCCAGAGCATCGT
>JANQQF010000080.1 GCA_028285035.1 Phycisphaerae bacterium
CATTTTTGGAAATCAAGCGTCAATTTGCTATATTTGTGTAAACTTGAACAAATGCTGAAGTTTGTTTCATCCCAAACAGCTGAAACCATCAGGAGATAAAATGAAGCGTGGAGAACGTCAGGCTCGTCGAACGAAAACGGCATTAAAAGCGGCATTTCAAGAGCTTATGAGCGAAAAGAGCTATTCAGAAATCACCGTTGGAGAAATAGCAGAGCGGGCAGACGTGGGGCGTGTCACCTTCTACCGTCATTTTGACTCCAAAGCCGATGTGCTAGTCAGCTTGCACGATAATACGTTTCACAACTTTAGCTTTGGACTGTCGACGGCTGATGACTGGCTGAGAAATGAGCCACCTATACCCTTGATACAGTTACTTGAGAAGTATCAGTCAAGAAATGTTGCTTTTTCGTCGATTTCCTATGGGCGTAATGGTGATAGTAATTATCTACAGCGCAGTGTCAGAAAATTAATGGACGAGCAATTTGAAAAAAATTTGCACGCTGCATTTTCAGAAAGCGACAGCTCGATTCCATTTAGACTGCTTTCCGAATCAATTTCAAGTATATACTCTCGTCTGATTTTGTCGTGGATGACAGAAGAACCGCGATCAATGACCGCATATGAAATAGCCGCATATATTCACCGCATGTCGCGCTCTTTGGTCTGCGAGGCGTTGAGATGAGAAAAAAACGTGATTAGATACGTAGATATAGCCATGTATCTAACATCGGCTCGAGCTGACGAACGATGCTCTGGGCTTAAAAGAGCGGTCGCATAGTATCTTAGCCGGGTAGCTTGAATCCCCGCAGCCAACGTTCATTCCAGTCAGGCAGATTGCTCCGTAGCAATCTGCTTGGCCCTGTCTATTTATTGATGCTATTGTAAATGATTTAGAATTTAGGCCAAGTTTTTATGATGGCCTTAAGGCTCAAGAAGTCATTAAGGCGGCTCTAGAAGCTGATAAGCGGGAATGTTAGGTTTCCTTGACGTAAACATTTCTATCAATCCACAACATAAAACAGCCTAACAATGCCGTTTGTACCGACCGCCAGAGCTGGCTTTTTTATCCTAAGGTCGGATTATGTTCGCTCTAGCCTTTCGGCGGCACAACAGCGGCCGTTAGAAACGTAAAAACTCAAATCGTGGTTACCACATCTAATACCTTCAGTACAAAATCGGGATAGGGGAGCAAAGCCCCCCTCCCACACCACCGGACATGCGGGTCCGCATCCGGCGGTTCGGTCAAGTATGACGCAGGAGGTATGGTTGT
>JANQQF010000085.1 GCA_028285035.1 Phycisphaerae bacterium
CGTTATCGCCGCCGCTTGTGCTACCAGCGAATGTTTCGAATCAAAGAACATCGCCTCCACCAACGCGGGTCCGCTTGGCAGTAACTTGCAGATGACCCAGTGGGCTGTTGAAAATATTGATGGCGTGAGCAATGTGGCTTGTATCGGGCTAAACATTCCCACGAATGGGGGTTGGTCTTGTGGCGGTGTGGTTGATTGGCTTGAAGCGAATGGCTATGCGGGCACTTCTGTCCTCTTCGATCCCGCCTCGGCTGACTTGACCTCAGTTGTCCTTGAAGCCATCGCCTCGGGAGCCGACACGATGTTGATGAACTTACCAGCTGGGGTGGCTACGGGCATCCTCAAGGCAGCTGAAGAGCAAGATCTCCGCGATAGCTACACTTGGATTTCTCCAACACCCCTTTATGACCTTGATATCCCGGCTGCTTTAGGCCCATACTGGGATGGTGCGGTTTATGTCCATATCGAGTTGACCCCATTGACTGCCGACTTCCCAGATACCAATCGCTGGCGGGAAGTGATGGATACCTACGCTAGCCCTGATGATCCGCGGGATACCTTCTCTCAGTCTGGTTTTGTTGCTGCCGATATGGTCACCCACACCCTCCTTCAAATGGACCCAGACAGCATCAATCGTGAAACTGTCACCGAAGCCATTCGCAACATTACTAACTTCGAATCTGACTTGCTATGTGCCCCCTGGTATTTTGGCCCTGGCGAGCGACATTTCCCCAATCACCACGGTCAAATCGCTAGAATTAGTGGCGATGGGTTTGAAATTATGAGTGAATGCTTCAGTGTGGAAGGTGAATATTTTGATGACGTCTTTGCCATTGAGGAAGAACTTGGCATTGGTAGTGGCGAAGCGATGATGGAAGAGTCTGGGGACTCAATGGCGATGGCTGATGATGCCCTGTGTGGATTGGGCAACGGCGAAGCAGCGACCGGAGAACCGATCAAGATTGGGGCCATCGTTGGTGAGACGGGTCCCGACGACTTTAGCTCCCCGGCTGACACCGCCAAAGCCTACTTTGATTGTGTCAATGCTAATGGTGGGATCAATGGTCGTCCGATCGAGTACCTTGTTGAAGATGATCAGTGGAATCCTGAAGTCGCCAGCCAAGCCGCTGGTAAGCTCGTCAATGATGAAGGTGTGGTCGCCTTGATCGGAAACGCCAGCTTTGTTGAG
>JANQQF010000086.1 GCA_028285035.1 Phycisphaerae bacterium
CGGCTGGCGAAATAATCTTCTTTGGGTTTCTTTATCAATACCACTGCCCGTATCTTGTACTGTAATCTCGACACGTGTTTGAGGATTCCTTCTTTTTAACCTGCAAATTATAGTAATTGTGCCAGTTTGAGGATAAATGGCCTTTATGGCGTTCTCAACCAAGACTCGAAAAACCTCCGTTAACTGTCCAATACAAGCATATGTTTCAGGTAACTCCGGATCTATATCTGTCTTGATGAAAATCTCTCTGGTAATTCCAGAACCTGTTGAGGTTGAAATATCAGGTAAATCTGTGGCAATTCGTATCTGGGAAAAGCGATCATCTTCTTGACAACATTTGGCTATGGCACTACTAAGTAGACTACTAATATTCGTCTTTACAAAATCTTCTTGATGTAGTGGGGTTTGCATCCGCCGAATGACCTCAGTCGCAAAGTTGACATTGCGCTGGATTGTATCCAGAATACCCTGATACGTTTCGTCCTCTTTGTCTCTTAGTCGTAAACGCATGACAGCCGGAATGATTACATTAATGGTGTTGCTCAAACGATGTTGCAGAGCTGCCGCTGCAGTCCCCAAGGCCGCGAGTTGTTCTTTAGCCAGAGCTGACTCCTGAATGCCCGCATAGATCGCCGCGGCAGCCTGATTGGCTAGATGTTGTAATAACTCCTTGTAGTCATCGGAAAAGGGGCGAGGTTCTGTGAAGTAAACAAAAAGAACACCGACGGCAATGCGATGTTCTGAGTGCCGATGGGCGATTGTCAAGGGAACTCCAACAAAAGCTTGCAAGTTATTACGGGTGGCAAAGGTGGAGGCAAGGCCTGAGTAATCATTAACGTTCTCAACAAGTATTTCCTTTTGCGTTTTTGCCGTATGAATTGCCAGACCGTCCGGACCAGGTAAATTAGCTATCTCAACTTGTTCGATTCTACCATCTTGTAGAACCCGAACCCCGCCAGTAAAACGATCTACAGTGGCATCATAGAGATAAATGTTTGTTTGTTTTCCCCCGCTAATCTCGTTTGCTGTCTGCGCTATCGACTCTAAAACCTGTGGATCACGGCCTGCTTCTGCAATTAGTTCATTAATACGTTGTAGCAACTCTAGTCGTTGTAATCGTTCTGCGGCAAGTTTTTGAGATTCTTGTTGCTCCCGAATGGCTTGTTCTCGTTCGGCTTGAATAGCCTGTTCATGAAGTCGGGCATTTTCTATTGCTGTGGCAGCTTGGCTGGCAATTGTTAACAAGAGATCAAGATGTTGCTCATCAAAAACACCTTCTCGCTCGAAATTTTGTAAGCCAATAACACCTATAACTTGATCACCAATTAGCATTGGAGCACCCAGCCAACATTTCGTCTCCATGGGAAACGCTTCAATATCATCCTGACTTTCTGTCCATTCATAGAAATCCTTCGCGATAAGCAAAGGTTTTTTATGATGAATAACCCAATCCGTTAATCCTTTTCGCCCCCCCAGAGAACGCGGACCATAAGGTCGGCCCTCTAACATGTCTTCCTCTGAGGCCGGCTCACCATTCTCATAGGCCAACGCGAATTCAATGCTTTGTTCCTGTTCATTATAAAGGGCAATGAACATATTTCTTGTATCAAGCAATCCTGACAGAGCTTCAACAGCGGCATTATATATTTGTGGTAATCTATGTTTTGACTCTTTTGAATTGATAGTCATTTAGGCTACCCGATACTTAATTTTGATGTTTTGTCTAATCTAAGCCAAGATTAACAATACGTTGCTGGAATTTGCTGATTGCATTTAATTCTTTGGTTCGTCGTTCCAGGATCTGAGCATTGTCAAGGGCAATGGCGGCTTGACTGGCGATGGTTTGGAGTAAGTTTTTATGTTGTGCGTCAAAAACACCTTCTCGCTCGAAATTTTGTAAGCCTATCACCCCGATGACTTTATTGCGCAAAATCATGGGGGCTCCTAGCCAGCATTTTGTACCCAGCGGATAAACTTCGATGTCCTTTTGGGCTTCCGTCCATTTATCAAAATCGCTCTCGATAAGTAAAGGTTTCTTATGTCGAATAATCCATTCTGTTAACCCTTTACGCTGATTACTTGGTCTTGGTCCCCAAGTCTTACCGATAACTTTTTCCTTATCTGGTATGGAGCGACCTCGGTCATAAGCTAGCGGAAATTCAATCAATTGGTCATCTTCCTTGTAGAGGGCAATAAACATGGTACGAGTATCCATTAGTCCAAACATTGTTTCAGCGGCTTCATCATAAATCTCTTGAAGTCCATGTTGGACTGTATTAACACTACTAATGGCCTGCTGAAATTGGCTGACCGCCTCAAGCTCTTTAATCTGGCGAGCTAGTTGATTGTCAATTAAATCATATTTTTCGGCGTTGTCTAAAACAATGGCGGCTTGCTGGGCGATTGTTTCCAGTAAAGTTTGGTGTTGGCTATCAAAGATGGCTTCTTGCTCGAAGTTGTATAAACCAATGACCCCAATGGCATTATTTCGCAATATCATCGGGGCACCGAGCCAGCATTTAAGCCCTTTTGGATACATCTTCACCTCAGGCTGTGTTTCTGCCCATTTTTCGAACGCTTTTTCAATCAATAGGGATTTCTGATTACGGATCACCCACTCAATCAGACCAGTACCCGTGTCGATGGATTGAGGAATCCAGGGGGACATCCCAACTTTTTCCTCAGCTGGGATGAGACGGCCATTCTGATAGGCGAGAGGGAATTCGATATTGCCCGTATCCTCTTTATAGAGTGCTACGAACATATTATCAATATTCATTAGCCCAGCTATGGTTTTAGTTGCATTATCATAAATTCCTTGCAATTCTTCTTCAACTGTATCAATTCCACTAATGGCGTGCTGAAAGTTACTGACCGCTTCAAGCTCTTTGATGCGGCGAGTCAGTTTGTTGTCGATTTGATCCCGCTGTCTGGCATTGTCCAGCACAATGGCAGCTTGTCGGGCGATAATCGTTAGCAGCTCCTGGTCAGTTGGGTCAAAAACATTGGGCTGGTCGAAATTTTGCAACCCAATGACCCCAATGATTTTTTCTTGAGCCAAAGCGGGGACAACGAGGCAACTTTTTAGGTCCTTGTAGAAATCCGCTTCAACTTCTGAGTGATAGGCCGACCAGGTTGTAAAATCCTCAATGAGGAGAGGGGTTTTGTTGGAAATAACCCATTCGGTTAGCCCTTTGCGTTTGCCAAACTGCCGGTCGCCATAGAGGGTGTTTTTATCTTTCAAAGCATCTTCAAGACGTTGTCCATTTTGATAGACTAAAGGGAAGCTGATTGTATTAGAATCTGACTCATAAAGGGCGATGAACATACTATTAGTGTCCATTACCCCAGACATCGCCTTTGTTGCCTCACTATAGATTTGCTCAAGCTGATCCTCGACAGGCAGAATATCGCTAATTGCTTCCTGAAATTCAGCAACCGTTTGAAGGCGGTCTTGTTGGCGACGAACATTGATAGTGATGCCAATGTCCAAGCCTAAAGTTTCTAGCATATTTTGATGATGCTCAGTAAACCCATCAAGCTCGTCTTTGCTAGCCGATAAGACGCCGATTACTTCATCTTCAATTTTTATGGGGGTCACGATCAGCGAACGTTGATCTCGGACTGAAGCATGATGTAATTTTTTGATAAAATCTGGATGATTAATGGCATCGCCGGTCATAATAGACCGGCCTGTTTTGGCAACAGTGCCGATGATTCCTTGGCCAAGCTTAAAATGGGTTATGTCAGCCAATTGCTTTTTTGGCAATCTCGTGGCCATCGGCACTAGATAACCTATTTTTTTGTCTAAAGTAAACAGGGTGCTACTCTTACACCGCAACAGTTGGGCTGTTGCTTCAACAGCTGTTTCATAAATTTTTTGTAGTGTGGGTTGTTTAGCCAAGACGTTGGCTGTATCGTGGAGGATTTGAAAATCAGTGACAAATTCAATGTTTTGTAGGACGACTCCTGCTTGCAGGGTTAAGGTATCAAGCAGTTGTAAGTCATCCTTATCAAACGAGTTAGGGCGTTGAAACTCGGCGGTCACAACCCCAATGACATTGTTCCCTCGTCGTATTGGCGATAAAATCATAGCACGTGGCTGGGCTTTTTCTTCAAAATCCCCTAATTTATAACGTGACTCTTGAGACACATCTGGAATAAAAAGGGATTCGCCAGTTTTATAAACCCAACCAGCCAATCCCTCACCGCGCTCAAAATAAACAGATTTTCTTGTTTCTCCATCTCTCGCATCCCGAGCTTCGGAAACTAACCGGTTCTTGTTATTTGTTTCCACTAAGAAAAGGTTACAACGATCACATTCCAAAATCGTTAAAACCGCATCTAAAACCGTCCGATATATATCATCAGGATTAAGGCTCTCGCCTATCTTTAAAGAGGCCTTGTTTAAGAGAGATAGAGTCCGATACAGGTCGGCATTGCGTATCGCGCTTGCGGCTTGGTTAGCAAATGCTGCCACAATGGCGCCCACATCTGGCTGGTAATAATCGGGTTGCTGATGATCTAAGGTTAAAAAGCCAACAACATCATCCCTCACGACCATCGGAACCCCAACCCAAGAATTAACATCGTGGGTTGTGTCAGGAAAACCATTCCAAAGTGGGTTATCTTTCGTAGAACTTAGAATAATAGGCTGTTTTTCTTCGACAAGCTTGCTAACCAGAGAATCATCTGACAGATTTCGCAACAATTCAGGCGGAAGATTCTCTGTATCAATGCCTCGACTACCCACCACCCGTCGATGGTCACCTCGAATAAGTTGGACGGTAGCACTATCATAATCAAGGACTTTGTGGAGCTGATCCAAAACCAAATCAATGACCTCAGGTAGTGAGAGTGAGGCATTGATGATTTGGGCCATATCTCGCAATGTTTCAGCTTGTTGTCGTTGGGTCTGTTCTCGCTCAAGCAGACGTACATTATATAAAGTAACGGCTGCGTGTGGCGCAATCTGTTCAACAAAGGCTTGGTCTGTCTTTGTTAAACCACTTTCCTTCTGGGTGGTCACATATAGGGTGCCAAGCAACTCATCATATGCTAGAAGCGGTACACATAAAGCGGCTTGATAACCCTTTTCATTCCAGCTAAGATAGTATGGGTCTGTTGTCAAATCAGCACTGTAGTATGCCTTTTTTGTTTTAGCGACATAGCCATTAATAGAAGTATCATCAATAGGTATCGTGGGGTGGTCAAGTTGCCAATTAGGGTCAGCATTGTAACTTCTTTTTAACTCAAGCTGATTCCCTTCGGGATCAATAAACCATAGTAAGGCATAATCAGACTTCGTTAATAGGGCCACTTCCCTGACAATTGTTTCTTCGGCCAAACCTGGTGGTCCACCAATTGTGGACTCACTGATTTTCTGAATAACCGCTTGCTCACGTAGACGACGTCGGTGAACCCGCGCGCCTTGTAGCACAATCGCCGCCTGGTCCGCAAAAAGCCGTAGTAGCGTTTGGCGTTCGGGGGTAAAATTGTATGTCTCTTGTAAGTTGATGAGCAGAATGCCAACTAAGATTTCCTGTCCAGGCTTACCGATAAAAAGTGGTAAGTTGGCAAAGGCTTTAACTTGATTTTCTTTGGCATAGGTACTTAGGGGGGGGACTTCAGAGGGCATTTTAGAAACATCATCGACAAAAAGGGCCTCTCTTGTCTTTATTGCATACGTCCCTGTTCCGTCCTCACGAGGAGGATAACGAAGCATGTAATCTTTTAGCGGCCCTCGCGCCACACCACCAGAGAATCCTCGATCATCCTCATAGATGTACACAATTGCGGACACTGTTCGATCATCAAGCACATCCTCATCAACTTGACGTAATATTCGTTCCAGGGTTCGCTCGAGTGCATTGACCGGATCGGACTGCTGCCAGGTCTCTCTCAACTGCTGACTAATTTGGCGAATTAGATCAAATTGATCGTCAATTTTCGAATCACGCTCTGCTCTATTTTCACTTCCTATGCTAGCCATACAATTTTACCCTCTATATCTACTCTTTTAACGAAAAAATAAGTAGTATACTTGATAAAAGCATTGTATTGTTAAATTTAAGAGCAATCGTTGTGTTTCATTTGGTGAGCGGTGTGGCAAGGGAGAAGTAATGATTCAGGAAGTTATCATGTTAATAGCACTTCATTAAGCAAGTAGGTATTTAGCTTTTGTTGCTGCGTCTTGGTGCCCACTTTTTTTCCCGAATAGCTACTTGAAAAACAAATTTTTACATAAATCAATGTATGTAAACTATACTACAGGTAGTGTATTATGTCAAGCTGAACCACGATATAGCCGAGATCATTGCAAGTTCAAAGAATTCATCACCTGAAAGAATGAAGTCATTTCGGTCAATGAAATGAAGACAAATCCTCCCGGATGGTTGATGATCATCAACCATCCGGGAGGATTTGTCGACCTGCCGTCTCAAAATGACTTTATGAATACTTTTGTCAATCGATTTAGTAAGCACCCTGATATGGGTGGCAAAAAGGTCTGGAACCCTGATACAGTTAACAAATGATTTGTATATTTGGAGAACGGAAACCCAAGGCTGGTAGCATACTATAAATGGGAATAAAGCGCAATTTACGAAGAGGGCGTAAAATTTTTTGTTCTGGAAGGGGGCAATTCCATTGCCCCAAATTCAGAAATCGTTTTGAAATTCGTTCATTTAACTGTATCATCCCACCCACTTGATATGCTGGGAGGCGAAGCGTGAACCATACAGTTACATTTAACCCTGAAGAAGGCTTTTTTCGGGTTAAAACCTCAGGTCAAGCATCAATGGATGGGTTTGCTGATTTTTTACGAGATCTATTTGGGCACCAACAGTGGGAGCCAGGGACTGATCTTCTCATTGATCATCGAGATTTAGCCTCATCAACGTTTACTGCTGACAATGTAACCTTGTTGGCGGAGCAGGCAGCTGATTTAGACAGCTTGATGGGGGCTGGTCATTGCGCCGTCGTCGTCACCCACTTGGCTGGATATGGCCTAGCTCGAATGTGGCAACAAAAACTTGAAGATCAGATTAAGCAGGAGATACGAATTTACCGGTCATTGCCTGAGGCTGAGGCGTGGTTGCGGCAAGTTAGAGATAACCCACAAAATAATGGGTAGTCAAGATGGTCTGAATTTTAACTCAATAGCCCTAGCCCACAAGAATTTATTTTTATCCTGAAAATCTTATAAATCCTGTCCAAACTTCCCCTCAATTTTGAAATTTAACCCGCCTGTAATACCATAATTTATAACCAATCCAACCCGTCGGAGGACGACAATGACCGTACTAATTGCTGGTGGTGGTATTGCTGGCCTGGCCTTGGCCTTGACTTGTGAGCAGATTGGTGTGCCCTTTCAAGTGTTCGAGTCCGTCTCGACGCTGAAACCCCTTGGCGTTGGTATCAATGTGCAGCCGAGCGCAGTGCGGGAACTGTTTGACCTTGGATTGGAAGGGGCGTTGGATAACATCGGCGTTCGCACCCGTGACTATGGGATGTACACCAAGAAAGGGCTGCACATCTGGACAGAGGCACGCGGCACCTGGGCAGGCTACAACTGGCCCCAATTTTCAGTGCATCGGGGCGAGTTGCATATGATGTTGTACGATGAATTGATTCGTCGGGCTGGCCCAGAGAGTGTGCAGACTGGCTGGGCTGTTGAGTACTTTGCGACCGAAGGGGGTGAAGCGGTCTTGACGATGAAAAACCGTGATGGTGAAACCCGCGCCGAACGCGGCACACTGGCAGTTGGGGCAGATGGTATTCATTCGGCCATTCGACAGCAGATGGTGCCGGACGAAGGCGAACCAAGTTGGGGTGGGGCGATGCTCTGGCGAGGTACGACGATGGCTAAACCGTTTTTGACGGGGGCCTCAATGGTGATGATCGGCTATGACGGCTTTCGCTTTGTCTCCTACCCCATCTCGCAGCCAGACCCAGAAACGGGGCTGGCCCACATCAACTGGATTGCCAACCTGAACTATGACCCAGGTGCGAGTTACAACAAAGAAGATTACAGTCGTGAAGCCAAGCTGGACGATTTTCTGCCCCAATTTAGAAAAATGGAATTTGACTGGCTGGATGTAGCGGGCTTAATCGAGTCGTCTAAAAAAGTCTATGAATATCCGATGGTTGATCGTGATCCACTTGATCAATGGACCGTCGGGCGGGTCACCCTGATTGGTGATGCGGCGCACGCGGCCTATCCGGTTGGCTCGAATGGGGCGGGTTCTGCGATTATTGATGCCCGTGAGATGGGAGCGGCCTTCCTCGAACACGGGGTTACGCCTGAAGCGTTACACGCGTATGAGGCAAAAATACGCCCCATCAACAACAAGGTCATTCTGACCAATCGCACTGCTGGCCCTGACAAAATTCTCGATATCGTTGAAGAGCGGTGTGGGGGGCAATTTGATAACATCGAGGATGTCATCACCCAAGAAGAAATGGCCGAACACGCCCGGACATACAAGGCCATTGCAGGCTTTGGCATTCAATCGACCAATGAGAAGCCGCGTATCATCCCTGAAGGGGCACGGGTTGGCTGATTTTTAGATTGTTATAGTCAGGTTCCATAGCCTTTTTTGATTAAGGCTGAAAAGTTGATAAGAGCCAATCTTTCAACCCTCCAGCCTTCCAATCATCTCAAAGATTTACGCCATAAAGGCCTGAATGCCTGTTTGAGCTCGACCTAAAATCAGAGCGTGAATATCGTGAGTGCCCTCGTAGGTGTTGACTGCCTCTAGGTTCATCACGTGGCGGATGATGTGGAACTCGTCGGAGATGCCGTTGCCGCCGTGCATATCGCGAGACATTCGGGCAATGTCCAGGGCTTTGCCACACGAATTTCGTTTGACCAACGAAATCATTTCGGGGGTGACTTTACCGTTATCCATCAACCGCCCGACCCGTAGCGCGCTTTGTAACCCAATTGAGATTTCGGTCATCATGTTGGCCAATTTGAGTTGAATGAGCTGCGTCGCGGCCAAGGGGCGACCAAATTGAGTGCGGTCAAGCGTGTACTGTCGAGCAGCGTGCCAGCAGAACTCGGCGGCACCCAAGGCTCCCCAGGAAATACCATAGCGGGCTTTGTTTAAGCAGCCAAACGGCCCCTTCAGCCCCTTCACATTTGGCATAAAGTTTTCATCTGGCACAAAAACATCATCCATCACAATTTCACCAGTCGCACTGGCCCGTAGGCTAAATTTGCCCTCAGTTTTTGGTGCGGTCAGCCCCTCCATTCCCTTGTCGAGGATGAAGCCGCGAATTTCACCATCTTGGCTACCATCTTCACCGTGGCCAAATGCCTTGGCCCAAACTATAAACACATCCGCAATCGGTGAGTTGGTGATCCACATCTTGTTGCCGTGTAATCGCCAGCCCCCATCGACCTTTTTGGCCCGCGTTTCCATACTGCCGGGGTCGCTACCGTGGTTGGGTTCGGTTAAGCCAAAGCAACCAACATATTCGCCGCTGGCTAATTTGGGGAGATACTTTTGCCGTTGTTCTTCGGTGCCGTAGGTGAAAATCGGGTACATCACCAGCGAGCTTTGCACGCTCATCGTGCTACGATAGCCACTGTCCACCCGCTCGACCTCGCGAGCGATGAGGCCGTAGCAAACCGAGTTTAGCCCCGCTGCACCGTATTCCTCAGGAATTGTCGAGCCGAGGAGACCCATCTGCCCCATCTCGTTAAAAATCTCTCGATCAAAGGTTTCGTGTCGATTGGCCTCCAAAACCCGGGGCATCAATTTGTCTTGGCAATAATCACGCGCTGCATCACGGATCATGCGCTCTTCTTCGGTGAGTTGTTCATTGAGTAGAAAGGGATCGTCCCATTTAAATGTTGGCTTTGCCATTGTTGTCTCCGTTGTAAAAATTGGAAGATTGGACGGCTGGAAGGTTGGAAGGCTGGAATTGTCTGTCCCTCTAAACTTGCCAGCGCACTGATTTACGTGTCTCACATATACCCATAGATAGGGCTGATGTCAAATCTATCATCTTGTTAACATCGTGCGTTATTGTGACGAACGTCGAATAATTGTATTGCTTTTTAGTTGGAACGCAAAAAATCACCTTCACATCGTTAGGGCGAATTCATTATCAATGGTAGACTGCTTCACTACTCACTAAGTCAGGAGTTTTGCATGATCAGTATCGGTATGACTTGGGCCGTGATTTCAGGCATCGGCTTTGGTATTTTTTCACTGACCAACCGCATCGTTGTTCGTAAAATGGAGGTGTTTGTTGGGGCCTTCATCTTGTTCACCTTCACCGCCCTAACATTGGGGGTGATGGCTCTGTTTGCCGAGGATTTATCATTGTGGCAACAACTGTCGCCGCTGGCTGTTTTTTATTTTGCGGTGGCGGGCCTCTTTCACTTTTTTATCGGCTGGACTCTCTTTCTGGTCAGTCAGCGGAAGATTGGGGCGGCCCGCACCTCAGTTACAATGAGCACGATGCCCTTTTTTGCGACCATTACGGGCTGGCTCTTTCTGGGCGAGCTCTTGACCGGGCTGGCTCTGGCTGGCATTGGCCTGATTATCCTTGGGGTTTATGTTGTCGCTCAAGACAAGGTGGATGCGAGCCAGACGACTATTGAAACGGGTTGGCAGAGTTATCTTTATGGCCTGGGCACAGCGCTGTGCTTTGCCATCAGCCCCATTTTTACTCGCCTCGGCCTACAAATTCTCCCCGCCCCGCTCATTGGCTCCACGATTGGAATGAGTACGTGTGTGTTAGCCTTTGTGATCCTGTTATCAATCCAGCGAGGTCGTGGGCAGGCGGTCAATTTAGCGATTGGGCGCAATCTTTTCTTGATGCAAATCGTGCTCGGAGGAATGGGGGGCTTTGCCACGGGGGCGCGTTGGATTGCCTTGCAGACCATTCAAGTCGCCCCGGTCGTGGCCCTCAGTCGTCTCAGCGTGCCCATTATCCTGTTCCTGTCCCCCATCGTCATTGGTCAACAACACGAACAAGTGACTCTCCGTGTCTGGCTGGGGGCTGCCTCGATTTTTGCAGGGTCCTTTTTGTTGATTTTTTATGCGTGAGCCAGCCTGACCTTTTTTCAAGATTGCCCATAACTGAACTGCATCCCCCTGAAGGCTCAACCTACCGGGTTGGGCTTTTTTGTTATATAATGGTCTCTACTTGTCACACATCGCTTGATTTGTCAAAGAACCAAAACAAAAAAGAAGGGTAACAAATGGCAAACCAAGAGCAACTGGCTGGACGTCACCAGATGAAATGTGCATATATGGGAAGAAATAGACCCACACTATAAAATTTGTCACGCTTGTATTTAAGAGCTAGTCAATTAACCATAAAAGCCATCGAATTTAGCCCCACAAAGTAAATATGTTCAACAAAAATAAAACTATCCTTATGATAACTGTGTTATGTTTGGGTATTGGGTTGGGGGTAGTATTATGTGCCCCCTTTGTCGCCTGTACGACATTCGATTATTTTTTCCACTTGCGAAATTCAAGAGGTAAACAGGAAGTCATATCTAAGTTGGCTACTTTATCCTCAGAAGATGTGGAGAATATTACTTTTCGTAGTGAAAACAGGAAGATTTTATACAAAGTTATCGATGACAATACGGCAATTAATAGCTTTCTTATCTCAATGAATAAGCTTGAATCATCTTCTCTCAATCACCCTAGGTCATTTGGTCATATGTATGTATCTGTTTTAACCGATGCTGGGGATACCCTTGAATTTAAGTTTTGGTTTGATTTGAAATCTCCTGACGAGCTCTTTGTCAGCTATATCGACAGTAATGGACTAGGTGGGCTACTGACATCCCATTATGGCATAGCCAAATCAAATTCTTTACAAGCCTGGATTCTTGAACAAAATGTAATTCCTCCTGAGACTAAGGAGATTCTATCTACGATCAAGTGAATTCTTATTTTGTTAACAAGCCCCTTAGCCACCGTCAGCGATGGCTTTTTCATTTTTACCTTACTCACTTACAATCCTCTTGGTAGTTACCCTATTTATTGCCATAAAAATAGCTATCAAGGAGGATGTAATGACCCCAATCGAGGATTTTGGACAACTTAGGCTTAGATTTATCGATCCTGTACAGCACAATTATGAGGTGATCCGCCCGGTCGTCTTATATTCAGAAACCATTACCGAACGGGGACGTTCCTCACTGATATTAATTTATGTGGGGCCGACCTAGGTGAGGCGGATCTCACGGACGTAACGTTCAGTGAGATAAATTGTGATGAAGATACCATTTGGCCCGATGGATTTATTCCTATGGATCATGGTATAGCTTACTAATCCTAATGGCTGCCCACCGTGCCATCGGTTCTAACTTTTGTATCTTTGTTGAGCTTTTATGTGTGAGGAATGTTACGATTTAAGTAGAACGCGGAGCATAGTCTCCACAAAAAATGTTTCAGGATCAGGTGTGTCCTCAGCCAGTTTCAAAAACGGTACGATGATCGATCCCATCGTTTTAGCCGCCAACTCTGGTGACATGCGCAGCAGGTCTGCCTTGGCGGCCGCCTCAAAAAGGTCCAATCCCGCCGCCATTTGATCGTGCTCTGGGGTTGCTTCCCCTTTGGGGGCGGTCGTTAGCTGATGAATAATCAGCAATGCCCCTGGAAATTTTTGCCACGACTCCGCGTGGATTCGTAGCATCCCCCGGATGGCTGCTTCGGGAGCCTGCCTCTCTAATAGGACCATCTGTTCCCTGCCGTAAGCCATCACCGGCTCACAAATGGCCTGAACCAAAGCCTCTTTACTTTCAAAATGTGAATACAAATTGCTGCGGGAAACGTCCGCTTCCTCAGTGACATCGGTTAGGGTGACGTTGTCGATGCCCTGCTCGGCAAAGAGTTGGGTGGCTGCGGCGAGGATACGCTCCCGCACCCGTGCTCGTCGACGGGCGACTCTGGTAGAGCCGCTTTCTTGATTTTTGGAATTCATAGCTTGACTTATCATACTGGTAGGTGTAAAATCGTACTTTGTAGTACGAAAAATAATTTTATGGTCCGATATGAGTTTTTGTAGTTCTATTTTATGTAAGTCTGGTTGATTTGTAAAGTCAAAGTGGTTTCTGTTGACATTGACATTCTTTGTAAATGACCATTCGGGAAGATTTCTCAACCTCCGGTTTCGAAATGCCAGTCAAATATTTTGTCAACCGACCCTACAACAGCTCTGAGCGAGACAAAGTTTGAATTGGCCAAAAGGAGAAATCAAATGGCTCTATTTCTGGCAACAAAAGAGATGATCCGAAATAAATTTCGTTTCATTGCGGTAATTTTGATTGTAGCCTTAGTCATGCTGCTGGTAATTTTCCTGGCCGCGCTAGGCGATGGGTTGGCGCAAAGTGCCAAGGAGTATATCGAGTCGATAGATGCGGAGTTGGTTGTATTTCAGGCGGATGTCGATTACTCCATTCCAGCCAGCCAATTGGGGACGACCAAACTCAACAATCTCCGACGGGTTGAGGGAGTTGAAGCGGCTGGCCCCGTGGGCTTTAGTGTGGCCTCAATTATGCTCAGTCGGGGTGATGTGGCCGAGCGGCTCGAAGTAGCCTTAATCGGCGTAGAGCCAGGAATGCCGGGGGCACCATCAGTATTTCAAGGCCGCACCTTGGCTGACGAGCGGGTCCAAGAGATTGTCCTTGACCAACACATCCTCAATCACGTTGATTTACCAGTAGGAACATTGATCACCCTCAAAGTGACTCAGGGGGCGGAAGAGCAATTTTATGAATTTACCGTGGTTGGGCATACCTCGGGCAAAAAGTTCAATTTTCTGCCGAGTGCCTTTGTTTCTCTCGATGTGTGGAACCGGGTGAAGCCACAGGAGGTGCGGGGTGGGAACAGTGGTGAGCCAATTTTTAATATCGTTGCCGTGAAGTTGGCTGACCCGGCGTCCGATGCGGTCGTGGCGAGCGCAATCGAGCAAAATGTGCAACGCACTGAGGTGACCGATCTAGTCACCACCTACTCCTCCACCCAAGGCTTTAATGATATGCAATCGATTATCGGTACCCAGCAGAATTTGGTGCTCTTGATCGGGCTTCTGATCATCGGCGGCTTCTTTCAAATTCAAGCTCTGCAAAAGATCGTGCAGGTGGGGATGCTCAAAGCGCTTGGGGCCTCAAATGGGCTGATCGCCGGGGTTCTGCTCATTCAGGTAACACTGACCACCCTCTTTGGATTGCTTATTGGCGGCCTTGGCATCGGCATCCTCGCCTCGATTGTCCCCTCCACTGTTCCCTTTGTTTTCGACGGCCAAAAAATCCTGATCGCCATCATCACCCTACTTCTAATCGCCCCCCTCGCCTCGCTTATTTCCCTGCGTACTTTGGTCAAAGTGGAGCCGCTGCGGGCGTTGGGCTTGGGGGGATAAATGACGAATGGAACCAATTAGGAATAAGCTTTGGCAAAGACGTTAACAATTCAACAATTAATCGATTAATTGTTGAATGAACTTCATGATGACTTTATATTCTATTTCTAAAGGAATCAACCCATGACAATCGCTTTATCAGCAAACGCGTTAACCAAAATTTACGATGTTGGCCCCACCCAAATTCGGGCAGTGGATGACGTGTCATTTTCCGTTGCAGCCGGTGAACTGGTGGCTCTCGTCGGACCCAGCGGCTCGGGTAAAACAACATTGCTGGCCCTACTAGCGGGCCTGCTTCGCTCGGACCGTGGCTCGGTCTCGATTGATGGGCAGGACTTTAGCCAAAGGAGTGATACCACGCTGGCCCAATTTCGCCGCAAACACATTGGCTTCACCTTTCAAGCTAACAACCTGCTTCCTTACCTGACCGTTCTGGAAAACGTCGAAGCCATGCTGCGCCTAAATGGGAAGCTGACCCAAGCGGGAAAAGGGTACGCCCGTGAACTCCTTGATCGTCTGGGACTGGCTGATCGGCTGCACAACCTACCCTCGCAGCTCTCCGGCGGGCAACAGCAACGGGTAGCGATTGCCCGAGCGATGGTCCACAACCCCAAGCTAGTCCTGATGGATGAACCCACGGCCAGCCTGGACACTACCCGTGCCCATCAAGTCGTCAAAACCTTTGCCGACCTCATCCATCACCAGCAAAAAGCTGGCATCATGGTCACCCATGACTTGCGGATGTGTACCTATGCTGATCGTGTTTTACAGATGGAGGATGGCCAGTTGGGGCAAGAAAGTGCTGAGCGGGCTGGGATTGAGGTGTTTCAGTAGGGGGTGTGACAAATGACGAATTTAGTGGAGTAGTATCCAGAACGATTGGGGTAAGTGCGAGTGAGTACCTCCACAAAAGGCGTTGAGCGGTTGGTGGATGCCCATCGGGTAACCTTATGTTTTGATCTGGCAAAGATCGGTAATCTGGACGAACCAAGCCCCAGCCAAAACCTGGAAACGACCGAGGGGCTATATCGTCACCTCAGACGATGAAATCAGACGGCAACATAGCCGCTATAGTCCGGTCAATAAGCTGAGTTTGGACTAGGGGGATAAATCATCAACACCATACCCAAACATCCCATCGAAAAAAACTTCTCCTCTGTGGGTCAATTTCAATGGTTTTGTTATTCTCGAATGAAACCTGCCAAGAAGGCCCCCACCGAATTCCATCGCGTGAGAGGCCCAATCGATAGTCAGAGGATGCAATCTCTGACATACAGGCGACACTATCATAATTGGAGGTAATGAAGAAGCTATTGGGCATTGTACCCCCTTGTGTGGAGGCAATGTAATGATGAATGACTCTTTGCTCTGACCAAATCTCAAGTTGAAATAGAGACCCTAATCCAATAGGCAAAGCGCAAGGCAAAAAGATCAGAATGACAATAAGTGTCCGCCACTGCCGTCTTGAAATGGTCCAATAGATAAGACCAATAAAAAAACAGGATAGAGTCACCATTAGAAAAATAGGTGCTAGAAGTGTGATCATTAGAAGTAGACCTGAAAAAAGGTCGCCACTAATGAACATAGTGGGTAAAAGTTGAGGAAACAAGATCACTGGTACACGAAACCCCACTTATAACTAATCTTACTTCATTTTACCACAATTCAGTTAAATTTAGGATGGGTATTTGTTAAAAAAAAGGTTGGGTGTATAATGCGGCGAAGGTGGTGCAGGGCCGCAATTGGATTTAGGATCTAGTGAGATATACTCAGCCGAGTATCACACTCATGTGGGTTCGAGTCCCTCTCGGCCCATCTGAATGAGGGCGGCCCTCAACACCAATGAGGGCAACTTTCTCCTGATAGATTGTCTTTACCACTGGGAGAGACCGACCTTTGTACAAAACACCCCTCATTCTTAACGAATAAATCAAAGCACTGTCATTAATTGGCAGTGCTTTTTGTGTAGTAACGATCTGGAATGTGTCGTATTAGACAGTCAGTCTAATAATTGTTAGCTTTTTCAAGTGAGCTGAATGAAGAATAAACTTCTCAATACAGGTACATCTGGTTTTAACCCAATCAGAAAGGTCTCAATTGCGTTAAGAGGGATATATTTAGCGGTAATTTTGGATTTTTCTGTAGCATATAAAATAGTTTTGTCTATTATTTTATTGGCTGGCTTATTTTATTACAGGCAATGGTTAGATTTTGGGCTGGTGCTATTAGCTACCGGTTTGGTCATACTTTCAGAAATATTCAATACCGCTATTGAGGCGCTTTGTGATTTTATCGAAAGTGATGAAAACCCAAAGATTGGTTTAATCAAAGATGTTTCGGCAGGTGCAGTTGGGATCGGTATTTTTATATGGTTCATCATTATCTTTATAGAAGTTTATCGGGCGTATGACTTCTTACGTATGCAAAACTAACAAAGCCATCTTGCGAGGAAACCAACCTTTGTACAAAACTGCCCTCATTCTTGATGAATAAATCAAAGCTTCACCATTAACTTGGTGGGGCTTTTTTGCCGTATAATTGACGTATGGCAGACAGACTAACCCGTGAAGATGTTGAGCGCATTGTAAGAAAGGCAAGGGCAAAACGTTCAATAGAGATATTGCACAATAAGGAGAAAAGAAAAAAAGAATAAGAAGATAGGCTAGCAGAAAAGGCTAGACAGCAGATGAAGCAGCAACCCGACATTTAATTCTGGGATTGACGATGGCCACGACCGCCCGAAAAGCATCATCATAACGATCAAAATCGTGGCGGAAGCGATGAGCCAAGATCTTGAAATGCTTGAGATGAGCCAGGGTGTTCTCAACCACAATGCGTGCGGTGGAGAACTCACGATTAAGCATTTTCTGTTCCTCATTCAAGGGATAATTACGTCGAGCTTTGAAAGTGGTAATCACACTATGTTCAGGCAGATCGTGGCCTAAACCATCATAGCCAGCATCGCCTGCGACGGTTGTCTGTGGTGGGATTTCATCGGCGGCACCGGAACCTCGAAAGTGCTTGATGTCGTGGATTTTGCCTGGGGTGGAGCGACTAAGATGGCGAATTTCACCGTGTTCATTAACGATGATTTGGGTCTTGCGGGTGTGACGCTTTTTTTTACCCGAATAATGATCACGTTGGGTATCGTTATCGCTTGAGCGACAGACACTCTGTTCGGTCGCATCAACGATGGCGAGTAAGTCAGGATAAGTGGCTAAGGCTTCGGCCACACTTTTACCTTGTCCACGCTTGGGCGGTTCAGGCCAGCCCAAGGTCCCTTCACCGACGCTACTCATTGCTTTCAACACCCGTCGCGTGTTTCGGCTAACGGTGGACTTGTCCACCCCAAAGAAGTAGCCTAACGCCTTGGAACTTGACCTCATATTTCCGGCCCCCACCCATCGCTCGTTGCCGGTCAGCTCGGTTCAGTCGCTCTCGTTCTTGGCCTTGCCACACCGGATATGTTTTCTCTCTCAACTCCTCAAATTCTGGCACCGTCGTTCCGGTTAGGCTTTTGAACACCTTTGGCTTTTGACTTAATGCGTCATACTCGATCATTCTCTTTTGCCTTTCTTCCCTTTTCTTATACTTTACCTCTTTCTCTTCTTATTGTGCAACAACTCTTTTATGATTTAGGGTACAGACCATCTCTTGTTTGAGGTATATTATGGTTCAGGAAGGGCATGTAATTTACTGGGAGACGTGGCGAAAAGTAGCCATTGGCATTAGCGTATTCATCCTGTTGATGCTTGGCAGTAGTTGTTGGTGGCTGGCCATCGTTGCGGTTTTAGACCAGGTATTTATCATTAGCGCCCTTTGTTTTTTCGTGGGTCTGTTTTGTTTGTATCATACTTACTCCGGGGTTCGGGCATTATTCTATTCCAATTTGGTGATTGTGGTATTTGAAGAAGGTATTGATGTAATAGTAGGGGACGAAATTATGAGAGAGTACGACTGGCCTGAGCTAACGATGAAACAGTCCTCTATCATTGGTGGTCCAAGGATATTATACAGAAGTGATGGAGAGGTCATTGCCTATTTTGAGGGTAGTCTACCCAATGTGTTTTTGTTAGGAGAAATCATAAAAGAGAAAAATTCATCTTCCCCCACATCACCTGACCCATTTGAATGAGATCTCTCGGGGACTAACGAAATCCCATCTTATGTAGCAATCATTGATACGGCTACCAATATCATTAGTACCACTGTGCCGGTCGGGGTTGCACCGGTAGGTATTGGGGTGATGCCCGATGGTCGTAAAGTCTATGTGACGAACCAATTTGATGTACCATGTCGGTGATTGATACGGATAGTGATACGGTCACTGCCACCATCACAGTCGAGGCTAACCCTGTTAGCCGAGGTAGTTTTATCGGAATTGTACCCTGTTAGGTGCTTGCCTTGCGATTAAAGAAGAGTTGCACTAAATTTGAGATTATTGAGAGAGGTGAATTGATGGTCAAAGCGAAATCTAGCTGTATGATTTGAGTATGAAAATTCACCTGCCGGTTGTGATTAAGAATTAAAGTTCAGAATCCCAAATCGATTTACCTTTTGTAAGAGACAACAGCCTAACCAGATTCACCCGTTGGGCTGTTTCACTATATAATGGTCGCCTTCGACTTGTTCCGAGATCAATATGTATATCTGCCTGAATTTTATTGAGCAGAGACGTTTTGGTGATGTTACCTTCCTATGATTGAAGCAGCAAAACTCAAAGACTATCACAACTTTAGCTCTCATCATTATGAAGATATTCTGAAGAGCGAGATTTGTGGGTGCTTTTACTGCGAAGAAATGTTTCCGCCCAGTGAGATAGAAGATTGGATCACTGAGGGGGAGCATAATTTGAGAGGGCCAGGGAAAACGGCCCTGTGCCCATATTGTATGATTGATAGTGTGCTTGGTGATGGATCAGGTATCGAAATCAATGCCGCATTACTACGAGATATGAAGCAGATGTGGTTTTAAGGAGATAAAATGAACTTTGACCAAACCATTGACCGCAATCAATATCCAACCTTCAAATGGCACAAGCCAGCCTTGGCCGAACACTTTGGCAATGAGCAAGCCTTGCCATTTTGGGTAGCCGATATGGATTTCCCGGCCCCAGATGCCGTTGTGGAGGCCCTTCGTCAACGGGCCGAGCACGGCATTTTTGGCTATGAATACAAAACGGATGGGTACTTTGAATCGCTAATTGAATGGTATCAGAAGCGGCATCAGTGGACAATTGGCCGCTCGCACATTGAGTTTTGCCCTGGTGTGCTGAACGGTGTAGCGATTCTGATCGACCAGCATTCGGATGAGGGAGATGGGGTGATCATTCAACCCCCCGTTTTCTTTGAATTTCGTTCGATCATTCGCAGTAACAAGCGGAAGATTGTGAAGAATCCGTTGAAGCTCATCGATAGCAAGTACCACATTGATCTTGATGACTTAGCGAAGAAATCGGCTGATCCCAAGAACAAAATTTTGATACTTTGCAATCCTCACAACCCGATTGGTCGGGTGTGGACTCGGGAGGAACTCGACAAAATCGGCGAGATTTGCTGCGAGCACAACGTGTTTGTCATCTCCGATGAACTGCACGGTGACATCGTCTACCCACCCCACCGTTACATCCCCTTCGCCTCACGCTCAGTCGAGGTCGCCCAAAACTCGGCCACTTGCATCTCCCCGGCCAAAACCTTCAACATCGCTGGCATTGTCGACGGAATGGTGGTCATTCCTAACGACGAGCATCGCCAGCGATTTCACGACTTCGGCCATCGCTTCCAGACCAACAAGACCAATGTCTTCGCCTCTGCCGCGCTTGCAGCAGGTTATCGCCATGGTGGCCCCTGGTTGGATGAACTGCTGATCTATTTGCAGGGCAACATCGACTTTATCCGTACCTATCTCCGCGAGAACATTCCTCAGGTCACGCTCGTTGAGCCGGAAGGCACCTATCTGGCCTGGCTCAACTTTGCGGGGTTGGGCTTGGAGGCCAAAGCCTTGGAAAAATTCCTAGCGCAAGAGGCCCAACTGGCTCTCAATGCGGGCTACTGGTTTGGTCGGGAAGGGGCTGGCTTTGCTCGAATGAACATCGCCTGTCCACGAAGCATCTTGACAGAAGCGTTCGATCGTCTGGCTAAGGCGGTACGTCAACACATATAACAACATAGCAGGTAAATCACTATGAAAATGCTAGAGAATATGACTGCGATTGTGACTGGAGCCAGCGTCCCACGAGGCATTGGCTATGCCACCGCCCTCAGTTTAGCGGAACAGGGGGCGAACCTTGTTGTTACGGACAGAGCCGATGCCCATCAGGACAACCTTGCTAAATTACAGCAATTGGTTGACGAAATTAAGGATAAGGAGTCTCAGGCGATGGCTTTGTTGGTCGATATTACCGATCGCCAACAAATCGACGCGTGTGTGGCTGCAACATTAGAAAGGTTTGGCCGAATTGATATCCTTTTTAACAACGCGGGCACGACGATCGGCGCAGTCCCATTTCTTGAACTGACCGCCAGCCAGTTGGATATCAGCTATGAGGTCAATCTCAAAGGGACGGCTGAGTTCTGCCAAGCTGTGATACCTGTGATGATAGAACAAGGTGGTGGAAGTATTATCAATAATGTCTCAACCGCAGGCCTCGGAGCAGATCCTTACTTTGGGGCCTACACCGCGACCAAGCACGCCGTGATTGGCTTAACAAAAACCATAGCGGCTGAATTTGGCCCGCATAATATCCGATGCAATGCGGTTTGTCCCGGATTTGTTAATACCGATATGCATCTCCAGGCTAATGAGCGACTCGCGAAACTCGAAAAACTATCGACGGATGAGATAAAAAGCAGACGATACCAAGCTGTTGCGTTAAGACGGGCGGCAGAGCCAGAAGAAGTGGCTAGTACGGTTGTTTACTTGTCTAGCCAAGCTGCTTCGTACGTCACCGGGGTGGCTATCCCGGTCGCTGGTGGGAGTTCGGTGGGATTGTAGAATGGTTAACAGATTTCATAAAGGGCAATCTTAACACTGTCCGCCTGCCGACTACCTGTGCCGATGAAAAGACGATTGTTGACCCAGGCATAGCGTGGATCACCCGTTTCCAGGCGAGCTTGGGTGCGCATGTAGTATGCTGAGGGATCGACATCCTCGCCCCGGGCGAGCGCCTCTAGCACTTCTGGTGGGCCATAACGAAAGCCAGTATTATTAATTTCAATGACAGCTCCATCGTCAGTCTTAAAAGCATATCGTGCAATGAGATCAGCCGTACCATCGCCCAGAACTGTTTGCCAATCGGCCCCCACATTCAAAATCGTGCCATTCACCCGTTCACCACGCACTTCCCCGCCAATAATCGGAATGATGCGGCGTTTTCCGGCTCGGCCTACCCCGAGCTCGATGATGGGGTCAAGTTTGACGAATAAATCACAGAAATGTTTGAGAGTTATTTCGTCATTGGTCATCGATTCACCTGCTTCACATCAAATCCAGCCGTCTTTTTATACCGAGACGAAATCGTCTCAAGCTCTTCCTTGGAAATCACATCGTAAATGTTGTCAAAGCCATCAGGCGCACGATCCTCTACGATTTGCAGAATGATATCTGGCCCTTCGCCGCGATTGGCAATCACAATTTTGGATGTGGCCGGAAGCCGTATCGCTTCATAGGCGGCCAGCGCCTCGGAAAGCGATTGGTCCTTGGTTAATTCATCAGCCAGCACCTCGGCGTCAAGCACCGCCTGAGACGCCCCGTTCGAGCCGATGGGGTACATTGGGTGGGCCGCATCACCGAGCAAGGTCATGTTGCCGTGGGTCCACTGGGACAGGGGATCACGATCTGTCATTGGGTATTGGTAAATGTGTTTAGCCGCATTGATAGTTGCCGGAACATCAAGCCAATCAAACGTCCACGACTCAAATGGCTCATAAAACACATCCTTCGACACTTCGTTGATCCAATTCTGATCAAGCTGATTCCAATCGGGCACTTTTAACTCGGCGATCCAATTCATCAGAGCCATGCCATCTTCTTCCGGCTTAGTGATAGGATAACAAACAAACTTTTGATCATAATGCCCGGCCATCACCATCGTTCGCCCATCCAAATAGGGTACGGCTTGGGTGGTGTATCGCCACAGCAGATAACCTGCGTACAACGGATCGCCCTCATTTGGGTAGAGCACACTACGGGCGGTCGATTTGATGCCATCTGCGGCAATGAGACAGCGTCCATCTGCCGTAACTGTTCCTCTCGCCCGCGTGCGGAGCGTGACCTCGACCCCATCAGTAGTGTCGCTCCAAGACTCTAGTGCGTGACCAGTGACAACTGCCTCAGGCCCGATTCGGGCTAACACCTCGCGATAGAGCAGCATCTGAAAGAAGCCGCGATGGATCGAGATTTGCGGATATTTGTATCCAGCCCGAAGGCCTCTTGGCTCTGATTTGATTGCTTTGCCAAATTTATTGCAGAAAAAGAGGGTGCTGGTTTCTACCCCATTGGCTCGCAAGGTATCGACGAGGCCCAAATTGTGAAAAACGCGTACTGAGTGAGGGAGCAGATTAATGCCCACCCCCAGCGGCTTTAGCTCGCTAACGGATTCAAACACACGAACTGGGATGTTGCGTTGATGTAACAGGAGGGCTAAGGTCAATCCACCTGGCCCTGCGCCAGCGATGATGACCGGTTTTTGTGTTTTGTTCATCTTGTTTTCCCCGTTGAATAACCATCAATCTGATTTTATTGACAAAACCGACTCATAGTTTAGTTGATTTGTGCATCTCTGGGCAATAATCCCCGCTCAAACACAGTGAAGAACTGTTGAGCCGCTTCTTCGGGCGACTCTTTTCCCTCCACCAGAAACCAATACACCGTCTCATTCAAAGTGCCAAGCAGGGCTGAGGCTGTGTATTTTGGATCACAAGGCGAGATTGAGCCATCGGCTACACCCTCAGCAATCATTTGGCGGACAGCCAGAAAGACCTCGCGAGAGGCGGTGTGATATTGGTCGCGAAATTTGGTTTCAAGGGCGCTGACGCGGGTCAAAATCAAACAGGCCCCAAAATCATCGGTCATTACCGTCGCATATTGCTGGGTGAAATGACGCAAGCGCTCAAGCCCGTTCATTTCCAGAGGATGCTCTTGGATGACGATGCGTAGCTCGGTCATGGCCATCTCCAAGATGCCTTTCAGAATGTCATCTTTATTTTTAACATAATAGTACAAGGTCGGTTTGGTGACATTCAACTCGGCGGCCAGATCGGTCAACGAAGTCTGCCGAAAGCCAGCTCGATTGAAGGCCTGTGCGGCGACCCGCAAAATGGCCATTCGTTTTAATTCACGTTGTTCATCCCGGCTTTGAATGCCGTTGCCCCAAGTATGCGTCATGGTTTACTGCCTCAAGCTTCGTGGTCTTGTTTGCTCAATAGTCTAGTTTGAGTAATAATAGTTACCCACTGGTAACAATGTATACTGAATAGTAATAATTGGCAACTTTAAATGACTGCTTGGGAGTAAACTAATGAACTTTGATCTGACTGATGAACAACGCGAATTTCGCAATGTGGTTCACCAATTTATGGAAAAAGAAGTAAAGCCGATGGCGCGGCACACGGATGAAACAAGTGAGTTTAACTGGACCGCTACTCGCAAAATGGCCAAGCTGGGCTTGTTGGGGCCGGAAGTCCCCGAGGAGTATGGTGGGGCAGGAATGGATACGGTTAGTGCTACCATCTCGACCGAGGAATTGGCCTGGGCCTGTGGCTCAACCTCGCTGGCGATTTCAGCCCACAATAATTTAGGCTTGGGGCCAATCTTACAATTTGGTACGGAAGAACAAAAACAACGCTGGCTCCCTGCCGGTGTTTCAGGGGAAAAACAACTGGGCTGTCTTTCGTTGACCGAGCCGGGCGCTGGCTCGGACTTGCGCAACGTGCGGACGAAGGCGGTGCTTGAGGGCGATGAGTGGGTGGTCAATGGTAGCAAAATGTGGGCCACGAATGCCTCTATCGCCGATTTTATCGTGGTTCTGTGCCGCACTGATGGCGATACAGGCCGGAGCAACGAACTCAGCCACGTCATCGTACCAACCGATACCCCCGGCGTGATTATCGGTGCGCCTGAAAAGAAAATGGGCCTAAATGGCTCGCCCACCCACGGCGTCACCTTCGAGGATGCGCGTGTACCTGCCGAAAACCTGCTCGGTGAGCGGGGCAAAGGGCTGCCTCAAACGCTGGCCACCCTAACTAAAGGCCGCATCAGCATCGGCTCGCTGGCCCTTGGCTTGGCGCAGGCTGCCTATGATGCTTCCCTCAAATATGCCAAAGAACGGGAGACGATGGGCAAGCCGATTGGGCAGCATCAGGCCGTGGCCTTTATGCTCGCCGATATGGCTACCGAAATCCAAGCCGCTCGCCATATGCTCTACTGGTCGGCGTGGCTCAAAGATCAGGGTCGCCCCTACGCCAAGGAAGCCAGTATGGCCAAGCTGTTTGCCACCGATATGAGCGAGCGAGCCTGCCGCAACGCTATCCAAATCCACGGCGGTTTTGGCTACAGCCGTGAATTCGAGGTTGAACGCTTCTACCGCGACACTCGCCTGATGTCCATCGGCGAGGGGACTAGCGAGATTTTGCGTATGGTCATCGGACGTCATCTGATGGCAGAGTAGAAGAATTAATTGTGAATGAAATGATACTTTGCTACCCTGCATCCCTGCTACCCTGCAAATAGACATTTCCCCCAATCCAAGCCATAATGTGGCCCAATTATGGCTTGGGGTAAACATAAATGAAGGACATTGGTATTATTGGTGGGGCAGGGGCGATTGGCCGGGTCGTGGCCAAGTATTATCAGGATTTGGGGTATCAGGTGTTTGTCTCTGATCCGAAAGACCCAGACAGTTTGACATTAGATGCTCTACTCGACCGTTGTAAGTTCTTGTATATCACCGTTTTTCCCCTAGAGTTGGTCCCCGAAATCCTCAACACGATTGCTGAACGGCCCGATGCAACTAAGTTTGTCGTCCTAGAAAACACCTCCATCAAAGCGTTTATCAAAGATGAGTGTGCCCGCTTGGATCAGGCGGGGGCTTCAATTTGCGCGACGCATCCTCTCTGTAAGGCAGATCAGCCGTGGAAGAACCAGAATGTACTGCTCATCCCCTATGGTGAAAATGCAACCCGGGCGGAGCAGTTAGCCCTTGAGTTGTATCACCAGGCCGAAATGAATATCTATCCAGTTAGCTCATTGGAGGAGCACGATGAGTTGATGTGTCTGCTGCAATTGGTGCCCCATCTCGTGCTACGCATCGTCTCCACCCTCTTTGCCGATTTGGATACGGATTTGCAACTACTCAATAGTGCCGCCACCGCCAACTTTAAGCTATTTTATCTCAGTATGTGGCGGGTGCTGGTGCAGAGTCCCCAGCTATCCGCCTCGATTATCAGTCGGCTGATGCACCAAAAAACGGGCATCGATATCTACGCTCGTTTGGTCAAGCGTCTAAGTAGCGTCTACGATCAGGATGCGACCGAACTAACCCAACTCTTTGATAAATTTTACGAAAAGACTCAACCCTCCGATTTGTATCAAGAGCGTATGAATCAGCAGGGGATCATCACCTTGGAGCGATTGGCGAACCTCGATCAACGGTCGCTATCGATTTTGACTGAGAAGGATGAAGTGGGGATGCTCCGCAAAATCCTCAAGCCTTTTGAAGATTTGGGGATCAATATCACCGCAATTGACTCCCACCTGTTTGGTAAAACCTTGCGTTTTGATATTGGGTATGATGCGGGAGTGACCGAGGAGGATTTGGACACGCTTGAGGCCGAAATCAATAAGATGGGACATCGACTTGTACGGGTGGTGGATTGAGGTGGGGCTTAGTACTTTACAGACTTTAGGACAGGTGTTGGGTAAAGTTATGGTGAGGAATGAAATTTTATAGATATGATACTCTTTTGAAATTGCCTTAAACCTTGCCTTCTGTAACTCTAGATGGTAGACTCATTATCCTATGACTAAGTTAGTAATCGACCAAAATAACCTAAAAACTCTTTCGAGTAATAGACAATCAATTAATAAAAAACCACTATCTAATTTGCAAATTTCTTTAACGCAATCTTGGGCGCAATGTATAGCTTTCTTTAGCCTATTTTTGATGCTTCTATTTGGAATTTCTTCTGCTTCAGCAACTGTTAATATCAATACCCTTTATCTATTACCGGAAACAGGGCAGCATATTCAGGATATTCAACTCAGTCCAGATAGTCAGTGGGTCGTTATTCAAGTGAATGATGCAGATCAATCCGCAATAGAGTTTTATGGTATGGCGATTGATGGTCAGACGGACCCCCTTCGGCTTAATTCTGAAGCATTTACGGATAAAGCCCATATTGTGGGCTTTGCGGCAGACAGTCAACGAATAATCTATGTTGCAAATGATAGCGATCAGGGTGGTGTAGTTTATAGTGCTCTTTTAGATGGCACTATTTCCCCACAGCCTCTTAATAGTTTGGTATCGAATGAGCCTAGAGGCATAGATGATGCTCAGATTAGTCCAGATGGTCAATGGCTCCTTTATATATCATACCAAATGATTGACACGTTACCTTCAAACCGACAACTGTATGCTGTTTCGGTTGATGGGCGTACCCCGCCTATCCCGCTAAGTCAACCCACAGATCACGTCGGCGTCCTTAGCTTTAAGATTAGCTCGGATAGCCAGCACGTTATTTACTACACCGATCAAGATACCCCTAATCACCATACACTTTATCAGGTTCCAATTGATGGCAGTGATACGCCGTTTAATCTTGAGATAATACCTCACGCTCACGCTTATGAAATTACGCCCCAGACAAATTGGCTGATTTATACTGCCTTTGAAGATGACCAGCTCAATTTATATGGACTTGATTTAGAGCAACCCACAGAACCCCGCCAATTGAATCGAGTACTTGATGAGGGGGAGCAAGTCAGTCAGGGTTTTCAACTTAGCCCAGATGGCCAACGAGTTGTTTATTTTGTGGCGGATTACCCTAATAATCATTGGGAATTACATAGTGCATCTTTTGAGGGGGATGAGGTAGCAGTCAGGCTAAATTCTCCGTCAATTATTCAGTTTGAAAAAACAGTGGCCATTACCTCGGATAGTCAGCAGGTCGTCTATCTCGCCTATCACGACATTCGGGACACCTATCAACTTTATAGCGTCCCAATAGATGGTAGCAGTAACTCAATCCTGTTGCACGAGTTGAGAACCCCGGTGGCTGACTTGGCTATCACCCCAGATAGCCAATCGGTTGTTTACACCTATAGCCCTGAGGTTGATAATATTTACCAGCTATACACTGCTCCGCTTGATGTGGTGCAAGGTGCAATGCAGTTAAGTCTTCCTAAGAATCCTGAACATAGCACTCATGATTTTTTGATTACTGTAGATAGTCAACGTGTTATTTATCGAGCCGGCGATACCTTATATGATGATTTTAGGTGGGGTGAATTATATAGTATTCCAGTTGGTGGAGGAGAGGCTCCAACTGCGCTTAATGTAGAACTGGTTTATGACCGCGACTCGCAAGAGGATTATGGCATTGGACAGTTTAAGGTTAGCCCAGACGCCCAATGGATTGTGTATAGTGCCGATCATGTTATTGATGAGGGGCTTGGTCTTTATTCAGTAGCCCAACTTGATGTCTCGCCCACAGCTAAATGCGGTGGTTTAGTGCAAGAGGCGGAAGCGGCGAGTATTTCTGGAGAATTCTTTATCTGGAATGATGGACAGGCTAGTAATGGGCAATATATCTCCTCCCCAAGTTTTGTAGGCAATTTGGAAGAATTTGATCCTTCTGAATTTGCCCAAGCTGATTTTTGCTTTGATGTTCCACAAACAGGTGTTTATCTCCTAAAAGGCAATGTATATGCCCCTGATAATGGCGCGAACTCATTTTGGATTAATTTTGAGGGTGACCCAATCCTTCCTTGGCATGTCTCGATTACAACGGGCTATGATGAAGCTTATGTTGGTCGAAATCTGTACTTTAACCTTTATGAAGGCCCGTTAAAGCTCTCTATTTATCCTCGTGAGCCCAATACCGAATTAGATAAATTGACCCTTGAGTATGTTGAAAATTATGTCAATACACCACCTATAGCTAATGACCAAGAGGTGGCCTTGGTTAAGAATAAACCCGTACCCGTTAGATTGGGTCGAACGGATGTTGACAAGAACCCTACAACCTTTACGATTGTGACTGGCCCAACTCACGGGTTTATTAGTGGCATACCGCCAGATTTAACATATACCCCAAATAACGATTATGTTGGTGAGGATCGTATTACGTTTATGGTTAATGATGGCTTCGAGGATAGCCCTAACGTTGGTACAGTTTTTCTTACCGTTGAGGAATAGAGCTTTGCATTGACGATTTAGGATAAATCAAGGCTGTTGCTGACTGGGCCAATTGGCACAGGTTTGCCGATAGGGTTCAACATCGCCAAGGTATTGCCTCCACTCCGCTTGAGTTAGATTGCGTTGCACTTTTTGACAGGCTAAATCTTCTTGCACTGATAGATTGGAGGCCTCAAGAGGTGTTTGAGTTAGGTTCCAAAGCCGAACCACCTCACTGGCTGAAGCTAGTGTTGTTCCATCAGGACTAAAGGTAACGGTCTTGACAGAGGTGACATGTCCAATTAAAGGAATTGAGGCCAAACGCGGCGAATTTAAATCCCAGAGGCGAATTGTTTGATCTGCGCTCCCCGAGACCAATATTTCTCCGGTTGGGCTAAATTTTAACGTTTGTACCTCATCACTATGCTCTGCCAAAAGTTGCGGGGCAACCTCAAGCTGACTCAAATCCCACAAATAAATCAAGCCATCTTGGCTACCAGAAGCCAAAAATTGCCCGTTTGGATCAAATGCAATAGCTGTTATACCACTCTCGTGGGCGTGTAGCGTTAAAGGGGGATAGTCAAGTCGGTCTAAATTCCACAGCCGCACTAAGTTGTTTTGGCTACCTGAAGCTAAGTATTGACCATTTGGACTAAAGGCCAGTGTATTAACCATATCTTGTTGGCTGAGTGGGATCGCTGCTTTTTGGGGTAAGGCTAAATCCCACAGATATATGATTTGATCTTCTCCGCCTGAAGCTAGCCATTTTTGATCAGGGCTAAACACAAGGGTGCGGATTGATCCAATATGAGCCTTGAGAAGGAGCGGTGGATGAGGAAACTCCACGCCATTTACGTCCCAGAAATGAATGATTTGGTCATCGCCGGCAGTAGCCAAGTGTTGACCATCGGGGCTAAAGGCAATGCTTTGAATGTTGCCCTTATGACTCATCAACTGATGTAAAGGGTGGCTAGGTTGGTTTGTATCCCAAATTTGAATGATTTGACTATTACCTGCAACTGCTAAGAGTTGACCATCAGGGCTATAATCCACTGTATTAATAGTCGTGTCCTGCGTTGACAATGTTGTGTTAAAGTAAGGACGAATGAGGATTTGCTGGAGTGAGTTTTCGATAGACTCTTGTAGATTGCCATCGGCTTCGCGATTTAAACGAAGTGCTTCAAGTGTTAATAGGGTCCCTAACTCGGTTTCACTTGATTGGTTAATCAAGCCTAATGACTGAGCCACGAGAGATTGGGCTAGGGTCAATTGTCGTTGGCGTTCGGCTTGCCGTTGCGCTTCCTGAGCTTTAGCACTTTCTGCCTGCGCTGCAGATGCATTTTCTTGTGCCAGCCAACTAAATGTACCTGCCAAGAGGGCAAGGACAATTGCGATCACGCCTAACCCAGTTAAAGCAAACGCCCGTTTGCGTAATCGCGTAGCGGTTTGAGCTTCGGTTTCGGCTAATTTTTGGGCCGCTACTAATTCGCGCTGCCGTTGGGCTTCCTGGGCCTGTTGCTCCTGATCACGCAAGGTTATGCTTGCATTGATAAACGCTTGTTCGGTTGGACTAATACGTTCTGCCTCAAGTTGACACCACTCCTCGGCCTCAACCAGCAAAGCCCCCCGTAATAGCGCCCCTTTATCTCGCTGAGTTGCTTCCCACTGATACAAGGCGATACGGAGCCGCTCCTGCCATAGTCGAAAGGCACGATCATCATTGAGCCAACTCTTTAAACGCCCCCAATGGTCAATCAGTGCTTCGTGCGCCAAATCAACGGTTTGTTCCCCAGCTCCATTTTGATCTGTAACAACCAAACGTGCGTCGGTTAAGTATTGTAGGACAGGCCACTTTTCTGCTTCTAGCTCCTGTTTAATGGCTTGGCGTCGGGTATCACTCGTTCCTTGTCCTGGTTGAACCAGTTGTACCAAGATTTGGCCCGCCTGAGTTTGCTCAGCCTCATTCAAATTCGTGTAAATTTGTTCTGCGTATCGAGCTAACCCTCCACCAACTTGACCGATGGATTGGTAGGCCTGATTGGTTAATTGCCCATTGGTTTGATGTTCCCAAAGTGTAGTTAAGGCGAACTGTAGTAAAGGTAATCGCCCAGCCTGGGTACCAACGTCCGTTAACAGCTGATTTACTAGCCCCTCTTCAAAGGTAACCCCTTGACGTTTCGCCGGATTTTCGATTGCAGTGGCCAATTCTTGAGCTGTCATCGGACCCAACATCAGCGTGGCATCCTGAAATGCATCAGCCAAAGGGCGATGGGTCAAGGCTTGCCCCATAAAATCAGCTCGCATTGTTAAAATAGTAGTCACGGGAAAGGGGGAGGTATCGACATCTGCCTCTTTAATGTCCAATAACCTTGAATTCATTATGGACAATAATTTATCCAAGAACTGATGACGAAGTGCTGTATCCAAACAGAGGGTATATAGTTCTTCGAACTGGTCGATGACCAACAGGATATGTTCTGCCCAAGGATGATGATCCAATACAGCCTGAATGAGTATCGAAAATGGTTGATCTTCATTGGTATCGTTTGTGGCGGCACTAAACGCTTCTTTTAAGGCATTTAGAGGGTGGCTTCCTGGGCGCATTGTGATGATGAGCCAATCATTTTGACGACGTAGATGAGGGAATAAACCAGCTGCAACGACAGAGGACTTACCACTCCCTGAAGGGCCAATCACAGCCACTAACGGATGTGTTTTGATAGCGACCAGAAGTTGTTCGATGAAGCTTTCCCGACCATAAAACAATTCGCTGTCTTCTTCTCGAAACGCCTGTAAACCTCGATAAGGATTTTCTAGGACGGTTATGTTCGTAATCTCGCCTGTTTTGATATGCTCGTATAAATCGGTCGTCTCGGTTGAGGGCTCGATGCCTAACTCATCAGCCAAGACTTGGCGGCAAAGATCATATTGAGCTAAGGCTGTATTACGCTGTCCTGATTTGGCTAAGGCCCACATCAAATGACGCTGCGCTTCCTCCTGCCACGGTTCTAAATGAACTAGACGCGTGGCATAAGTCACCATCTCATCATAATCCCCTTGCTGTTTCTGGCTCAAAATTAAGCTTTGTAAGGCTCCCATCATTTTTAAATGATAAGGCTCTCGTTGGCCCAGCACCCACGCTTCAAAGGTGGGGGCATCTGTTAAGGTAAATCCAGCTAAAAATTCCCCTTTGTATAAATTAACAGCACGTCGGAGATGGTCTAAGCAAGAGGGACAACGTTCAAGTTGAGCATGGGGATGGGTTTCGGTAGTTTTGATATGCCTTTGAAATTCGATCACATCAACCGAGAGTAAGGCCGAGTTTGCCTGAATTGTTTGACGGGTCACCGTCAGGAGTTGCTCATTTAGATCAGCATCTGTCTTGCTTAAGGTCTGACGCAGACGATACAGCGAAACCCGTAGATTGCGGATCGCTTCCTGCTGTGACCAGTTTGGCCATAGCAGGGTGGCTAAAGACTCCCGTCGATGCTCTTGATCAGCTTCAACGGCTAGATAGGCCAGCAAAGCTCGAATTTTGTCGGATCTAAATTGATGTAAAGGGTGGTCATTCACCTGGGCGGCAAAGGTGCCAAAAAGAGAAAGTTTTAGTTTTGTCATTGGGTACAAATATGATTTTGGTTTGGGATAGTCACTGAATTATACACGACGAAGTGTTTGGTGGGTCATTTTTATAGAAATTTTGGCGACTAACTCACAAAATCTTGGGTCCACGGTTTCATTACTTTAATTTTAAATGGTAACACACCAAATGCGAAATTCTTTGAGCGTAACTACAGAAATCTTCCTGAAAATTAAGAGAGACAGGTGCTCTAAGTTTATCTCAAATCGATTGATTTTGCCTGTCTTCAGGCTGAGTTTTGGCTGAGATTTTCTTTTCCTACACTCAATATAACTACTCACTCAGATGTAGAAAACTAAATCAAAGCTCTCTCAGTTAGACGACCATGACAAGCTAGAAAGTTCCGATTGGGTCAGTAAACCCCTCTAACTTTCGCAAAAATGACTGTTGGATACGTGTTGGTTATGTGTTGGTTACGATATGGATACGTTTTTTTTGTATGGTTTAGGGGTGGTTTTACGCCTACACCAGGTAGGGCTGAACCCTGTATCACTTAATATATACAACCAAGACCTATTATTCTAGTGATCTTAAATAACTGAGGACCAGAATAATAAATCCAAAAAATAATTGACTGCTGCTCGGAGGGAACTAATGTTTAACGTGCTTAAAAAATTTAGACCATCTACAAAACTTAAAACAACTTTAAATATCATCATTCATTGGCTATCGGTTTTTTCAATTCTATTTTCATTGATTTCGCCAATGATCGTACACGCTGCACCAAGACCACCTATTGTATTGGATCAGTCAGACAATATTGATGCATTGCCCCACCAAACGGTGACAGCGCAAGATTTAGAGGATGTTGGTCTGTTGGATGTGACAACCTTTGGGGCTGATCCAACCGGAGCAACTAACTCAACAACAGCCATTCAAGATGCCATTGACGAAGCGTATACACATCGGATGGCTGTCTTTTTTCCACCAGGTACCTATGTAATAACAGATACCCTTGAAGGGTGGCAGGATTATGAAATCCATGATATTGGCCGTCAACATACCAATGTGATGATTGGTTCGACCAGTGGCCCCAATCGGCCAGTTATTAAATTGGCCGATAACACGGAAGGGTTTGAAACGGCGACAGCCGAAGGGGCTAAACCTATTATATATTTTCATACCACTCGGATTCATCCACCAAATTCGGGTAACATTGACGATTATCCCGAAAGCGGATTTGCCAAAGGTATTCGGGGGATCGATTTTGAAATTGGGTCCGGGAATCCAGGGGCGATTGCCTTGCAGATAGAGGGTGCTCAGGATAGCTTTGTCATGAACACCAAGATCACGATGCATAGCGGCTTTGCTGGAATGAAGAATTTGGTGGGGACCGATGCGGTCCTAAATAATATCGAAATCATTGGCGGGAAATATGGGATTCATGTATCAGAGTCACGCTGGCCAACCATTAGTGACTTAACTCTAACCGATCAAACAGATCATGCTATATATTTCTCTAAACCAGGCACACCTCTAACGATTGTTGGCTTTAAGATCAACAAAGCCACAGCCCCAGTCATTAGAACAGACCCCAATGTTAGTGAGAATGGGTTTGGTGGCGGTACATTGACTTTAATTGATGGAACGATTGAACTAGAGAGTACCAATGATCAACCGGTGATTGATAACACCAATGATACCAATGTGATGTTACACAATGTTTATGTTCAGAACGGGGATCAGATTATAGAAAACCTGAATGGCGATATCATAACTGGCGGATCGGGTTGGTATCATGTCAGTGAGTATGCCTATCCGCTTGAAACTCAGGATACGATTACCAATGTAGGTCGGATTCTGATTGATGGGACCATTGGATCCTCACCCCATGTTGGCACCATTACAGCGGGTGTTGCCCCACCAACCGATTTGCGTCTGCGGCACGCGCTGGATGAATCTGCCTATCCCTCCCCAGATGTGATTTTGAATGCGATTGCTAATAATGAAGAGATTAACGGTTTGCGTGTGGCTAATGTTAAGGATCATAGCATTGAGGGGGTGTCGCTGATCGGTGGTAGCCCAGGGAGTAATAATGCCCGGAATGATACGACCGCATTACAACAGGTAATCAATGATTATGATATGGTCTTTTTACCAAGGGGGATATACCTTATATCTGACACCCTAACCTTACATGAGGATAGTCATATCATTGGGGTGTCAGGCTTTGTGTCCCAAATACGCACTCATTCGACCTGGACCCCTAATGAAGCCACCCCGATGATTCAAACAGTAGATGATGCCAATGCCCAAACAAAATTGTCTTTTTTTAATCTAACCTGGCTCACCCCGACAAATGACGATTGGTTTGAAGGGATTCATTGGCAGGCAGGTCGTAACTCGGAAGTCGTGAGCATGATCACGCGCCCTTATGGCAATAGTAACACGAGTAATAATAAGGCTCGCAAAGAGACACGCATTACAGGTAATGGGGGTGGCCGTTGGTTTGGGGCTGGTTTTGTTAGTAACGCTAAACGTAATGGGCATGCTGACCATCGGAAATTGTGGGTCAAAGATACTACCGAACCCTTAATCCTGTATGGGCTTAATGTTGAAGACGGAAAAGGGGATCGGCAAGCTGAATTTGATAATGTTGCCAATGTGCTGATTTATGGCTTTAAGGCTGAGAATGATAATGCCATCTATGTTAAGGACTCAAATAATTTTATTTTATTTGGGGCAGGTGGGGATGGTGATAATATGCTTACCTTTACAGATAGTAGCCCTGTTTTAGTTGGGAATATTGCCCCTAAAAATCATACCGATGATGATATTTCTTTAGCCTCTGAGACCGCTCTTAAAGAGACATTTGAGGGAGACACCAAGTCGATCAGTTTAGACAAAACCGTCGCGATCTTTAAACGAGGAACCGTAGATTTCAGCCCGTTTTTTGATAATACCTCACCCATACCTACACCCACCCCAACAGCTACACCTGATGCTACACCTATTGCTACGCCGACTATTACCCCTACGCCTGATGGTGGATCAGGGGGGAATCTCTTGCCAAACCCGAGCTTTGAGAGTGATCCAAACACAGATTATGGTACAGATGGAGAGACTGAGGATACATTTACCTGGGCCAATGAAGGATACAATAGTAGTCGTAGTTTGTTGATTGATAGAGGGACTGCGATTGAGGATGCCCGGTGGTTTAGCAAACGGGAACGGGTGTTGCACGACAGTGAAGCCACAAGCTATACCTTATCAGGCTATTTCAAGAGCCAAGGGACGGCAACTGATAGCTTGCAATTGGTGATCAATTATTGGGATGCGAATTTGGCACATCTTTCTGGGACCCAGGAATTCGCCTATTTCACCCCAAGTGGCGATTGGCAAGCCTTTGGCTTCACCACCCAAGCACCCCCCCCCGCCAATGCCGTCTATGTGCGAGCCGAATTCCGATTGCATGGCGAGGGTGATCTGTGGATTGATGAGGTCAGTTTAACCCGTGACACCACTCCAGCGACTCCAGAGCCTGTGGCTGAGTTTACAGCAGACATTGTGGCGGGCTTGGCCCCCTTATCCGTAACCTTTGATAGTCAACTTTCGCAAAACGCCACAAATTTTGTCTGGGATTTTGGCGACGGTAATAGCAGCGACCAAGCCAACCCGACTCATCAATATCTCACGGCTGATCTTTACACCGTTGTTTTACAAGCCGGTAATGGGCTGATTACCGATACCATAACCAAAGTCGACTATATTCAAGTGGTTAACCAGCCTGAAGCGAACTTTGAGGTCAGCCCGAGAGTTGGCGTGGCTCCTTTAGCCGTGACATTTAGCAACAATTCAACAGAAGCCAACGACTTTATCTGGGATTTGGGAGATGGAACCGCGCCTATAAACGACGTTATTCCCCCAGAGGGCCATACCTACAATACATCAGGTACATATCTGGTTACATTACAAGCTGGAAATGGGATCTTGACCGATACCGTTACTCAAGAAATACGCGTGTTAGAAGATGCCAGCCCGGACGTTGGGTTCTTGGCCCATTGGCCGTTTGATGAAACAAGTGGTGATCGGCTTGATCAATCAGAGAATAATCACCACTTGCCCGAAGTGGGTACAGTGGGCACAGTCCAACGAAATGGTAACACAGCCGCTGCCCCAGCCGGTGGCAATTATCTATCAACCAATGATGGCCCATTGTTTAATGGGAATATGACGGTGGCAGGCTGGTTCAAGCTGAATGATGTCACGGATGAGTGGCAGACCCTTGCCGCCCGCTATGAAGGCAGTGGAGGAGACAAGAGTTTCCGGCTGGACTTCCCAAATACGGGCAGTGTGAGATGGACTGTGACGGCAGACGGAGGCTCCAATACGGTGTTACAAGGGAGCACTACGCTTAATAATGATCAGTGGTATCACGTTGCGGCGGTGTTTGATGCCTCGGCACAACAGATGAAGTTGTATATTGATGGGCAGCTTGATAGCGAAAAGAGTGTTGGATTTAGCCAAATTCGGACAGGCTCAGGCTCGCCCCTGAAGTTTGGGCAGTCGATGTTTGGCGGGCTGGATGATTGGTATATGTTTGATCGGGTCCTAATCGCAGAGGAGATTACGGGGTTGTATGACGGCACTTGGCCTCCGCCACCGCCGAGCGCAGCATTTTCAAGCTATGGCAATCGTGGGTTTGGCTCGGCGACCACCCCCCTGGTCGTCACATTTACAAATGAGTCGACCGATGCAGATCAATACATTTGGGATTTTGGCGATGATTCGGAGCTATCGGACGAGGTCTCACCGACCCATCAGTATCAGACCCCAGGTAGTTATGATGTGAGTCTGACTGCCATTGGACCAGGGGGGAGCAGCGATCCTCCCTTAATCAAGTCCGGGCATGTGCAAGTGGTCGGCTCTAATGAAACCCGAGTTGAGACAGGCTTGCAAGCCATTTATACCTTCACTGAAGGAGAAGGGAACACAATTCATGATGTGTCCGGGGTGGGTGCAGCCCTTGATTTAACCATCAATGACCCCACAGCGGTCACTTGGAGTAATGATTCGTTGTCGCTCAACTCAAGCACCACCCTTTCCTCTGGTGGGCCAGCCACAAAACTGATTGATGCCATTCAAGGTAGTCAGGAACTAACGCTGGAAGCTTGGGTAACGCCAGCCAATACCACCCAGGATGGGCCTGCTCGTATCGTCTCGATGTCAGGGAGTGCAACCGAGCGAAATCTGACCTTGGGTCAAGGCTTGTGGGGGAATGATCCTTCGGATTTATACAACGTTCGGCTACGAACCAGCAACACAGATAACAATGGCTTGAGTGGGGTCATTTCTTCAACGGCTGGCAGCTTGACCGCAGCGTTGACCCACGTGGTTTACACCCGAGATGTGGTGGGGCAGACCAAGCTGTACTTGAATGGGGTTGAGGTCGAAGAGACCTTTATTGAAGGCGATTTTGCTGGCTGGGATAGCACGATGGCCTTGCTGTTGGGCAATGAAACCACCGGTGACCGACCCTGGCTAGGCACATACCATTTGGTCGCATTCTACAATCGGGCTTTGAGCCTACAAGAGGTCGCTGACAATTATGGAGCTGGCGAAACGGCTGGCCCTGTGTGGGAAGAACCCTTTGTGGTCAACTTTACGGCTGATCAGACAGATGTGCCCTTTGGTGAGGCTGTTCAATTCTCATCCGCGACCACGACAGGGGCTGGCGATAACCCCACCTATCTCTGGGATTTCGGGGATGGCAATACCAGCACAGAGGCAAATCCCAGCCATACTTATACTGATCCCGATAAGGACTACACGGTTAGTCTAACGGTCACTCGACAGGAGGATGGGGAAGAGGGCTTCGTCGCTATCCCTAACTTTATTCGAGTACAACCCTTGCTTCCGCCAGTGGCTCATTGGGCCTTGGAGGAAAGTAACGCAACTCGGCTTGATGGTGTCGGAAACATCCATCATTTAACTGAGACGGCCTCAATGGGTGCGATTGATGGGCAAGTTGGCTTGGGGGCATCGTTCCTTGGTAATGCTCATCTGTTTACCGTCGATGGCCCCTTGGTAAGCCAAGACTTGACGGTAGCAGGTTGGGTTAATCTCAATGATGCCACCACCCCGTGGCAAACCTTGATTGCTCGGTATGAGAATAATGGCGGGGACAAAAGCTTCCGGCTGCAATTGATTGAAAATGGCCTACTACAATGGAGTTTGGTGGGTGAAGGTGTATCGGGTGTTGTCTCACTCAATAGCTCTAGTGCACTCAGCAGTAATACTTGGCATCACGTGGCGGGGGTGTATGAAGCCTCAAGTCAACAGATGCGACTGTATGTGGATGGTGTCGTTGTCGAGCAATCGGCTGGCTTTGGCCAATTGCGAACAGGGTCAGGCTCGCCATTGAAATTGGGTGACAACCTGACTGGGGTGATGGATGAATGGTCTTTCTATGATCGGGCCTTGAGTGAGATTGAAATTACAGCTTTGATGAATGAAGCGGATACTGGACCTGAACTCATCGGAATCGCTTTACCTGAAGGAAATACCTTAACTACCGCAGACGGCACGGCCCAACTCGAATTTACGCCAGGGGCCGTGACAGAACCGTTTGAGATTTTTGTAGAACAGATTGATGTTGTGCCTACGACCTATGATGATAATGGTGAACCGAATAATGAGGTGGCTCCAGACGGCTTCCCCTTTAGATTTTATGATTTTACGGTACAAGCCGTTGGTACAACGAATCGACAGGATCACATCGATTTTTCTGCGCCAGTCATCTTAACAGTGCAGTATCAAACCGAAGAAGTCTTTACGCTTGATCAAGAAAGCTTACGTATCTTTGGTTACAACCAAGCTGACTCAACGATCTATCCATTAGCCTCAACAGTTGATTTGCAAAACCAAAAAGTATCCGCGACGCTGGAGCATTTTAGTCCGCAAGGTATCGGAGGCGATACCATCCTGCAAAACACGCCCGCGATTGACGCCTTTGAAGTAAGTTTAGCCAAAGGACAAACGAGCTATAGCTATGATATTCCCCTACCCACCGGACCAAACGGCTTTATGCCTAAGCTAACCTTACAATATGGCAGCGGCTTGGCGAATACTTCAAGTATTAACGGTTGGATTGGTGGCGGTTGGTCTTTGGAGTTAGGTGAGATTAATCGTACTTATAATGGACAGGATCACGATTATAATCTTATTCTCAATGGCACTCAAGAGGAACTGATTGAGGGGGATTATGATGGTAAAGCAGGCTTCAGTACTCGGCAGCAGACCTTTATGCAAGTGGTGCAAGGCCCAAAGGTTGATGATTTTTATCTCAATTGGATGGTAAAAGATAGGGCGGGGACGACCTATTATTTTGGCCTTCATAATGATGATCTGACCACACCAAATCTAAGCAGCGGAGCTGACGTCTATGGGGATATTAATAAAGGACGTTTATTACCGATTATTAGTCACGGGGTTGAAAACGGTGATCCCTGGTGTAATGATGGAACCCAGCAGAAGTATAAGTTGCATACGATTCAAGATGTGCATGGCAACATCATGCGGATTAATTATGAAGATGAAGTAGATCGATGGCGGCAGTGTGATCAAGGTGAGATAAATGGTGAGATTGATGCGCAAAGTTATCCAAGCTCTATTACCTATACCACAAACAGTAATGCTGGGGATACCCACGCCGAGTATATTGTTAAATTTGTCAATCAAAATAGAACCAATGTGGCCCCAGGGTCGCACAGAAATGGTTATCGTCGATTGGATTACATTCAAATCGAGTATAAAGAAAACGCAACTGCCCAGCCAGAAGTAATCCGAGTGATTAATTTTGAGTACGATGTTAACCCCGTGCCGGATCACCAAAATATGCTCAGCGAAATCAGGATTAGCGATGGTAGCGGTTTGCCACAAAATGAACTACCCACCCTGAGCTTTGATTATGTCATTGGGCAGACAGGGCAGAAATATCAGAAGAATGGTAAGACTATGTTTGATTATCGGGATCGTCCCTTCCTCCAGAAGGTAAGCAATGGTTATGGTGGCGAGATCGAATTTATTTACAAAGATGGTTACAACGGGTATTTCCGGGTGGTTGACCAACGGATTGTCAGAGATACGGTCGCCAATGTGGAGGGGACCTATACCTATGCCTATAGTAATATTAATATGGGGGGTGATCCATATGCCGAAGGATTTGGTACCTTCCGCGGGTTTGAGCAGGTTACTGTGACCGATCCGCAAACTCAACGAAGTGTGCATACCTTTAATAACGAGGGCTTCTCATATGGGGCACCTGTTTTGAATGGGCGCCTCTTGGAAACTTGGGTATATGATGCGAGCGACAATCTTTACAGCCATTCTCAATCAAAATGGGTGACTGTACCAGATAATCCTGGTTTAGATGATATTGTCTTTGTTTATCAAAGTGAGCAGAAGGAGTATTTATGTGACGGAGAAAACAATTTAGCCAATTGTGACTCGTATAGCACAGGCTTCGCTTATGATACATCGACCGGTAATTTGACGACTAAAAGTGATTATGATCACGCTGAAAGCGCGCAACGGAATAGACTACGTTATACCGATTATAAGTACATTACTGGAACCAACAAGATACCAGGGGGTCTCCTCAAACAGGAGACAGTGCGGCTTGTTACGGGTGAAGACCCACTTCAAACTGAGGCTGAAGCTCTTACTCAATATTTTTATGATGGAAACAACACAATTAATCAACTGCCAACTTGGGGTAATTTAACCCGCACTCGAACCTGGTTTGATCTCGAGAGACCCGATGGCACAGCAAATTTCATTGATGTTGAATATGATGGTTATGATGCGTATGGGAACGCCACGATTGTACGGACCTTTACTGATTATGCCTATGGCCCTACTGCTGACCCAACCTCAGCCAGCGCAAATCCACGTGAGACCACCACGACCTATGATCAACACGGCATTCTTCCCCTTGTCGTTCAAAATGATCGTGGTCATACCACCTCAACCACGTATGATTACAAATTCCAGCTCCCGTTAACGGAGATCGATCCAAATGGGGCGACAACGACCTATGGCTATGACAGCCATGGCCGACCAAAATATATTCTGACCCCGCTGTGTGATACTGTTAATGAGCCTGTTTTTGAGGGTATCTATCCACCGTTGGGGACCAACTTCGGTCCATCAAATCCGTACTTTGAAATGAGTCGTCAGCGGGTTGATCCCTGCTATGTCTCAAGCCAGCCTATTTATGCTGAAAGCAAGGTCTTTTATGATGGTTTTGGTCGTAAGATACAGGCCCATACCCCCGGCGATACAGCGAGCGAGTATGTGTTGAGCAATGTACGCTACGATAATTTAGGGCGATTGATTGAGGCGACCGTGCCGACATTAGAGACGAGTGGCTTTGGTGGATATGATGCTGTGGACAATTGGGGCAATGAAGTCAAAACGATCACAACCTATGATGTCTTGGGCCGGGTTACCCGCCTGGAACAGCCAGATGGGAGTCGAACAAAAACCTTCTACAATGGCTTTAAAACGGCGGTGATTGATGCAGAAAATAATATGGTCATCTCCGAGGTTGATCCCTATGGTCGTTTGGAGCGGGTTTCGGAATTCCTGGGCATTTACAGCACCCCATATGCCCCCAATAGCAAATGGGATGATCTGGGTTATGCCACTACCCATTATGAATATGATACCTTGGATAACCTAACCAAGATTACGGATCACCTCAACAATGAGACGATCATGGAGTATAACAATGCCAGTCTCAAAACCTTTATGGATGACCCGGATATGGGGCAGTGGCATTATGAGTATGATCCAGCGGGCAATCTGATCAGTCAGGTTGACGCCAAGCAGCAGGCCACCTATCTCTATTATGATCGCCTGAATCGTTTGCTGGGTAAGGCTTACAACGCAGGGCCGGTTGATCCTGAAAACCCCGGTCGCCCCGCTCAAGCCAACGATACCGACTGCCCCAACTGTGCGATCACCTACACCTACGATCAGGAAGGGACGCACGGCGAGGGAATTGGCCGCCGCACCAGCATGAGCGATGATGGCGGCACCGTAACTTGGGCTTATGATCTGCAAGGGCGGCTGACCAAAGAAACCCGTGACTTCACCAGTCCCTATGATGCGTTGCTCAATAGTCGTGATCCGGGCGGCAGTAACAATCTCTATAGTACCCACTATACCTATACTGCGGCTGATTTGTTGCTGACCCTCACCTATCCCGATGGGGAGACGGTAACAACGGATTATACCCTCCGCAATTTGCCGGAAATATTAACCACGGATTTGTCCCTACCTGATGGGTCAACCCAACTGGTTAAATCAGCCAGCTACAATGCCTTGGCCAACCCAACCCAAATGGTTGTTGGCAGTGATTTGGCCACAACCTATGAATACTACAGTGCCACAGCAGAGAACAATCGGCTGGAGCGGATTCAGGTGGGCGACCTGCTCAATCTGCATTACACTGCCTACGACGATATGGGTAATATCCTGGGGATTAAGGATGACTCACCCTCAGCCGGGGGACAGACTTTAACCTTTGGCTATGATAAATTAAATCGCTTAACCTCAGCCACTGGCGCGGCTGACGGGGCACTTCCGGCCTTTAGTCATACCTATGACTATGATCAAATTGGCAATATTACCGTGCGGGATAGTCAAACCTACAATTATCCAGCTTCTGGGGTGAATAGTGTTCGTCCGCACGCTGTCACATCGGTGGGGAGTAATAGTTATCAGTATGACGCCAACGGTAATATGACAGTGCGCATTGAAGAGGGGATCACCTACAACCAAGCTTGGACCTTTGAGAATAAATTAAAGACCATCGATTGGACCGTCAATAGTGAGACCTACCAAACCGGCTTTGTCTATGATGGCGATGGCAATCGGCTATTGAAGATTGAGGAGCAGCCGGATGGTTCTGAAGAGACGACGGTTTACATCGGGCAACTATATGAAGAGACGTTTGAGACCACCAATTTGATTGATCAGGTGTGGCTCAACACAACTGAATTCCCCGAGACCGACTTGGCTCTTGCGCCACCCTCAATCCTTGAGACAACCAATACGCCTGCCGGACGTACGGCGGGGCTGGCTTATCCTCTAAGCGACAGCACCTTAACCCCAAGCTGGCAACAAGATACCCTTTTAGCCCGAGATGTTTGGCTAGATGATTGGTCAGGGCCACGCCTAACCAGTGGAAACTCCTCGATCACAACAACAGCGACATTGCCTTCAGGGGTGAGTGACGCGTGGTGGCAACAGGCCCAAACCCAGATTCAACAGGCCGAATATGACATCACTTGGCAGGAAAATCTTGACCTACCGGGAACAGAAGCCCCTTACCAAGCCGCTTATCAAGCCGCTTACCAAGCGCCGAATCGCGCCCAAAACCTACGCACTTACTTCACCCCGCAAGGCTTGCTGGTGGTGCCCCGAACAACCGAAGAGACATCCGCGTGGATGTGGGAAATGCGTTTGGATGCCTATGGTTATGCAGACCGATTGAGTCCAGTGGCTGAGTCCAGCTTGGTCGTTGAGGGGAATCGGGCTGAATATCACTATGGTCAGACTCAGGAGACCGTCGACCCCGAAGCCAGCGCGATGGTGGAGTGGTATGTGAACAACGCTCAAGGGGTGAAACAAGGCTTCACCCTGGCCGAACGTCCCGGCTATAGCGGCGGTCAGCCGTTGGTGTTGGCCCTGAACTTGAGCGGTGATCTCACTGCGGAACAGCACAGCGCTGGCGAAATCGCTCTGCTTGATGCGACCGGGGACCCCATGCTTCATTATGGTGGCCTGTGGGTTTATGATGCCACCGGGCAAACGATCCCAGCCCACCTCAAGCTAGTGGATGACCAGATTCAGATTGTTGTAGCCGAGGCTGAGGCCGTTTATCCGCTGACCATTGATCCTTTGGTGGCTAGCCCAAGTTGGACCGTGGAAGGGGATGTGGCTGGTAGTTATTTTGGGACGAGTATCGCCAGTGCAGGTGATCTCAATGCCGATGGCTTTGACGATATCATTGTTGGTGTACCTGACTACGATAACGGGCAAGCGTATGGTAAGGTTTTTGTCTGGTATGGTCGGACAGATTGGACAGGCATTGGCCTAGCTGAGGCGGATTGGACGGCGGCCAATAACAGTTCTCTCAATATTCGATTTGGGGATACGGTAGCCAGTGCGGGTGATGTGAATGATGATGGGATTGATGATATTATCATTGGTGCCCCGAGTTCTTCACAAGATGGCAGTGTGTTTATTTGGTATGGTGGCTCGCCTAGCTTTGATACTCCCGGTACGCTCGTCAATGCCGATTGGCAGGCTGATCTCGAAGCCACTTATGACCCATTTATCGGGCCAGATGTTCGTTTTACCTTTGCCAATGGGGATGTCAATGGCGATCAAATTCCTGATATTATTGTTGGGGTGCCAAGCTATGATGGGTGGGCTGGTGAGGTTTTGGTGTGGTATGGGGCTTGGCCGAGTCCTGGAAATTTTGGGACTCGGGCAAATGTCGATTGGCGGGCTTCAGTCGCAGCGACCGGTGAATTTACCCTCTTTGGAGCCTCTCTGGCTGATGCTGATGTGAATGGAGATGGGATTGATGATATTATCATTGGTGCCCCCCATTATGGTCCTGGTGCTACACAGAATGAGGGTAAGATCTTTGTGTGGTATGGCGGGTCTAGTGGCCCAGGTGATCCTGGTACCGAGGCGAATGCTGATTGGACCGCCGAGAGCAATCAAATTGATGCGTACTGGGGCTATGATGTAAAGAATGCGGGCGATATCAACGGCGACGGAGCGGATGAGTTGATGATCGGAGTCTCTTCGCCTGGCACCGCAAATAATGAAGCCGAAGCTTTTGTTTGGTATGGAAGTACGACGGAAGGTTTGGGCGAAAGTGGGACTCGCTATAATGCTGATTGGCAGTTAGAGAGTGGTCAAGATGTAGGCATCTCGGTGGCTGGTGCAGGTGATGTCAATGGGGATGGGTATGATGATGTCGCCCTTAGCTTCTCCGGCCAGACAAAGGTTTGGTACGGCACCGAGACTGGCTTGTGGGGGGATAGCACGCCCCAAAGTGCCAATTGGACCGTAGCTGAACGGGGCGCGCTTGCCAGCGGTGATGTGAATGGCGATGGCTTTAGCGATCTCTTGATTGGACAGGCTGGTTATGATGGAGCGCAAGCCAATGTGGGTAAACTCTCCCTCTATCTCTCGGATGGCCCCTCCATCCAAGTTAATATAACTACCCCGACGGATGGCACCATTCTGGGCCAAACCACTTCAGTCTTAAGTGTCACCACAGCTGTCGAACCCGGTCTTGCCTTGACTGTGCGGGTTAATGACACTGAAGTGGCGGCCTCGACCGTTGATACTGGGCTGTGGAGTGGGGCCATTCCCCTTGTGGAAGGGCCGAATACGGTGCAGACCCGGGTGATCGACTCGATGGGGGATACCAACACCGATAGCATCAACTTATGGGTTGATTTGACGTTCCCCTTGATCAGTTTGACTCTCCAATACCAAAACAACATCGTTGATCTGAGTTGGAGCGCAACCGACCCCGAGATTGTACCTGGGGTGGCCGGGGCTGGGGCCTCTGGGGTGTATGATGTCAGCTATCACACTGGAGATGGCGTGTGGCAGCCGTGGTTGAGTGGCACCAGCCAGACCAGTGCCCAATTTGTAGGATCAACGGGCACCTACATCTTCCGCCTCGAAACAACGGACAACGTGGGCAATCTGGGTTCAGCGCTGACGCCACCCATCGACTTGGTTGAGCCTGTGATGGCGATCACCAAATATTACACCTTTGGTAGCCAGCGGGTGGCCATGCGCCAAGGCGACGGCGCCTCCACCGATGTGCTGACCTACCTGCATGGCGACCACTTAGGCTCGACCTCCTTAACCACAGATAAGGACGGAGCCTTGGTCTCCGAAGTACGCTACTCCCCCTATGGGAAAGAGCGCTGGACTAACGATACCACCCCCACCGACTTTGGTTTCACCAACCAACGTAATGAAGCCAGCTTTGGTCTGATGGATTACAACGCTCGTTACTACTCGCCTGTATTGGGGCGGTTTATCTCGCCGGATACGATTGTGCCGGAACCGACGAGTTCGGGTGGCTTTAATCGGTATCGGTATACTAGGAATAATCCGTTGAAGTATACGGATCCGACGGGGCATTATACCTTGGACCCAGAAACAGGCGAATGTTTTGGGGGTGATTGTGATCATTATCCAGGGTATCAAGATTTTGATCCGACATCAAGAGAGGCTGACTTTGTTGAGACATTCACATATCAATTTCAGCGTACGGGAGGAATGATAGGCGTAACAAATCACTACTACCTTTTCACACATGCATCTAGATTTTATATGGTAATTAATAGTCATATATATGCTACTCCTGACTACCCATATTATGTATCTAATGTTGGAATATCCTTAGACGTACCGACTTATAGGGTAACCCATGATTTGATGGAAGCTCTACCCGATACTAATACAGGAGGATCAACCTATGTTCAGGGCTGGACACAAAACAGTGCTCCGGTAGTTAAACGACGGGTACTCAACGATGTTAGGTGGGATTTTTCGTGGGATTCATTTCCAAGGGGAAAAGAGGCTTTTGGAACGCTTAATGCAAGAACCTCTACTCTACATGCTTTTAATGGCAGGCCCGGAAGTGGTAGTACTCTGACTCTTGGCGAGGGACCTTGGATAGTCTCAATGGTTCACACTTATGAAGTAACATTTAAATCTCAGAGCCTTCTGACTCCAGATCCTCCAGTCATAAATTTTAACTTGAATGTGAAATTCAATGTTTCTGCTCTTAATCCAGCGTATAAAAAGTGTATTCCAATAGGGCCGCCGTTCGATTGCCAGTAACGAAGTCGATAGAGTTGGATAAACAGAGCCTGGGCAAACGAAGTTGCAATCGGCCCGAAAGTCGGGTAGGTTGGGTAGAATGTGGTGGAAAAGTTATTGTGCTTGTCCTCGGTGTTGAGTTTCGCCCGAATGATCGAGTGGGATGTGAGGGAGTGAAACCCAACACATTTGGTGGTAACAGGCATTGGCTCTGCTCACCCCAACCTACCTATACTATTATGGAGATATACAATGGATTTTATTACATTTACACTTGGCTGTTTCGCCTTACTCTTTGGGCTTTATAGCATTTATGCCCGGATCAAACAGCCAGAAGTGCTAGGAAAGTTGGAGGCAATGAAAGCTCGGTGGGGCAATCAGACGGGGATGATCCTTCACGTCATCAGTTATACAGTTGTCCCGATTTGTGTTGGGATCGGTTTTATCTATCTTGGCATCCAAGGCGTGTCTTTGTTTTAGTTGCGTAGTCGGGTAGGTTGGGTAGAACGGGATTGAAATGGTGATGAGTCTCTCCTTGGTGTTGGGTTTCGCCGGAACTCTCAGTGAAATGTGAGGGAGTGAAACCCAACACATTCGGTGGGTAACCTGCACCGGTTCGGCTCAACCCAACCTACACGGACTACGCAGGCAAGGGTACGTTTGGCCGATGTGGGTGGGGAATGAAATGGGGTGATGGCTACCCCAATCAATATCATACCTGCCCGCTTGGACGTGTCGATGGAGGCTGAATAGGGCCAATCTTTGGGGGCTTTGATCAGGGCGATGGGGGATAACCCGGATAAGCGGAATGAAACGGATGGTGGAGTTGGTTTTTATCTGTACTATTCGGCTAGTCTGCATTAGTCCCCTCAACTCCCAGCGGGAGGAATCCAGAGATTTTCTTCCCCTGTGGGGGATCGAGGGGGCTAATGCTCGATATAACTCATACTAAAATTCATTCTTAGCCTGCTCTCTTGATTAGATCTGAACAGCCCTTCCTGCGAGGTAGAAAATTTTGTTGTAATTGACCCGAACGCCCCAATCACCACATCTCGAAATTGCGCCTGAACTCTGTTCGGGAGCGGTGGTGGGTGAGAACAAGTTGGATTTAACCGGCTAAAACGTCAGTAGAACCTAATCGCTATTCTGAAAGGGCTTCTGATTTAACATACTATAAAACTTAATAACTTTAATATTTATATACATTCAATCATTTGTCTCTATCTTTAAGGATGCATCCTCCTTTGATTTTAGAGAAAATGTGCTTTGGATACGTTTTGGATACGTTTGTTGTGTATGGTTTGGGGGTATTTTTGCACCCACATTGGGTAGGGCTGACATACACCTCAATACATATGACCAAGATCTATTGTGCTGGTCATCAATAATTTAGGATGACCAGCACAATGGGGCTAAAAATAATAATCAACCACTGTTTGGAGAGGATTAATGTTTAACACCTTTAAAAAATTTAGACCATCAACAACATTAAAAACAACCTTAAACATTATCATTCATTGGTTATCGGTTTTTTCGATGCTGTTTTCATCAATTTCTCCAATGATTGTGCAGGCCGCACCAAGGCATCTACCACAAGCCCAAAGCGGAACGGTGTACTATGTGTCAGAGACAGGGGATGATAATAACTCGGGAACGAGTAGCAGTACCCCCTGGCAAACGATTGCCAAAGCCAATGCGACCTTGCAAGCGGGGGATACAGTTGAAATTATGGCCGGGGACTATGACGAGCAGATAAGACCGGCCAATTCTGGTAATGAGGATGATGGTCCTATCACTTACACAAATTACAATGAGGATATCGTTAAAATCCAGGGATCGGTTATGGATGAGCCGCTTGTTGACCTTGAGGGGAGAAGCTACATCATTATTGATAGCTTAACGCTGAATTATCCTTATGCCAAAGATGATAATGACGGCGAGTATCATTGGGTTCATATCATATCCACAAGTGAAGTCACTGCAACTCATAATGTGATACGCAAAAATATTATTACAATTCCAGCAACTGAAAATACGTTTGATGTCTATCAAGGTTTTAATAGTAATGATAAAAAGCATATTGGTATTGCCCTTAGAAAGGCTGAACATACCCAGATTATCGATAATGTCATCACAGGAATGAGGGTGGGAATACGCGTCAGCGGTGGTAGTCGATATACCATTATTCGAGACAACACAATTTCCAGTACATATCAAAGCTCTATTGTCCTCCAAGCCCCAACTGGTAATGCCCCCATCACATCAACAAATGAAGGGATTTTGCTAGGGACTCTAATCGAAAGTAATACGCTTGAGGGTAGCTTCATAGAAGATGGTATTCAGTTTCAGCAAAATTTGTCTGAAAACCTAAGTGATGATGACAAAAAGATTGATATGTCAAACATGGGTACCGTAATTCGAGATAATACCATTCGAAATCATGGTGAAAACGCGATTGATCTTAAAGGAGCGGCCCATGTCTTGATTGAAGAGAATATGATCTATGGAACCATTGGTAGTAATAATGGGGTGGCGGGTAATGCTGAAGGTAGTACTAGACCAGGGGATGGTACACCAACAAACCCCAACTATAACCGAGGTGCCTTTAATTCAATTGGTCGTGGGGCAAATTCAAGTGCAAGGGATGTGATCATTCGGCATAATATTTTATATGACAACTCGAGTGGTATTCGCTTTAAAGATGGTTTCAAGATTTATAATAATACGCTGGTGGCTAATAATCGTGATTTTCTTGGATCAAATAGTAGCTATGTCAACCCATCTAATCCACCTGCCCCTCAATTTTGGGGTGTTTGGCCACGTGAGGGTGCGGCTAAAAATGCAGCTATCAAAAACAATATCATATTGAAACATCAGAGTGCCCAGACTGTCTTGCGTCTTGGTAGTAACTCATCGACGAACTCGATTGATATTGATTACAACCTGTACGACGGTCAAAATGTAGATCGAGATACTAATGAGTCAAAGGACTTAGCAACTTGGCAATCTTTATTAAATGCTAATACTGATGATTATACAGGCAATGATGCTCATAGTTTTGAAATTGATAGTGGAACAAATTCTCCATTTGTGAATGTTCCGGCCTTACCTATCAAGGAGAATCATGGGCAATATAATTTCGGTCTATCTGATGGCTCCCCAGCAATTGATGAAGGCGGCCCCTTAACCACGGTTGTTGAGGTGATTGGGGATAAGACAATAAAAGTCAATGACGCGGGCTATTTCTTTGATGGGTTTCATAATGATGCCACCAACTTAGCAGACATATTTAGTGCTGAGTATCCCGGAAACACCTTTTGGGCGCAAGATATGATCCAGATTGGTGATTATCAGCCCGGTGTGAATGAACCTGTTAAGATTGATGAGATTAATTATGAAAACAATACGATTACCCTAGCCCAATCTATTACAGTACAGAATGGTGACCCAGTCTATTGGCCCTACACCGGTAGTGCGCCAGACATTGGGGCCCTGGAATTTGGCTTGGATGATCCAAATCCAGATCCAACCCCGACCCCAACGGCGACCGCCACCCCCACCTCTGGTGGCGGATCAGGGGGGAATCTCTTGCCAAACCCCAGCTTTGAGAGTGATCCAAATACAGATTACAGCACCGATGGCGATGCGGATGCATTTACCTGGGCAAATGAAGGGTATACAGATAGTCGTAGCCTGTTGATCGACCGAACCACCATCTCTACAGAGCCCTATGCTCGCTGGTTTAGCAAACGCGAACGGGTGCTGCATAATAGTGAAGCCACAGGTTATACCTTATCCGGCTACTTCAAAAGCCAAGGGGCAGCAACCGATAGCTTGCAATTGGTGATCAACTATTGGGATGCAGGCTTGAACCCTCTATCTGGCACGTCCCAATCTGCCTATTTTACTCCGAGCAATGATTGGCAAGCCTTTGGCTTCACCACCCAAGCCACCCCACCAGCCAATGCCGTCTATGTTCGAGCTGAGTTCCGGTTGCACGGGAGTGGTTCATTGTGGATTGACCAAGTTGAGCTCACGGCTGAAGGGATTGCCACCCCCACCCCAACCCCAACAATGACTCCCACTGTTACGCCTACGCCTGTTGCTACGAACCTCTTGCCAAACCCGAGCTTTGAGAGTGATCCAAATATCGATTACAGTACAGACGGTAACCTAGGGACCTTTGAATGGGCCAATGAGGGGCAGGCAGGGAGCAACCGGAGCCTATTTGTCTCTCAACCTCTGACAACGACGACCGATATCTATGCTCGTTGGTTTAGTAAACGAGAGCGGGTGGTCCACAATAGTGAGACGACAGCCTATACATTATCTGGCTACTTTAAGAGTCAAGATACAGGCACGGATAGCCTCAAACTCGTGGTGAATTACTGGGATGCGGATCTGAGCTATATTGAGGATAGTGTTCAATCGGCCGTTTTTACCCCAAATAATGACTGGCAAGCCTTTAGTTTTACCACCCAAGCCTCGCCTCCCGTCAATGCGGTCTATGTGCGGGCTGAGTTCCGACTGCATGGGGGTGGTTCATTGTGGATTGATAATGTGAGTTTGGTTGAAAGTGAGCCAGTTACCCCACCCGATGATGATCGAGTAACGGATGGACTATTAGCCCTGTATACTTTTGAGGAAGGAAGCGGCACAACGGTCCAAGATACCTCCGGCGTGGGAACGCCACTCGATTTAACCATTGCCGATGAAACTCGTGTGGTTTGGGGTGCGGATTTCTTGACCCTTGATAATGCAACATTAGCCTCTGGTGGACCAGCCACCAAACTGATTGATGCGGCCAAAGCGAACAATGAAATCACATTGGAGGCGTGGATTAAACCGACAAATGTGTTACAGGACGGGCCAGCCCAAATTGTCTCAATCTCAGGCAGTTCAACCGAGCGAAATCTTACATTGGGACAAGGTTTGTGGGGAGACCAATCCAGCGATCTGTTCAATGCGAGATTACGAACAAATACCACCAATGAAAATGGCTCAGATGGCGCGATCTCTTCAGCAAGTCGTAGCGCAACAACCGGCTTAACCCATCTTGTTTACACCCGTGATATCAATGGCCAAGCTACCTTGTACATTAATGGTCAGATTGCGACCAGTGACACAGTAGCTGGTGATTTCTCAACTTGGAATGATAGTTATCAACTCCTGTTAGGTGATGAGGTCACAGGAAATCGATCTTGGTCAGGAGAATTGCATTTGGTAGCGATTTATGATCGGGCCTTAACCGCAGCCGACGTATTGCAGAACTTTGCAACGGTTGAAATAGACCCAAGACCACTCCCCACAGCTAATTTTACGGTGGATCGCCTGGAAGGTCCGGCTCCCTTGCGAGTCAATATAACGGATCAATCCAGCGAGGCTGATCTCTATGAGTTTGATTTTGAGGAAGGGACCCCCCTTGCTCCTCATAAGAACTCACATCTATACACAGAGCCAGGTGAACATACCCTTAGTCTGGTCGTGACTAACCCTACTGGTAATAGTACGCCTAAAACTGTAACGATTAACGTACTTGATCCGGTTCAACCAGAATTAATTATGACCTTAAATGGCTCGGCCAGCGTCGTAGCAGGAGATCCGATTAACTATAGCCTATCTGTAGAAAATACCGGAACTGCCCCAGCTTACAATGTGGTCGCAACGAATAAATTACCAAGTGGGGCTACTTATGTTAGTGGGGGGACTCTGGTTGGTAATACCGTCCAATGGACAATTCCTCAATTGGACCCAGGCCAAACCACCACGCCTTTAGAGTGGGTGGCAACTGCTGATAATAGTATCCTAAATGCTGAATATGAGGTGGTGGCCAGCCAGGAGCAAGAGACTCTCCTCCCGCTGTTGCCCACCGATACTGCCTCTGTCGATGAAGATTATGGTCGAAGTGTTGCGTTGAGTGGTAACCGCGCAGCCGTAACCAGTAAGAATGCCTCGATTTATATTTTTGAACGTGATAGCAGTAGTGGCTGGCAGCAAAGCTATCACCTCGTTGGGTATAGTGGGAAATTAGCTCTGCAAGGCGATACTTTGGTCGTCGCCCAAAGTAGTGATGATGAATTGGCCGACAATGCTGGAGCAATTTACATTTTTGAATATAACGGGGCCTATTGGGAGGCTCCGATCAAAATGATGGCCCCTGACGGAGTGAGTGAGGATTATTTTGGCTCAGCCATCGCTTTAGATGGCGACATTATTGTCGTTGGGGCTGAGGAAAAAGATGATCAATCGGGGGCTGTCTATACTTTAGAGCGGAGTGGCGGTGTTTGGGGCCAACCTGTGCGTTTGCCCCAGCCAACAGGTAGCATCTTCTTTGGTGATGCTGTCGCTATTGATGGGAATACCATTGCTGTCAGTGATGCGAGTACTCCACCTGGGATGCCTTATGAAGGGGCTGTTTATCTCTATGAGCAAGATGGGAGTAGTTGGAGTCAAAGCCAAATCCTGACACCTCCGATCGCAATTGATTATCCTCTTTTTGGGACAAGTATCGCGCTTGATGACGGTCTGTTGTTGGTAGGCGCGCCAGGAGAGAATGTTGATGATGGCGATGGGGATCCCAATGATGATGATCAGGTCGGCGCCGCTTATATTTTCGAACATAACGGTACAGAATGGACCCAGTCCGCTCGCCTGATCGCCAATGATGGCGACTATTATATGTCGTTTGGCACCGTTGTAGATATTGATAAAGATATAGCCGTGATTTCAACCGGAGCTTATGTTCTTGATGCAGCGAGCCCTGATAAGGTTTATGTCTTTAGACGAAGCGGTTCGGAATGGATTCAGCAAAATCAATTTAACTCTGATGATTTCAGTACACCCTTTTCGGGGCAGGTTGATGATAATCGTGTTATTGTTGCCGCACCTAATATTCAGACCATCGTGACCGAACCTGATGGTCCAGGTAATGCCTATATTCATGATTTGAGCGTCGCAGCGACAGGTGAAACAATCGTTACCACCGATATTGATAATCAGACGTTGGCCCACTGGCCGTTTGATGAGAGTAGTGGCACCCGATTTGATGCCACAGATAATAATCACGACTTACCTGAAGTTGGTACGGTCGGAACCGTCCAACGAGATGGTAATACAGGAGTGGCTCCGGCGGGGGGTAACTATCTATCAACCCCTGATGGTCCGCTGGTTCAGGGAAATTTGACAATAGCAGGTTGGTTCAAGCTAGATGACGTAACTGACGAATGGCAGACGATTGTCGCCCGTCATGAAAGTGATGGCGATAAGAGTTTCCGTCTGGATTTCCCCCACACAGGCAAAGTGAGATGGACCGTGACCGGAGAAGGGGCCTCAAATGTGATTGTGCACGGCACTACGCCCTTGGTGAATAATCAGTGGTATCACGTCGCTGCCGTGTTTGATGCCTCGGCCCAACAGATGCAACTATATTTTAATGGCGTGCTTGACGATGAGAAGAGCACAGGCTTTAGCCAGATTCGGACGGGGTCAGGCTCCCCGCTCAAGTTTGGGAAGTCGATGTATGGGGGGCTAGATGATTGGTATATGTTTGATCGGGTGCTAACGCCCGAGGAGATCGCAGGGCTATACGATGGTAGCTGGCCCTATCCCGAACCCACCCCATCCTTCGCAAGCTATGGTAATCGTGGGTTTGGTTCATCGACCAATCCCTTAGGGGTTACCTTTACAAACGAATCAACCGATGCTGATCAATATGTTTGGGATTTTGGGGATAGTTCTGATCCCGATTATAAGAATGACCCCTCCCCCACCCATTACTATAACACGCCAGGTACTTATGATGTGTCCTTGATCGCAATTGGGCCAGGGGGAAGTGAGAGCACCACTAAAGTTGGCCATGTTGTGGTGGTAGATTCTAGCGAAATTCGAGGCGAGACGGACTTACAAGCCATTTATACCTTCACCGAAGGGGAGGGGGCCATCGTTCATGATCTGTCTGGGGTAGAGCCTGCCCTTGATTTGACTATTAATGATGCGACTGATCCTGCCATAACGTGGAATCAAGATGAGGGGACACTGTCTCTTAACACGAGCAACACACTCTCCTCTGGGGGACCTGCTACGAAACTGATCAATGCTATTCAAGCGAACCAAGAGCTAACCCTCGAAGCTTGGCTTGAGCCAGCCAATACCAGTCAAGATGGGCCAGCTCGAATTGTCTCCATTTCGGGTAGTGCTGATGAGCGTAATGTAACCTTGGGGCAAGGTCTGTGGGGAGATGATCCCTCAGATTTATACAACGTTCGATTACGCACCAGTAACACCAACCTCAATGGCTCAGACGGGGTGATTGCCTCCCTTTCAGGGAGCTTGACCACTGATTTAACCCATGTCGTGTACACGCGTGACCCGGCAGGGCAGGTTAAGCTCTATCTAAATGGGGTTGAGGTTGCCGAAGAAACAATTGAAGGCGATTTCTTGGGCTGGGATAGTACCATGGCACTTCTCTTGGGCAATGAAACAACTGGGGATCGGCCTTGGCTAGGGACATACCATTTGGTCGCTATCTATAATCGTGCTTTAAGTCTGGAGGAGGTGGCTGATAACTATGGGGCTGGGGCAGCCGCTGGTCCGGTGTGGACGCCACCACTTGTGGTAGATTTTGGCACCATTCAAACGACGGTTCCAGCTAATTTCCCCATTCAATTCCTAAACTACACCACAAACCAAGGGGATACCCCTACATATCTGTGGGACTTTGGTGATGGAAATACAAGTACAGAAGCCAGCCCAACTCATACGTATAGCACACCGGGTGATTATACCGTCAGCCTGACGGTCAATGATGGTCAAGGTCAAGAAGAAAGTGAGATTAAGACCGACTTTATTGAAGTGATTGCCTCAGATGAACCCCTAGCCCATTGGCCTCTGGAAGAGACGGGCGGAACCCGAACTGATGACACCGGCAATGAACATCATTTGGCGGAAACGGCTTCGATTGGGGCGACCGATGGGCAGGATAGTCTAGGGGCGTCCTTCCTTGGCAACGCCCACCTCTTTACAAATGATGGCCCACTCGTAAGTCAAGATTTGACCGTGGCTGGTTGGGTCAAGCTCGATGATGCGGCCACGCCGTGGCAAACTTTGATCGCTCGCTATGAAAATAATGGCGGGGACAAGAGCTTCCAACTGCAAGTTGGCGAAGGCGGACAATTGCGCTGGGCTTTGGTTGGCGAAGGGGTATCGGGTGTGGTATCCCTCGATGGAGATAGTGTATTAGGCAGTAACACCTGGTATCACGTGGCTGGGGTGTTTGAAGCCTCAAGTCAACAGATGCGGCTCTATGTAAACGGGACTTTGGATGGAGAGCAAGCGGCTGGCTTTGGCCAATTGCGAACAGGCTCTGGTTCACCATTAAAAGTTGGTCACAACCTGTCCGGAGCCTTGGATGATGTGTATTTCTATGATCGCGTACTGACTCCAGAGGAGCTTGCCGAGTTGATGGGTAAGGCTGATCGTCATTTCTATGTTGATCAGGATGCCACGACTGGAGCGAATGATGGCACCGCTTGGAGCGATGCTTATACCGAATTGCAAAGTGCCCTGACCATAGCCCAAAGTGGCGATACCATCTGGGTGGCTGATGGGACGTATCTCCCCGATTACGATGTTGACACTCAACTCCACACCGGAGATCGAATGGCGACCTTCCAGTTACCAGCTAGTGTGGCGGTGTATGGAGGCTTCGATGGTACTGAAACATCTCTGGATCAGCGGAATTGGCAAGCGAATGAAACGATCTTGAGTGGTGATTTGGCGGGCAATGATGATGATTTCACCAACAATGACGAGAACAGCTATCACGTTGTGGTGACAAGCCCTGAGGCAGGCACGACGACGATTTTAGATGGCTTTACCCTGACCGGCGGTAATGCCAATGATAGCGTAGAGTTTGATGGGGGTGGGCTGTATAGCGAGGATGGTTCACCCACGTTGGTCAACCTGACTTTCATCAATAACACTGCCACAAATGATGGTGGCGGGATGTTTAACTGGAAGGGTAGCCCGACTTTAACCAACATCACCTTTGAGAATAACGTGGCCACGGCTGATGGCGGTGGATTGCGCTCACGAGTGGGTAACCCAATCTTGACCAACATCACATTCACAAACAATGAAGCTAAATTTGGTGGTGGTATGTTTGGGAGTAATGGCGATCCAACCTTAACCAACGTTGTCTTTAACGGCAACACGGCTAGCCAAAGTGGGGGCGGGCTGCGTAATAATACCAGTAATCCTACCCTCACTCATATTACATTTTATAATAATACTGCTTCCGCCAGAGGTGGTGGGATGCACAACTGGGATAGTAACCCAGTGCTAGTCAATACGATTCTGTGGGGGAATAGTGATACCCACGGTATTGATGAATCAGCCCAGATCCATAACGAAGGCACCAGTGCGCCCGTTGTGAATTACAGCTTGATCCAAGATTGGGCGAGTGGGGGCACCGGCAATCTCAGTGATGACCCCCTCTTTGTTGACGCCGCCAATGGCGACTTGCATCTCCAACCCGGTTCACCTGCGATTGATGCTGGGGATAACGGGGCAGTACCTGCTGAGGTCACGACCGATTTAGACGGCAATGCACGGCTTGTCAATGCCACGGTGGATATGGGGGCCTATGAGGCAACGGATACGATTATTCCCTCGCCTGAACCTCTAGCCCATTGGCCTTTGGAGGAGACCAGCGGGTCCCGAACCGATGCTACTGGCAATGAGCACCATTTGGCGGAAACAGCTTCAATTGGGGCGACGGATGGGCAAGATAGTCAAGGCGCGTCCCTACCCGGCAATGCCCACCTCTTTACCGCTGATGGGCCGCTCGTGAGCCAGGATTTGACCGTGGCTGGCTGGGTTAAGCTCAATGCTACAACCGATCCGTGGCAAACCTTGATCTCTCGCTATGAAAATAATGGGGGAGACAAAAGCTTCCAACTACAATTAGGTACAGAGGGACGATTGCGCTGGGCTTTGGTTGGCGAAGGGGTATCGGGTGTGGTTTCGCTGAATGGGGATACTGCCTTGAGTAGTGATATCTGGTACCACGTGGCTGGGGTATATGAAGCCTCAAGCCAACAGATGCGGCTCTATGTTAATGGCAGTTTGGACGGTGAGCAATCGGCTGGCTTTAGTCAATTACGAACGGGCTCTAACTCACCGCTGAAACTAGGCAATGGCCTGGCGGGAGTCTTGGATGACTGGTATGTGTATGACCGCGTTTTGACTGTGGAAGAGCTGGCAGTGTTGATGAATAAAGCGGATCGTCATTTCTACGTTGATAAAGATGTTACGACCAGTGCGAATGATGGTACATCGTGGGCGGATGCCTTTACCGAGCTGCAAAGTGCCCTAACCATCGCCCAAAGTGGTGATACCATCTGGGTGGCTGACGGGACGTATCTCCCTGATTACGATGTTGAGACCCAGCTCCACACTGAAGATCGAACCGCTACTTTCCAACTGAAGTCAGGTGTGGCGATGTATGGAGGTTTCAATGGTACTGAAACCTCTCTGGATCAGCGAGACTGGCAAGCAAATGAGACCATTTTGAGTGGTGATTTGTTGGACGATGATGGGACCGACTTTAATGAAACGCCCCATGATGATAATAGTCATCATGTTGTAAATAGCAGTGGGACTAATCCAAATACCATTTTGGATGGCTTTACCATTAGGGCCGGTAATGGTGATGGTGGTCCCATTTCTGATGGGGGCGGTCTCTATAATGGTGATGGCTCACCGGCTCTGACCAACCTGATTATCAAAGATAACCGGGCTGGACATGGTGGGGGGATGTTTAACTGGAGTGGTAATCCCACTCTAACCAATGTGACCTTTAGTAATAATGTGGCCGATCCTTATTTGGGCGGTGGTTTTTACAACCGAGAGGGTGCGCCCAAGCTAACCCAGGTCATATTTGAGTTTAATAGTGCGTTGAGTGGTGGTGGTGTCTATAACTATGACGGTGCGTCCAACATAACGAATGCTGTCTTTAGAAATAATACAGCGGGTTCGTTGGGTGGGGGCTTGGTTAATCGAGATGGCACCCCAACCTTAATCAATGTGACCTTTAGTGGAAATGAATCGCTAACAGATGGCGGTGGGATCGTCAATCTAAATGACACCTTGACCTTGGTGAACGCCATTTTATGGGGGAATACCGATGCCAGCGGCGATGAACAATTAGCCCAGATTAATGATGAACTTTCAGATAGTGCTGTGATTAATCACAGCTTTATCCAAGGCTGGCCGGACGACGGCAGCATGAATCAAAATACCGATCCGCTCTTTGTTGATGCGGTCAGTGGCGATCTGCGGCTTCAGCAGGGTTCGCCTGCAACCGATGCAGGTGATACCAGTGCGGTGCCTGCCACACTCACCACCGATTTGGCGGGCAATCCGCGTATCATTAACGGTATCGTCGATATAGGTGCCTATGAAGCTACGATGGGCGGCGAGGTGACCGGAACAATTACCCCCGAAGAGGGCGGTGAGATTGTCGAGCCCTTCACGGGTGCTCAGGTCATCTTCCCCAGTGGCGCGGTAGAGCAGCCTGTGGTGGTTACGATGACTGAAATTGAGCCGGAACCAATTGATGCCTTAGGGTTAACCCCGATTGTGACCTTTGATCTACAAGCCTTTACCCTGGATGATCCGCCAATCGAAGTGACTGAGTTTGCCGAGCCAGTCACCATCGTCGTGCCTTATGATGAGGGTGTGTGTGATCAGCAAGCTGATCCTGAGTGTGAAGAGATCTTAACCCTCTTCTGGCGCAAAGATTTGGGGATCCATTGGTATCCCTTTGCCGATAGCCAAGCCTTGACGGACCTCAATCAGGTAGTGGGCACCATCGATCACTTTAGCCAAGTGTCAATTATGAATGCAACCGATACCCCCCTTGGTCCTCCTGAGGGGATTACACTGCCTTCAGTCAGCGGGATTGGCTCCTCAGAATTTACCGGGGCGGCCACAATGAATGTGCCCATTGAGATTCCACCTGTGGCGGGCGGCTCCCTCCTCAATTTGAGCTTGAACTACTCCAGCGATGTGGTCAACTCGATTCGTAACCGGGCTGAAGCCAAAGGGGAGAAGCTGTGGAGCTACAAAACTCAAGCCAGTATTTATGGTTTGGGTTGGGATTTGGCGGGGTTGCCGATGATTGGCCAAGCTCAACTTGGTCCTTTTGGGCACATTTTCCAACTTCCTAGTTTGAACATCGATGGTTCTCACATGATGTATTATGATTTCTCAAATAATGGCCTGGGTTGGGAAACTCAACCTCTTTCTTTTAATCGGATAGAAACAAACCGGGATTGGGATTCGGCTTGGCATAATAGTAATGATGTTTGGCGAGATGAGGCTTGGCGAGACATCAACAATTTTTATTGGGATGTTTCAGATCGTCACCAGCAAAATAATAATAATGATCCTCTTGTTTACCAAGCGTGGGACCATAATGGGACCCATTATATATTTGATGTACAACAACGGTTCCGTGATTGTAATAGAGACAAATGGCGATCAGCAGGGTTTTATGTCACACAAATTACCGATGTACATGGGAATAGCGTTAAGATTGATTATGAGATAGAGCAGCCTAACAATGCTAAATGTAATCTAAAGGCTCTCGGTGAGGATGATCTGTACACTTCAGCTATCCGTCCAAATACAATTAGATTTATTCCTAGTGGTGCAAGTAGTGAAACAGTCAAAATCACCTTTCATCAGGTCCATAATAGGCCTGAGGGTGCCACGACGATGGAATCAAATAATTACAGAACGACCGAGCAAATTGGGCAACCCTTTTATTCCGAATGGAGAGTTATTGGCATTGAAGTTGAAGCTAAAAATGATCAAGGAGTTTGGCAAACCTATCGTAATTACGATTTAACCCATAAAGCAGTTATGATGTGGCGAGATAAAGAGGATGTTGATACAGAACCTGATGGGGAAATATATAAGCAAAATGAGAAAAATGGGCATATGCTTTTGGAGAAGCTTCAGATCAGTGGGGTTGGTGGTGAATCACTGCCTGAGATGAATTTTAAGTACACTACAGATGAACCTAATGGAAATAAAACGGATGCAGCTTGGAACCACGCTCGTTTGGTCGAAGTAGATAATGGTTATGGAGGTATCGTTAAATTTCAGTATGAAGATAAACCAAATTTGGTCTGTAATAGTGGTTATCATCTTGACGCAATGGTTGATTTTGATGACGGCGATCCAATTAATCGCAAATTAGGTCGATATGTTGTGCAGGTGATCGAGACCTATGATCAGGCCGATCGTGTTTCACGAGTCGAATTTGAGTATCACGATCCTGAATGTCGGATCGATTACGCCGAAAACCCTAATGATTTGTTGGCAAGGATAGGTGATCGAGATGACGCGCGGTTGCAAGTAAGCGCGACAGGTAGTCCTTGGTTTATGGGCTTTGGTAAAGTCATTCGAAAAAATAATGATGGTGATAATCAATCCATCAACGAGATCCACAGTAATTACCACACAATCCAGCATCGTTCTGAGGTCGGGAATATTCCCCATGCCGCTGCCGGACGCCCCTCTCTGGTTGAGATAAAAGTGGGTACGACTGTCCTTCAATCCTCAGCGACAACTTGGACCTCTAAGGATGTTACTGCCATTCCTAATAACATAGGATGGGACTTACAATTAGAGTGGGTTTATAAAGAGCAAGAGGTTGAAACACTGGATACGAAGCAGACAAAAACTGACTATCACTATGGGGCTAATGTTAACAGTACTGTAGATACGCCCGATTCCTATGGTTATCCCAGCCAAATCATCGCTTATGGGGAAGCGGGTAATCCAAATGATAATTTGATTACCGCAATTACATATAATCATAATCATACCACAGGTGTCACCCAACCCTATATTCTAGGGCTTCAGAAACAGGTTGAGGTTAGAGGCTATGATGGGGAGAGTACTAATGCTCTGTTGCGACATACGGAATATTATTACGACCAAAACCCTACTCATCGTAATAATCTGAATATCAACCAAAAACCGACTAAAGGCTATCTTAATGCTGTTATTCAGCAGGTTGACGATGATGGACAAGAGCAGCTAACCCGTTCTTATTACGAAGATCCAAATAATCCTACCTTCAACAACAATCCTTATGGTAATTTAACTCGGGTGGTTGATGCCAACGGAAATGAAACCCAAACCGAGTATGATGATATCCATCACGTTCTGCCGATTAAGATTACCAACGCAAAAGGTCAAGCGGTCGAGTTTGACTACGATTATGTGCAAGGTTTGGTGACCAAGGAGACGGATGCCAATTATCAAGAAACAGCTTATGGCTATGACGGTTTGGGGCGCTTAAAGTGGGTAATTCAACCCGGCTATAGTGATCATAATGAAAGTACGCCTACCCTAAAATACACCTACTCAAGCGTTGGGACGATTCCCTTTAGGGTTACGGCACAACAGCGTGTTGATACTGATGGCGAAGCTGTTAAATATATTTCCAACTACTCCTTCTATAACGGCCTAGGACAGTTGGTCCAAACCCATGCGTTGGCCGAGACCGAAGACGGGACGCAACGATGGCGAATGACCCGGCAATTCTATAATGCTCAAGGGTTGGTTGAATATGTAGGGTATCCTGAGGATATTGGTAATGGTGGTGGCAACTATTATAATATTTCATCCTTACCTAACCTAACAACCCATTCTACATATGATGAATTAGGTCGCCCGACGCAAACAACCTTCCCTGATGGGCGAAGTACTTCCGTTCAATATGCTGACTGGGAGCAAACCCTGATCGACGCCAATGGACGTACGCGAAAGCATACCTCCGATGCCTTTGGGCGTTTGACAAGGGTTGAAGAATATGAGGGGAACGAGACCTCCACGACCCACTACAAATACAATGCTGTGGGTGAGTTGTTAAGGGTTACAGACGCAGCGGAGAATCCCACCCATATTACCTACGATATGCTGGGTCGCAAGACCAGTATGGATGACCCGGATATGGGGCAATGGTATTACTACTATGATGAGGTAGGGAACCTGATCGCTCAGGTTGATGCTAAAAAGCAAGCGACGGATCTTTACTATGACGAGCTAAATCGACTGGAAGGTAAAATCTATCGATCTGGTCCAGTCAATCCGATTGGTTATACACGCGGTGACATTGGTCAAGGAGGTTATACCATTGCCTATACCTATGACCAAGCAGATAATACTCACGGCGCGGGTGTCGGACGACGAACCAGTATGCGTGATGAAGCGGGTACAGTTGACTGGACATATGATGAGCGAGGTCGCGTCACAAAAGTCACCCGTGACTTCTTGGCTCCCTATAATGGGCTTGACAATAGTCAAGATGGTGATGGCTATTACACCTTAGCCTATACTTACGACTCCGCTGATCGGGTTCGTACCTTGACCTACCCTGATGGAGAGCAGGTGTCAACCAACCAATTTAGTGCAGGTGGCCTGCCAAAGCAATTGACCACCAATCTGGCTGGTACCCCTAATAATTATGTCAATAGTGTCAGCTATGACCTTGAAGATCGATTAAGGGAGCTGAACTTGGGGAATAACTTGGTCGTCAATTATGTCTTCTATGACCACGACTATAAGGATACCAATACCATCCCTAATGACCCAACGGTTGAGGGGCAAGGCGGGGCTTTGCGGCGCATCTATGTAAATGATGGGAACGGTAATGTGATATTCGATGTGGATTCATACATTTATGACAAAGTCGGCAATATCCGAGAATTCACCGATCAATCAGCGGCGGTTGGGACACGTAACTTAGAATTTACCTATGATGATTTAGATCGACTCAAGACAGCCAGTAGCATGGGTAGCACAACCGCAGCCTACAACTATACCGGAAGCTATGCGTATGATGCCATTGGTAACTTTGAGAGTCGGAATGGCCAAAATTATGGCTATGATTCTACCCACGGGGGTGGGCCGCATGCGGTTAGCGATTATAACGGTAATGAATACTATTACGATGCCAATGGAAATATGAGAGAACGTACCGAAGATGGTACGACCTATGAGCAAGAATGGGATGTTGAAAATCGGCTGGCTAAAGTGATTTGGGATGAGGGCAGTGATAAACATACGACTGGCTTTGTCTATGATGGGGATGGTAATCGGCTGCTCAAAATTGAAACCACGCGGGATGCGGCTACTAATACGGTCAATCGCTCGGTGACCACCCTCTACATTGGTAAATTGTATGAAGAGACGCTGGAGACCACCGACACGATTTTTGTGACATTGGTTCCAACGCTGTCCACAGAGCCAGCCGTGGCCCTGTCCGATTCCCCTGAATTGGACTTGCATCGAGCCCCAGGGCTAGCTTATCCCTTATCTGATGATCTTACCTTGACCCCGAGCTGGGATCAGGATACCTTGATGGCCCCAACCCACCACAAAGACGTAAATCTGGACTATGTGGTGGGGTCATTAGGAGTAGAAACCATTAGTCAACCTGACTTTGCCTTGTCTGAAGTATTTAAGGCAAATCTGTCAAGTCAACTAGAAACTACACCCATCCTAACCCCAACCACCGAACTGCCTGCCGATGTTTCGCAAGATTGGTGGGTCGAGGCTCAAGAGGCGATCCGTTTGGCGGAGTATGACATTACCTGGCAGGAGCAAACCTATCTGCCCGACCAACGGCCCGCCTACCAAGCCCCCAACCGGGCCAACAATCTACGCTCCTACTTCACCGAGGAAGGCTTGCGAGTCATACCCCGTGAGAGCGATACCCCCGCCTGGCAATGGGGCATGACCCTAACGGCCTACGGTTACGAAGGGCAGCTAATTCCCGTTGGCGAAGCGACTCTAGTCATTGAGGGCAACCGCGCCGAATACCAATACGAACCATCCCCAACCTCCAACCTCCAACCCTTCGACTTCGCTCAGGATAAGTCTCCCACCTCCCAACCCCCTCTTACAGAATGGTATCTCAATGACGAACGCGGGGTCGAGCAAGGCTTCACCTTAACTGAACCACCTGGCGAAGCCAAAGTAGGCCAGCCATTGGTGATTGCTCTAGACTTGTTAGGTACGTTACAACCTCAGCAGATCAGTGATCAAGAGATTACCTTTAGCAACCAAGCTGGTACCACCCTCCGCTACGGCGGGCTGTATGCCTTTGATGCTACCGGGCGCGAGTTACCAGCCCGAATGGTGTTGATGGATGGGACTCTTCAAATACATGCTGAAGATGATGAAGCAGTTTATCCGATCACAATTGACCCACTGGTAGAGAATGCGACCTGGACGGCTGAGGGTGATCAAGCCAATGCAGCTTTTGGAAGTTCAGTCAGTACAGCCGGTGATGTTAATGGGGATGGTTATGATGATATTATTATCGGTGCGGCTGAATTTGATATTGATGGTAAAGGCAAAGTATATGTGTGGTATGGGAGTCCTGATGGCTTGGGAGACCCTCAAAACGCCGATTGGACCGCTGAAGGTGATCAAGATGACTCTGCTTTTGGCAGTTCAGTCAGTACAGCCGGAAATGTCAATGGAAACATAAATGTCAATGGCGACAAATATGATGATATTATTATTGGGGCATATAATCATAATTTCTCTAAGGGTAAAGTATATGTGTGGTATGGAGGTCCTGATGGTTTGGGAGACCCCCAAAATCCGGATTGGACGGCTGAAGGTGATGATCTTTCTGGCTTTGGAGGTTCAGTTAGTACAGCGGGCGATGTTAATAATGATGGGATTGATGACATCATCGTTGGAGCAAGTGGATATGATGGTGGTGCAGGCGAACAAAATGAAGGCAAAGTATATGTGTGGTATGGGAGTATTGACGGCTTGGGCGACCCTCAAAACGCCGATTGGACCGCTGAAAGTAATCAACAATATGCTCTCTTTGGGAGTTCAGTCAGTACAGCCGGTGATGTCGATGGGGATGGTTCTGATGATATCATTGTTGGGGCATACGCGTATAATGAAAGCCCAGATAATCCAACTGAAAATGGTTGGGTATTTGTGTGGTATGGGGGGGCGCCTGCTCAAGGATTAGGTCCTAATGGACACCCAGGAAACGCTAATTGGATCGCTAAGACTGATCAACTTGATTTTTTTGGTATCTCATTGAGTACAGGGGGAAATATCAATGGCGACCCATATGATGACATCATTATTGGAGCACCAGCATATGATAATGCAGTTGGTATAGGTGCAGGTAAGGCGTTTGTGTGGTATGGGGGTCCTAGTGGCTTGGGAGACCCCCAAAATGCCAATTGGACGGTTGAAGGTGATCAAGAGCAAGCTAGTTTGGGTGAACAAGTTAACCTAGCCGGAGATGTTAATAATGATGGTTATGATGACATCATCATTGGAGGAGGTGGGTACAATGATAACAAAGGCAAAGTGTTTGTATGGTATGGGGGTCCTGGTGGCTTGGGAGACCCCCAAAATGCTGATTGGACGGTTGAAGGTGATCAAACCTTAGTTGGTTTTGGTAAGAAGGTTAGTACAGCCGGTGACGTCGATGCAGATGGTTATGATGAGGTTATTGTGGGGATGGCGGGGACTGTTTTTAATGATGATCCCGGAACAGTTTTTATCTATCCCTTCGACTATACGCCCCCTCAGAATCCAGACCCAACTACCGCCACCGAAATCAACAATAATATACCACCCAAACAATGGACCAACCATGACGATCCTGTCTTTACTTGGAGTGGTGCCACCGACAGCCAAAGTGACATTGCCGAGTATTGGGTTTATTTTGGGTCAGACCCAAATGGGGAAAGTACGAACTCAAATGACAAAATCCCACATCCCGTGGACAATGATGATCCTTACGAACCAGACTCAAACCTCCTCTCAGACACGGGCGAATACTACCTACGGGTACGAACCAAGGATAGTGTTGGTAACTGGAATGACGAGTGGATCACTCTTTTTGACTATTGGTATGATGCCACAGCGCCGGATAATCCAGACACGGCCAATGAGATCAAGCATGGAATCATTTCGGAAGTTTGGACAACGCTCAATGATCCGCAATTCACTTGGGATGGAGCCAGTGATCAACATGCCGAGATTGCCCAATATGAGGTCTATTTTGGCACCGATGAAGATGGGGCTGACCCTAGCCCTGTTGAGACGATTCTTCATCCCGTAGATAATGCGGATCTTCTGGATGATACGGATCAATATATCCCAGCTCCATTGTCGGCTTCGGGGAGATATTATCTTCGGCTGCGGACCCAGGATACTGCGGGTAATTGGTCAGCTTGGTCTGACGACGAGAGTCAATTCTATTATGCCTATTGGTATGATGGCGAGGCTCCAGTTAATCCTGACCCAACCTCGGTCAGCATCCAGGGGACTGTGGCTGAGAGTGGGGAGTGGCAACATGAAGTAGACCACCCCACATTCACTTGGGATCCGGGGCAGGACCCCCATAGTGGGATTGCCCTATATGAGTTGGGCTGGGATACGACGGAGGCAACCAATCCGACCATCATCTGTACCATTGACCCAGATGGCAATCCTCTTGAATGCCAGGTGCCTGCGGCCGTAGCCCACGGTTCAACCCACTATCTTCAGGTCCGCACCACTGACCGGGTTGGGCATCAAGCTGATTGGGAAACCCTGTTTGAGTTTAAGTATGATGAAATTGCTCCAGAAATTGGAGACGTCGTGCCTGCTGACAACGATGTGGTTCAAGAGGCTAAGCCTCTGATTGAGGCTTCCTTTATCGAAGCACAGGCGATTGATGAAGACAACACCAAACTTTACCTGGATAATCAGCAGGTGCTCGACCCGCTCACCTTCACCTCTGATAGTGTCAACTATACTCCTGAGACAGACCTTCTGTCGGGTATCCACCATGTAACCCTACACTTAGTGGATCAGGCTGGGCATAAGACCGTCGAGTCTTGGTCCTTTACGGTGAATGCTGAAACGGGGGTTGAAATTATCTCGCCCCCGGATGGCACGGTATTCAATCAACAAGATATGGATCTGCTACTGGAAATGGAGCGGAGCGACGATCTAACGCTGGATGTGAAGGTTAATGGTACGCTGGTCCACGAGGACGTTGCAGTCATTGATGGCAGTTGGAATGATACGCTGACTCTACCTGCCGCTGACCCACCAAATTATGAGATTGAGGTGACAGTAACCGAGGTGGTTAAAGATGCTGATCCACCTGTCCTCAATACCCATACCGAAACGATTAACGTCTCGGTCGATACAGCCCAGCATGTGGCCTTGGTACGGGCCGATCCGGTGGTCTTCAATCCAAACAATCTAAGCTCACCACCACCTGTTTTCTATGTTACGGTCCAACCGGGTGCAGGTTGGGTGGTCAAGGATTGGCAGTTGAATTTGCTTGATGGGATGACGGTCATCCATAGCGTTGTAGGTCAGGCTCTAACACAGCAAGTAACTTGGGCTGATCTTATAAATGGGGCAACATTGACTGAGCCGACCTATGACTATGAATTGGTCCTGACGGTCGAGGATGAGAATGGGGTGAACCCTGATCAGACCGTGACCTATACAGGTGGTGCAGTGAGCCTTATCACACAAGTCCCTGCGCCCCCTACCTTAACCTGTGAGCCGATCATCAATATCAATTGGTTTAATGTTCCCCCTGGGATGGTTGATGGGGAAGCTCCGGTTGGAACCTTGGTGCAGGTCTATCTTGATGGGGCCTCTGAGCCAGCGGTCGTGGCTCCCGTGAATGCTGATGGGAAGTGGGCGGCGGCCTTGCCTTTGAATACGCTTGACGTGGGTGAATCCATAGAGGTTAAAGTTGATACCATTGATGCCGCTGGGAATATAAGTCTGTTTCAGGCTAGCTGCCAAGTTGGCCTTGAAATCCGTAATCCCTTCGTGGCCCCTCTGGCCTTCCTGTCAGAGACAACGATTGGGCTGAACGATAGTCCAGTGACTTTGACTGCCCATACGCGACGCGATAACGAGGGGGCGGATGTTAATCTTGTCCAAGCCATTATCCCTACAGCAGATCCGGATACACCGCTCCCACTCCTTGAAACAGGGGCAGATACGGGAGTGTGGGAAGCCACCTGGAACATTCCGACCACGGGCGATATCGAAGGGGTGGTCGTGGTTGAATTTGAGGCTCAGGATTTGGCGGGTAACGAGGGCTATCAGTTTGTCCAACCTTACCTTGATTTAGTGCCACCTTGGGTGACCATCACCTGGCCCTCAACCGGATATGATCTGGGGAGTCCCCAATTTGCCCTGCGGGGTGAGGCCGAGCTTCTCAGCGAGATCGAGATCATAATCAGCAAAGATGGTAATCCACTGGCTACCGAGTCGATCAGGAGTAACGCGCTAGGCTGGTGGGTGTTGGATGTTGATCTTGAAGCCTATCCGGGGAATGATCAGGCCGATGGAACCTATCAAGTGACCGCTCAGGCGGTTGCAGATCGGGCTGATAATGTAGGCCTTGTCAGTGCGCCAGTTTCCTTTGTGGTTGATCGAAGTGGCCCAACCCTCAGTAACTTAACCGTGACCCCGCCCTTTATCCAACGTGAAACCAACTTGGCAGTAGAGGTGACAGCGGTTGATGATTTGGCTGGGGTGCGCTCGGTCTGGGCTACACTGACCAATTTTGAGGCAGTGGGGCCAAATGAATCAAGGTTGTTCTATCTAGCTGACATCGGCAATGATCAATATAAACGGTTTATCAAGATTCCGACCATATCGCCCGAAGGAGAGAAGAGTGTAACCGTTGAGGCCGAAGATGGGGCGGGTAATCCGGCGGCCTCGCCTCAGGTAACAACCTTCATTGTTGATCACACCTCGCCCCTGCTTCAGACATTGACTCTGGATCCGCTCGGCGCAACCGATCTCTATGTACGAGACACCACCCTATACTATAGTGCTGAGTCGATTGCCCCTTTCGAGGTCTCCATTGAGGCCAGCGATGAGGCGGCGCATCCAACAGCTGGTTTGGATTCGGTAAGCTTCCCGGCCATTTTTGGTACCAGTGAGCATGTACAAGATTTAGATGGCGTAACAGCGATTGAGACATACAGCCATCAATACATCGTTGATGGCAGTCAAGACCTTGATCATGATTTCGAGATCGAAGCCGAGGACCGCGCTGGTAACTCAGCCACCAGTCCATCTTTCCATATAGAGCAAGATCGTACGGCTCCGGGTTTTAGCAATTTCACTGTGACTGAACCTGGCAACAGCTATTATGATGCTGGTAACATGATTTTTTACTATAATGACAACACCACAGGTGATCTTAACCTGAGCATAACCTATCAGGATAGCCAAGCTGGGCTTAACCAAGTCACCTTTCCCACGCTGTTTGGAACGAGTGTTGACCCACAGTTGTTCAATGGTTTTTTGGCAGCGGAAACCTTCTCCGAGATTTACACTATTGATGCCAATCAAGGGTTAGATGGCCGTTTTGATCTTGAAGCCAGTGATATGGTGGGTAATGTTCGTACCCTCTCGCTGGGCGTTGTGAAAGATACCACTGCCCCCACGCTTGATTTTACCTTACCCACGGGCAATATTGGAGCCCAATTTACCATTGAGTGGGACGCCAATGATCCAGATAGCAATGCTGGCCTGCCCGGCTCAGGCGTTGTGGCGCTGTATACGGTTGAGTACCATACAGGTGACAATGTGTGGCAAGAGTTGGCAACCGATATAACGGAGACCTCGCTTGAGTTCACCCAAGGCGAAGTGGGCACGAGCTACACCTTCCGGGTGACGGTCAAGGACCGCTTGGATAATAGCACCATCCAAGTAAGTGACCCTGTTACCGTCAACAAAAGCATCCACAAGAACTACTTCTTCAATGGGCAAATGGTCGCCACCCGTCAGGACGATGATCTCTACTTCATCCACGGTGACCATCTCGGCTCCGCGTCAGTCACCACCGATGAAGACGGCATCATCGTCGCCGAGGCCCGCTACAAACCCTACGGCGAGGAACTCCGTGCCCCCGGTGGCGACCCCTTGCCCACCGACTTCGGCTTCACTGGTCAGCGTAACGAGGCCAGCTTTGGCCTGATGGATTACAATGCTCGCTACTACTCGCCTGTGTTGGGTCGGTTTATCTCGCCGGATACGATTGTGCCAGGTAAATCTAATCCACAAGCCTGGAATCGATATGCTTATGTCTTTAATAACCCCTTAAATTTCACAGACTCAACAGGTCACTGCCCACCTTGTGATGACCCTTACTATAATTCAGTCGTAGGTTGGCAACGTAAAGCTGATAAAGGTATATCGTTTGATACTTATCTGGCAGGTCAGGAACAATATGCTCAATATAACGCAAATAATTACCTATACTTGCAAGACAAACTGATCTTTAGTGGCATTATCGAAGGAGATTCGGGTGCAGCTCTTTCTCGGCTGCAGGTGGCTAAGGTCTATGCTCATTATTATGCTGGAACCGATTTGGATCAGTTGTTACCCGCTGAGGCATTTAATGATGTCGTCGATTTAGCTCAAGCTACAGGAGATGGTGCCAAAGTAGCTCAAGCATTTTTATACTACTTAATGGTTGTTGGTATGAGTGATTATCATGATGAAATACCAAGTAACCACAGTGTAGGTAATTTTGCCAGAAGCCTTGCTAGAGGATTTTGTAATAGTTTTAGTGCAGAAACCTTGGTAATGACTGAAGATGGGCTAGAGCCAATCAGTACCCTACAGATAGGGACTAAGGTATTGGCTTATAATGAGGTAACAGGCGAAGTTAGTTACTACCCAATTACCCATCTGTGGGAACATGAAGACCCTATCATCGTATACCTCACGATCAATGATGAGTTGATTGAAACGACCCCTGAACACCCCTTCTTTACCGCTGCTGGATTATGGCTGGATGCAGGTGATTTACAGGCGGGTCATAAAGTTTATAATTCTACTGGTCATACAAGGGTAGTAGAAGCTATTGAGTTCGTTGACCAACCGCAGATAATGTATAATTTGACTGTTGATGAGGCTCATACCTTCTTCGTGGGTCATGGGCAGTGGTTGGTTCATAATAGTGACTGTTGGATAGGAAAGAATCTAAAGGGTGGAGGTACAGTAAAAAGTGGTAGATTGAAAGGTTACACAGAAGGATCAACTGATTTGCAAGGTGGAATAAAAGGGGCGGAAGATACTTTTGAGACACTTACTGGCCGCAGACCTAATCCTTATGACCCTTCATCAAGAGCACCAACGGATCAATACATTGAGGCTGGAAAACTTGAAGTTAGATTTCGCCCTAATAGCAGAACGGGAACACCTGCTCTCGAGGTAATAAATCATGAAAAACAAACTGTTGAAAAAATTCACTTCAATCCTTGATATTACATTTGAAGATATTGGTAACGTATTGTGCCTTTGGGAAACAAATGAAGTTAACGAAGAAGATGTTTTTATCTTTGCTGAAGATTTGTACTATCTTGATACACTAGGATGGCCTGATTACCCGAGAGATGATACCCGTTCAATTTTATTCGCTGTGCTGGAGTCTCTTGAAAAGATTTATAGTCAACCAACGTTAAAGGACGATATACCTGCCCTTAAAAAATTTCTAAACATAGGACAGGCATCACCAATTGATGCTTGGTCCTATATTGACAATTATTGGGACAGTATTGATTGGGACAAACGACTCATTGAACTCCATAATAATAGATATCGAAATAATAAAGAAGAATAGCGTGTAGGTTTTGTTAATTAACCCAAATAGTTGTGTAGATACTGATAAAGGTCAAAGGCGAGAAACGAAATTAGGGTCAAAAGGTGTTTGGTTTTTGAGAACTCGATAAGCGATATGAATAAGTCGTGTAGGTTAGGGTGAATGGGATTGAACTGGTGATGAGGCACCCTTGGTGTTGGGATTCGCTCGATTGGTCGAATGGAATGTGACTGCGTGAAACCCAACACATTTGGTCGATAACACATCATCATTTAGGCTCAATCCAACCTACGTGACTGTTGGATACGTTTTGGATACGTTTGTTTGGTATAGTCGGGGAGATTGGATCGGAAAATTCGGATTTAATTTACAAATAAAACTTAATAAATTTAATATTTTTGAAAGGAATACCTCATCGTGAATCTCATTAACAAAATACGTCTGACGAACCGATACACCTTTTTTTTCACCATCTTCTTAGCCGTCCTTCTCCTGGTTGGGCTAATGAGCTCGATTGTTCAAGCTAGTCCGCTGGGGCAGACCACCGACTGTTGTATTATCTATGTGAATGCCGAGGCAACCGGAACCAATACCGGTGACTCCTGGGCCAACGCTTTCACTGAGCTGCAAAGTGCATTGGCGGTGGCTGAGGCCGGGCAGGAGATTTGGGTGGCAGCGGGTACCTACCGACCCGACTACGACCCCGGCAGCGATAGCCATACGCTTGACCGATCCCTATACTTTACCCTCAAGAGTGGGGTGAGCCTATATGGTGGTTTTGCGGGCACAGAAACCTCACGACTTGAGCGAGATTGGCGAACCAATGTTACCATCCTAAGCGGTGACTTGCTGGGGAATGATGGGCCGGATCTGACGAACAATGATGAAAACAGCTACCATGTCTTGGAAGCCATTGATGTCACTGATGTTATGTTAGATGGCTTTATCGTGCAAGGAGGGAAAGCCAATGGTACAGGAGAGGGGCGAGCACGCGCTGGTGGCTTGCGTACGGCAAACAGCACCATCACCCTCAGCAACATGCGTTTTACTGCGAATGATGCCGGTGGTGGGGGCGCAATGTATTTGGCGGCGAGCCAGATTACAATGGATCAGGTTGAATTTATCAAGAACAACACTTCCTCAGGGGGTGGTGGCATGTGGATTACCAGCAGTGCAGCCGTGACTCTGACAAATAGTTTGTTAGTGGAGAACACAGCTCGCAACTTTGGTGGGGCGATTTACAATAGTTCGGGCAGCCAGGTGACGGTGATTAATACCACCATCGCCAACAATAGTGTCTCTAGTGGTGGGGGCATTTTCAACACCAATGGTGGCTCTGGTACCGATCATAGCTTTTCAACCGTGATCAACTCTATTTTATGGGGCAATAGTGGTGGGCAAATTGTAAACTTCAGTGCCAGTGGTTCGACCAATAATGATAGTATCATTCAAGGGATAAGCGGGGGAACTGTCCTCAATGCGAACCCATTGTTTGTTGATGCCGCCAATGGTGACTTTCGATTGCAAGTGACCTCGCCTGCGCTCAATATCGGAAATAATGATGTGCTGCCATTCGGGGCAAATCTTGATTTAGCTGGTGAGCCTCGTGTCAATAATGGTACGGTTGATTTAGGTGCCTATGAATTGGTAGACGCTGGCTCAATCCTCTATGTGGATGCCGATGCAGCCGGAGGCAATACCGGAGCCTCTTGGACGGATGCCTTTACCGAACTGCAAAGTGCATTGGCTGTGGCCACGGCAGGGCAGGAGATTTGGGTGGCGGCAGGGACATATCTCCCTGACTACGACCCCGGTAGCGACACCCACACCCTTGACCGATCACTATACTTTAACCTCAAGAGTGGAGTTAGCCTATATGGTGGTTTTGTGGGCATAGAAAGCTCGCGACTTGAGCGAGATTGGCGAACCAATGTCACCATTCTAAGCGGTGATCTGCTGGGGAATGATGGTCCAAACCTGGCGAACAATGATGAGAACAGTTATCACGTCCTGCAAGGAATTGATGTTACTGATGTTGTATTAGATGGCTTCACAGTACAAGGTGGGAACGCGAACGGCACCGGGGTAGGCCAAGCCCGGGCCGGTGGGCTACGTACAGCAAATAGCACGATCAATATCAATAATATGCGCTTTACCGCGAATGATGCCAATGGTGGGGGCGCGATGTATCTGGCAGCGAGTCAGATTACGTTGGATCGAGTGGAGTTGATTGAGAACAATACCTCCTCAGGCGGTGGTGGCATGTGGATTACCAGCAGTGCGGCAGTGACTCTGACCAATAGCCTGTTAGTAGAGAACACAGCCCGCAATTTTGGCGGAGCGATTTATAACAGCTCAGGAAGCCAGGTGACAGTGATTAACACTACGATCGCCAATAATAGTGTCTCTAGTGGCGGGGGCATTTTCAACACCAATGGTGGTTCTGGCAGTGATCATAGTTTTTCCACCGTAATCAACTCTATTTTTTGGGGCAATAGTGGTGGGCAAATCTTTAACTTTCCGGGCAGTGGTTCAACCAATAGTTATAGCCTTATTCAAGGGGTAAGTGGTGGCACTGTATTTAATGCGAATCCGCTGTTTGTTGATCCCACAAATGGCGATTTCCGGTTACAAGCAACTTCGCCCGCTCTCAATGTAGGTGATAATGAGGCGTTACCATCTTATGCAATGATCGATCTTGCTGGTGTTATCCGGGTGCAGGAAAAGACAGTGGATTTAGGTGCCTATGAGCGACCTGTTGAATGTCTTACCCCAGAACCTGAACTTGGCTCTATCACGATTATTAAATCTGTCGGCTCGCCATCAACCGATCATGCGTTTGATTTTGCCGGTGATCTCGGTGAATTTGCCTTACAGCACGGCCAATCATATTCGATGACAAATTTAAGCGCAGGGACCTACACCGTTTATGAAAATGAAGCAACCTTCCCTGATAATTTATGGGCGCTTTTAGCGGTGACCTGTACCTATAAAAATGACTTAGGCGAACCAATCTCTGTTATTCCAGAACGCCCAGATACAACCGCTTTGGTTAATATTCCGTTAGAGTCTGGCCAGGATTTAACTTGTATCTTCCTGAATGAGCGGGTGAACTTTGAGCCATCAGCTCCCGAACAACCTCTCTTTTTACCGATGATTACGGTGCCAGTTCTGGAGGACTAATTTAGAAGCCATTTTGAAAGATTGGTCCAGTCTTGCAATGCTCAGTTTTTGCGGCAATCACCTCCGATTGCAACGATACTTGGATAAAATTACATTTGATAGACTGGGCCAATCTACCATTCACAATCTAAGATTTCTCCTTCTCCCCCCCTCGTGGTATGATCTCTCATCCGTATGACAAACGGTAATGAAGAGATTTCAGCAACGCAATCAAATACACTCAACTGGCGAACCGAGGCTTTAATTAGCCTCGGCCTTTTTGTGTTAGCCCTCATCCCACGCGCCTACGATTTAGATCGTTTTGTCACCGCTGACGAAGCCAAGTGGGTCTATCGTTCGGCCCAATTTTTGGCCGCTTTCCTACAAGGTGACTTGGCTGGTACGACGGTCAACCTGACCCCAGCCGTGACCACCACCTGGCTGGGGAGCATCGGGTTGGCGATTTATTATCAACTCAACCAAGCCGCACTTCAGATGCCTTTTATTGATTGGTTGCAATCCCTACCTCAATTTCGAGCCGAGTTGAATGTCCTGGTGATGGTTCGCTGGCCGATGGTCATTTTGACCTCGCTGACTGTGGTGCTAATCTACCACTTGGGGCGACGGCTGTTTTCATCGCCAGTGGCTCTGCTTGCGGCCACCCTGATCGCGCTCGATCCCCATACGATTGCCTTGTCACGTATTATCGGCCACGATGCTCCTGTATCGATGTTTATGGCCTTGGCCCTCTTGCTCCTTCTTCTCACCATCAGCCCAACCGGTCCCACCAAGCCCTCAAGAATGCTCTTTGTCCTTTCTGGTATCGCGGCGGGCTTGGCGATTTTGTCCAAGGCCCCAGCCCTGTTTCTGCTTCCTTTTGCTGGCTTACTCTTCCTAATCAAACTCTGGACGGATGAGTTTCAGTGGCGACGTTGGTTACCCCCATTTTTGCTATGGGGAGTTGCTGCCTATGTGACTTTCATTGTGATCTGGCCCGCCGCGTGGGGTGACCCTGTCGGACGGCCTTGGGCGGTCGTTGAGAATGCCTTCCTGTCAGCCACTGATCAAGTTGAAGCGAGTGCCGAAGGCTTTGCCTTAGTGCCTGACCTTGGCCTACTTTACTACCTCGTCAACGGTGGCTTCAAGCTCACCCCCTTGGTTGTTATCGGTAGCCTGATAACCCTATTTTGGCTGGCCCATATGCTTTTTGGTGAGAAAACAACTGCCAATGGTGCTTCGTTAAAGACTCCAATTCTCTTACTCTTTGGTTTTGTCGTGTTTTTCACCATCTTTATGACGTTGGGGGGCAAACGAAGTCCTCGCTATATCCTGCCTATTTTTACCCCCTTGATTTTTGTGGCGAGTATAGGCTGGCTGTGGGGCTTTCAGTGGTTGCGACAACGTTTCCAGAACGCCAGTGGTGTGCGTGTAGCCTACTTCGCTCTTCTTATTATCATTGCGTTGTTTACTGTTGCCCCACACGCGCCCTATTACTTCACCTACTTCAACCCCTTGCTTGGGGGATCACGCACCGCCCCGCATTTGGTCAAACTTGGCTGGGGGGAGGGAATGGATCGAGTTGGTCGTTTTTTGCAGCGAACCTCATCTGGTAGTCGAGTGGGCACAGCCTATGCCTCAACAATTACCCCATTTTTTCAGGGCGATGTGGCTGGCCTTGATAGTGATCGTCTCGATTATCTGATTTTATACAAAAAGCAAGTGCAGGGGGGGAAAGCTCCCTTGTTGCCCGAGGTTGTTGATTTCTACGAGCAATCTGGGGCACTGTTTTCGGTTGATCTAGCTGGTATCCGCTACGCCGATGTCTACCCTGGTCCGGCAATGCAAGTCACAGATGGTATTGTTGGAGCCGCGCAAACGGCCACACCGTTTGCTTTTCGAACCAAGACTGCGTATGCTCAACCGGGTGAGGATATAGCCTTTGATGTGCTTTGGGCTTTACCACTGAGAACGGACAACTTTGAGCGCACGCTACCTGTCATACTGAGTGATCAGAATGGTCAATCAATGACACTTAATGCCGAAGTTAGCGATCTGATTTATCAAAACAACTCATCGGCCCTCACGCAACATACTTACACGCTGCCCGAGACAATTACCAGAGGTGCGTATGCGGTACAACTGGGCCAGGCGCAGGGGAAAATTGAGGTTCGCAATTTTCAATCTCCCCCTCATCTAGCTCAGGTTAGTGCCTTATTCGATAATCAGATCAGCTTGATTGCCTACCAATTTGAACTGACTGAGGATTTTATTCGTGTTGAGGTCGCTTGGCGTGCCGAAAGAGATCACCTGCCCGATTATACGGTCTTCACTCAAATGCTTGATCTTGAGACGGATGAGCGCTTGGCGGGCATCGACACCCAGCCCCAAAAAGGAGCTTGGCCCACCAGTCGCTGGGTGAAAAACGAAGTGATTGTCGATGAATATTTTGTAGCCGTGCCCCCTGGTCTTGAGGCTGGTGCATTCAAAATTATTGTTGGTTTGTATCAACCTGAAACGGGCCAGCGGCTCCAACTCAACAATGGTCAAGATTATTGGCTGTTACCGTGGACGTTGATTCGGGAGTAAGTGGTTGAGAGAGTGGAGACTGGAAATTAAAGATTTCGTAGATACACGATTTGATTTTAACATCAATCTCCAGTAATCAATCTCTAATCTCTGCATTGAACTATGAAAAAATACGTAAACATTCTCACCTCAATCGGCCTTTTCCTGTTAGCTCTGGCCCCCCGTCTCCCAGACTTGGGGCGCTTTCTGACCGCAGATGAGTTTTTGTGGGTAGATCGCTCTCGGAATTTTTTGGCGGCGATGACGAACCCAGCGTTTCAATGCACCTCGGTTGTTGAAAAATGGGGGAATCAAGCCGAGGGGCTGGCTTGTGCGCTGCGAACTGGGCATCCTGGTGTCACGACGATGTGGACGGGGAGCTTTGGCTTTGTGCTGCGTTGGCTGTGGGATGGTCGCCCCGATACGCTGCATAACTACGTGGTCGGAGTTTCGACCAATCCACTCGATGCCAGCTTTATCGCCCCTGAACGTCTGGGCACGGTGCTGATCACCTCGCTGTGGGTAGTGGCGGTCTATTGGTTGGTGCGGCGTCTATTTGGGGCACACATTGCTTTGGTCGCTGCGGTTCTGATCGCCCTCAATCCATATCACATCGCCCTGTCACGGGTGATTCACCACGATGCCTTGAGCACAACCTTTATGACTTTGTCGGTGCTTTGTATGCTAATCTACTGGGGGCAATCGGCCCCACGGGGCTGGTTGATTGCCTCAGGCGTGCTGGCTGGCTTTGGCTTCCTCAGTAAGAGTCCCTCGCTCTTCTTGATGCCCTTTGTGGCCTTGGTCGGTCTCTGGTTTGCTATCTCGATCTACTTGGCCCAACGTCGCACAGAACAGGCTCCCTACAGCGTGCTATTCACCCGCATCCTACCCCGAACTATAGGCGATGGCCTACTCTGGTTTGGCTGTGCGGCGATCACCTTCTTTGTTTTCTGGCCTGCAATGTGGGTGGTACCCATCGAGACGTTGGAAACGGTTTTCTTCATTGGGAGCAAATATGCGACGGGTGGGCACGCCAAAGGAAACTACTTTTTGGGTGAAGTCTCAAAAGATCCAGGCATCCTCTTCTATCCTATCACCTGGCTATATCGAACCTCCCCCCTTGTCTTGCTTGGCCTTCTATCATTGGTTGGCGTTGTTGCTTGGTCTCGTACCAAGAATCGTTTAGATGAGCAGTTATCTATTCGCAAATTTTTGCCTTTGCTTCTGCTCTTTATCCTCGGTTACTATATCCTGATGACGATTGGAGAAAAGAAGCAGGATCGATATTTCTTACCTGTTTATCCTTGGTTTGATTTGATAGCCGCCTTTGGTTTGGTGTCATTGGTGGGAGTATTTTTGCGACAACTACCACAAGCCCGTCAATCACTGGCTACAGGTATATTGGTTGGGGTAGTGTTATTGGTCAATGGCGTACTGGTCGGTTTGAACTTCCCCTACTACTTCACCTACTACAATCCCGTTTTAGGTGGCCCTCAAGCCGCAGAGCAAGCGATAACGGTCGGCTGGGGGGAGGGCCTCGATTTAGTGGCCGATTATCTCAACGAGCAAGCTCAATCTGATGAAACAGGCGAGGCCCCTCGTGTCGCTAGTTGGTATCAATCTACCTTTGCCCCTTTCTATGATGGCACTGCCATTAGTTATTCCAAAGAAAAGGGCAAGGTTTTGGCGGGGGATTATGCCGTCTTCTATATCAACCAAACCCAACGCCGTTTCCCCGATGATGTGATGTTTGACTACTTCACCGAGCGTGTCGAGCCAGTAGAAACGATTTCTCTGCGTGGTATCGAGTACGCCTGGATTTATCCGAGTCTCGGCGTGGATCACTACATCCAAGACCAAACCTACACCGGAATTGCTTCTCTGTTAGCGTGGCAGTGGGTAGATGGCGATCAACCGTTGGTCGCCGGGCAACCCACTGAATTTGAGTTGTATTGGGAATATTTGGGCAAAAAGCCGGAGGAGCAGTGGTTTGTGCGCTTGGTCGATGCCCAAGGCCGTCCTTGGACTGAGGGCGCAAGTCAGATGGTGCCTGCCGACAACCCGCCTGCTTCTGAATGGCGCGAGGGCGAAATCATCGTTGAGCAGGGAGTCATTATCCCTGATGCTGGGATGCCGCCTGGTCAGTATCAGCTCCAAATCGGCTTTTACACCCAGGCCGAGGCGGTTGTCTCTGGTGAGTTACTCTTTGAGGTACCACCAGATGAGGCCCTCATTCCAGTCGTTCAATCCCCTGACCTGCCCTACAGCCTGCCCGCTGATGCGACAACCTTGCGTAAACCCTTCGTCCCTCAACTGGACCTCCTTGGTGCCACGTGGACAAATGAAGACGGTCCCATTGCGCTCGACCTCTACTGGCACGTGCAGCAGCCACTACCTGCCGACACCTCCCTCCACGTCGGCCTCATGGACGCCAACGGTGACCCACAACAGGCTTGGTTCAACCTCTCCCTGGCCGAGATCTTTGATAGTGATAATGTCATCTGGCAAGTGGATGAACATCTCCACACCCGCTGGCAACTTGACTTACTCCCCGAAGTTTCCCCTGGTACTTACACCATCGAACTGGTCTGGCCCGACGATATTGAGCAAACCGTTTCATTTGGTGAGGTTGTGGTGGAGTAAGAGAGGATGACTATTTTTTGGCATCTCTCTGACCCTGTTTATATTCAAATGTATCCACAATAATAAAATCCCCATCACCAACCAATACACGTTCTAGCGTGTCACTATTGTACCAGCCAACAATAAGTTGATAGGTACCGCTTGGGGCTTCAGGGTCGAGATGTAGAACATAATCATCAACCACGCTTTCATTACTCATCCACAAGGGTGTTTCGTACCACCCCCCCTTGGGAGGATTATCCTGCTGCGCCCAAACGCGCCCGTCTGGACCTAGGAGTTGCGTAAAGACTGTATAATGGGCTGTCTGTGGGGTTGTGTTTTGCCAGGTCAAGCTAAACCGAAACCCATCACCTGAGCTGATGATAGGCGATATAACGGTGTAGTCAACGAGATTGATACCATGACTAAATTGTCCGAGAGAACCTTCAATGGATGCTATGTCGTTTGGTCGAATGGTTAAAGGGATAAAGACAGGCTGAGTACGTAATTCTGGTAGGGTTACTTCCAGTTGATAGAGGCCAGGTGGAACTGACCCTGCAATGAGTAATCGATGCTGCGAAATTTGGTCAATGATAGGGCTTTTGTCTGTAATAACTTCACGACTGAATTTATCAAGTAGCCGAATTTGAACAGAACCTGTTTGCTCCACTCGGATTTGCCAGCGAAAGGCAAATTTATTTTCTTGGCAAGGAGTCACTGGTGTTGGTGTGCTTAGTATTATTTCCTGCAAGAGAATATCATTACTTAAGGGGAGATCTAGCTGCTGTGACTGTAGATTCTGTAGTTTTGTTGGAGGGGCTTGATTAGCAAGGGGCTGATCTGGTGTTAGTGATTGAGCTAAATTTGCTAATGTAATCGACCAAGTCTCACTGTGTTCCACAGGTAATTGGGTAGTAACCGTTTCCCCTGGCAGTAAAAAAAGTGGCTCTAGAAATGGGGTTTTGTCGTTTGCAGTAGAGACGGTGCTGATTTGATTAGGGTTAGCAAAGTAAGTTGCTGAACTATTATTAATGAGAGTCAAGGTAGGAAATTGGCTGGCATCAAGGCTGATTTGGTCTGAGTGAGGTTGACAGTGTGGGGGTCGCAACTGTAAGATCATATCCCCATTTGGAAACGTATGCACAGCCTCAATGACCGAGAGGTATGCAGGCAACAGCCCCTCTATCTTCCTCCACGCTTCGGTAGGAATTTGATCTCGGTGTAATACAATGTAATTGACCCCTAGCTGTTGGAGGATATCAAACGATTTCCAATCGGGAAAGTTATCTGTAATTGGCCCTAGTTTTTCCAGCCACTTTGGTCTGAACCCTGATGCCCCATTTAGCAGCAGTTGCCAATGCTGAACAGACTGGTATTCACGCAATAAATCACTCCCAGCCGCAAAGACTTGACTGTCACTGGCCCGAACGTAGTAGGGAAGCTCTATCATCACTGATTTTGAGGGTTGGTCGTGTAGCCATTCATAGACTGCATTACGATAAGGAACGGATGTTCCCGCAATTGGGGCTGGTAGGTGCTCTAGAAACAAAATTAACCCCACCACAGCCATCACCCCTATCTGTTGCGTTTTCTGTAGTCTCAATTGAGAGACCAAGTAACTAAAACCAAGACCCGCTAAGACCGCTAGACCGAATGTTGGTAGTAGGGCAAACCGTAGGGGAACCCGAAAGCCCTGAAGGGTGGGGACCAATTGATACAGGTAGGGATAGGGGAGTATTCTGTTGGCCCAAGAGGCAAGACCCTCCCCAAAAGCATTCTCGTTAGCCCCAAATGATAAGACGAAACCAACAAGGCTAATCAAAATCATTGTTAATCCCCACAACAGATGTTGGTTCCGTTTACGAATACTTTGGATGCTCCCCCATAGGGCTAGGAGTAATACCGTAATACCTGGAAAAGCGGCTAGCCTGAGCGTAATGTTGAATTGTTCAAAATTAAATAGAGTCGGTACCTGTAACCACCGAACATAAAGGAGGCTAGTGTGGATTGGTAATAGATAGTTAAAAATCGAAGCACCAAAAACCCGAGCATCCCCGAGCGTTCGGGTAATTTCCATCAGATTGCTGACCTGTAGATACGCCTGTAACACTGGTACATTCACAGTGACAGTTATAGCCCCAAGTAAGGTCAACATGCAGACCATTTTATAAGATCGTTTATCCCAATAAAATATTAGTAGAGCTACGCCCCATATCCCTAAACCCAGAGCTACTATCTGTGCATAGTTGATAGATGAGGTGAATTGTAGATTCACAAACAGGGTTAGGAGTAGCAGGTCTTGCCAACGTTGTTTTTTTAGTAGAAGAGCCGTATAAAGAAAGCATAGGGGGATATAGTGGGTTGACATCAAGTTTAATTGGGTAATATGGTTGAAACGAAAGGGGGCAATGGCAAAGGCTATTCCGGCGATCAGACCAGCCCATCGATTTTTAGTGAGCCACGTCACGAACAGATACGTTCCCCAGCCGGATATGGCGGTGGAGAAGAGTATTCCCAGATTTGTCGTTACGAGTGGTGTTCCTCCCAAAAGGGTTACGGGCATGACGATTAAGGCACTCGGCACTAAATGCTCATTAAAGAGTAGGCTGTTTGGATATGGATAAAAAATGTTAGCTGTGGCGATATTTGTTAGCTCTTGAGGCCCAGAAAGGATGGCGTGGATAACCCAACGCATGGCCCAAGCTTGCAAGAGATCATCGGTTTGAAGTGTCTGAGGGCTAAAGGTACCCAGATTAAAGGCGATGGGATAGGTGATAATGATAGCGAGGATGATAAAGAAAAATAGAGGGATTGATATAGTTAGAGACTTACTCTGCAAAATTCAAATCCAGCCTTTCTCCTAAGACGTTTGCGGATGGTGATACTACTACATAAGCCAAGATTGAAAAAATTGATAGTGGTGTTAAGATAAGGTTGATGCCGGCAACTTTTTAGATGTATCTGGAGTGAGATAAAACTAATCTACTTGTAATCTGGCTCTCATTTATCGATGTTAAATTCTGTTATGGAATTTAAGTGAACGGCAAGAAGTTTTAGGAAAATCGATGAATATCGATTGGCGATTTTTGCTCAAAACGAGGCCAAATTGGCCTGTTTAGGGGTAAATGAAATTTACCATAGATTATGGCGCAAAATTGACCATATTCAAGGCTATTTTCGGTTTTTGAGCAATGCTTTATTTTACAAAACTTTCTGCCAAATACTTAAGGATGATGAGCTTAACAATGATAAAACGAATTGGATTACATAGTTTATTTGTCTTACTATTGATTGGATGTTCAACTGAAGCACCTGTTATTTCTGTCGCTGTGGAAGCAACACTTCCACCTACTGAGGTAGCCGTTACCGAAACGTCACCCCCATCTCCGACACCGACTGAAGCAATGTCTACACCAACAAACACTCCATTGCCGCCGACCTCAACGCCAGAGCCGACGATAACCCCATCACCAACTGAATTACCCCCCGAGCCGACAGCAACGCTTGAACCGACGGCAACGACAGAACCTTCGCCCATGCCCGAGCCAACGGTGCCACCCTTGCCGGGGGCAGAGGTGTTGACCTTCGTGCCGGGTGAGGTGGGCTGGTTCACGGTTGATGATGATGTGATGGGTGGGGTGTCAAGTAGTACAGTCAGTTTTGCTGAGTCAAGCACTATGTTCTTCTCGGGAACAATGTCGCTTGAAAACAATGGTGGTTTTTCTTCGGTTCGGTCGGATTGGTCGCCAACTGATCTCAGTTGGGCAGATGGTGTGATGGTGCGTGTCCTGGGTGATGGGAAAGTCTACCGTCTACGCATTCGAACTGCTGAGACAGGGCGCGAAATCTCTTACAACGCCTTTTTCGAGACCACGCCTGAAGCCTGGGCGGTGGCTTACATTCCATTTGCTGAAATGGTGCCCACTTATCGTGGCTTTGTGATGGATGTCGGCGCGCTTGATGCGGCTAATATCGGCTCATTTGGCTTTATGCTCAGTGATAAGCAACCGGGCGAGTTTGCGCTCCAGGTCGATTGGATTCGGGCTGTTCGTGAAGGTGACTTGCAAGATTGGCGCTCAGAAATGCAGCAATGATTTTGCAAAACCTGATCCCAATGCGCATACTTTCTGTATGACTACATCATATCAATTTGCTCAAAAATTCTTGATCCTGTCAATGTTGTTATCATTTTTGTTGCTTGGGGCCTGTAATCCTTTTGATGAGACGGAGCCGACGGTGGAGCCGGAGGTGTTAGAAATCGTGCAAATGCTGCCACCCACCACTATTCCCACAACCACCCGCACCCCCATTCCTTTTCCATCACCCACCCCGACGCGTACCCCTTTTCCTTCTCCAACGGTTGACTCCACAGTTGTCGCGGTGACTGTTGTGGCTGCCATTGCGACGGCGGATGCAGAGTTGCCCAAGGTCGAGATTTTAACCACGGCGCTCTATTTACGAGCGGGACCGGGGACAGCTAATGAAGTCATAGCAAGTACGGTGAGCGGGGAGCAATGGCCGGTGCTAGGGATTGATGTGACTGGCGATTGGTATCAAGTTCAACTCGGGGAAGATGCTGTTGCCTGGCTATCCAGTGATGCCGCATATACTCAGCTCGTCAATGTTAGCCAGCCGGAACTATCTGTTATTCAAGCGATTACCCCCCAAGCCACCGGGCAAAACAACAAGCTTAATCAAATCGTTTCAACACCCATAAGACCAATTAGCCCTGAGAAAGATCAAGTGGGACAACTCATTTTTGTCAATCGAAGCGGCGGCACGCTCTACCGTGCCAATCTTGATGGGATGAATGTGACAAAGTTGGCTGAAGGGGTGATTGACCCCGTAGTTTCCCCAGATGGGCAGCAGATTGCTTTCACCCGCTGGGATGGGGCCAAAGTAGGCACACTTTACACAATCAACCTTGACGGCACTAACGAACGTGTTATCATGGGAGAAATGCTAGAGGCAAAGTCGCCAGCTTGGTCCCCCAATAATCAGGAGATTGTTCTGTCCTTTCAACATGGCGGCATTCGTGATCCCGATGAAATCTGCAAACAGTACGATTTTGATGATGGTATCCGCATCCCAACGAATGCTCAAATTACCTCATTTCAAACAACCGCAGATGGTATCACGGTCTGTTATGTCCGCCTCGAAGATTTACATTGGGGCTTGCGAAAAGTTGATGTAGCCACGGGGGATTTTGAGGATTTGCCCGCCGACCGCTATAGCTACAATCCGACTTGGGACCCAAAAAATCCGTGGCGGGTGTTGTATGACGGAGATAAGGGGTTGATGCAGCTTGATGTCACAACTGAGTCGCTCTGGCCAATTACGACAGATGTCCGTGACACTGGGCCTGTTTTTTCTCCCGATGGCCAACTCATCGCCTTGACCTACAAACAGCATGACCATTGGGAAGTGTACACCTTGCACGTGGAAGAGAACTCACGACAACGGTTGACCAAACCCTCGTTTTTAGCAAAACCGCAATTTAATAGCGCCGCCCCCGCGTGGTCACCTGATGGACGCACGCTGGCATTTTTGACAGACCGAACGGGTGCTTGGGAAATTTGGGTGATGGCCGCTGATGGGAGCGATCCACGCCCCTTGTTTGATCCCGTCCTCCAGGCCGAGTGGGATTTGCAATATAACGGGGTCAACGAACGAATGCTGAATTGGGTTGAATAATTTAGACAAATAATGTGCCTGATTGAGAAACATATATGACTGAACAAGAAAAGCGAGACCTGCTAAACAAATTTGCGGAAGCGTGGAAGCAAGCCGATGTTGAGGCCTTGATGGCTCTGATGACGGATGATTGTATCTATGCCGCTTCTGTAGGCCCTGAACCGGGCACAACCTATCGAGGCCGAGACGAGGTGCGACGCGGATTTGCAGAGATTTTAGCCTTTGAGGCTGGCGGCGAGTCACGGAGCGGGGAAATTTGGTTTGCTGGGGACTATGCTTTTGCGGAGTGGTCCTATGATGAGATAGATGAGGCAGGCAATGCTGTCGATATCAAAGGCATTGACATTTTTCACTTTGTTGATGGTAAGCTACGATTGAAAGATGCTTATCGCAAGACGCGATATTGAGAACATAGCTTTCCACTATTTTTATCAGGAGTTACGTAGTTCAAAGTTTTCATTCACAATTCATAATTGACCATTCACCATTCACAACTAATGAGGTACTATGATGAAACTGAAAATTGAACCCCTAACCCTTCAACTCGAAACCCCCATTCGTACGGCGCGGCGGACAGGCCAAACTGCGCAAAATGTTTTAGTCCATCTGGGCGAGAGTATTGGCGAGGCTGCGTTAATGCCACATGTTAGCGATACACAGGCCGATGTCATCGCCTATCTTGAAGCCCTTAATCCTGATACGCTTGTCAAAGAGAGTCCTCTATCTTTGGTTGAGGTACTCGATGAGTTGCCGGAGGGACCACAAGCCGCTCGGGCGGCAATAGATATGGCTCTTTATGATCATTGGGCTAAAGAACTTGGCTATCCCCTCTATCGGTTGTGGGGGTTAACGCCCAAACGTACCCCCCTAAGTTCGGTCACGATTTCTATTCCTGAAGATGAAATCAACTTACGCCAACAAGTGGAGAAGGTGAAAGATTGGCCGATTTTGAAAATCAAATTAGGGACCGGTGATTTAGACATCGATGAAGATATCGTTCGTTTGGTCCATGAGGAAACTTCAGCTCGGCTGTGTGTAGACGCGAATGGGGCTTGGAGCGTGGATGAGGCAGCGCGGATTATCCCCCGTTTGCAGCAATATGACCTGCTGTTTATTGAGCAACCTGTCGCTGCTGAAAAAGTGGACGTCTGGGTGCGGCTGCGACGTCTGTTATCATCACGCGATGTGCCCCCCTTGATTGCGGATGAAAGTGTGCAAACCCCCCGTGACATTACAGCCCTGTCTGGCCTAGCTGATGGGATTAACGTCAAAGTAGCCAAGGTTGGGGGATTGCGTACAGCACGCCGAATGGTGGCGTTGGGGCGAACGCTGGGGATGAAGGTGCTATTGGGATGCACGGTTGAAAGTTCGGTGGGAATTACGGCGGCAGCCCATCTGGCCCCAATGGTTGATTTTGCTGATTTGGATGGACACCTGTATGTGACCAATGATCCCTATGTCGGTATTAACCTGGAGCGAGGCAAAATTACTTTGCCCCGCGAGCCTGGCTTGGGGATTGTACATCGCCCCCAAATTGGTTGAGACCCGTTCCATATTTGCTTAATTTAACCATCCCTGCTTATATACTCTTTCGCGGAAATGCAGACCCGACGAGCGGGTCGAAAATCGGTGGCAATGACCATCACTCTTCAATGACGTCACCGTAAGCCCTGTGTTCCTGGAGCCTTTGAATTATGTCCAATATTGACACTCTGACTGCCCGAGAAATCTTAGATACCCAAGGACGGCCAACACTTGAGGCAACCTGTTACTTGAGTAGCGGTGTGTCTGGAACAGCGGCGATCTCCTCTAGCGACTCAACCGGAACCATTGCTGCGCTTGAGTTACGGGATGGTGACCCCAATCGTTATGATGGGGCTGGTTGTAAGCAATCGGTCAACTTGATCGAAGGCGAGCTTAGCCGTGTTTTGGGAGGACGTGAATTTACCTCGCAAACCGAGCTTGATCAGATGATGATTATTCTGGATGGCACCCCCAACAAAGCTCGTTTGGGGGCCAACACCCTGCTCGCTGTATCCTTGGCCTTTGCTAAAGCCTCGGCTACGGAGAAAAAACAAGGCCTCCATCAATATCTTGATGGCTTGATGGACCTTGCCCCCCAAGCGACGCCAATGCCCACCATCAATGTGTTTCAGGGGACAAATACGGCTTCACTCCGTAACATCGATCTTGTTGTTCCGTCTGCTGAGAATGCGGCCCAGACATTTGGGGTAATGAAACGAGTAAAGCTACCAAATCTAGCCAAAATTAACCCTCACTCCGAGGCGGTTCTGTCAGCGCTCTCCACCGCTTTGGAGGAAATTGACCTTGAGTCGGGTGAGGAACTTGGCCTCATTGTTGATGTGGGCACCAATCGCTTCGCCAATCGAAATCGATATACCTTTGAAGGTAAGGTATTCAACGGTGAGGAGATGCTGGAGAAGTTTCTGAACTGGTTCCGCGATTACCCTATTGTTGGCTTGATTGATCCTTTTGGTGAGGATGACTGGAAGCATTGGCGACAGTTATCTCAAGAAGCTCCAGCGGGGGCGCTAATTGTCGGTGGCGATTTTTTGAGTACGACCCCTTTACGAGTTCATCGTGCCGCCGAACACAAGGTGGTCAACGGAATTCAACTCAAACTTAATCAGGTTGGCACCCTGACTGAGGCCTTGGAAGCTCATCAGCAAGCCCAAACGTCTGGTTGGAAAGTTTTGAGTAGCGTTTGCCGTGGCGAGACCGATGACCCTTGGCTGGCTGATGTGGCCGTCGGCTGGGGCACCGAGTTTATTCAGCTTGGCTCTGCCCAATCATCCGTGGCTAAGCGGCTGCTTGAGATTGTGTAGTCACGTTTATGGCCCTGACCCGATTTATTCCTTGATTTGTACAATAACTGTGTTATAGTGTCAGGCGCATCACAAAATTGATGTGCTTTTTTGATGTTTGAGAGGAAACATACATTGCGGCAAGAATTTCAAAAATATTTGGATGATATCCGAGACCGTATTTTGACTATGGCTAGTAAGGTTTCTCAGGAACTGGAGCAAGCACTGCTGGCATTTGAAACGTTGGATCTTGATTTAGCCCAACAGGTTTTTGAGCTTGATGCTGAAATCGATGAGATCAGATTTAGCCTCGAAGACGAATGTTTTTCTGTAATTGCCACCCAGCAACCTGTGGCGGGTGATTTACGAGCGATCGTAGCGGTTATGAATATGGTGGGTGATATCGAACGAATGGGCGATCAAGCCAAGGGCATTGCCAAGGTTATTCCCTTTTTGACCCAGGATCCGCAAGCGCGTGTGCCTGAAATCAAAACACTCGGCATTATGGTTGCAGGAATGTTGAAAGATGGAATGACCGCCTATGCCACCAATGACGTTGAACTTGCCAACCGAGTGGTTGCGCAGGATGAAGAGGCTGACAAGCTCTATTCGCAAATTTTTTCTAAAATTATGCAGCAGATGGCCCAAACCTCAGAAACGGCCAAAGTTGAAGCCAACTATAAAGTTTTACGAGCGGCGAGAGAGTTGGAGCGGTTTGGTGACTTGGCTACGCATATCGGCGATCAGGTGATTTACAAAGTGACTGGCCAATATTCATCAGACTGAAAGTCATAATATTGCTATCCTAAACTCTTCCTCTAATTTGTTTGACATCACCTGCAAAAGTTGCTATAGTTCCTGACATAATGTTGGCTTGATATGGGTATTAAAATGACCACAACTGCCGATCATTTACCTCCAACTGAACATAGCGATATGAACTGGCTCTCCCGTTGGGGGCACTGGTTGACCCGCCCCACCGACTCCTCCTCGCTTGGAGCATTTCGTATTCTCTTTGGCCTGCTGATGGTCTACGAAACCTATCGCTACTTTTACTTTGGCCGTATCACCCGCTATTACGTTGAGCCTGACTTCTACTTCACCTACGAATTATTTCCCATGATCCAGCCCTGGCCGGAGCCTTGGATTTACATTCACTTCGTTGTCATGGGGATGGCCGCTTTGGGTATTGCCCTCGGGCTGTTCTATCGCGTTTCTACGTACCTCTTTTTGGTTACCTACAGCTATGTCTTCTTGATGGACAAAGCCCAACATAATAACCACTACTACTTTATCATTTTACTCGCCTTACTACTCGTCGTAACTGATGCTCATCGCTGGTTGTCAATGGATAGCTGGCGTCTCGGCTTTAGCCAAACGCCGGAAGGGGAAATGATTCCATTCTGGCATATCCTCATTGTCAAGGCCCAAGTGTTTGTCGTCTACTTTTATGCGGCAGTGGCCAAAATGAATGCCGATTGGCTAGCGTTGGAGCCGATCCGAACTTGGTTACAAAATCGGGCGGATTATCCCATCGCTGGTACCTTTTTTGCCACCGAGGCTGGGGCCATGTTCTTTGGCTATGGTGGCCTCCTTTTTGATTTGCTCATTGGTTTTTTCCTGCTTTCACGGCGCACCCGTTTTGTGGCCTTTCTTGGCGTGCTCTTTTTCCACTTGATGAATAAATGGCTTTTCTCTATTGGGGTCTTTCCTTATCTGGGAATTGCTTCAACCATTCTTTTTGTGGAAACGGACACCCCTCGTCGGTGGATGCAGCGATTTTTGATTGAAATGAAAAGCATAAATGTACCAAAATTTTGGCAGGTCCGTGCCGCGCCACACGCCACACTTGTCCTGATTTTTGTAGGGGCCTATCTCGGCCTGCAAGTTTTGCTGCCCTTCCGACACTGGCTCTACCCCGGCAACGTTAGCTGGCACGAGCAGGGGCACCGCTTCTCTTGGCACATGAAATTGCGCAGTAAGACGGCCAGGATTACGTTTTTTGTGACCAACCCGAAGACCGATCAAACGTGGCAAATTGACCCCTCCGGCTCCGTCTCAACCCGGCAATATCAAAAAATGTCCACCCGTCCCGACATGATCCTGCAATTTGCGCATCATATTCGAGATAAATTTATCGAGTCTGGCGAAATCGAAGACCCCATCGTGCGGGTTGAAGCGTGGGCTTCTCTCAATGGCCGTCCTTTTCAACAATTTATCGACCCCACGGTCGACCTCGCCAAAGAACCCCACACCCTCTTTGTCCGTTACACCTGGGTGCTCCCCCTTGAGCACGATGTCCACGGTAATGTTCTTGTCCAAAATGTCGAATAATTGTCACTGACTTGGGAATGATGTAACTCTGCCAGATAGCCGATGTGACGCCCCATCTCACGTCTATTGGACCAGCGCAGAGCATTGGTCCGAGTCTCCAACCATCCTTTCAAAATGCCAATTACTCAATTGACTGTTCCGTATTCCGGATTACAATCTATCGTCTTATTGGTTTCTCAATGAAAGGTCAATTGAATGTATAAAGGTTTACTCTACGCCATCGGAGCGTATGCCCTTTGGGGGATTTTGCCGATTTACTGGAAAGCCCTACAAGCGATACCTGCCCTTGAAATCATCGGTCATCGTACCGTGTGGTCGTTGGTGTTTATGGTCATCCTATTGGGCCTCACGCAACGGTGGCGCTGGATCAGCGATTTGGCGAAACATCCAGGCCGAGTCCTGCTTGTGTTTCTGGCGGGCTGTCTTTTGGCGGTGAACTGGCTTATTTATGTCTATGCCGTAAACTCCGGGTTTGTGGTTGAAACGAGTTTGGGTTACTTCATCAATCCCCTAGTGAGTGTTGTCTTGGGAATGGTTGTCTTTAAGGAGCGATTACGTATCGGGCAATGGCTGGCAGTCATCACCGCAGCATCCGGTGTCGCCTATCTGACCATCGGTTACGGCGCGTTGCCCTGGATCGCTCTATCATTGGCGTTGTCATTTGGGCTGTATGGCCTCCTCAAAAAAATTATTGCGATGGATGCTTTGGAAGGCATGTCGCTGGAAACATTCCTCCTTTTATTCCCGGCCTTGGGGTATTTGATTTATTTGGAAGCCCAAGGCACCGGCGCTTTTCTGCAAGCAGATTGGAGTACCTTTTTGTTGCTCATTTTGACCGGCGTGGCTACCGGCATACCGTTGTTGCTCTTCGCCGGAGCCGCCCAGCGTATCCCGCTGTCAATGCTGGGCGTGCTGCAATACATCGCGCCGACCCTGCAATTTTTGCTGGGCATTTTGCTTTACAACGAGCCTTTCACCGCCGTTCGTATGGTTGGCTTTAGCCTGATCTGGACTGCCCTCATCATCTATACAATTGAGGGGATGATGATCCGCCGACGGACAATGGCGTTGCAGTTTTCGAAGTAAGGTTGAAAAATAAAAGATGAAACACAGAGATTGCCAAGAATACTCAAAGCTTATAAAGTTTCTTTGGGGCTTTGGGTATAGCTTTTTTCAAGGACAACAGAATGCAAACCAAATTTGATATAACCCGCGCCCGAATACCCGAAAAACCCATATTTGAACCCTATTTGGTTACGGATGCGGGGATACCTCTCAATGACGTGGATTTGGCCGATGATCGGGAATTGATGGTGATTGAGCGGGGTGGCATTTATCGAGCATTTTTATTGCGAGAACTAGCCTATCACCACGTTGCCCAAGGTAAACTCGCGCATGAGCCGTATGTCATCAGCTTCTGAAGCAAATGCCACAGCGGCGTTGGTCTAACGCCTGTGATTGATGGCCAGCTGCATCACTTTGCCGGCGGCGGGCTTTACAACGGAATGGTCTTGTTGAAAGATCACGAAAGTGGCACCTATTGGGATCATATGACTGGAGAGGGGCTGCACGGCCCACTGGTTGGGCATCAGCTTGAGGTTTGGCTGACTGAAAATACAACGGTGAAGGCCGCCCTACAAGATTATCCAGATATTTTGCTGCATCAATCAAGTGATTTAGCGACAGAACTTTACTGGCGTAAAGATCACAATGCTGAACGGGATAGCTACAACATTATGCAGGAGAAGAGTGCCCTTCCGGGATTTTTCCGGGATACGATGATTGAGGTTGATCCACGTTTGCCCGAACTGACGCAAGGCCTGGGCCTCTTTGAAAATGATCAAGCCAGATTTTATTCGTTTGATGCAATCCCTTTGGCAGGCTTGACCGACGAGTGGCAGGGGCAACCAGTTCAAATCCAATGGGGTACGAGCAAGTTGCCCTACGCCATTCACCCCATCACGGGTGAGCGCCCAATGCAACTGCTCACCCGCTGGTATGGCTTCTCCCTGACCTTTCCTGATGTTGAGTTACCTTTAATTTAGTTGGGTTTTTCTATCTTTTAGACTATACTCACGGCGAAATTACTGGTCATTTGTCATTAGGCACTTGTGAACTGTCAATGAAAAATGACATTCATCTAATCAATAACATAAAATACACCCCTCACCCCTGTCCATCACTTCGCTCTGGTCTCCCCCTCTCCCACTGGGAGAGGGGGTTGGGGGGTGAGGGTAATTTTCAAAGGAGAAACCCTAATGTCGGATGTTGCTACCTATGAATTGCACGGAAATGTTGGTGTTATTCGAGTGAACAATCCCCCCGTCAATGCTCTCTCACACGCCGTTCGTGAAGCCATTTTTAATAGCCTGGAAACTGCCCAAAATGACGACTCTCAGGCTGTCGTTTTGATTTGTGAAGGCCGCACTTTCATCGCCGGAGCGGATATTAAAGAGTTTGGGAAGCCGATTAAAGAGCCTGGCTTGAGTGCGGTGCTGGCTAAAATTGAAAGCTTGACCAAGCCAGTTATCGCAGCCATTCATGGCACGGCCTTGGGCGGCGGTTTTGAAACAGCCTTGGCCTGCCAGTATCGTTGTGCGGTCTCATCTGGGAAAATCGGTCTGCCGGAAGTAAAGCTGGGCCTACTCCCTGGTGCGGGCGGGACACAACGTACCCCTCGTTTGGCCGGGGCCGAAGCGGCTTTGGATTTCATCTACAGCGGCAAGCCTGTTTCGGCGAGCAAAGCACTGAGCCTTGGTTTGATTGACCACATCGTGGACGGGGATGATTTGCTGGCTGGAGCGATAGCCTACGCCGAACACCTCATCACTGAGCAAGCCCCCCTCCGTAAAGTACGGGACATCACCATTGATCCGGCCACTGTTCCCGTCGATCTGTTTGATAATTATCGGGCTAAAATTGCCAAGAAAACCCGAGGCCTGATCTCGCCGGAGAATATCATCAAATGTATTGAGGCAGCGGTGAATATGCCGTTTGATGAAGGCTTGGCCTACGAACGGGAATTGTTTATCGAATGTATGAACTCGCCCCAGTCGGCGGCTCTGCGCCACGCCTTCTTTGCCGAGCGCCAGACCAGTAAAATCCCTGACGTCCCCAAAGATACGCCTACCCGACCCATCAAAAAAGCGGGTATCATCGGCGGCGGCCTTATGGGTGGTGGTATTGCGATGAACTTTGCCAACGTCGGTATTCCAGTCACTTTGCTTGAAATCAGCGAGGAAGCCCTTGAACGTGGGTTAGGAACCGTGCGCAAGAATTACAACAGAACTGCGAAAAAAGGACGGATTACCGAGGCGCAGGTTGAAGAGCGAATGGCATTGATCCAAGGCACGACCAACTACGATGATCTCGCTAATGTTGATTTGGTGATCGAGGCCGTTTTCGAGAACCCTGACATCAAGAAAGAGGTCTTTGCTAAACTCGACACCGTCATCAAACCTGGTGCGATTTTGGCTTCAAACACCTCCTACCAGGACATCGATGCCATTGCTGCTGTGACCAATCGCCCCGAAGATGTGATTGGCCTGCACTTCTTTAGCCCGGCCAACGTGATGAAGCTGTTGGAAGTGGTGCGGGGTGAGAAAACGAGCAAGGATGTGATTGCCACCGCGATGCGGCTGACCAAAACCATCGACAAGATACCCGTTTTGGCCCGAGTCTGTTACGGCTTTATCGGGAATCGAATGTTTAATGTGTATCGCCGCAGTGCCAATATGCTGCTATTGGAAGGAGCCACCCCCGAACAGATTGATAGCGTGGCCTATGAGTGGGGAATGGCGATGGGGCCGGTTGCAGTTAGTGATTTGACGGGCATCGACGTTGGGGCGATGGCTCGACAGGCGCGCGGTGTGTCAGCGTTTGAGCAGCAAGCCTACCGTCCCTCCGATTTGATGTACGAGTTGGGCCGCTACGGACAAAAGACCGGCTCGGGCTTCTATAATTACGACCCTGACACCCGCGCTCGGAGCAACGACCCGGAAGTGGTAGAGTTGATCAAAGCCGAGGCTGAAAAAATGGGAATTACCCAACGAACGTTCACTGATCAGGAGATTATTGAACGCCTACTCTTCGCTCTCATCAACGAGGGTGCCCGCATTCTGGAGGAAGGCATCGCCCTTCGGCCCAGCGATATCGACATCACCTACCTTTACGGCTACGGCTTCCCCGCCTATCGCGGTGGCCCGATGTTCCACGCCGACACGCTCGGGACCAAGTACATCGTCGAGCGCATCACCGAATTCGGCCAAGGCTTCGGTGCCGAGGATTGGCAACCCGCCCCGCTGTTGGTCAAGCTGGCTGAGGAAGATAAGACCTTTGCAGAATGGGCGCAAGGGGAGTCATAGACTTCCATAGAAACTGGGGGGGTGATGGGAATTAATGTGGATGCTCGAATAGGTTATGGGGTGATTCCAAAGAATTATGATGAGTCACCCTGGATGACGGGACAATATGATTATGAAATCGAAACATGGTGGCTATATGGTGTGCTAGGCTTTCAACCCTCGGTCGAGATTTATGAGTTGGATGTTGACGACACTTGGTGTTTTATTGGTGGAGAACAGCCTTCTGAAAAAATATTTGAAGCCTATCATACAGAAAAATATGAATTTTTGAAGAAGTATCCAGCTTTGCCTGTTCGAGATATGCGTTATGGTTTTGAGTGGGATCTGTTGCATTTACTAATCGTGCCGTCTTCTCCTGAGTATGCTACGAGATGTAGCCCTTCAATATTTGATCCACTAGAATTGACGGTTACGGAGTCGGAACGAAATAGCCTAATTGATTTTTGTAGAGAATATGGTGTGATTTATGATGAGGAACCTTCTTGGTTATTGTCATTCTTCTATGGGTAATTGATGTTTCGTTTATTTTATTTGAAAGATAAGTTTCCAACAATGAAAATTTGAGGGATATATGAGTACCAAATTAGGTGCTGGACAAATTTGTTACGGGATTATTTTTCAAAGAGAAGTGCAATTCCCTTGGGATAAAGCTGGTTACAGTAATATCGAAAATTGGTGACTGCATGAAATTTTAGATTTCCAACCTACTCTAAAAATGTATGACAAATATGGGAATCTTTATGAAGATTTTAATCCAACCCAAGATGAAATTGATAACTATAATCAGGAAAAAATTGAATTCCAAAAACAAAATCAGTTATTGCCCGTACGCTTAGTAAATTATTGTGCCAGTGGCCACCCCTTGTGGATATTAGCCACACCAGAGCCTTTCATAACGACATCCGATAAACTACCTACTCGCTTCAACCCATCCAGCCTGAAAGTTTCAAAAGAAGCAATAGATGAATTGATCGGTTTTTGTCATCAATATGAAATTATTTTTGATGAAGAACCAAACTGGTGGATATCATCTTTTAAGAAAATTTAGCTAAGGCTGTGTATTATTGACTCATTTTTACAATACTAATGAAAGAGAAATCATGTTTGATTTTCGACCTGACGAAACCCAACAGATGCTGGTTTCAGCGATCAATCGCTTTGCCAGTGAAAAAATAAGCAAAACTTTTCGGGATGCCGATGAGATGGGACGTATTCCTGAAGAAGTCGTCCAGACCGGTTGGGAGATTGGCCTGCTGTCGACGGGATTGCCTGAAGCCTATGGTGGCTTTGGTGAGTATTCGGTGGTAACTGGTGCACTCGCGCTTGAAGCCTTTGCAGCGGGCGATTTAGCGACCACCCTGCAAATTATGGTGCCCAATCTAGTGGCCATTCCGTTGCTGCTCTCTGGCTCGGAGGCGCAAAAGAGCGAGCTTCTGCCACGCTTTGCTGCTGAAACACCGCCACCTGTGACTGCCGCCCTGACCGAGCGGGTCTATCAATTTGATCCCCGTCAGCTTGGCACACAGGCTGTGCGCGAAGACAACTGTTATCGCTTGGCAGGCACCAAGATATATGTGCCATTGGCGAAAGGGGCCGAATTGATTTTGGTTTGGGCCAATGAAGATGGCGTGACCCAAGGCTTTCTCGTGCCAACCAAAACGACGGGTGTCAAAATCGGACAGCGAGATAAATTGATGGGGATTAAAGGTCTGTCGACCTACGAACTCATCCTTGATGATGTCATCGTGCCTGCTTCAGCCCGATTAGGCGAGGCCGACGGCTGTGATTTTGACCGTATCCTCAACCACAGTCGCGTGGCGCTTGGTGCAGCGGCGGTCGGGATGTCCCACACTGCCTACGAATACACTCGAGACTACACCAAACAACGGGTTCAATTTGGTAAACCCGTGGCCCAAAATCAATCGCTCGCTTTTATGATGGCCGATATGTACAGCGACATCGAGTCGATGCGAATGATGGTTTGGGAAGCGGCTTGGTTGCTTGATCAGAGGCAAGACGCCACACGTGAGGTCACCGTGATGAAACAGTACATCGATCAAGCTGTGCTTCGCGTAGCCGACAGTGCGGTGCAAGCCCTGGGTGGTTACGGCTACATCCGCGAATTTCCAGCGGAATTGTATTTGCGTAATGCTCGTGGATTTGCGGCATTTGATGGGATATTGATGATTTAGAACGGTTGCCCCCCTAGCCCCCCAAAAGGGGGAATCTTAAGTCTCACAGAGACCATTTTCTTTCCCTCTGGGGGATTGAGGGGGCCATAAAAGGTGAACAAATGATAAATTTTGAAATACCTCAGCCTGTTTTAGAGCGGACAGAAAGATACAAGATTATTGCGGTTGAAGTGATGCGACGGGACTCCCGCTTTTTGGATGAGGAGGAACACGTGCGACCTGAGGGATACATCAACGCGATGTGGCCGATTTCCAAGGAGACGTATGGCGAACGAATTATCCAGCTTGAGGCTGAACTGGAGGGGCAGATTGATGAGGGTGAGGGGCCGTATTGGGATCGGCTGGAGAATATTTTGATGGTCGAGCAGCTGAGTTGGGGCGACGCGGGGCAATATTTGTGCCGCCCAACCCCATCACTTGGCGGGGCTGCGATTGAAGCTGTAGGCACGGTTGAGCAGAAAATTCGCCTCTTTAGTCGCTGGACCGAAGATCCGCCCAAGTGGGGCTCGATGGCCATCACCGAGCCGGATGCAGGCTCTGACAATAGTTCGATGCGAACTAATGCGGTGTTGGATGAGGCAACGAACGAATGGGTGCTTAATGGTGAAAAATTGTTCATCACCAACGGTAAGCTCGCCCTTGAAGAGTCGGATGGCTTGTGTGTCGTCTGGGCCACGATTGACCCCAATGCGGGCCGAGCCGGGATCAAATCCTTCGTCGTGGAGGCCAACAACCCTGGCGTGATCATCGCCAAACAAGAGCACAAACTCGGCATCCGCGCCAGCGATACCGTGGCTTTGGTCTTCCAGGATGCCCGTATCCCCTATGACAACCTCCTCGGTAGCCCTGAGGTGGTGCAAAAGAAAACGGGCACCAAAGGCTTCAAGGGGGCGATGCAAACCTTCAATGCCTCCCGCCCAACCATTGCCGCCAGCGCAATGGGGGTGGCTCGGGCGGCTCTTGAATTCACCCAACAAACCTTGGCCGAGCAGGGCATCGAGATCGACTATCGCAAACCCACCCACCAATGGACGGCTGTCGAACGTGATTTGGTTGAAATGGAGGGCCGGTACAAAGCGGCCTGGAATTTGACCCAGAAGGCCGTCTCAATGATGGTCTACGGCGAGAACAATCGGCTGGAGGCTAGCATGTGCAAATATCGGGCGGGTGAGGCCGTCACCTGGATCACCCAAAAAGCCGTCGAACTCCTTGGCCCCATCGGCTACTCCCGCGACACCCTGGCCGAAAAGTGGATGCGCGATGCCAAGATCAACGATATCTACGAAGGCACCCGCCAGATCAACCAGTTGATCGTGGCCCGTGTGTTGTTAGGGTACTCGCGGCGGGAGTTGAGTTAGAGGGATTGAATAGCGGAGCAACATTTGTCAATTTGTCGGAGGTAGTGAGCAACCTGACCAACTTCTATAAGACTTATCGGCCTTATCAGGAGGTTATTGAAGCCCTCGGTAAGATCGGCGGCGATGTGAGTGGGGTAGGGATGAGAAAGCCTTCGGGGAGCCGACGGTTAGTTCGCAGGCTTTTTGTTTGGGGGGATAAGGCTACTACTTCCCCAACGTCTCCAAGTTCTCCCGTGCAGTAACTGTATCAGGATGGTCCGGCCCGAGCACCTCTTCCCAGATGGTCAAGGCCCGTTCATAATAGGCTCTGGCTCCCTTATCATCGCCCAAGTTGTCCAGGAGGGTTCCCAGATTGTTGAGGCTGATGGCTGTCTGAGGATGATCCGGGCCCAGCTCCTGTTCCCGGATCGCCAAGGCCCGTTCGAGATAGGGTCTGGCCCCCTCAAAGTCGCCCAGGTTGTCTAGGAGGCCCCCCAGATTGTTAAGACTGCGGGCCGTCATAAGATGCTCCGCCCCTAAGGTCTTTTCAAAGATGACTACGACGCGTTCGAGGTAGGGTCTGGCTCCCTTATAGTCGCCCAAGTCTTGCAGGAGTAACCCCAGATTGTTGAGGCTGATGGCTGTCTGAGGATGATCCGGGCCCAACTCCTGTTCCCGGATCGCCAAGGCTCGTTCAAGATAGGGTCTGGCCCCCTCAAAGTCGCCTAGGCTGTTCAGAAGGCCCCCTAAATTGTTAAGGCCTAAGGCGGTATCAGGATGGCCCGGGCCAAGGACTTTTTCCTTAATGGCCAAATACCGTTCGTAATAGGGTCTGGCTCCCTTATAGTCGCCCATCTGGTTCATAAAATAGCCAAGATACCCACACAACTTTGCCCCGTCCTCGTCGGCCCGTGCCTCGGCCACGTCTGCCGCGACCTGCAAATGGGGCAGCACCGGAAACAGCGGTTCAGGGCGAAAGAAGTTTGCCTCATCGCGATGACGGCGCATCTCAGCGATTAACGCCCCCTCCACCGCCAACTGCGCCGTCTTATCCGGCCCAGCCTGCTGGACGTAGCGGGCCAGTAAGCGGTGTATCAGTACGACCTCAGCTTCGGTTGTGATCAAGCCCAAGGTAATCAAGCGGTTCAACCCATCAATCTTATCAAGGTCATCAATCGGCTGGTCTTCATTCCCCACCAAACTTGCCAACAACAACCATTCTGGGATTGGCTCACCCGGTGCAAAATATGCAGTGCGGGCCAAGAGCTGCAAGGCCAGAGAATCGACTGTATCATTCGCATCAAGCCGTTGGTAGCTCAAACTAAACGTTTGGGCTACGTGCAACTCGTGCCCGGTCGGAGACTGCGTTGCCCCTCGGCCTTGCAACGACGGATGCAACAAGCTCTCATCCTGTAGCTGGGCCAAGTAATTGGCTGGCGTAACCACCTGCCAATAGCGGCCCAGAAAACTCCCGGCCAAATGCAAGGCCAGCGGCAAATGGCCCAACATCTCGGCAATTTCCGGTAACATCGGATCATCCACCCCCCACAAGTCACGCAACAGGGCCAAACTCTCAGCGGGTGTCAAGACCTCCAGCGGCAATGTTCGAATATCTGGCATCTCCCAATCACCCCGTCGGGTAGTAACCAACACCCGACAGCCGCCGCTGATGGGGCGCCACTCGGCTAACAGGCTTTGAGCGTTGACATCTGCCGTACCATCGCAATTGTCGAAGATCAAGAGGCGCGGCACCTCTGATTGCCACTCGGCCTTAACTAGCTTGATCTGAGTTGGTAAATCGAGGCTTTCAAAGTCAGGCTGGAGGGCCATTCCCTGGCTGCCCCCGCACCGGGCCACCTCCGCCCCCACCAAACTCGGCTAGGCTAGGCTGATCCAGAAAACGCCCCCGCTAAAATATTGACCATAGCGATGAGCAAACTCGTTGGCCAGTTGACTCTTGCCAATGCCGCCCATTCCGGTCGCGGCTGCTGTTTGGCCGATGGCCGTGGCCTGTTCGTCGGTCAGGAGCTGGGCCAGTTGCTTTAGTTGGTCCTGCCGCCCGACAAATTGAGCATTGGAGGGGAAAGGCAGTAGCGAGCCTTTGGGCAGGGGCGCGTGATCGGGTAGGATGTTCAGGGGGAGTTCGGCCAGTTTATCGAGGGCGGTTTGAAGGATAGCCACGGGATTAGGGGCCTGGGGAGCTTCGTGGATATGCAGATCACCACCGATGTTGTATTGCGGGCCGTGCACCGTTTGCCCACTTTGATCGAAATGTGTATCACTCATCAGCTTGATTTCCAATAGGGAATATGCCTTATTAAATCAGGGAAGATGTGGAGTGTCAAGAAGTGGAGGTGAAAGTATTTATCCTAAATCCTCAACTACCTTGTTCCATTATGCACAAAATAAAAATGTCTTTATAATAACCATAGCTCAACTTACATATAACTTTCAAAGGGGAATCATGCGAAAATATATTAATTTCAACTTAAATGACAAAAGTTTTACTACGGAAGAGTGGGAAGGCGAATCGCTGGTCAAAGGTGGCCGTTATTTAATCGCGAAAACGATGGTTGAGAACAACTTGGCCGAAGTTGATCCACTCGGTCCAGACAACCCATTGATTTTCTCAGCCGGACCATTTGCCGGAATGACGTTCTCAAATGCTAACCGCACCAGCGTTGGCTGCAAAAGCCCGCTGACGGGTGGAATCAAGGAAGCGAATGGTGGTGGTACCTTTGGTTATGGAATGGGTAGCCGTGGTGTGATCGGCTTTACTTTACACGGCCAATCTGACGACTGGGTGGTTATCCACTTCCACAAAGATGGCGAAATAACCTTTGATGATGCAACCCCATACATGGGCTTGCCCAACTTTGAAGCGGCGGAATTGATTAAAGAGAAGTATGGTAAGAAGATTGCGATTGGGATGATTGGTCCGGTGGGTGAGTATCAAGGGCTGTTGGCAGGGATCTCTTTCACCGATAATGACGGTCGCCCCTCTCGCTTGGCTGCTCGTGGCGGTGTTGGCGCGGTTATGGGTAGCAAAAAAGTTAAAGCTATCGTCCTCGATGTCGACAAGATGCCAGAATTACATGATCGCAAAAAAGCCCTGACTGCCTCTAAAGAGTACAGCAAGAAGTTGAATAATGACCCCACCATCACTAAATTCTTCCAGCCCCTCGGTACGATGGGAATGGCTGATTACACCAACCACATTGGTGGTATTCCAGTCAATAACTTCACGTCCGGCCAGCAAATCAACACCAAAGAAGGGGATATCTTCACCATGGGTGGTGGTCATATCAGCCAGTTGAACACCTCTCGCGGTGGGAACCATACCCACGCCTGTATGCCTGGTTGTGTCATTCAGTGCAGCAACGTTTACGTGGACAAAGACGGCAATGAAATCACCTCTCCCGTCGAGTACGAAACGCTAGCCTTGCTGGGAACAAACTGTGGTTTGACCGATCCTGATGACTTGGCTGTGATGAACCAACACTGTAACGAATTGGGCATTGACACGATCGAAACGGGGGCGATGATCGCCGTCTTGATGGATGCGGGCTTGGCTAAATTTGGTGATGTTGAGTTTATGAGCCAAGTGTTTGAAGAGCTGAAGAATGGGACTGAGAATGGCAAGTTGTGGGCCCAAGGGACCGCACGTGTGGGTGAACATTATGGCATTCATCGCGTGCCTGTGATTAAAAAGCAAGCCATCAGCGCTTATGATCCTCGCGTTATCGAGGTGACTGGCATTTCAATGATGACCACAGCCCAAGGGGCAGACCACACGGCGGGCAACGTACCACGCTATAAATCAGCCGATAAGGATATCGAAGAGTTGATGGACGCCAGCTTGTCTTCACAGATTGCTTCTGCGGCAATCGACTCTCTGGGAATGTGTATCTTTGGTCGGGCTGTAACTAACCCCAATATCGATTTCTTGTCTAACGCAATTAATGATGCTTTGGGCACAGACATTCAGCCAACCTTCTTCCACGAAATGGGCCGTGAAACCTTGAAGCTTGAGCGCGAATTCAACATCGCGGCTGGCTTTACCGACGCTGACGATGACCTGCCCGTTTTCTTCTATGAAGAACCGCTCCAACCCACCAACCGTACAGCCCGCTTCCATGGGAAAGATGTGTTTGATATTCTGGATCGCATGGACGGTGTTGGCGCGGAAGGTATACCCGAAAAGTATGCCGGTAAAACGGCGTAATTTGCATTGTGGCTAAGGGCTTTTGCCGAGATCACGAAATATAAATGCTACGAAAACCAGTCAGCCCTAAAAGCTGACTGGTTTTTTTAACTCAATCTCACCAATAATCTATCAAGATTGATTACTCTGCCCATCATTCCTCTTAAATTGGACCTCGATTCCCCCAAATACTAACTTGAATGTATCCCTTGTAAGAAAATCTCAGTCAAAACTCAGTGCAGGGACAGGCTGTCTAAGTTGATTTAAGATAGACTTGTAATAGTTGATATGAAAATGAGAATACTGAAGGGTGCCAAATGAAACGATTTATTGTTAGCTATGAAATACAGTTGCTTAGTTCGGGAATAGTTTCATTGTTGCTCCTCTGGTTTATTTTATTTTCACGCAATGTTCATTTGAGTCAGGCTGCCCCTGCATCTCAAACAAGTACCCTTCAGCCACCACCAATGATCCAGGTTAAGTTTGTGGTAGGTACGGATACGGCCCGTGGTATGGATCTGTTACCCGATGTAATGCACGCTTCGATTTTGGAAATGCGACCTTTATTTACCCTATCCCCTCAGCAATTGGATTTGTTACGTGTCCAAGGGTTGCAGTTGATGGATAGAAATTTGCCTGGAGCGTCAGATTTGCCGGACCTGAATATGTGGTATCAACTTACACTTGATACAAATGTTGACCTGGATAATTTTGTCGCTCGCCTGAATGAGCTAGATGTGGTTGATGTTGCTGAACTCGCCCCTCTGCCTGCTCCCCCCTCAGCGATAACCTCTGATTTTACAGGTAATCAGGGCTACGTCGGGCCGGCCACAGATGGCATTGACGCCCAATATAGTTGGCTGATTTCCGGCGGAAATGGCGCTGGTGTTACAATTTATGATGTTGAATATGCCTGGAATCAAACGCATGAAGATTTGAGTAAAGCGAATGGTATCCCACTTCTGTTAAATCCAGGTGACACAGGTGTTGATCCATTTCCAGAGACAGAAAATCATCATGGTACGGCTGTTTTGGGGCAAATCATTGCAGATAATGACTCTAAGGGAATAACAGGCATATCTTGGGGGAGTGATGTCGGTATGGCTCCAGCAAATACAGCCAACTTGTGGTATAACCCAGCTAATGCCATCTTGTTGGCCATTGCTGATGGTCAGGCTGGAGATGTGATTTTAATTGAACAACAAACCGTCGTCTGTGGTATTACTCCAGGTGTTTATGGCCCGTTAGAGTGGTGGTCTGCTGTGTTTGATGTCATTCAAACCGCTACAGCCAATGGATTTATCGTTGTAGAGGCCGCAGGTAATGGAAGTAGGAATCTGGATGGTGCTACTTGCTTGAACTTGTTTAATCGATCTGTTCGTGACTCGGGTGCTATTATCGTTGGGGCTGGTGGATCCCCGGATGGTTCTGATCTCAAAAAGTTGAGCTTCTCTTCCTATGGTAGTCGGGTTGATGTGCAAGGATGGGGGAATAATGTGATGACAACGGGGTATGGGTATTACCATAAAAACGCTGATGCCTTAAGTGATCGCGATTTTTGGTATACAAGCTCCTTTGGGGGCACCTCCAGCGCCTCGCCGATGGTGGCTGGCGCTGCTGCCAATTTGCAAGGTATTGCCAAGCAGAATGGGATGTTGTTGACACCAGCCGAAATACGTGATTTGTTAGTGGCTACAGGGACTCCACAGCGAGGCAGCCCATCTATTAATATTGGCCCTCGACCTAATCTAAAAGCAGCGATAGCTCAACAATTTCCACCCAATCTTACGTTGAGCCAGACGGTGTCACCTGCTGACCCAATGTTGCCTGGGGAACTGATGACCTACACCCTTAGTTTTTCAAATACGGGGATAGATTTTGCGGTTGGTATCACTCTGAGCAATGAAATATCCTCAATCCTGACTGATATTTCGATCAAGGCTCAAGGGGTAACGATTACTGATACGGGAGCAAGCCCTGGTTACGTTTGGGAAATTGAGGACTTAGCTCAAAATGAAGGTGGGAAAATTGTGGTGCGTGGTACGATTAATCCAACCTTGTTAGATGGAACACACATCACTAACACTGCCCAAATCTATTCAATGGCCACTGAAAAAACCTTGGAAGATAATACCAGTGAAGCTGATATCACGATTTTCCCTGCTCCATCAAATCTCGCATTGAGCCAAACCGTGGTACCCTCTGGGCCAATATTACCTGGGGAACCGATAACTTACACCCTTAGTTTTTCAAACACAGATATGGGATTTGCCACTAGTATTACCCTGAGCGATGAAATATCCTCAATCCTGACTAATATTTCGATTGAGGCTCAAGGGGTAACGATTACTGATACGGGAGCAAGCCCTGGCTATGTTTGGGAAATTGAGGACTTAGCCCAAAATGAAGGTGGAAAAATTGTGGTGCGCGGCAGGGTTAACCCAGCTTGGTCTAGCGGGGCTAACATCAGCAATATTGCCCAGATTTTTACAACAGGTACAGAGACGGTCCTAAATGATAATAGGGCGGAAGTCGATATCACGATTCTGGCTGTTGCTTATTTGCCCGTTCTCTTTAAAGACTAGTACCATAACTTGATAAAAATACGGAGGGGGAGTAAGGTTGGGGTCCTATCGGGCGCACATTTTACTCAAAAGCGACGAAGGAAAAACGGACACAGAGATTGCTGTGTACATAGACCCAGATACGGTTCGCCTCAAGAGACGATCTTCCTGAAAGTGGAGACAAACGCCAAGATCGTGTAGATAGCAGCTGAGTTGTAGTTGATCTGGTCGTTCGGTGATACCATTCTTTGTACAAATCCTCTGATACTCGGGCAAGCTGATGTAATCCTTTGCTGTAGCTTCCAACGCCTCACGAACCTTAAGCCAGGTTTTGGGGATGGTATCGCCCACGTGGGGCAAGGTGCTGAGTTGATATTTGAGATAGGCCAAAATTTCATTTAGTCCACGGTTGGTTTTGAGATTGGTAGCGAAAGCCTCTTTGAGATTATCAAACCGACCCTACAACTTGGGCAGATCAATTTTGACCACCCGATCATCCTTTTCATTTTGCAGGATCACCAGCGGGCTGTTATGACTGAGCAACTCCACCACATTGAGCCAGTAGTAGAGATCGAGATGGTTTTTACGGCTGTCAACCACGAGGGTGTAGAGTGAGCGTTTGGTGAGAAAGAATTGATGGGTGGCGTGATAAATCTCCTGCCCACCAAAGTCCCAGATATTGACTTGAAAATCCCGGGCTTCGGTATGGGGAAAATGCCAGGGCACAATCTCAATCCCTTCCGTGGAAGACTGATAGTCGGGTAATTCGTATGTTGGGGCTTGGATTTTATGGGCCAGCGTCGTTTTCCCCGCATCCCCTTCACCGACAATCAGGAGTTTTGCTTCGTAGAGGTGATTTGATCCTTCGCGGGCCAATTGTTGAAGATATTGCAGGATGGCTTTGGTTTCCTTACGGATAATTTCAGGAGGTGGAGTTTTTAAGGGATTTCCACTGAGGTTAAGGAAGGCTAGTTTTGTGAGTTGACCAATTTCAGGGGATAGACTGCGAAGGCTCTTATCAATAAGATCAAGCTCAGTCACTTCATTTCTAGCCGCCTCTTCAATGATTTGGAGGGATTCTTTTTCGTCCTTGTAGCCATTATACGGGATAAGGTTAGGTTAAGAAAATGACGTAAAATGTTAGCCGAAGGACTTCCTCGTTAGCCCATTTTACAAAACAATCAACCCAAAACCCCCCTCACCGTCCTGATAAACGCCTCAAACTGCTCCCGCCGAATATTATGCCCCGCCCCAGCGATGTGGGTGTGCTGAAGGTTCGGGTTGATTTCTGTTAGATGCTGGGCTGACTCACTCGTTACAATGCCCCCCTGTTCCGGCTCACCTGTGACCAACAGGGTGGGGCAAGCAATCTTGGGGATACTCGCCTCCCAATCATTTTCGGCCAAAATAAAATCAAAGACTTTTGGATTGACCAACTGTTTGGCCTCAACCCAGGGACCAAACTCGATGTTGTCCCATTTGGGATTGCGTTGCTGACCAAGGGCGATCAGTTCATCGCGGCTTTTGCTCTTGAGGCCTATCGCCTCCTTGCGCCACTCCTCGGTGAGTATCTTTTGTTGGGCAGTTGGTGGCCTGTCGTGTCGCCAAGCAGGATCTTCAACGATGATCCGACTGACCAAATGCGGGTACATCGCCGCGACCGCGCCTGCGGTCACCCCGCCCATCGAGTGGCCCATCAAGACGGGCTTTTCTAAGCCCAATGCCTCAATCACCGCAGCCACGTCCGCCGCGTGTTCTAGTGGGCCGTAGCCACTTTCTGGGGCATCAGAGTGGCCGTGGCCTCGGGCGTCAAGCATAATGATGTCGTAGTCTGCCGCCAACGCCTGCGTCGTTCGTAGCCAACACAAGCCGTGGTCGGTGAGGCCGTGGGCTAAAACCAGTTGGGGCTTGTCGCCACCGGTTCGGTAGTAGTGCATACGAATGCCATTTGCTTCGACGTAGTCTGATGGCCAAGATTGCATTTTGTCTCCTCAATTTTACATCTTGCGACGTTTTTTAAACGAAAATGTGACGGCTGTTTGGTATAAACAGGTACCTAAACACGTTTTCCTAATCATTATACATCTTGATCGTGTTAAATATATTTTGAGAGAGGGAGTTATCAATGAAAACCAAAATCCGCCGTTGGGTGAGTTTAACGACCTTGGTTATATTTTTTACCGGACTTGTCATGTTTATAGCCTGTTGGACAGCCATAAAAGCCCAAGCTCAAATTGATGACTTCACCTATTTTATCCCCTACCCAGCCAATCATACATCTAAGTTGTACGATTTAGGTAATGATGCACCTGAAGCTGGGATCGATCATCCTGTTCGTACGATAATTTCAATCGCCCTGGCCCGAGATGGGACGATTATTTATTATGACCATTGGGAAGATGGCTACGAAACAAACATTACCACACCTACTTCTGCCTGTACCGAAGTTTGGGGGGATGATGATGTGACCAATGGCCAACCGCCAAATTATGGGGGTGTTGATGACCGTTTAGCGCAAGCAAAACCTGTTGTTTTATCAAACCTTATCACCGTCCCAATACCCACCACCACGACGACTTGTATCGCTCCAGGAAACTTTCCCTACGATGGCGGTGATAAATTGACAGCCGTGAGGGGGAACGTCACAATTAGTTTGGCAAATTGGCTTGAGCTGCCACACCCATTTGCGTTGGGGCCATTGTATGCTGGGGCTTGGGAGCTTTACCCCACGGCACAATGGGGCACTAACTTTGTGTTACCCATTGGCGAAGATCTAGGCGGATTTCGAGAGGGCTTTATGTTCACCAAGGTTAACCTTCAGGCGGCTAAAGATAACACCATCGTTGACTTAGATTTGGATGCGGATGGTGTTTTTGAAGCGCGGATATGGCTTGATGAGGGTGAACAATTTACCCAACCTTTGACAGATGGGCTTAAAATTCTCAGTGGCTCAATCTTGGCTAATACTCATAGCGGGGCCAGAATTAGTTCAACGCACAAAATTCAAGCTCACCTCTTTACCAGTAATCCTGCCGCCTATAGCACTAGTCTTGCCACAACGTATGAATCCCGAGCTTACAGCCTTATTCCCAGAGATGCGTGGCAAAGTGATTACATTGCTCCTCGTGGCTCAGATAGCGATTTTTGGCTTCACAATCCCGATATATTCCCCTTGGATGTGCAAATTACAGATAATACAGGTGCGGTATTTACGCGAACCATTCCCGCAAATTCGACGATTTCTTATCCGCCCCACCCCCCATTCCCTAATGTCTTGACGGTTAATACGGGTCTTCGCTTTAGAGCGCCGGACGGACGATCATTCTTTGGCGTAGCAGCAGCAGGGTCTGCTGCTGCTCAAGATTGGGGATATGCACTCATACCTACTGCTAACTTAAACGCCAAAAATATTATTGGCTGGGCACCTGGCAGTAGTATTTTGCCCCCTGATAGCAATCAATCTCAACTTTATGTCACTGCTCTCAATCCAACCACAATTACGGTTGAATTTAATAACACCCCAGCCGTGCCTCTTACCCAATTCTTTGTTATCACACCGCTTCATGAGATTGCTATTTCAGATATCGTTGATTTTGACTTAACGGGAGCCTATCTATATTCAGAAAATGACGAACCCTTTGCTGCGGTTTGGGGCCAAGATCAATTTGCACTGAACGGAATTCCTTCTCTTCATTTAGGTATAGCCATTGTTCCTGTACCGTCATTGTCAAGCCAGAAACTGCTTAAGTTAGCGATTGATGCGGACAACTCTGAGACAATCTCTTGGGGTGATGTTGTCACCTATACCATTGTGGCTATCAACAATGCTCGGACTTCCTATAACCCCTTAAATGTCCAAGACGCTTTAGAACCATCATTGACTTATATCGACGGTTCGACAGAATTGGTCCGATCCTCTGGAACAACTGCAATCCCTGATGCTGGGACAACTACCTTTCCATTGGACGAGGGAGGCTATAATATTCCTGGTGGTCTTGAGATGCTTGAAATCATCAGCGTCACCTTTAGAGCGCGTATCCGCACAGGGGTAAATCGTGTAGAAAATGAGGTGACTATAACTGGCGGGACTATCACTAGCATTGCCAGTATCGAAACATCAGTTTTAACAGGGATTTATTTAACAGGAACTTATGGCCTTTATCTGCCTGTCATTCTTGCAAAGTAGTGGGTAATCTTGTTGTGTTTATCAAGGCTGGTCAAATAGATAAAATCCCTCTCAATGTTGTCTTGGATGACAACATTGAGAGGGATTTCTAATAAAAATAAATATTGAAGCTGCGGGGCTTAATGTCCTTACCAATCCTGTACATCACCAGCAACAAGTCGACCATTCTCTAACCAATTGCGAAGGGCGGGATCAAGTTTGCTGGCTTTTTCTTCATACAAAGCTAAATCTTCTTCGGTCAGGATCTCTCGCCAGCGATTGTTATCACTGCTGTGCATAAAGCCGACGGCACCGTGGTCGAAGATGAACTCGAATGAGGGCGACAGGGTCGGCATATGCTTCTTCATCGAGTCGAAGGTGGCCGCTTCAACATAGGCAGGCCAGTCGGCTTCGGGAATGTCTTTTTCAAGGAATTTGGCCACCCGACGCATTTCGCCTTCCAGATTGGCTTTCAGGTCGTTGTAGTGGACGAGCAAGATGTTGGGGACATGACGATATTTCCAATAGGATTCAGCGTAGTTGAAGACCGATTGGAACGGATAACCATCGCTGACAAAATCGTGTTTACCTTCAGTCATCCAACGTCGCCAGCGTTCGTGGATATCACCCACCTCTTCCTGGCGAGGGAAAGGAGACCCCCAGTAATCAAGAAAGATTTTGTATATCTCATCCGAGATACCCGACCAGTGATGCTGTAGCGACATAAAGTTGTCGCGCACATCGCGGACAACATTGATGTGCTTCACACGGTGATCATAGCGATGTCCATCCAAGGGGACGTGGGTTTTCATAAAGCGCTGATGTGTCACGGCCTCAGCCTCATCAACGGCTGCTTGTTCAGGGCCAGCAAAGGCGGCATCGGGCCAGGGGGCGTGCATGATTTGTTCGTCAATTCGATGCGGATCTTGATGAACCATCATCCCCACGATGCGCAGCATCCAAGTTGTTCCAGATTTCATGGCCGTGCTGACAATGATGTCTCCATCACGAAACTCGACATTGTTCCAGCGTTCACTGTTGAAGTGCTCCGTAGAGTAAACGCGGGTTTTCTGTGGTAAATCCATAAAATTCTCCTTTGAATCTCAGATTGTAGGACAGGCTTCTAGCCTGTCCGTTTGAAGGCAAGGAAGGACACTTGTTTTGTTTTTTAATTCGTAGTCATCTCGCCCAAATAGGCTTCTTGCAATACTTCCGGGTTGGCTTCAATGTCAGCTGGGGTACCTTCAAAGCGGATTTTACCACGGTCGATAATGTAAGCGTAATCGGCCACTTTTAGAGCCAAATGAGTGAATTGTTCGATGAGTAACACCCCAATCCCTGCTTGAGCAATGTCCTCTACTACACCAATCAGCCGTTGTACAATCAGCGGGGCCAGACCAAGCGAAAGCTCGTCCGCCAGCATAAATTGGGGGGTGCCTACCAAGGCGTGTCCCAACGCGACCATCTGCTGCTGTCCGCCTGAGAGGGTGCCTGCTTTTTGTTTGGCTAAAGGTTTTAGCTCTTGAAAGATTTCATAAACCCGCTCGATGCCTTTGTTTAGGTCAGCCTTTGTCAGCTGACTGCCAGCGACCATCAAATTCTCATGAACCGTCAGATCGGTCAGAACTTGATGTCCCTCTGGGACAGCAGCGATACCGTGTGATCGAACGGCCTCGGGGCGCAAACCAACCAGATTTTGCCCACCCAAAGCGATTTCCCCGCTATCAGGCTGGAGCATTCCAGCTATTGTTAAGACTAGGCTACTTTTGCCAGCCCCGTTCGGACCTAACAAGGCGGTGATTTTTCCTGGCTGGAGCGACAAAGATACATCGCGTAAGACAGGTCGGCCACCACGGCTGACCGTGAGCGATTTTACAACCAAATCATTTGTCATTGTTACGCCTCCACTCCTAAATAGGCCGCTTTCACCCGGTCGTCTTGCAAGACCTGATCGGTTGGACCATAGGTGATCAACGACCCAAAATCGAGGACGACAGTTGAGGGGCAAGTTTTGGCAATGAGTTCAACATCGTGGTCGATGAGTACAACCATTGCCCCGATTTTCTCTGGAATGCCAATGATGATTTCGTGTAGCTGATCTGATTCGTTTTGCCCCAAACCGCCGCCGGGTTCATCCATTAGAACGATGCGAGGCTCACCCACGATAGTGCGAGCGATTTCGGTTAGACGTCGCTCAAAAGCATTGAGGGCCTGTCCCATTCGGTGTTCGGAGCCAGTTAGGCCTACATAGTCAATTGCTGTTTGTATCTGTTGCCGGCGGGTCGCCCCATCTAAGCGAACGGTGTCCAACATCACTGCCACGTTGTCCCAAGCGGTAAGATCGTCAACCACCTGTTCAGTTTGAAAGGTGCGACGTAGTCCCCACCGAGCGCGATTGTGGGCAGACATAGCCAAAATGTTTTCGTTGAAGGCTGATACAGAGCCGCCTGTTGGTATTAGAAAACCACTGAGAATGTTGAGCAGGGTTGTTTTCCCTGCTCCGTTTGGCCCGATGACTCCAACGATCTTGTCATCAAGATCAACGGTCAAGTCATTAATCGCCCGAACGCCACCAAAATCCATCTCTAAATTTGTTACCTTGATCATGAGCCACCCCCTCGTTTGAACAAGCCCTTGATGAGGTCCCCAAATTGTCCTGCTAACCCTTCTGGGGCGGTAATGAGGGCATGAAGTAGCGCTACACCAAAAATGATCAAGGATAGGTTGCCATCCAATCCCCAATCATTGAGTAGGGTTGGCACTGCCCTCAGTAGAACTCCTGTGATAACTTGCCCCACCCAGGTGTAGGCACCACCGACCACTGTGAGGGCAAACAGCATAATCGAGTCGCTGGCAGGGAAGGTACGTGGGTCTAGCTGGCGGAGGCTACCGGCGAGGAGACCACCAGCGATACCAGCCAAAAATCCAGCCAAGGTGAAAGCCCAGGTTTTATAGAAAGTAACATTGACTCCAGCGCTGATAGCGCTGGCCTCGCTTTTTCGGATCATGGCCCAGGCTCGGCCTGGTCGGCCCCGACGGTTCCATTCGACCAAAAGGAAGCCTAAGACCGCGACAATAACCACATAACGAAAGTAGGCGGCATCGGCTTGAGCTAGCAAAGGGCGATCCATGGCGACCAGACCGCGTGTTTCGACCGTACGACCAATGAAACCATCGCCCCCATTCGGGAATTGGGTAAAGTTGACCACGACCTGAAACCCTGCTGCGGCCATCAATGTGACCAAGGCTAGATAAAGACCGCGCATCCGCAAGGCGGGTAAGCCGATGACAAAACCAATCAGACCAGCGGCAAGACCACCGCCTAAAACCACAATCTCAAAAGGAAGCGGGGTGCCGTAGGAGAGTCGCAGCGCGACCCAGCCCCCCACCCCAACCAAAGCGACCTGGGCCAACGAAACGAGGCCCAGGCGACCATAGAGCAAGGCTGTCCCAGAAGCGGCTAGGGCAAAAATCGCCGAAGAGGTCAAGGAGCGTAACCAGAAATTATTTGCAACTAAGGGGATCACCAAAATAACCACGACTACAAAAATCGCAGGACCAGCCCACGACTGCCACGAGAGTGTGTTTGAGGTCTCATTTACATTTTGGTGACGTACGGTTTCGGAGGTCATACTTAATCATCTCCTGCAAAAGTCAGTACTCGATTACGCTGTAGCCAAAGAATGACGATAATGGCTACAACAAAGGGGGCCGTGGAACGGATTGGGGCAATCGGTTTGACCGTGATTGCTAATGACTCGATGAGGCCGATTAGTATCCCCCCAATCAGGGTCCAATATAAGGAGCGCAGTCGTCCCACAACTGCTGCGGCCATCGCTGGGATGACCAAGAAGGTTAAGACACCTGCCTCAAGTCGAACAATTGTGGCTAGAAACAGGCCGCTGACCCCAGCCAGAACACCACTGATGAGCCAGGCCCACGTTTCGACGGTGAGAACCTGAACCCCAATAATCGAACTCAAATCGCGGTTATTCGCCAAGGCTCGCATAGCCAACCCAATCCGAGAACGATTTAAGAAAAGGGCAATGCCAACGGTACTTAAAATAGCTAACAGAAAGCTCAGCCCACGGGTGGCGGTCACCCGAACGCCGACAATTGGGATGCCGATGGTGTCGGTGGGTAGGCGAAGTTGACGGGGAGTATCACCCCAATACCACAGGGCGAAACCAAGCAAAATGATGGCATACCCAAGCGTAGCCACCGCTTTTACAACATTGTCGCGATAAGCCAAAGACGGGGCTAGATATCGGCCATAGAAAAGGGCCAATATCACCCCAACAAGAACACAAGCAAGCCAAGCTAACGGTTCAGGATACTCCCACTGGATCAGTTGCCAAGCGACAAAGGCACCTACGGCACCAATGGCACCGTAGGCAAAATTTAGAACCCCTGAGGCTCGATACAACACCACCAGTCCCACGCCCGACAAGGCGTAAATCGCTCCAACCGCTAACCCGGAAACGATAAAGGGACCAAGATTAGGCATTATTGACCGATACCCAACTCTTCCTCAATGGCAAAGACGTCATCAAAATATTCACCTTCCACACTGAAGCATTCGCTCATAATTTCAAACCCATCGCCACTAATTCTAGCGATTTGACCATGGTGATTGGGGAAATGTCGCTCGCCAGGGCCAAAATACCAGGGGGCACACAGTAAGTCAGATTCAAAGTTGGTGATGTTGCGAATGGCTTCGGTGACAGTTTCGCGGTTGATGTTGTCTGGGTCCATTTGAAGGAGGGTGTGGGTGACCATATCGGCGGCAACAAAACCAGATTGTGAGAAGGTATCTCGCGGATCATCAGGGCTAGCGTAGGTATCCATCACTTCCCGCCAGCGATTGGTATCCGGGAAGTCGGCGGTCAGCGGGGTCAATTCGATGTGGACATAAACCGCGCCATCCCAATACTCACCCAAGGCAGCCGGAATGTCAAGGTCGTAGAGCGGGGTCGGAGAAATCCAGGTGTAGCTATCGCGAAGATCTTGCTCTTCAGCCGCCTTGAGAATACCAGTGGCAACCCCGGCTGGCAAGTTCATCAACATGGTGTCGGCTCCCGAGGCGATGGCTTCGAGGACAACCGAGGTCAGGTCAGCCGAGGCAGGATCGAAGAGGACAGAAGTGCCCGCATAGCCGTTGGCTTCAAGCCAATCGACGACAGCACCACAAGACCAACCGCCGTTCGTGGGAATGTTTAGCCCGATACAAGCCACATTGCTGACCCCATCAAGGTTTTCAACCGCCCATTGGGTCATCTGCAAGTTACTGCCAAGCGGACCCGCGTTGGTGGAGGCGATGTTCTTTGATTCGAAACATTCGCTGGTAGCACAAGCGGCGGCGATAACG
>JANQQF010000125.1 GCA_028285035.1 Phycisphaerae bacterium
GCTATGTCGCCCTCGCTGAATTCAAACGTAATCTTAAATCTGTCAATCCTCCCTTCATCGCTTCTTTAGTTGTCCGCACCTTTTGACCTCATGAGCCAAGCTTTTATAAAGTCTGTGACGTGCTAAAATGTCTATATAGTAGCGGTACTTCGCTTTTTTTCGTTGAGTGTAAAATCCACTTATAACCTCTGTTCTATTTCCCTTATCCTATTCAAACAGTGTAAAATGAACACAAGAACTTTAACATTGGATTATAAATTTATGGAATTCAAAAAATTTATGGGGCTAGATTGTGTACGCTTACACAATGAGAGTCTGGAGTTGTTGGTCACACAATCTGTCGGCCCACGATTGATTCGCCTCAGCTTGTTGGGTGGTAAGAATATTTTAGCCGAGTTGCCAGATTTGCAAATAGATTGCCCAGACGAAGGACCGCTCAATTTATGGGGCGGCCATCGCTTATGGCACTCGCCGGAAGTGAAACGTCGCACCTATTTGCCCGATGATCAGCCTGTCACCATTACTCAAATCGAAAATGGGGTAGAAGTGGTTCAACCAATGGAAGCCCAAACGGGTATCCAAAAGTCAATGAAAATCACCCTGCCCAGCCAGCAAGCCCATGTTGTGATTGATCATTCATTGAAAAACGAAGGCTTATGGCCTGTCGAGCTAGCCCCCTGGGCGATTACGCAATTGGCCCCTGGTGGCACCGGTATCCTGCCTCAGCCGACTGGGAATGCCGACCTTGATGGGGTGCTCGCCAATCGTCGCTTAGCCATTTGGCCCTACACGGATATGAATAGCCCTCACATTCAGTGGGGCAACCAATACATTTTTGTCAAAGCGACTATGGCAGAGAGCGCCCTAAAAATTGGCTTTCCAAACCCAATCGGTTGGCTGGCTTACCATTTGAATGACGTTTTGTTTGTTAAATCAGCCGCATACGATTCAACCGCCGACTACTTGGATTTTGGTAGCTCGTCTGAATGTTATTGCAATGAACACTTTATTGAGTTGGAAACGCTCGGCCCCCAGGTAACGCTTGAGCCGGGTAATATTACAACGCATCGCGAGACGTGGCATCTTTTTGATGGGGTGACGTTACCGACAACTGAGCAAGAAACAGCGGATTTGGTCCAACGTCTAGAATTAGGCTTAATGTAAATATAGCCGTTTTGTCCCAAGTACTTGACATATTAGGGCTGACCGCTTTATATTAAGAAGGTAAAGAACGTATGATTAATTTAGAACCGTCGACCGAACCTGAACAGTTTGATCAAGTCAACCATCAGGGAAAAACCATCCAAGTTGGAGATCGAGTGTTAATCTCTCGAGCTGGACAACAGCAAGAGGTTACGGTCAGTAGTATCATAAAAAAACAAGGCCACTTTTGGGTGGGTTATGACGCAGATACCCATTTTTGTCCTTGGCCCATCGTGCAAATGATAGAGAACGGGGTCTAACGAAATGCCATTTATTTTATTGTTGGCTTCGGTGCTCGTTATGGGTATTGTTTTAACCATTATTGACCGTCATTCATTGCGTGGCAAACAGTTACTCACCTTCTTCTACGTTGCTGTTGCTGTATTGATGTTATTTCGAGCCAATTTTGTTGGTGCTGTGCTATTTGGCATTTTTGCCTTATGGCAGTGGAATTCAGTCCAACGGTTACAAGGTCGAGGCCCAGCCATGTGGGGCAGTACCGTATTTGGTTCAGGGCAGCAGCGAGCCAAAACACCGGATGGCCGGAGCAAGCTCCCGAGCGGATGCCCACCAAAGTGCACGGAACACGATTTAACGGGATTGGATTTACAGGCGGTCAGCCTAAAAGGGGCTGATTTACGTGGTTCAAATTTGTTTGTCGCTGATTTACGCCAAGCTGATTTAAGCGGAGCAAACCTAGCCGGTGTCGACTTAGGCGGGGCCAAACTACATGGCGCTGATTTGCGTCAAGCTAATTTGGATGAAGCCGATCTACGTGGGGCTAAATATGATGATGGGACAATCTGGCCCACAAATTTTAATCCGACGCGTGCTGGCGCAGTGAAATCAGAGTAAGTCATACTAATGATAACAGTCATTAGATACAATCAGACTAGTGACTAATATTGCACATTATCAATTGCATATTCAGGATAAGCCAAGAATTATCCATAACAACCATCTTTTAATGTTTTGGTCAAAATTGCCATCACAAACCACATAAACAGGAGAACATTCATGATCGAGACCCAAGCCATGACCCGCGATGCCGCTCTACAACTTATTAATCACGCCCGGGACCAAAGCAATGTACCAGACATGCAGGAAGCCAATTTGTTCCAAATCGATTTGATGGGGGCGGACTTACGTCTTGTCAATCTACGAGGGGCAAATCTACGTGAAGCTAATCTCAGCAAAACCGACCTCACTGGTGCTCGCTTAGATTATAGCGATCTGCGACAAACGGATCTTAGTCTGGCCAACCTGCGTCGAACTAATCTTCACGAGGCTAAATTCTTTCGAACCAATTTACGTCGAGCCGAGCTAAATGATAGCACCCAAATTCCAGACCGATGGCGGTTGATATGGGAGATTGTCACCCACGACCAAACCGGTCGAGACTTACGGCTGGCTGATTTAGGGCAAGCGGATCTGAAATACGCTCGTCTGATGAAAGCCAACTTGCAAGGCACAGTATTAGCGTACAGCGATCTATACAAAGCTGATTTATCGGAAGCTAATTTAAGTGAAGCCCATATGCAAGAAGTCAATTTTAGTGAAGCTAATCTTGGTTATACGATATTAACTTCGGCCAACATAGAGAGTGCTGGCCTGGGACGCGCTGATTTAAACGGGGCTGACTTACAAAAAACAAATCTCAAACGTGCCTATTTAGGAATGGCTATCCTGAGCAATGCAAATTTAACCGAGGCCGATTTAGCCAACGCCAATTTGAGTGGGGCTGATCTCGGTCGGGCAAATTTAGAAGAAGCCAATCTGGTAGGTGCAAACTTACGCTGGGCCTATCTTTATGGAGCCAATTTACAACGGGCCCATTATGATAAGACGACTCAGTGGCCTACCGATTTTTCTCCTTCGGTGGCAGGAGCCATCAATCTTGATAAAATGAGGTAATACTTTGAGTACCCGAATTAAACTCGTTCTTTTTGTGTTGGCCATCCTGTTTTTATGCATCTCGACGTACATTGCAGTCACAATTTTGATTCCAAGTCAGCAAGTAGCCCAAGCTGAGCTTCAGGGCTTAGCTGGCCCTTCTATTGCAGCAGAAACCCATGAAGGTCAAAATACTTCTCGTTTTCTAACATTGATTGTGGTTATGGTTGCGGGAATCGTATGTAGTCATATTTTCGAAGCGGCGCGCTCATCCGGTCCAACCATCAATGTTGTTAAAGTGGTGTCGGAAATGTTGACCAGTTCGCGTTTTATCATGGCTGTAGTGGTCACCCCGCTGATTTTCAACTCCATTTATATTGCCATTGGAGTCAATCCACAAAATATGGGCGACTATCTCCTTGCTTTTCAAAACGGATTTTTCTGGGAAACAATCATGGCAGGATTTTCCCGTAACCCGTAGAGGGGCAAATGTCCTTATCAGACCAGCTTCAACAGGGAATTGCGGCAGCCCAAGCCGGGGATCGCCAACGGGCTCGAGCTTTATTAACCGCAGTTGTTGAAGCTGATGAGAATCAACCTGACGCGTGGTGGTATCTCAGCGAGATTGTTGACAGCCCGGAAGAACGAGAAATTTGCCTGAGCAACCTCCTCGCCCTTGAACCAGACAACAGTCAGGCCAAAGCTGAATTGGCGGAAGTCCAAGCCCAACGGGCTCAATTTTTAGCCCAAGATCAAATTTCTACACCGCCGCCCCAAGTTGTACCTGAACCGGACAAAACCCCTATTACCTCTGAGTATCTCCACCAAGATGAGTTTGCCAACGAATGGCTCTGCCCATTTTGCACTGCTCCAACGAATCAGGATGACAAAAGCTGTCCTAAGTGTCAACAAAAACTCATCATCTTTACAAAAAGCAAAAGAAAACGGTCAGTGTGGTTATGGCGCGGAATTTTCTTTCAATACATCGTTGGTGTTTATCTAATTTTTTTCGGGGTTGGGGCATTGGTCTTGATGGGGCGTAGTGTTGGTATTCGAAATCCAATACCATTTTTGCCCATCTATTTTGGCTTACCCATCAGCGCATCGCCTCGACAAAGTGAGGCTTTGCTCGGTGTATTTCCACCCTGGGTATTTTGGAGCATCATTATTCTGGCAATTTATACAGGAATCTTGATGCTTATTCTATACACCCAAATTCGCAACGGTCATCTTTTCTATTTGATCAATGCAGGGTTCACGATTGCGCTCGGAGGGGTGGGGCTGTATTTATTTCGAGCAAACCTGATCGCTTTTATCATCAGCGCAGTCGGGGCAACGATTGGTATTGCTCAGCTTTTCATTTCAGCCAAACTATGGCGTGATTTTGACCACAGAATGATCCGTCTCAAGCTCGTAGCAGACCCTGATGTACGAGATCATATTTCGTTTTACGACAGCGCCAAAAAATATGCTAGTCAAAATATGTGGGGATTAGCAGTCATTCATCTTCGTCGAGCCGTTGCCGAAAAGCCCAATGTTCTGGCCTATCAAATGGCTCTAACTACAGCCTACGCGAACATCAAGCGCTTCGATCTTGCCAAAGAAAGCTACCTAGCCGCCAAACAGATTGCCCCCAATGAACCTCAGGTCAAACAACTCGGTCAAAAAGTCGGCGCGATGAATCGGGCTTATCGCGATAAACAAAAATCTTAACGCCCCAGCCGCTGTACCACCCCTGTACTTCCATCTAACAATACCGCCTCACCGTCCTGAAATTGACGGGTAGCATCGGGGATGTTAGCCACGCCAGGGATACCGTATTCACGAGCGATGACAGAACCGTGGGACAATAAGCCACCCGTTTCGACGATCAAACCGATAGCCCGATGCAAAAGGGGAAGCAAGGCCGGATCGGTCGAAGGCATGACCAAAATAGTATCATCAAAAGTGATCTCAATATCATCCATCTGGGTCACAATCTTTATTTTACCTCGGACTTGGCCAGGGCTAATAGGCAGCCCAATGATTGTGTCAGTCACCGCTTCACGCTGTAGCCCCTGGCCAAGTTCAATCGCAAATATTTGATTATCAAACAAGCTATAGGGCATTGGGGTTTTGGCATAAGTTTGATAAGTCTCTTTACGGGCCTGCACCGTAGCCGCTATGTTCAAACTCATCGCATCCTCAGCCATCAATGTGCGCTCAATCTCATCAATCGTCAGCCAAAAAATGTCATCGGCTTGGTTCAACCAGCCACGCTCAGCCCAGTGTTGGCCTAACCTCAGGCCCCAACGCCGCCCAGCCCCCATGACCTGCCCCCGCACCTGTTGAAATACCTCGCGCATTTTTATTAGATTTCGCAAACGGTAAACAAACGGCATAGCCAGCCAGCATCGCCACGGAATTACTCGGCTCAGTCCCTTTGGCTTCGTCATCGAACGCCAATTTTGGCTATCAGCTACTGAAGCCGTTGGTTCGATTGGATTTAGCGCATACTGCCGAATGATTTGCAGTAACGCCTCGGGGGTTTCATGATATCGCGGTTGTCCTGGATCAGCATCATAAGTTGCACGATGGCCATAGTCTGTCAACAGTTTCTCAAATTGTGGTCTCAATGTCTCTGGCAGGGTTTCCATATCGATGTCAGCCAGAGCTGCCCCAACTTTAGTAAAATATTGAAGCGTTTCTCCATCCCTTTGAGCGAGCTGCCCCAACTTTTGCAATCGTTCATTGAACTCAGCTTCGCTGGTTTTAAGCGGCTTTTGCGCGATAGTGGTCAAGACGCTCGCGGGGTGTTCGGTCAACGGGGCAATCAAGCTACTGCCAATCGCTGTCGTGGCTGATAGGCCCATAATTAAACCCAAATTTACATCGCCCACTTGCCCGTATATTTGATCCAATCGACGGAGTTGGCTGAGCAATTCTGATGTTTCTTCAGCCCCAGAACTATGATCCAAATGCTCAACCAGTTGGTCACTTTCTTGTCGCGCTCGTTCAAGCTGTTGATCATTGATAAGAAGTCGTTTGAGGACGGACCAATAGATATGGCGTGCGCGAAACGCTTGGCCCCAGTCAATGGAAAGGGGGCGGCCCACGCTTTTGGTTTCCGAATGACCAATCGTAAACAACAAATTACCAGGGGCAATGCCAACCTGGGCAATAATTCGTTTGAGAAACGTTAAACTGGCATAAGGTCGGCCCAAAATCAGCTTGAGAAATGGACCCGTCTCACTCAGATTTAGGCCCAAATCTGAAAAAAAGGTTTGTGAAGGGTGCTCACTACGAGACCAAAGTGAGCTAAAGAAAGGGGACGGTAACTCCGGCAAATACTCCGGGTGGCTGCCCCGTACCCACTCTGAGTTCAATTGAGATGAGGCTGAGGCGGCCTCAGTAACAATAACAGGACGGGTTTGTAGGATAAAAAAGGTATCACCTTGTTTGGCCCATTCAATATCCTGAGGTTCTCCCATCAATGCTTCTACCTGTTCCAATGAGTAGGCCAGACGCTTTAAATCATCTATCGAAAGGGGACTACTATCATCGCCATTTGGGGACGCAACACTGCCAGGTTGTGTTTCTAATACTGGATAGTCAGGGGGATAGGTTGATAATTTATGCAAATAGGGCTGGATAGTTCCACTGACGAGAGGTTGGCCCAAGCCCCAGGTACTTTCAATCACTAGCTCATTTCGGTTACCCGTCAAAGGATCGAGGGTAAAGCCAACGCCGGAGCAGGTTGGGGTGAGCATCGGTTGGATCAAGACGGCTACTCGAATGCCCTGGATCGACATCCCGTGCACCTGCCGATACTCAAGAGCAGCATCACTCAAGGCGGAGGCCCAACAACGGGTAATAGCAATAGATAACATCGAACGAGGGACGTCGAGTTCGGTAAGATGAATGCCAGCAAAGGAATGATCTCGGTGGTCCTCATCGAGGGCAGAGGAGCGAACCGCAAATTGCCCCACCCGATCACCAAATAGCTCATCCAAAGCCACCCGAAGCGCCACTTGCAATGACGAAGCAAGCGGCTTGGTTTTGAGGGTGTCAGCTAGCCAGCCTAAAGCCTCGGTGGTAACTGCGATGTCTGGCGACCCCATCCACATCGGGGTTAGTTTCATCTGACGGACTTGGGTTTCAAAAAAGGTCGCGGTCAAAATGAGGCCAGCGGGGACATCTAACCCATTTTGTTTGAGCCTCGCTAGTCGAAATGCTTTGCCACCGACGAGGGATAAATCCGTCCCCTCAATCGTATCCAGGGTGCGAAGCCAGGTGGTAGGATCAGGCTCGGGGTTGGGCTGATTGGGTTGGATGGACTTGGCGACCATTCTGGTTTTTATCCTTGTATTGGGGTGGGCTAGCTAAGGTCAATAAAACAATCATGGCGGGGATTCCCCCTGTGCAGACTAAAGAAATATAGTTAGGGGGGGTAACAATCAGGCTAACAAAGGGACCCACTAACAGTAATCCCAGTGCCATCAAAATGCTACCGTAAAATCCAATAATTGATCGAGTATACACCCCGACAGCCACATTTAGGGTTAAGACTCCCACGATGATGAAGGTCACCGCCACAATTAGCTCAAAAAATTCAGCAACCGAGATGTAGGTCACCCCCAAATGAATCCCTAGCCACTGCCCTGTGGCAATTATACCACCACCCAAAAAGATCACCGAAATTCCTGCCCAAAAGGCAGCCACAAGCCGCAACATCATCAAGGGGGTAAAGATACCGGTCGGCGCTTTCCGTTTAGCCTCAAATTGCTCAGCCTCTGTCGAGGTTAAGTATTGACGCAACTCTTGGGCCGCCCACTCATTGTTCGGGTTAAGGACCAATAGGTTTTCTAGGCAAACTCGTTTATCCGCTTGCCGATTAAATACACGATAGAGCCAAAACCAGGCCGCCTCGTTGGTGTGGTCTTGCTCAACCACATCCAACAACCGAAAACGGGCCCGTTCGTATTGACCCGCTTTCGCTGCACCAATGCCCTCTTGTAGCCATGCTTCGAGTTCTTGTTGTGTTGCCAATGTCATGTCTTGGGGAGATTTGAAATTGTTGCCGTCAACCGCAACTAGATGAAATTCTATCATCCGTTGGATGGATCGACAAGTAGGAGCGTTTATAGCGTTTGTGTGAACTGCCCAATTTTCTACTAATTTTCTTGATCCCCAAACGCCTGTTCAAAAAAGGCCAAGACCCGCTGCTCATATTCCCAAGGATGCGGGTTGATGGGGTTCAGGTGGCCTGTGCCGGAAAACACCCAAAACTCTTTGGGACCCGTTGCCGCCTCAAACATCACTTGCCCGTGATGTGGTCCAAATTGGGGATCACCTTCACCTTGGATAATAAACACCGGTCGCGGTGACATCTCCGCCAAGTCTCGAACAGAACTTACTTGACTAATGTCAACCTGCGTGCGCAGTTCAGCCAAACCGACAATCAGGGGGGCCGTCCATTTTGGGAAAACCGAGTAGTTATTGTAAGCATCTTCCACAGCTTGGGGCAAGCTACTGTAGCTACTTTGGACAACAATGGCCTCAATACGATCATCATCGGCCGCAGCTCGAACCACAGCTGCCCCACCTAATGAATGTCCCAAAACTGCAATATGCTCCACCTCAGGCAGATTATCCAAATAATCAACGGCCGCTTGCACATCGAATGCTTCTCGATACCCGTAGGTCATTGTGGCGTCACCACTCTGACCGTGCCCACGTAGATCAAGCATAACCAGATGATAGCCGCGATCAGCAAACATTAACGCTTGTGGTCTCAAAAAGGCCCGATTCGCATGAATCCCATGCACGAGCACAATAGCCTCGGGCCGTGTTCCAGGGACATACCAGCCAGAAATTTCAACATCGTCTTGGGTTGTCAGCGAGATACTCTGATATTCAAAATAAGCGAATTCACCGATATCACGATGCCGAATTGGGGTTGTAATCAACCAAATCTGCACGCCGACAACAAAAATCGCCAGGCCACTGAACATCAAGACGCCCAAGATCATGAGAAACCTCGCTATTTTCCACCAGCTAAACTTTCTTTTGTCTGAATTCATCTGTACCTCACCCAAACATTATACAATTTAGAGACTTAAGCCATTGACGAGGAAAATTTATTTGGTAACAGTCTAACATGAGCCTACGTTGAATTACTGACCAAATCCTGACGATTTTTAGACATTACAAAATATCAACAACCATCCATCCAAACGTTCAAAATTTCTGATTGACAGGCCAAAAATATTTCGATAAACTACAGAATTATGAGTAAATTTGAGTCTCAGCCCACAACAACTCAACTTAACGATCACGCTTCAAGTAAACTGATTCATGAGTTGCAGCAAGCCCTGGCCGCTGAAAAGCAACGTTCGGCTCGAATGGCGGCGATCAACGCAATTAGTCGCTTAATGACCACCAAGCTACAACCTGATCAGTTGTTAAAAACGGCTGTTGTTGCAATCACAGAGCACCTCCCCTATGAACATGTGGCGCTACTCACAATTGATCCCCAAATCCCAGATCAGCTAACCCTGCAAGCGGGCAGCGGGGCGTATACATTATCCGAACTCTCTCACTACACGCAGCCCACTAATCAAGGATTAATCGGGTTAGCGGTACAGGCTAAACAAACCATTCTCATCAATGATGTGCGTCGAGACTCCCGTTACATCCCCATTCCTGATCAACCCGATATACAGGCCGAATTGGCCGTCCCCATTATCGATCACGACCAGGTTCTGGGGGTGCTCAATATCGAGTCAACACAACCGTTCACCTTGGCTGAGGCCGCAGATATCGAACTGTTGGCTGAACAATTGGGCGCCGCAATCAATCGAAGTTACGTTTTTGATGCCACTCATCAAGCCTTAAATGAGGCCCAACTCCTCTATCAAACGAGCCAAAAAATCGGGATGGCCCTCACCGTGGATAATGTGATTGATGCCTATCTGGAGCACATTGCCATTCGAGATCAATATGCCTGTAATGTCACCCTATATGATTTTGATGAGAAGGGCGAGAGAGAGGCCATCGTGGTGTGGGGGCGATGGACACCAGACGAAGGGCTGGTGCACGTCCAAGAGCGATACCCTTACATTCCCGATACGCTAGATCCACTGCTTGATCGCGGCGAAACCATTACAATTCCTGATGTATTTACCGACCCGCGTGTCCCCCCTCAGCTACGCGAGATTCAACAGAAAGCCAATCGTCCAGCCATTGCTCTAATTCCGATTATGACTCGTCTCAAACGTATTGGGCTGGTGGTGCTGAGTTATCCTCAAATTCATCATTGGCCACAAGAGTCTTTAACCCCTTATCACGTGACGACAGCCCAACTGGCTGGGGCAATTGATAGCCGTCGGCAACACAAGCTGGTCGTTGAGCGTGGCCAGCAATTGGCGGTGCTAGAAGAGCGACAGCGTCTAGCCCGCGACTTGCACGACTCCATCACCCAACTCATTTTCAGTATCACTCTGATTGCCCAGTCAATTAGCCCGGCTTGGCAACGTAGCCCAGCAGAAGGTGAACAACGAGCCAACCGTCTTATTGAATTGAGCAAATCGGCTTTGGCCGAAATGCGTGCGCTCTTGGCCGAGCTACGCCCAACAAAACCTGCATCCGAAACATCTGCCGCTGTACATCCGAATATAGACCAAACAGAGCCGAATATCAGTGCAAAAATCAAACGGTTACAGCAGCAAGGGCTAGCAACCGCGCTTCGTCACTATGTTGATAAGATTGATGCCAAAGGGTTGCAGGTTCAGATTGACATCATTGACAGCGACTATCTCACGTCTCAGCAATTTGAAAACTTGTATCGGATTGCTCAGGAAGCGCTGAACAATGTCGTGAAACATGCTGAAGCCACACTCGTCACCATCACCTTAACCAACAAGCAAAACACAACTCGCCTCGTGATTATTGATGATGGTGTTGGGTTCGAGCAAAGTGGCCTCACCCCTCCCATTGGACTCGGCTTGCAAAATATGAAAGAACGAGCGACAGAACTTGGTGGGAGCATTCACTTTCAGAATGCCCCCAATCGCGGCACTCAGATTACTGTCGTTATTCCCAAGAAAGGATAGGTACAATGGAGACACCCATTCAGGTCTTGATTGTTGATGACCATGAAATTGTTAGAGAGGGGTTGATGACCCTCCTCGGCGAGGAGCCATCAATTGAAGTTGTCGGGCAGGCCACCAATGGCTTGGAAGCCCTGACCCAGGTCAAAAACAAACAGCCTGATGTGGTCTTGATGGATGTAGTGATGCCGGAGATGAATGGGATTGAAGCTACCCAACGCATTCGTCACATTAATCATTCGACGCAGGTGATCATTCTGACCAGCTTCTCCGATGACCAACAGGCGCACGAGGCGATTGAGGCCGGTGCGATTGGGTATCTGATGAAAGATGTCCTGAAGTCGGAGTTGTTACGGGCCATTCAATTAGCAGCAAAAGGCAAGCCCACCCTGCACCCCGATGTCCAACAGTATTTGATGCAACAAGTGGTCACCGCCCCACCCACCTCTAAATTCGATCATCTGACCAACCGTGAGCAAGACGTATTACGCTTGGTCGCCAAAGGCCATAGCAACAAGGAAATCTCCATCGCCCTTCACCTGACCGAGGGTACAGTCAAAGGCTATGTCAGTGCAATTTTAGCCAAACTCGAGGTTGCTGACCGAACACAGGCCGCTTTGTATGCGATCAAACACGGCTTGAGTGAGTTTGATGAGGCTACCTGATAATTTACTTCTCTGAAGTAAACTGTGCACACCAATCAATCCAAAATGAATGATCATGTTCCCCCTTTGGTACCTGATGTGGCCCCTCATAACGATTTCTGGCGTTCCAGTTATAGTTACGCATTGTGGTTATAAATTCTTCAGGTAATTGCACGTCATGCGTTTTGATATAATGAACCAGACCTTCTGGCCACACCCATTCTCCATCAGTTAAACACGCGCTCCCCATATTAACACTTGACTCACCACACAGCATAAATCGACAAGAGGATAGCCCTCGCCATTGCGTATGAGTCCAGCCAGAACTGAGGTAAGCAACGATACTATCTCTTTCAAAAGGATACCAATTTGGATCAACGAGTATTTCGGGGTGTGGAAATTGTTGATTGTCCCAGGTTGATCCTCCATCACTTGCGTGCCAATATCCAATCATTTTACTAAAATGTTTTGGCGCCAAATAGAGACGAGAGGCAAAAAAAGAAAAAGGGCGATTTTGGCTCGGTTCCAGCACATTTGTAATCTGAACTCTGAGCAAGTTATCTGCTGTTAGATAATCCGATAACCTTGGGGACACGACCCAAGCCAGATCATTAGTATAAATTATACCTATTCGATCTTCATAACTAAGGGTAATCGAAAACTCATCAGTCTTGTCTACTTGTGCATCGATAATCATTCCGGCTTCCATATCAAGTTATCCTTTCAAGAAAATTGATGTCATTGGCTAATATACTTACTATATCATGACAACTCCATTATTTGTAGATTCTCTCTAACTATCGTTTGAGGTCACCCTACCTAAAGTTAGCAAAAATACCAACCATCGCTAGAAGCATTTTTGTTCACCTTCAGTTATGATGGGTAGAGCTAAAAAACCGTGCAAGTTAAGGGAGTCATAGGTTAAAGCTATAGAGAAGAAACCATGACACCTCAAAGTTTGGCAATTTATTCCATCAAAATTCTGATAAAAATAAACAGCCAAACACTTAACTGTTGAATCTATCAATTATGGGGTAGAATAAACGCAAGTCTTGCCTCAATTGACCGATACATTCTTTGTAATGAAAGGGGGTTCTCCACTGACCAAAACCAGGCAGCAGCCTACCTGTCACCCAAAAACCACTTGATCACAAACTTTTGGAGGAGTATACGATGCAGCTTGCTACAATTATCCTGATCATTGAAATCCTGTTCTTTTTCGTATTATGTGCTGGGGTTGTGGTTCAACTTCGAGCCAACCAAGGTAACCCTCACCTTTATGTCTGGCACGACCGGTTGCAAGCCCCGGTTGTCGTGCTCAACTTGCTCTTAATTATCTTTTTTATGGTTCCCACCTTCCAGGCTGTTGTCTTGGGTAATATTCCACGCGGACTGTCTCAGATTCCCACGCTCGTTACAGCGATTCATGGTATATTGGGGACCATCGCCCAAGGTCTCAGTATTTACTGCCTTTTAGCTGGTTTCAAAATTTTACCCCGAAAAATTGGAGTGCTTCGTTATTGGATGTGGGCCGCCTTTATTGCTTGGACCGTGACCATTTTATTTGGTATCGGAGTGTACGTCGTCTTCTACACCGGTGATAGCTCAGGTCAACAAGCCCCTACGACCGAGCATGATGCCGATTTAGGCACAGGTGATGCGCCAGCTGCACCTGCCATCGAGACAGAACCTGATGCAGAGCCAGTAGAAGAGGCACCGGCGGAAGAAGGCTCAGAAGAGTCTGAGGCTGTCGAGGAGTCAGTTGCGGAACACGATGAAGCCCCCGTCGAGGAGGTGATTGAAGAGGCTACTGAAGAGCCGGAGGTTGTGGAAGAGGAAGTTGCGGAACACGATGAAGCGCCTGTCGAAGAAGTGGTTGAGGAACCAACAGAAGAACCGACCGAAGAACCAGCCCCTGAACCGACCGAAGAGCCAGCCCCTGAACCGACCGAAGAGTTAATCGATGAACACGCCGAGGATAGTGAGGCCGATAGTGACACAACATCCGACGAGGGTACCGACTCTATGGATGAACTCATTGACGAACACGCGGAAGAGTCCTCAGTAGTCGAGCCTGACTTTGCCGGGCAAGCTGCCTCAGTCAGTTGGCAAAACCTCGCCACTAGTCGGATAACCCCCGGTATTCGCTATGAACAATCGATGCATTACAACGCTGCCACCAATCAGGTTTTCTTGTTTGGCGGACGGGATGGCAGTCAAATTTACAGTGATGTGTGGGTTCTTAATGTGGACACGTTGGAGTGGCAGCAAATTGAACTAGGCACCTATTCTGACGAACCGCCAGCTCGATTTAGCGCAGTGATGGTTGTGGATGATGCTGCTGAGAATTTGTATATCGCTACCGGACACACCCAAGGGGGTGGGAACTTTAATGATGTTTGGAAACTTGATCTCACCTCAAACAGTTGGCAGGATTTGACGGCCAGTGCAGGCCCGCCGCCCGCTGAGCGATATGGCGCTCCCGGTGGTCTACTCGGCGGAAATCTGGTCACAACGCATGGCTTTGGCCGAGGCCGATTTGATGACACGTGGCAATTTAATCTGGGGACCGAACAATGGGAAAACATTACCCCCGCCGGAGCCGTTCCGCTCAAACGATGTCTCTTCGCTGCAACCCCTAAGCAAGACACCTTGGTCATTCACGGGGGATGCGCCACGCCTAACGGTGACTGCTACCTGGATGATACCTGGCGTTTTGACCCGGCGGCTGGAGCCTGGACCGAAATTCTGAGTGATGTCCGCCCCGTGGGACGACAATATCAAACGCTTGTCGATGCCGAAAATGTAGACAATCGGGTTATTTTATACGGGGGCCAAGATGCCAGCCGTGCGGCCCGTGACGATATGTGGTTCCTGGATTTAGCTTCGGGTGAGTGGATTTCAGTGGAAGCAGCCGACACTGCCCCTGACGCTCGCTATAATCACGCTGCGGTGTGGGTGCCCACCCTCAATGGGATGCTCGTTTATGGTGGTCGCAATGGAAATGGTGGTCTAGGTGATATGTGGTTGGCCACATTTGAGTAAGAGAGTCTCTTCGTTTAAGGAGATTGGAGATTGGGCGTTAAATCTCTCCCGCTCCAATCTCCTTAATATTTACTCTGCGAACAGTATAACTAGCAATGATGAACCGGTACTCTCACCTTCTCCTCATTAACATTCTCATAATTGTGCTGACAGCACTTGGCTTTGGCTTGCGTATCTACGAATTGAATGCGTATAGTTTATGGTATGATGAGCTATTGCAGGTGGATATCTCGCAGAAGTCACTTGATGAAATTATGCCACACATGAAGCGGCACGCGGCGATGCCCCTTGATTATTTCTTGATCCATGGTTGGATAAAGCTGGGGCGGCAGGAAGGTTGGGTTCGGTGGTTAGCGGTTCTGTTTGGAACCCTCAGCATTCCTTTGATTTATCGCTTAGGCCGACACTTATTTTCACCTTCGATTGGTCTGATAGCTACCCTTTTGCTAACACCAGCCAGCTTTGCCATTCAGTATAGCCGCGAAGTTCGGCCTTATGCCCTGCTCATGTTTTTGGTGATGTTGGCCTACTTTGGCCTGTGGCAAGCCTATAAAACCCATCAAATTCGTTACTGGATGCTGGCCGCCCTAGGGTTGGTTGGAGCCGTTTCTAGCCATTACTTCGCGCTATTTATGCTCCTCCCCATCGGCCTGTTTGTGGGCATTCAACAGCTACGGCATCTAAAGGATCTCCGTTATTGGGGGCATAGCGGAGCATTTGCCCTCTGCCTTCTCTTAATTGTCGTCGCCCTGGCCCTATTTGGTCGTATCCTAATTGTTTATAGCGTGGGTCAGGGTTTCTCCAGAGCGGCAATGGAACCAGAACGTTTTACCGTTGAGTCGGCACAAAAACCTAACCGTGGGACAGGTCCGCCTCTAGAACGCAGTTTTTTTCAAGACAGTGTGATTACTCCCTTGAGTACAGGCGCCCTAGAAAAGCAACTCATTTATGTGATATTTATTTTTGCTACACTAACCACCTTACTCACTCGCAATAATCGTAATCGATCTGCGATACTACTTCTTCTGGGTTGGCTTATCTTGCCCATCATCGCGATTTATCTATTTCTCCTACAGCGAGGCACCTTCTATGCAGTGCGTTACATCGTTTACACTCTGCCCGCATTTCTTTTGCTCACTGCCTATGGTATAGACCAATTGGTGCGAGGGGCGAATGGGCTAATCCACCGACTCACAAAAACACCCCAACCTCTTCAACCTATTCTGACCATCCTCCTGATCATCTTGTTTCTTCTGCCAGTATTGCAAGGCGAACATGAAGAATTGCAGGCTTATTACACCGCTGACCCTCGGGAAGATTGGCGAGCCGTGGGGACCTTTCTTAATCAATATGCTGGATCGGATGATGCGATCATTGCCCCTAGAGCCGAACCCACAATGAATTGGTATTATCCCTCAGCAACAGTCCCATTTGGGCACTATTTGAATACAGCCAACGTCTCCCGTGCCATCAACAATCACCAACGCCGTTGGTTTATCCTGAGCAGTTACTCCCACCGCCGCGACAAAGATATTCACGAATGGCTGAGCAACAACGGGGCAGTTCTTATCGGAATCGATCGACGAGTGGTGATTTATCTGCAAGAGGCCGGGAAATCAAAGGTCAATCTTTTGGCCGAATTGGAAGATTATACCCTGCCTGAAAAACCGCTCACTTATGCAACGCTTGGCCGTCAATATTATCTTCAAGGTGACCACGCTTTGGGACGTAGTTACTTTGAAAAAGCGTTTGCCTTGGCCTCGCCCAAGTTGAAGCCCAGTGTACAAGCCCAACTCCCCCCTCAACTAGCAGCGTTACTCACCGAGCAAATCGAGCAAGAATGATACGTCTGCTTTCGTGGGGTGCCATCATCACCCTCTTGATCTTTACCATCAGACGCTGGCTTTTCACCTTTGTGGCTCTATGGCCGGAAAAACAAGCGCCTGGTGAGCTAACATTGTCTCAGTTCCCCACTGTTTTGTTTTTGGTGTCAGTTCGAAATGAAGCCAAAGCCCTCCCAGGTTTGATCAGGAGTTTGGAGCAGCTTGATTACCCTGAGCAACAGTTAACCGTTGTTTTCATCGATGATGGCTCGACCGATGAAAGTGCTGCCCTTATTCAAGCTACGATACAAGATCATAACAATTGGCACCTGTTGGTCCTGACGCAAAATCAGGGTAAAGCTCAAGCGCTTAATCAAGCAGTACAAACGTTTACACAAGGCGAATTCATCGCCATTTATGACGCGGATGAACGGCCACAGCCGGAGGCCCTCCAAATGTTGATGATACCCTTTCAGGACGAGCAGATCGGTGGCGTAAGTGGCCGACGAGCCGTGAGCAATGGGCTGGCTAGCCCAGCGGCCAGTTACACCACATTTGAAGGACTTGTGCACCAGTTGGTGACACTGCGGGCCAAGGACCGACTAAAACTCGCCCCAGCCCTACTCGGCGCAAATTGTGCCTATCGGCGGCTGGCCTTAGCACAAGTCGATGGTTTCCAACCCGGGGCCTTACTCGAAGATAGCGACCTGACCGTAAAATTAGCTCGACAAGGGTGGTGCCTACGCTTTCAGCCCGATGCCATCAGCTATCACGAGGTTCCAGAAACAATCGTCGGGTATTGGCGTCAACACACCCGCTGGGCGAGGGGCTTCCAAGATGTGGCAAAGGCTCAGAGTCAGCCTCTCCTTAGCGACTCCAGACTATCCCCACTCTTACGGCTAGAACTATTTCTCTTTGCCGCCGGATATCTAGATCGTGTGGCATTATTGGCGGGTGTGGGCTTGACCTTGATGACAAAGCGAGAGCGACGCGCCTTGATTTCAGTGATTGTACTGCACCTCATTACGCCATTCAGCCAGATTCTGGCAGCCCTATATTTGAGTGGAGCTTCACCCCAAATGTGGCAACAGATGGGCTGGGTTCCCTTATTTTTCGGGCTTGATGTAGCAATGGCGACAACTAGCTTTTGGTCAGCTTTACGCAATCTCCCCCAGCGGTGGGAGGAAAGAGAAATGCGAAAGTAGCAAGGTCGCAGGTTGACAGAGTATCAGGGAAGATAACTAACCTTGCAACCTTGCTATACTGCTACCCTGCCACAGTCCGTTGCTTTAAAATTTGAAAGCCAATGAACGATTTACATTCAACATAGAACGATGCCCATGAATCCTTTTCTTTCAATTCTAATTCCAGTTTACAACGGTGGCTCGAATTTTACGCGTTGTCTGATAGCTTTAAAGCAATCAGCTTTCGATGATTGGGAGTTGATTGTGATTGATGATGGTTCGATGGATGATTCAGTCACGCAGGCAAAGCAGTTTGGGGCAACCGTGCTTCAGACAGGTGGTCGACGTGGCCCGGCGATGGCTCGTGATCTAGGCGCACAAACAGCGCGGGGAACCTATCTGGTTTTTATCGATGCTGATTGTGAGGTGCAGCCAACTACATTGGGGCAGATTGCACAAACATTCCAAGCTAAGCCAGAGCTTGATGCGCTCTTTGGCTCATACGATGATGAGCCGGGGGCTAAAAATTTTGTCGCCCAATACAAAAACCTGTTCCACCACTATGTGCATCAAAACAGTCAGCAAGTGGCCTCCACCTTTTGGACCGGCTGCGGGGCCATCAATCGACAGCGATTCCTCGCGCTTGGTGGCTTTGACACGCAACGGTATCAACGCCCCTCCATTGAGGACATCGATCTCGGCTATCGGCTCACCCAAGCAGGCGGGCAAATTCGCCTGGCTGCCGATATTCAGGTCAAGCACCTCAAAGCCTGGACCCTGCTTCGGATGCTCAAATCCGATGTCTTTGATCGTGGCATTCCCTGGACCCAGCTACTCCTCCAATACAAAGCCTTCCAGCCCGACCTCAATCTGCAAACCCACAATCGCATCAGCGTCGTCGCTATCTACGGCTTGTTGATTGCCCTAATTGCCAGCTTTCAATATCCACCCAGCCTGTTCCTGGTGGGCGGGTTGGCTTTGCTGCTTCTGTGGCTCAATGCGGCCTTATATCGATTTTTTTATCAAAAACGGGGACTACTTTTTTTGAGTAGAGCGATTTTGTTGCATTGGTTGTATTATATGCTCAATGCAATGTCGTTTGGGTGGGGGATGTTGTTGTATCTGCGGCAACAGGCTGCGGGAGGAACACAGTCACTTGCACAGTTGTCTGATGGGGTAGATGGAGATTGAGGCATTTACGATTTGGGATTTACGATTTACGAGAAATTTTCTACATCTCAAAAAGTCTAGACAAATGTCATTCCCGCACGCTTTTGACGGGATCCACTGCTACAAAACTATTCCCCAGCTATCCGCTTCTTTCCCTCGTCACTAATCGCTCGTTTCGACTCCCGCTTCATCGATTTGATGAACTCCACTCGCCGAAACCGCAGGGCCGACCAATCAGCATCAATCGCTACCTGTCGCACCGCTTCCAGCCCAACCTGTCCCAAAGCACTCCAATCTGAGTCACGGTTAATTTCAGAGCGGTAGCGCTTTGATGATTTTTTCGGATATGCGGCCCAGACCACGACATCGCCCATCGCGTTCGCCACAATATCATCGGCAATGGGTTGAATTTCCTCAAGTTGCGTCACAAAGGCAATCAGAAATTTGAGATCATTGGTCTGGCCAAATTCGCGAATGATCTTAGTCTCTCCCAATGCTGCTAATTCAGTCTCAAAGCTCTCTGGGGCATTGATGACAACAATTTCGGCCTCATTCTTGAAATTAAGTTTTTTGAAGAGTGGGGTCATAGCTTGGTCCTCCTTATTGACTATGAATATATCCTGCTTTCCTCAAAGTATCTTCACGGAATTTCTTTATTTTCTCATCATTCCATCCCAAAGATGTTTTCAATCTAACACAATGAGTTTCAAATTTTTCATTTTGCTCTTGTGTTGTTGGGAGTGATTTACCATAATTCGTCAATACGTCCCGAGTAGTCATTAACAATTCCTGCACTGGAAATGGTGCTGGCAAATATCGATCCCCATTACTTGTGATGTTTTTTTCAAAAAACCCTTTTGGTGTGATAAGAATAAATCCTATCTTATCTCCAAAATCCGGGCTTGATCTAAGCTTATCATAAAGCACCTCCCAATCGCCTTCATAATCCATGGAATAATACAAGATAACCACATCATAATTTTGAGAACGTAATTTTGAATATGTATCAGCATATGATGTTACGGCATCAAAATTAAAACCCCCACAAGTTAGAATTGGATCAATAAATTTTACCAAGTCTAAGTCACTACTACAAAACAGTATATTCAAAAGTTCACCTTATCCCTTCAAAAAGTTTCTATAGCAAATCCCAAAAATCTATTTATACAACTATAAAAATAATATCAGAACCTCATCTGAATTACGAAACTCTTTTCCCAAAATTACCCCTCGCTTTTTACATAACTTGTGGTAAAATAGAACAAACATGCTTAACAGACGTAGAATGTAGTTAGTCTCATAAGCTTTCGCCACCTTGTTATTTGAGTCATTGTTGATATGTAATACGTGGTGCGTGATGATAGATTAGGGACGTATCACGCATCACGTATCAACGTACGGAAATCTGTGGTGAAAAACGAATGAAACTGACGAACATAGAAAGCCAAAATACATCCTAAAACGGGGGAATGTATGTCAGATAAAGCGGCACGACCATTTTTACCCTTTTCCACAGGACCAAAAAATCAATTACGACAGAAAGTGCGGGGGGGCGGTGCTCCGCCGAGAGAGAGTGCTGCGACGCACGGGCAGAATCTGATCCAGCAGGTTGAGGCCTTTCAGCGCGTGATTGATGAGCAGGCCAGCCAACGGGCGATGGACCTCCCCGATTTACCGGATGATGTGCAGGTGATTGTGGAGGCCAAGAAGCTGCTGCCGGATCAAGTTCGCTCCCTCGGGTTAACCCCGATTGAAGAACGGGAAGAAGGGATGTTGGTCACGGTCACGCCAGATGTGACGCTGCCCCTGCTCGTCAGTAAAGCTGAAAGCTACATCAGCGAACGGACGGACAGCGGTAATCCGCGCTTTGGAGGAGTGATGGCCCCCATCGAGCAAATTCGGCCTGCCAATCGAGATGATAAAGCTGGGGAGCAACTGGCTGCCCGACTCGAAGATGAACGTTTTGATTTGGATGACGCCCTGCTGGTTGATGTAGAGTTGGCTGGCGGAAATAACGAAGCTGGTAGTCGAAATCGGCAAGAATTCAACAACTACGTTAGTGGGATTGGGCTGGAAAGTACACCGTATCAGGTCGAAACGGTCACAGCGGCGGGCAACTTTATTGTCGAAGCTGATTACTCGCTCCATCGCGTCCGGCTGCCAGGCCGAGCCATTCTTGATTTGTTGGATGACAGTCGGGCCAATTGGATTTTGTCCATCGAACTAGCCCTTGAAACCATCAGCCGTACTACAGCTCTGCCCGATGAAGTGCGGGCCGACACGCCCACCCTCCCCCAATTGCCCCAGCACGCCCCTCGAGTGGTCATCATCGACTCCGGCATCGCCGCGGAGCATCCATTTTTCCAAGACGGCCCAGGCCGATCGATTATTGGACGTCAGCAAAACTTTATCGTCGATCAAATTACTGCCCCCCCAACCGATGATGTCCCCACAGGGCACGGCACAGCGATTGCCAGCCTCGTCGCCTTTGGCACCCTAGCCGAACGACCGAGCGCCAATCAGCAGTCTGTTGAGCCGGCCTTTTGGATTGAAAATGCAAAAGTTTTAAATCCATCGGCAAATGGAGCATTGGGTGCCCTTGAATTTCCTCCCAATCAATTCCCCAAAGTTTTGATGCGTGAGATCGTTGGGGCCTTTCACAATCCAATGCCCCAACAGTGTAAAATATTTGTTTTTGCCGCTGGCACTGATCCCCATCCTCATCACACGATTGCTAATTGGGCGGATGAGATTGATATGCTATCGGCCCAAAATGATTTGCTATTTGTGTTGGCAACGGGGGATCTTTCGCTTGAAGCGATTCGTGCTGCATTGACCGAAGGGGAGAGCTATCCCGATTACTTGTTAGCAGATGAGGCCCGTTTGGTCAATCCTGGTCAAGCCTACCACGGGCTGACTGTCGGGGCGGTCACGCCGGAAACGGCGGCCCCAATCTCGCCGCTGCGTGATGAGCATACGTTGGCCCCCGCCCATTTTCCCGCCCCCTTCACCCGCAACGGTCAACCTCATCATGGCGGTTTGGTCAAGCCCGATGTGGTCGAGGTTGGGGGCAATCTGAGCCAGAAGGGGGCTGAGCTGGTCGGATCACCAGAAACGGCGGTGATTGTGGCCAATCGTGATTTTGCGATGGGCGAGGCGGAGCAACCCCTTGCCTTTCACTATGGATCGGGCGTTGCTGCGGCCAAGGTGGCTCATCTGGCCGGACGCATTCAGGCCCAATATCCCCAGGCCAGTGCAAACTTAATCCGAGCTCTGATTGTCAATGCCGCTCAGTGGCCGCGTGGTTTGCTGGAAATGGTGACCGCCAATGGCAATGCAATGATGGCGAAAGAGGACAAGCAAAAGCTACTGCGATTGTGTGGCTATGGTGTGCCTCAATTAGACAAGGCGCTCTCTGCTAATAGTCACTGTATGGTTTTTGTGACCGAGGATAAATTCACCTGGGTGGTAGAGGAAAAGAACAAGTCGGGGCGCTATCCGGCTAAAGTTTCATTCTTCTCGGTCAAACTTGAACCCGATGACATCTTCAATTTACCGCCCGCCACCAAAGTGCGGGTCAGCATTACGCTGGCTTATAACCCACCTGTTCGCAAGACCCAACGACGTCGTTATCAGGCTGTTGATCTGCGTTGGAATTTGAAACGAAGCGCCGAAGATAGCGAAGATTTTCAGACCCGCTGGATGGCGGAAATTAATGGCGAGGATGACGAAACAGAAAGTCCCCCACCTTCAGAAGGCCCTCGGCTCAAGCCTTGGCCGTGGGAACTAAAGCCCGTGCTAAATCCAGGCGGGAAGGTGCGCCGAGGCAGTCTCATTCGTGACTGGTTTGATGTCTACATTCACGATTTACCCCACACCCTTGAGTTGGTCGTGGTCGCAATGGTCGCGCCTTGGCGAAAGCCCCCAGAGCCATTAACCCAAAACTTTGCCCTTGTGGTTTCCATTGAAACCTTGGAGGGGGATGTGGCGTTATATGACTCGGTGCGGGTTCACATGAATGGCGAAGCAGAGTAACTGTAACTGAAAAGATGATAGACAAATGTTGTCTGAAATTGAGAGGGAATAGAGAATCAAAAAGCCAAGTATGACTTTCTGAACTTGGCTTTAAAGTGGATTGATTTTTTGATAGGTTATTTGGTAGTTCTAAAAAACAAAGGCTCGACCACCCGTTACGGGGCTGGGAACCGCAAGTAAAAAGAGACATCCCAAAATAAGTACAGCAAAGAAGAGTAAAATTGACAACACCAGTAATTGTTGTCGTGAAATTCCAAACATAGACCACTCCTCACACAACGCTTTGAAATTTTCCATCCTACATCTTTGATTTTACCCCACGCCCTAGATAAGCACAAGTCCCTTGAGGGTCGGCTGATTTTATGGAAAGGTGAATGAGACGAAGGCTGGAAGGTTACATTGATATGGAATTACTCAAAAAAGTAGCTAGAGGGTTAAAATACCGATCGATTCCTCATATAATTGGGCAAGAGATTGAAATACATAGCTTTGATACAATCATCGACGACATTTTTAAGGCTCAAGCACATTCACTCCCAGCAAAGTATGAACAGATTTCCAGGATAAGTCCGATGGCTATCGCCAAATATGGAATTTTGGATTTAAGGTTCGAGGTCTCACCACATTATTTGGGTGAAGGCGATGAACGTGGCATTCCTTTATTAAAAGCATTAGGCTTTATTCAGCCACCAGACACAAATCAAGAACCAGAGGTCTCAATGGAAAGTATAGAGGAGAAGCTAGATCCGCACTGTTTGGCTGAGTTGTCAGAGGACATAGACAAGCAGCAAACGCTACTGAAATTATTTTTGACCAATGAATCGGTTTTAGCAAGGTATGATCGAGAAAGGATGTCACCCAGAGAGCTTAAGGATGTGCTTGATAATCTAGCAATACCCGACGACTATTTTCCGCGCACATTTGTCATACAAGATGCTTGTTACACCAATTCCAACTTTGTCTGGTTTCTCAAACATTTTTATATTTAGAATGTTCTTAATTTCGAGTAACCGAGAAGGCCGAGAGCAGGCCTTCTACAAAACGAGAGAAACTTTGGGACCTATCGCCTTTGTGTTATGGTTCCCATAGTCAGAATCCATCGGTCGTTGCTTCCGGTCAGTGGATACCCGACAACACCATTCGAGTATGACACAAACCACCTTTCTTAAGAAATTGTGAGGCACGATGCTCATTGAATTAGCCATTGGTGATGCGTATGGAGCCGGGTTCGAGTACGCCGACCCTACGCTTGTACAACAAGAAAATAATCTGTCCCGCTACATCCAACACCCTTATCATAATATTGCGCCGGGTGCTTACACCGATGACACCCAAATGAGTTTGGCGATTGCAGAGGTAATTGTTTCGGGGAAGCCTTGGACCCCAGAGGTCTTGGCAGATCAATTCGTCCTCGCCTTCAATCGCGATCCTAGACCAGGATATGCCGGTGGCTTCTACAAATTTTTGCGAAGTGTGACTGATGGACAAGACTTTTTAGCTCGAATCAAGCCAGACAGCGATAAAAGCGGGGCAGCTATGCGGGCAGCCCCACTTGGAATTTATCAGTCGATTGAGGAAATCATCGAGGTGAGCAAAATTCAGGCTGCGGTCACCCACAACACACCCAATGGAATTAATGCAGCGATTGCAGCTGCTTTAATCGTTCACTACTTCCTCTACAAACGTGGCCGAAAACGAGATTTGGGGACATTTATCGAAACGTATGTCGAGGGCAACTGGGCAAAGCCTTGGGAAGGGAAAGTTGGGGCGAAGGGATGGATGAGTGTGCGGGCGACTCTAACAGCCTTGATCCAAAGTCACTCAATGACTGAATTGTTACGAACCAGCATTGCTTTTACAGGTGATGTCGATACGGTAGCTACAATTGCCTTAGCCGCTGGGGCGCACGCCGATGAAATTGACCAAGATTTACCGACGCATTTTTATGATGGTTTGGAACGAGGTCAATATGGATATGATTATTTAAAAAATTTGGATCGCCAACTATTAAGCAAAATATCGAAGGCTTGAAATGAACATCACTGTACGTCATACCGAACCGAGCGACTATGAAGCAGTCCATCGCATTCTTAGTACACCAAGGGCTATTGAGGGAACGCTACAAATGCCATTTCCCTCAGCCGAGCAATGGCGCAAAAAACTCGCGGAGCCACCACCAGGTCTAACCAGTTTGGTGGCCTGCGTTGACGATGAAGTCGTAGGTCAATTGGGCTTGCACACCTTCCCTGGCCGACCACGCCGAAAGCACGTTGGCGAAATCGGGATGTCTGTGCACGATGACTGGCAGGGCAAAGGCGTAGGCAGTGCCTTGATGCAAGCAGCCCTTGACTTGGCCGACAATTGGCTCAATTTAACCCGACTTGAGCTAACTGTTTTTGTTGACAATGCCCCAGCCCTAGGGTTATACAAAAAGTTTGGATTCACAATTGAGGGCACCTTGGTCGACTATGCCTTCCGGAATGGTCATTATATCGATGCTTATACAATGGCCCGCTTGAGAGATCGCTTGTCCAAAGAATAGTCCCCGATCATTACAACAAAGACAACAACCCTAAGTGAACTCCCCCAAGCAAAGCCCCACCAAAAATCCATAGTCGAGAGAAGCCGTTGTTAAATTTAATTTTTGGATGATTTCGTAGTAGCCAATGCACCCCCGCGTGAGCCATCAAGAAGATATCAAAACCAACTTGAAATGGGATAGATTGAATGTTCCAGATAATGATTACGAATAAGGGGATGTGTAAGGCTGTAAAAACTCGATAGGCGGTTTCGTCGTTTAATGGGGTGAAAGCAAAGAAGAAGCGCCACTCGTGCTGATAAATGGCATCCATCTCGTGACCAATAACTAAAAAAGCCACATTGATGATGAAAAGTAGATCGATAAAGGTTGTATCAACTAAGTTTGTCATAGGGTTCTCCTCAATTATCTGCTTGATAACTTGAAATAGTCAGGTCATCCAAAACCAGAATACTAGTTATAGACCGCCAAACCCAGGCATCCTCCTGCCAAAAAGTGCCAAATTAGACGTTATCTCCAAACACCCTCAGAAAATGCTTAAACCTATAGTAATATAAACATTTTCCTGAAAAATACGGGCCAGATTAGGACTTTTGCACGCATTGAAATCACCTCATTATCTGTTATAATTGTAAAACGTACGTACTTTACAATAAATTCGAACTGTATACCCCTATCTCTTGGCTAACATCATCCGTCTTACATTTGACCAATGTATGACCTTCAAAGACGGTTCTTAGCTGTATAGCAGGAAATTCACGAGATCATTTTCGTCTTGCGTGATCGCAGACTACTGATGAGGAAGACGTAATGGAAAAATCAACGGTCGATATTTTATGGGTTCTGGTGAGTGCAGGACTTGTTTTCTTAATGCAGGCAGGCTTTTTAGCTCTGGAAACGGGTCTAACCCGCAGCAAGAATAATATCAATGTTGCCATAAAAAATCTGACCGACTTTGGTATTTCAATCGTCCTCTTTTGGGCTTTTGGCTATGCTTTCATGTTTGGCGATACAGCATCAGGTTGGATCGGTACAACCGCATTTGTACCTGATATCGGGCAAGGCAGCGTCTGGTTTGCTGTCTATTTACTGTTTCAGATAATGTTTTGCGGTACAGCGGTTACGATTTTATCTGGGGCTGTGGCGGAGCGGTTACGCTTTAATGGTTACATATTTCTTGCTGTGCTTGTCTCTGGTCTGATTTACCCTGTATTTGGGCACTGGGCTTGGAATGGGATGAATTCAGGTGAAATGTTAGGCTGGCTTGGCGCACGGGGTTTCGTCGATTTCGCAGGATCAACGGTCGTCCATAGTGTGGGAGGCTGGGTTGGGCTAGCCACCTTATTTGTCATTGGGCCACGGGTTGGCCGTTTTACAAAAGGTGCTCCTCCCAAAAGAATTTCTGGATCCAACTTACCATTGGCCAGTGTCGGTGTCATTTTGTTGTGGTTTGGTTGGTTTGGCTTCAATGGAGGCAGCACGCTCGGCATGACTGATGATGTACCCTCAATTATTACAAACACCATCTTGGCTGGGGCGGGAGGATTAGTTGTAGCCTTAATCATTAGCCGTGTTATTCATGGGAAAGCTATTACCGATTTGGTTATCAATGGATCCTTAGCAGGATTAGTAGCCGTTACAGCGAGCGCCCACGCTACCAGCTCGCTGGCCGCCTTAGTTATTGGAGGGATTGGCGGCTTCATAATGGTGATCATTAGCTACCTATTGGAGCGGTTCCATATTGACGATGCAGTTAGCGCCATTCCTGTTCATTTAGGGGCGGGTATCTGGGGAACACTCGCCGTCGTCATCTTTGGAAACCCAGCCAAATTAGGTACTGGTTTGGGATTCTGGGCTCAACTACAAATTCAAATTATCGGCATCGTGGTTTGTTTTGTCTGGGCCTTTGGCGTCACCTACATTCTGCTCAACATCTTCAAACACTTTATACAATTACGTGTGACAAAAGAAGAGGAAAAAGTCGGCTTAAATATATCGGAGCACGGCGCAAAGACAGAACTGATCGAATTATTTCAGGTGATGGATCAACAATCCCAAACAGGTGATCTTACCCTACGTGCGCCGGTTGAACCATTTACAGAAGTTGGTCAAATTGCGCAAAGATACAACCAAGTCATGACCGCCCTTGAACAAGCCATTACTCGAACGCAAGCTATTGTTAGCACTGCGATGGATGGCATCATCACATTTTCTGAGTCAGCGCAAACCATTGTCACCCTAAATCCAGCCGCCGAAAGTATTTTTGGTTATCCTGCGCCACAACTAGTTGGGCAGCCCGTTAATATCCTCTTGGCTGACAATCATCCAGACAAAAATAAACCCAACCCTATTTCATCATTTGCGCTTGATCGTAACGTCGAAATTACTGGGCAACGAGCCGATGGATCAATTTTCCCGATGGAAGTCGTGATTACTGAGGCAAAAGTCGGTGAAGAAACCTTTTATACGGGCACTTTTCGTGACATCACTGAACGTAAACAGGCTCGAAATGAGCTTGAGAGGGCACGCGACTCAGCGGAGGCGGCCAATCGCTCTAAAAGTGTTTTCTTGGCCAATATGAGCCATGAACTTCGAACCCCGTTAAATGCTATTATTGGTTACAGTGAGATGTTACAGGAAGAGGCCGAAGAAGTTGGCGAAACTACCCTAGTCAATGATTTGAGCAAGATAAACGGGGCAGGTAAACATCTTCTCACCTTGATAGATGATGTTCTGGATATTTCCAAAATTGAAGCGGGTAAAATGGATTTGTATATCGAAGCTTTTGATGTGCAAGCCATGGTTGATGATGTCATATTCACGATTCAACCGCTGATCGAACAAAACCGAAACAAATTCCAATTAAATTGTGATGACAATCTTGGGGATATTAAGGCTGATTTAACCAGAGTACGTCAAGTTTTATTCAACTTGTTAAGCAATGCCTGTAAGTTTACCGAGGATGGTCTCATTGAATTGACCGTTGAACGACAGCCCATGCCAGAGGCAGAATTAATGGATAATAGACAGGATGAGCAACCTGTTACAGAGAGAGTCATCTTTCGTATTTCTGATAATGGAATTGGTATTGGCCCTGACCAAATTGATAACCTATTCCAGCAATTTACGCAAGCTGATACCTCAACCACCCGTAAGTATGGTGGCACGGGGCTTGGTTTGGCAATTAGTCGCCACTTCTGTCAAATGATGGGCGGGGACATCGCGGTTGAAAGTGAACTTGGACAGGGGTCAACGTTTATCGTATGGTTACCTACTGAAGTGTCTCTCCCCGATGAGCAAGCAAGATCAACCACAATCTTTGGCACAATAGACCCCACAGAGTTACCTAGTCTTTCTTCTGCCACAGATACTATTCTCGTCATTGATGATAATCCTCAAGTTCAGGAATTAATGCAACGCTTTTTAACCAAAGAAGGGTTTCAGGTCTTGATTGCGGCAAATGGCGAGGAAGGGTTGGCGTTGGCTCGTGAATATCAGCCAAATGTCATTACTTTAGATGTGATGATGCCAAAGATGGATGGATGGTCGGTTTTGACGGCCTTAAAAGCGGATCCGAGTTTAGCTGATATTCCAGTCATCATGCTAACCATTGTTAATGAAAAAAATATCGGATACTCGCTTGGAGCGTCAGATTATTTATTCAAACCAATCCAACGGCATCGATTAATTTCAGTCTTGAATAAATATCGATGTGTTAATTCCACATGCCAAGTCTTAGTTATTGAAGATGATCAAACGACACGTGAGTTGACCAAACGTCTTTTAGAGAAGGAAGAGTTAACTGTAATTGAGGCTGAAAATGGGGAGATTGCGCTACAAACCTTGAAACGAAATTGTCCCGATGTTATCCTGCTTGATTTAATGATGCCTGAAATGGATGGCTTCGAATTTATCTCACACGTGCAACAGCATCCGCAGTGGTCTAAAATTCCAGTGATTGTTGTTACGGCAATGACTTTAACGAATGAAGAACGTGCTCGCCTCAATGGCTCGGTAGAACAAATCATGCGTAAGGGAACTTACAGTCGTGATGAGTTGCTCAAAGAGGTACACCGCCTAATTTCCGAAAATATACCTTCAGTTCAAACTGAAGCCTCAGGTTGAGTCCTCAGCTTGAGGCCTCAAGCTTAAGCCATCATAAGGGAGAAACTATGTCTTTTGACAAAAACAAGCTTCATCCTGCTGTTCTTGATCTGCAAAGCGATTTTCGGCGAAACAAAATAACCCGTCGTGAATTTCTGCGTTTTGCAACCCTACTTGGAACGTCTGTTGCTACCGCCAGCGTTCTGGCTGGCTGTAGCCCTATTTTGCCAGATATAGCCACACCTGGTACCACTGGACAAGGCATGATTAAACGTGGGGGCACGATAACGATTGGTTCGGCAGTGCAAGCCCTAGTCCATCCAGCCCAACTGTCCTGGCTTGAGCAAGCCAATCAGTTACGCCAAGTCGGCGAGTATTTAACAGAAACCGGCGCGGATAACATTACCAGACCCTGGCTTTTGGAAGGGTGGTCGGCAGATGAAGATGTGAAGACGTGGACGTTGACTTTACGAAAAGGGATCAAGTTTAATAATGGGGCTGATTTGACCGCAGATGATGTTATTTTCAGCATTGAACAGTGGCTCAATCCAGACATGGGATCATCCATGGCGACCTTGATGTCATATTTAGACTTTACCAATGTCGAGCGAGTGGATGACTACACCATTCGATTATACTTGAATGAGGCACAAATCGGTGTGCCAGAACACCTCTTCCATTACCCTGGCATGATTTTACCTCGCACCTTTGAAGGCGATTTTCTCAAACAACCTATCGGCACCGGACCATTCTTGTTAGATGAGTATAGAGAAGGTGAGCGCATCTCATTTCGGCGCCGTGAAGATTACTGGCGCATGGGCGAGGATCAACAGCCATTACCCTATCTAGACGGAGTTACCTATCTCGATTTAAGAGTTGACGACCGCATTGCTGCGATGGAAGGGCAAAAAATCGATAGCCTGTACAGCCCAACGATTAGTGATTTGGAACGGTTAGAAAATGTGCCGGGTTTGACGGTTTATACAGTGCCAACCTCCAGGGTTTTGGTTATTCGAATGCGTACAGACATTGAGCCATGGAATGATGAACGCGTCCGATTGGCCTTAAAGTTGTGTCAAGACCGAGCGGAAATATTACGCCGCTCATTTGGGGAAGGACGTGGTGATGTAGCAATCGATGCCCATATCGCGCCAATTCATCCCGCCTACTGTGAAAAACCGATCCCAGAGTATGATCTAGAGCGGGCACGTGCCCTTCTCGCCGAAGCAGGCTATCCAGATGGCTTACAGGTGACGCTAACGACCAAAAATGATCAAGGTGAACCAGAAATGGCTGAAGCCTTGCGAGAGTTAGCTGCCCCTGCCGGATTTGATATTGATCTAAATATCGTTGAACCCTCAAAATATTGGGAGCAATGGACCGAAGTCAGTCTGGGAATTACAACATGGGCACATCGCCCCATCAGCACAATGATGCTTTCTTTAGCATACACGGCAGATGACGAAGGCAACCCTGTGGCCTGGAATGAAACGCGTTGGGTCGATGAAGAATTTATCACATTGTTGCGTCAAGCTGAAAGACTACTTGATGTGGAGGAACGTCGCCAAATTATGTGTCAAATGGAAGATATTATGCAGGAGCGTGGCCCCATTGGAATAAGTTTCTGGCGACAAGGTTTAAATATTACGCGTTCTGAATTTAAGGGTATCGAAGCCCATCCAAGTAGTTATGATATACTTTACAACGTCTGGAAGGATGCTTAACATCTGTTTTAATGCTAACCAGAATTTATTATTTTATTCAAAATTTATATGGCTAATCTGAAGGAGTCCCCCAGGCCTACAACTGAAGATCTAATGGTCAACGCGCTACGGGCCACGACCGTTTACTTTGGGGTTGCCGTCATAGCATTCTTTGTGGAGCTTTATCTTGCTTTACAAGGTTTAGGTTGGGAGATGTATGTCGTCACTGGCATTGGGGCTGGGTTAGTTTGTGTGACATGGATTAGCATAAAACTCATCCAACAGCATCGTATCCGCCTTGGTATTCGTTTGATTATCATCGCCTCACTGATCTCCGTTTTAACCGCTCCTTTTTTAATTATCGGCCTTGGACTTATGCTTGGGTTGGGAACTGTGTTGGTGGTTCTGACCCTATCTTCTCAAACATTGCCATTTCAGGAAGCAAATCGGTTCCTGGTAACGAGTTTAGGGGTAGCGATCATTGCTGGGGCCATCGATCTTTGGCTTGATTGGTTTACGCTTTACCAACGGCTTGACGTTCCTTTATTTCAATTTGCAATGGCTGCGTTTGGTAGCCTCATGATTTTGATTTATGGATTACTAATTATTCGGCAGTTTAATGCTTATCCATTATTGACCAAACTATTGGTTATCTTTCTCTGCGCATCACTCATTCCGGTCGGCTTGTTATCTTTATTCAATGCCCAAAATACTCGAACAGCTCTGATAAACAGTGCCAACCAAGCATTGTTCGCCGCTGCTTCACAATCTGCTGATACTATCGATACCTTTATCGAAACAAATTTGGACAACGTCCGTACCGAAGCTCAAATTCCGGTATTTGTTCGATATCTACTCCTGTCGCCTCCCCAACGCTTTGATAGTCCGGAAGAAACAGAAGTGACCGCGATACTCAAAGCGTTACGACAACGTGATAGACTCTTTATCTCTTCTTATGCGTTATTGGATACCAATGGAATAAATGTTATAGACACGGTTGGCAGCCAAATTAATCAGGATGAGTCATCGTTTGACTACTATAAGATAGCCTTAAGATCGGGGCTACCGTACGTCTCTCCCATACAATTTGCGCCATCCGGGCAGGCTTATTTTTATTTTAGCAGCCCAATTCGATCTAATTCTCGAAGCGGCACTGTCGGTGTTTTACGGGTAAGATATAGCGTTGCCGTTCTCCAGCAACTCATTGTGCACAATAATGAGTTAGCGGGACCTAACTCATTCGCCATCTTATTGGATGAAAATCGTATCAGATTGGCACACGGTCAAGCGCCTAATTTAAGATTCAAGTCGGTTATGCCGCTCAACTCAGATGTGATTCAAGATTTACAAGCAAATCGCCGACTCCCTATCCAACCTGAGAGTGAGTTAGCTACTGAAATCCCAGATTTTGAGGAGGGCTTAAACAATTTACCAGAGTCCCCATTCTTTACAAGTAGTCTAATGACATCCCAAGGTGAGCTTAATTCTGTGGCAGCGGATACTTTAGAAAACCAGTCTTGGATTGTTGCTTTTGCTCAACCGCAAAGCATTTTCTTGAATCCGGTTCAAGAACAGATACGCTCAATCTTATTCTTAGCCATCGCAATCTCAGGAATTGCAATCATCTTCGCTTATATTATTGCCCAATTGTTAGCAGCCCCACTTCTACACTTAACTGAAGTTGTCACGCATTTTTCGGAGGGTCATCTGGCAGCAAGAAGTTCAATCAAGACCGAAGATGAAGTTGGTATCTTGGGCCGTAGCTTTAATAAAATGGCAGAGCAGGTCAGCAATCTGTTAAACAATTTAGAAGAGCGAAAAACAGCTCTGGAAAATGAGGTCATTGTTAGAAAACAAGCCGAGGCTGACTTAGCACAACATCGCGATCAATTAGAAGTTCAGGTCGAGCAACGGACCCAAGAATTAACAAATAGTTATCAGCAGTTACAAATCGAAGTTCAAGAGCGGCAACGGATTGAGGAACAAATCCGCCAAAGAAATGCGTATTTAGCTGCCTTACACGACACGACATTGGGGCTGGTAAGTCGGCTAGATTTAAATGAGTTACTTGAGGATATTATTTCACGAGCGGGCCAACTATTAGAAACAAATCACGGCTTTATCTATCTACAGAATGATGATAATTGGCTAACGCTTAACGTGGCGATGGGTGTATTTGCAGTAAACCGAGGCAAGAGTATCAGCAAAGGCGAGGGGCTTGCTGGCACGGTCTGGGAGATGGAAATGCCTTTGACCGTTGATGATTACTATGCCTGGCCAGGACGAATAACAACACCTCAGTATAACGACATTCAAACTGCTACTGCATTTCCTCTAAAATCAGGTGAACAAATAAGAGGCGTCATTGGTTTGGCTCATCTTATCGACGCTCAACGCGCCTTTCAAGATGATGAGATAGAGCTATTACAACAGTTCGCGGAACTAGCCTCAATTGCCCTTGACAACGCTCAGCTTTATGCTGCCGCGCAACAAGAAATTGTGCAACATAAGCTCACCCAAACCGCATTAGAAAAAGCGAGAGATGAGGCTGAGGAAGCTAATCGAGCAAAAAGTGCGTTTCTGGCCAACATCACCCACGAACTACGTACACCGCTTAACGCCATTATTGGCTATAGCGAAATGCTTCAAGAAGATGCAACTGAATTCGGTTACACAAACCTAACGTCTGATTTACAAAAAATTTGGCTTGCTGGTGATCATTTGTTAACAATCATCAATGATTTATTAGATTTATCAAAAATTGAAGCAGGCAAAATGGATCTTTATCTCGAGACATTTGAGTTAACTCAATTGATTGAAGATCTTCTGCCCACCATTGAACCTCTGATCAAAAAGAACAAAAATGATTTTAAAATTCATTTTGATCAAAATCTAGGGTTAATGTACTCCGACCCACTTAAATTACGACAAATTTTGATAAATTTGTTAAGCAATGCGGCCAAATTCACCCAGGGTGGTAAAATTTCGTTAAATGTATCTCATCATTTCTCCCTTGATACCGATCAGATTGAAAATTGGTTATCGGGGGGGATAGAAAGCTTCACCAACGACCTAAACCCAAACATAGCCCATATTGCCTTTACCATATCAGATACTGGTATCGGAATGACCGAAGAACAGATGAAGCATGTGTTTGAGGCATTTACCCAAGCCGATATTTCCACAACACGACGATATGGGGGCACAGGTTTAGGGTTAGCAATTTGTGCAAGCTACTGTCAGATGATGGGAGGTCATATCACGGTTGAAAGCGAATTTGGCGTAGGATCAACATTCCGATTCATACTGCCGGCGCAGTTAAACTTAGCTGAACCGGAGTATGAATTATCTTGAAAATTTCTAACTTCTATGTTATAAAGGATAACTTTGGGATTATTGAATTTGTTAGGCAAATTCGGCCCGAATAAAACGCTAAAAATGGCTAAAATTCTACTAATCGAAGATAATGAAATGAACCGAGATATGCTATCCCGACGGTTATCACGACGCGGTTTTGAGGTCTTAATCGCAGTTGATGGCATTGAAGGTATTCGGTTTGCCCAATCAGAACAACCTAATCTAATCCTGATGGATATGAGCTTACCTGTATTGGATGGATGGGAGGCCACGCGACAAATAAAAGCAGACCCTGACACGGCCTCAATTCCAATTATTGCTTTAACGGCACACGCCATGGCAGGCGATCGAGAAAAAGCATTGGCCGCTGGATGTGACGATTATGACACAAAACCAGTTGAACTATCCCGGCTATTGGAAAAAATTAATCGTATTTTAGGATAATCTTAAGCAACGTTGATACAAACTTGGTCATGATAAATCAAAAACCAGATGGGGTAACAATTGAAAATTGGGGGCAAACACCTGTGGAGGTTCAGGAATTTATCCTGCAAACCCTGCAAAATCTTGCAACGGCATCACCATCGTCAACGCAAGACAGTAATCCGCTTCTATCGGCTGACACGCGTGCTGGTCATTTACTTGTTGTTGACGACAATGAAATGAACCGAGATATGCTATCTCGTCGCTTGGAACGACACGGCCATACCGTCAGTTTAGCTGTCAATGGCCGAGAAGCACTGGAAATGGTCGGGCAAGAGGCGTTTGATCTTGTTTTGCTAGACATTATGATGCCAGAAATGAATGGCTATGAAGTGCTAGAACGCCTCAAACAAGATGATGAAACCGCGCATATCCCAGTTGTAATGATTAGCGCCGTTGATGAAATCGATAGTTTAGTACGATGTATTAAGCTAGGCGCGGAAGACTATTTACCAAAACCGTTCAATCCAGTCTTGCTAAAAGCCCGGGTAGATGCTTCGTTAGAGAAAAAGTGGTTACGGGATCATCAAGTTGCCTACCTACAACAACTTACTCACGACAATCAACGTAAATCAAATGAATTAGAACAAGCCCGCGAAATTCAGCGATCAATGCTCCCCACCACGCCACCATCTATGCCATACCTGGATATTGCAGCCCAGCAGGATACAGCCACGGAGGTTGGTGGAGACTATTACGATTTTTTCACACAGCCAGATGGAAGTCTCCGTATTGCCATTGGAGATGCAACCGGGCACGGAGTCGCCTCGGGCCTCATGGTTTCGATGACAAAAGCCTCTCTAATGAGTACGAATGAGACCGATTTGCCAGCATTAATTCAGAAGATTAATCATACATTGGCTGGGATTGATTTGGGGACGCAGCTCAATATGGCTTTGATGGTGCTAGAATTAGATCAAACAAGAGGCGATGTCGTTGATATAAAAGCGAGTGGTGGGGGAATGCCTCCTGCTTTTATCTGGCGGGCCAATGGTACGACTGAGGAGTATCTAATTAGTGGGTTCCCCCTGGGCATTATCCCTGATATCTCCTACAGTCAGGTTGAATTTGAGCTGTATTCTGGGGATACGATGTTACTAGCCTCTGATGGCTTATCTGAGCGATTTAACGATCATCAACAATTTTTGGGCTTTGACCGTCTTACAACTGACTTGCAGAACATTGACCCATCAAAAGCGACGGCTGACGAAATTTTGCGACAGGCAGCAGCCATCAGCGATGATTGGGGCCAAAATCATCCCCTCCACGATGATATCACCTTGGTCGTGGTCAAAGTGTTATAACCTCTAGATCTCTAATCTCCATCCATTGCGTTTCTTCGTGATTAATTAGTCCGTATCCAAATTTTCCCCACGGCGTCATGACCATATATTGGTTATCCAACCAAATGACCAATCCCAAGGGGCCTCTCGGGGCCGTTTGACAATCTAAGACAACAACATCATCGACCTTGAAGGTCGCGGTTCCGGGATACCATTCCAATTGGTAGGTATGCCATTCCGTCATTTCAACATCATCCAACAGATGCTCACTCACTTGAATGGCACGCTGACCTATCGGCCAACAGGTGTTATACAGCCAAGGGACATTCATAAGTGGAACTGCCAAGGGGGCGGTGGGGAGTAAGGCAAAAAATGGCCACCGAAGGGCGTCAAGGGTGCCGGCTTTCCAGCCAGGGCCAGGTACGTCAGATGCTAATTTCATATTTGAAGGCGCAGAACTGTAGAAAAACCAGATGACCCGAGGCAAGGTGGGCCGTCTAGCCCCTGTCATCATAAACGGATCGTTCCAAAAGCCGAACCCGGCTGTACCACTCAGCTCTCCCACAGAATGCGAGAACCGAGCCTTAACAATCATTCGGACAGGTGGCTTCCACAAAAAATCGGATCGGGGCAGGGTCTGATAATCATCGATTTGAGCATCCGTGTATTGATCAGAGCGGGTATCTGTGTTGATGAATCGTAGGGTTTCCCCCGTCATCTCCACGCGACCTGAGCCGCGAATAAATGTTCTTAGTGTGTTGGGTAGTGTAGTCTCTGATGAAAAATTATTTAATTTTAGAATAGGTTTGGTCTGCTTCAAGTTGATGATCCTCAATCAATATCTAACTTTGAAGGTCTTATCCCGATAAGTGGGTGTTTCCTGCTTAACCGAAACATCAGTCACCTGAGCCGGGGGTTCACCCTGATGACACCATTGGACAACCTGCTTAACTGCCTCAGCCTCGCCTTCAAAAACAGCCTCAACCCGCCCATCCCACAAATTTCGGACCCACCCGGTTAAGCCAAGTTTAGTCGCCTGACGTTGGGTAAACCAGCGAAAACTAACCCCTTGCACTCGCCCTGAAATAAACACGTGTACCCGAATTGTGTTATCTGCTTCATCAGCCATCTCTTTCCCCGATCCAAAAAATAGTCTTGGAACTTATTATGCCCCGATTGCGAATATCTGAGAAACATAACGTTCTCAATCAAGTTGCCGATCCAGCCTGTTCCGTGTAAGATAGGAAAGATTTCAATTAACCGCCCAACGATGAGTGCAGCCCGTCTATCTGCGCTCATTTTTTATCCTATTTTTATTTAAGGAGAGCATTGCTATGAGTTATATTGAAGATGTGATTGGCCGGGAAATACTTGACTCGCGGGGAAATCCTGCAGTAGAGGTCGATGTTATTTTGGAAGATGGATCCTATGGTCGCGCTGCAGTTCCATCAGGAGCCTCAACAGGTGTACACGAAGCTCTGGAATTACGTGACAAAGATGCAGATCGTTATTCTGGAAAGGGTGTCCAGCAAGCCGTCACCAACATTAATGATGTAATTTCCCCAGAGCTATTTGGCTGGGATGCGACTGATCAAGAGGGAATTGATGCGTTTCTACGCAATCTCGATGGCACGCCCAACAAAGCTAAATTAGGGGCAAACGCGATTCTTGGGGTCAGTTTAGCCGTTTCAAAAGCAGCCGCGCAGGTCACTGAACAACCGCTCTACCGCTATCTTGGGGGAGTCAGTGCCCGAACATTACCTGTACCGATGATGAATATTTTGAATGGTGGGGAGCACACCGGCTGGCAAACGACGGATTTCCAAGAATTTATGGTTATGCCAGTGGGCGCGGAAAGCTTTGGTGAAGGATTACGTTGGGGATCTGAAATTTATCACACCCTCAAAAAAGTACTCAAGGACAAAGGTTATAATACAAACACAGGGGATGAAGGTGGTTTTGCTCCAGCCCTGAAAAATGGAAATACAGAGGCAATTGAAGTCATTCTAGAAGCGGTTGACAAAGCTGGCTACAAAGCTGGTGAGCAAATTTTGATTGCCTTAGATCCGGCAACATCAGAATTGTATGAGGATGGCAAGTACACCCTCCCCATTGAAGGCAAAACGCTGTCCAGCGACGAAATGGTACAACATTGGGTCAGCTGGGCCGAGCAATATCCGATCATCTCTATCGAAGATGGGTTAGATGAAGACGACTGGGATGGCTGGGTGGCTCTAACAACGGCGATTGGTGATCGCGTCCAGCTTGTTGGCGATGATCTGCTCGTAACCAATGTTGAACGTCTCGCCAAAGCCATTGAACTCAAAGCAGCCAACAGTATTCTCATCAAATTGAATCAAATCGGCTCATTGAGCGAAACAATTGCAGCGATTGAAATGGCCAAACGAGCTGGTTGGACGGCTGTCGTCTCCCATCGTTCTGGGGAAACCGAGGATACAACGATTGCTGACCTCGCCGTTGCAATGAATGCGGGTCAAATAAAAACAGGTGCACCCGCTCGATCAGATCGTGTGGCAAAGTACAATCAGTTGCTTCGAATTGAAGAAGAGTTAGACGATATTGCCTACTATCCAGGGATAAAAGCTTTCTATAACGTTCGATAATCAAAATTAAAGTATTTATCACTGATCACTTACTGGATAGATTTTTAAGTGGTCAGTGATAAATCAAAATTGCCTTTTAGGCGCAGATGTTTACTCTGCACAGAATCTTGGCGTCCCCTCAGACTACTTGTATAATCTGCGATTGAATTTATCCAAAGTATGGAGCATTTTCTTATGGACTTCTCCCGCGCAAGCGGCATTTTGCTACACCCTACCTCATTTCCTGGCCCACATGGGATCGGTGATTTAGGCAATGCAGCATATGACTTTATTGATTTTCTAATTGAAGCCAAACAATCACTTTGGCAGGTACTACCGTTAGGGCCTACAGGATACGGTGACTCGCCCTACGCCTCATTCTCATCCTTCGCCGGAAATCCCCTACTCATCAGCCTGGATCGCTTAGTAGAAGCTGGTGATTTGTCTCACAGTGATTTAGCGGATGTTCCTCAATTTCCAGTTGATGAAATTGATTTTGGCTGGGTTATCTATTGGAAAATACCTCTTTTACAAAAAGCGGCCCGTAATTTTTTGACCGATGCTGAAGCGCACCGCAAACGAGCATTTGAAACATTTTGCGAGGAAAAAGCTCGATGGCTTGATGATTATGCGCTCTTTATGGCCGTCAAAGCCGATTTTGATACCAAAGCCAAAGCTGAAGATGTATTTGGTGCCATGTGGAGCAACTACTGGGATAAAGATATCGCGCTGCGTCAAACACGCGCCATCAATCGCTGGGAAAAAGAAAAAGCAGAAGACATTGAGATTCAAAAGGTGTGGCAATTTTACTTTTACCAGCAATGGTCAGCCGTTCGTCGCTACGCGAATGAAAATGGCATAAAAATCGTTGGAGACATTCCAATTTTTGTTGCCCCTGATAGTGTTGACGTTTGGGCCAATCGAGAGTTATTTCATTTAGATGATCAAGGCCAACCGACAGTCGTGGCTGGGGTTCCGCCCGACTATTTTAGCGAAAATGGTCAGTTATGGGGCAATCCTCTGTATCATTGGATTGTAATGGCGGGACAAGATTATCGGTGGTGGATTGAACGAATTCAGGCCACCCTTGATCTGGTTGATATTATTCGGATTGATCACTTCCGTGGGTTTGAAGCCTATTGGGAAATCCCGGCAGGAGAAACCACGGCCATTAATGGTCGCTGGGTTAAAGCTCCTGGCAAAGAACTATTTAAGGCCATCCAAAATGAGTTGGGGCAACTACCTATCCTAGCTGAAGATTTGGGTGTAATCACTGAAGAGGTTCAAGCGTTGCGAGACACATTCAATTTTCCCGGAATGAAGGTATTACAGTTTGCCTTCGACGCAAAAGAAGCGGGTGAATTGAATGCAACAAATGCCTTTCTGCCTCACAATCACGAGCCAAATGCCGTGGTTTACACGGGCACGCATGACAATGACACCACCCTTGGCTGGTATCAACAACGTAGCGACGAAGAACGGGATCTAATCCGTCGATATTTAGCGCGACCCGATGACGATATCGCCTGGGATTTTATTCGCCTCGCAATGGCCTCCGTGGCTCGATATGCGATCATTCCAATGCAAGATACGTTAAGTTTAAGCTCAGATGCTCGGATGAATACACCGTCTACGCTTGGCGGGAATTGGGTTTGGCGGTATCGTACCGAAGCTCTAAATCCCTGGGTATCAAGCCGTCTGCGTGAACTCGTTGATCTTTATGCGCGTGATCCCAAATTATGGGCAGCTTCAAAATCGAAGCGCGAGTAAAAGGCGTTTGTAAAACGCTTAACTTTCATCACCGTTGATTAATCGCAATACCTCAGGTAACAATGTCTTTGTTGTTGCCATTAGCTCATTGGCATAAATCGTTGGGTTGCCTTGCCAATCGCCACAATAGCCTCCTGCCTCTTGGATAATGGGCACAAACGGAGAGCAATCCCAAACATTCATGATCGGATCGACCATCAATTCAGCGCGCCCCGTAGCAACCAACAGATAACCATAAGCATCGCTCCAACCAGCCCGGAAGCCAGCCGCTTTCTGCAATCGCTCCCAAGCTTCAGCTCGACCATAAATCTCAAAATTACCGACGTCGCCATGGGCAACGACCCCATCCTTCAAGTAGGTAACATCTGAAACTCTGGCTCGACGATTATTCCACCAACACCCTTCACCCGTCGCGGCAGCAACCATCTCGCCCATCGCTGGATAGTTCGCCACACCAACCTGGGGCACCCCATCGATTTCCAAGCCGATCAATACCCCATAGAGCGGCACGCCACGCACAAAGGCGCGTGTCCCATCAATTGGGTCAATAATCCAACGATGGCTTTTGCCCTCGGCCCCTTCGGCGCCATACTCTTCACCAACAATGGCGTGATCGGGGTATTTTTGCTCAATCAAGCTTCGAATCAACCGTTCCGCCCCTTGATCGGCCACAGTTACAGGGGAGTCGTCTCCCTTAAAATCGGGGCGTACACCCGTTTGAAAATAGCCCAAGGTCAGTTGACCTGCCTGCCAAGCCATATCAACGGCAAAATCAAGATATTCACGTAATTCAGTCATTTTTGCTCCAAAATATAACAAGGTAGCTTGTTAATGTCTGCTACCTTGTTGATTCGTCAGTTATTTTATTCTCATTCTTAGGAATGTCCATTCATCATACGTTAGAATGGATAAACACCATATTTTTCGTTGGCTGCGTGTTGATCAGCCGCCCACTCTTGCAGATAAGCTTCAGCCTGAGATTTAGCCAAGGCTTCGGCTTCATCTTTACTGGCAGCTTTTACAGTCATTTCCCATTCCTGTCCATTGGAGTCAAAGAAGGCGTGCGCGATATATTCGCCAGCGACTTCGATATCATTTACCTCAATTTCCACAAGTTCCATGTCGTTAAATCTCCTATGACACTAAAATAATTCACCCAATGATTATGTCATCATACGACAGATGAAGCACCACCTCGGCGCGCATCCCCAACGGCTTGCCACGCCCCGTCTTGCTTGGCTACGACGTGTGCCCCACCAAAAAACATATTTCGTTCAGGCCAGCGATTAACATCATAGCCTGTTGTCTCTAAATGATCAGCCACCTTCGCTTCAATCCCCCCCTCAAGCTGCAAGACATTTTCTTCAAAATGAATGCGCGGGGCACTCACTGCCCGATCAAGTGGGTTGTTAAAATCGACAAAATTACTGATCGTTTGCAAAATGGCTGACCGCAATCGGTTACTGCCACCGCTACCAAGTCCCATTAGCGGCTCATCCTGATGCAAAACGATGGCGGGACTCATCATCGTCGAGAGTCGCTGACCAGGAGGCAGTTTATGAAAGCCATTGGGGTGTAAATCCATCTCACCGAGCATGTTGTTCAACACAACCCCAGTATCTCCAACAACATACCCTGCACTTTCACCCGATGATACTGTCAACGACACCACACGACCTTGCTCATCCGCCACACTGATATGGGTTGTACTGGATGGGCCTGTCGGCAATTTTACGTCCGGCGTGGCCATCTGCCCAGCTAAGGTAGCCTGTAATCGCTGACGATAATGAGTAATTTGGCGTGCGTTCAGCAAGGTGTCCGCCCGTCGGTTGGCTTGAGCCGCTTGTTCCGGCCCAAGGCCATTCTCGCTTTGTAGCCACTCGGCGCGGGCTACGTTTGTTAGGCGCATCACTTCTGCCAAAATCTGAATGTGTTGCTCACTATTATGGCTCATCTCTGGTAAAGAACAATCAGCCAACAATTCTAGGGCAAAAGCAATTAATGGACCACCATCTGAGGCGAGGGGTGGCAGTAGGATCGTGTAATCCCGATAATTGATCTTGAGCGGCTCACTCGACCACACCTGATAAGTTGCCAAATCAGTTTCAGTAACCAGACCCCCGTTTTGCTGTTGATCTTTCACAATCTGCTGAGCAATATCGCCAGTGTAAAAAAGATCAGGCCCTTGCTCAGCTAATGCTTCTAAGGTGCGTGCTAAATCCGAAAAATAGAGCCGATCACCCGCTTGAATAAAACGCCCATTTGGGACGTAAATGGCAGAGATTGAGGGGGTATCGGTGAAGATAGATATCAGTAGATTGGTAATATACCCTTGCTCGGGTGTTAGAAATACACCATCGCGGGCAAACTCAATTGCTGGAGAAAGAATAGTGTGTAGGGGCAGCGTTCCTGAGGCAGCAAGCATTTGACACAACCCTGCCACCGCACCAGGTACAGCCACACTACCCCGGCCAATATAGAATGGTTGTTGAGCTGAACCAAAATCAACAAGAATTTCTCGAAAATCTAAGGGGGTGGAGGTTATAGGACGATCAGCGGATAATCCCGGCATTGTGCTGAAGAAGTCGTAAACGGTGGCCTGTTTTGTGCCCACATCATAAATCTGAGCAATACCACCCGCGCCAATATTGACCAGGGCAGACTCAACAATAAATGAGGCAAACGCCGCAGCAACGGCTGCATCAACAGCATTTCCTCCCTGCTGAAACATCCTTGTCGCAGCTTCTACGGTTTGTGGATGACCTGCTGCAACAACGCCTTGCACAGTTCACAATCCTGTTACGAGTATGATGGCGAGCATTTTAACATATCTTGGCAGAGGGGGCAATGAGGATAAGAGGTTGGGGAAGCGGGTAAAATATCCAAACAATACAAATAAATTCTAATAAATCTCTAATGTTTTGTTAGCATTTCTCTAACAAACCTTGTCTAAAATAACGGACGAAAATAAAAATAGCCTCAATCAAGAGGCAAACACACCACACAACAATAGGAGGTTGTTACAATGTTTGAACGTTATCCCATTTATCGTTATGGCAAAACATCTCCTTGGCAGGAGATGGAGCGGTTACAAAAAGAAGTTAACCGTCTTTTCTCAAACTCATTTGATATTGCCGGGGGGCGGATTGCCCCAACTTTCCCCGCGATCAATGTGTGGAGCAATGAAGAGGGCGCGGTTGTGACTGCAGAGTTGCCAGGCCTCACCCCTGACAGCATCAATATTTCTGTAGTTGGCGACACCCTCACGCTCACTGGGGAACGCGCTGAAGTCGACATTCCCGAAGGAGCAAAATACCATCGTCGTGAACGTAATCGTGGTAAATTCTCTCGCTCTTTCCAACTGCCCTTCCAAGTGGAAGTTGATAAAGTAGATGCGGTGTTCAAGAACGGTATTTTGCACCTATCTCTGCCCCGAGCAGAGGCCGAAAAACCTCGCAAAATTGCAGTCAAAACAGCATAGTTGAGATCAACAAAAGGAGGCATAACACAATGGCAACAAAAACAACTGATGTTCAAGTTCAAGATGTAGAAAAGCAAGAAGTCGCTCAAACTAACGGCACCGAACGCACCCGCGAACGCAAAGCATTTACCCCTCGGGTCGATATCTATGAAACGGATGATACCATCTTCGCTGTGGCTGATATGCCCGGTGTTGATGAAAAGTCAGTCGAAATCACATTGGAAAAAGGTGTTCTCACAATCGACGGTTATGTGGAGCCAGAGCAATCCAGCAAGTACAGCTTAGGATACGCTGAGTATGAAATCGGTGATTTCCATCGCCGCTTCAACCTCTCAGATGAAATTGACCAAGATAAAATCGCGGCAACCGTGAAAGATGGGGTGCTTCGTCTGGAACTACCCAAAGCAGGCCCAGCTAAAGCCAAGAAGATTTCGGTGAAAGCGGCCTAAAAAACTAACTCTTTCTACAACAGAAATCTGCTTCTCTAAAAAGACGAACTCAGTCATTGGGTTCGTCTTTTCAAGTAAACAAAAATAATTTTGTTATCAAATGGGCTAACAAATTCTAACAAACTTCTAATAGACACTTAATTTTTTATTAATCTTTCGAGATAAAAATCGAAAACGTCTAAAACAACATAAATGCATCGCCAATTTATAACTTTTTTCTGCGAAGCTTCTCAATGGGGATTTTTCAGCAAATCAGTTGTATCTTACCCCGTTGTCTTGGCAGCGGGGTATTTTTATTTCTAACCAGATTGGAGATTATAGATCGGAGATTGATTTCGCTTAAGAGGTTAGAACAATCTCCAATAACCAGTCTCTAATCTCCTGAGTTACTAAAATAAGGAGGTTCACATGATTGAGGTTAAAGATTTAACAAAATCGTATGGTTCTATTCAAGCGCTCAGAGGCATCTCATTTCAGGTGTCTCCAGGCGAGGTGGTTGGCTTGCTGGGTCCAAACGGGGCTGGTAAATCCACTACCATCAAAACCCTAACAGGGTACTTGCAACCAGATAGCGGTAGTGTCAAAGTGGATGGGGTGGATGTTTTGACCCACACCCGTGATGTGCAAGCCCGCATCGGCTATCTTCCGGAAAATCCCCCCGTCTATCCCGAATTATCGGTCCAATCCTATCTCTTGATGGTGGCCGATTTACGGGAAATTCCACGTAGTGAACAGCAAGAACGGCTTTCTGAGGCGATTTACGCCACGGGATTAGCCAATCAACTCACTCGCCCCATCGGGACACTCAGTAAAGGATACAAACAGCGTGTTGGTTTAGCCCAAGCCATCTTACATCAGCCAAAACTGCTAATTTTGGATGAACCAACCGTCGGCTTGGACCCGACCCAAATCGTTGAAATCCGAAATTTGATCCGCCGTCTGGCGCGACACAGTACTATCCTCTTCTCATCTCACATTTTGTCAGAAGTAGAAGCGGTTTGTGATCGGGTGATCATCATTATGAATGGCGAGGTTAAAGCGGACGCGAAGCTAGCTGAGTTAGCCAGCAGCGATGATGCGATTTTGGTGCTGCAACATGAAATCGCCAATGCAGATCAACAGTTGAAATCGCTGGACAGTGTGGCACATGTTGACCCAATTTACACATCACAAGGACAGCCAGCCTTCCGCGTTCGAGGCAATGGCACCGCAGAATTGTGCCCTGCGATCTACACCTTGGCACAACAAGAGTCGTGGCCAGTTTACGAGCTACGCCGCGATGTTCGCACCTTGGAAACTGTGTTCAATGAATTAGCAACAAAAGCGTAGTAGAGTTTATAGAGTTTGTAGGGTTTATAGGTTCATAGAGTCAAATGGTTTAATGATTTTTTACTAACCACTAACGTTTACGTTAGACCTACTCAATTACCCACTATATTTTAAGGAGGCTCACGATGAAACAAATTCAATCGCTTGTACGCAAAGAATTAAATAGTTACTTTAGCTCGCCGATGGCTCTGATCTTTATCGGGGTTTTCTTAACGGCAACGTTGTTTACCTTTTTCTGGGTCGAGGCATTTTTTGCCCGAGGCATTGCAGATGTCCGGCCTATGTTCCAATGGATGCCCATTCTGTTGATCTTCTTGGTCGCCGCCCTCACCATGCGGCAATGGAGCGAGGAAGCGCAGATGGGCACGCTTGAAATGTTGTTAACAATACCCACCCGTCCGCTTCATCTGGTGTTGGGTAAATTTTTGGGCGTGATGGGCTTGGTTATTGTGGCCCTAGCGTTGACCATTTTTCTCCCAATTAGTGTTTCTTTCTTGGGGAACCTCGATTGGGGGCCGGTGATGGGGGGCTATCTGGCTGCAATTTTGTTGGCCGCGGCCTACACCGCCATTGGGCTGTTTCTTTCCTCCCGCACCAATAACCAAATCGTGGCCTTGATTTTGACGGTATTAGTCGCCGGACTATTCTATCTGATTGGCTCACGCGGTATCACTGATTTTGTTGGCAGTACAATGGCTGAGGTGTTACGAGCCTTGGGCGCGGGTAGCCGCTTCGAGAGTATCGAACGTGGGGTCATCGACCTGCGCGATTTGGTCTACTATGGTTCATTGACCGTCCTCTTCCTGACTCTGAACGTCATCTCGCTCGACAGTAAGCGTTGGAGTTTGAGGCAACTCACCTGGTCCTATCGCCGTGCTTTCATCACGATGGTGGCCTTGGTCGGGCTGAACTTGATTGCCCTTAACTTTTGGCTGGCTCCGGTTAGTGCAACGCGGATCGATATGACAGAGTATCAAGAGTACAGTCTTTCTCCTGTCACCAAAGATTTGTTGAGTACGTTGCAAGAACCGCTCTTAATTCGAGGCTACTTCAGCGAGAAGAGCCACCCGCTGTTAGCTCCGCTGGTACCTCGCATTCGGGATATGTTACAGGAGTATCGAGTAGCGTCCAACGGGCAAGTGGTTGTTGAGATCGTCGATCCTATTCAAGATCCTGAGATCGAAGCCGAAGCCAACCAAACCTATGGCATCCGGCCCTCACCCTTGCAGGTGTCAGATCGTTATGGGGCTTCTGTGGTCAATGCCTACTTCGACATTTTGGTCCGCTATGGGGATCAAAACGAGGTCTTGAATTTCCGCGATCTGATTGAAGTTCAGCCCTCCCGCTCTGGGCAAATCGATGTACGCTTGCGCAATCTGGAATATGACTTGACCCGAGCGATCAAGAAGAGTGTCTTTGGCTTCCAAAGTCTCGATTCTGTCTTGGCTGCCCAAACTGAGCCAGTGAAGCTCACCTTGTACACCACCCCAGCCAATCTGCCGGAATGGTTAGCTGAGGTGTCTGAAACAATCAGCACAGTGGCCGAAGAGATCGAAGCCGAGGCCAAGGGCAAATTCACCTTTGACGTGATGGATGTGGATGATCCGGCCAGTATAGTCTCACGTCAGGATTTGCTCGATCAATTTGGGCTACAGCCCATCGCAGTCTCACTTTTCTCGGATCAAACCTACTACTTGCATATGATCCTGGAAAGTGGTGAGGAGGCACAACTCCTCTTCCCCAGTGGCGATTTGAGTGAGGCCGATATTCGCACCAGCATTGAGGCCGCCTTGAAGCGTACCTCATCGGGCTTCCTCAAAACCGTTGGTTTGTGGACCCCGCAAGACGTTGCCCAGCCGAACGCCTTTGGGCAACCACAGCCTTCTTTCAAACAGTATAACGCCATCGCTGAACAGCTTCGCCAAGAATACACCGTTCGCAATATTGATCTGTCCAGTGGTGTGGTCGGCTCTGATATTGATATGCTGTTGGTTATTGCCCCGCAAAATATGAGTGATACAGAGCGATACGCCATCGATCAATATCTGATGCGTGGGGGTTCAGTCGTCATCGCGGCTGGGAATTATGCGCTGAACCCAGATCAATTTACGGGTGAGTTGGGGGTGGCCCCGGTTGAAGATGGCCTGCGTGATATGTTGGCCAGCTATGGCATCAACATTGATGAAGCCTTGGTGATGGATACCCAAAATGAACCGTTCCCAGTACAGGTGGCTCGTGATTTGAATGGGTTACAGGTGCGCGAAATCCAAGCTATCGACTACCCCTTCTTTGTCGATGTCCGACCAGATCGAATGGATCAGGAAAGCCCAATTTTAGCCAGCCTACCTGCAGTCACGATGAACTGGGCTTCACCGATTACCATTGATGAAACCAAAAACGCTGAGCGTAGCGTCACTCACCTGCTCAAATCTAGCCCAAATGCTTGGTTACGAACTGAAACCAACATCCAGCCTGATCTGGAAACCTACCCTGAATTAGGCTTCCCGGTCGGAGAAGCGCAGCAATCACATACATTGGCGGTGTCGGTTCAAGGTGTGTTTGACAGTCACTTCAAAGATCAGGAGTCGCCGTTGAGCGCAACAGAGGCCGAGGCTGAAGCAACTGCCGAAAGCCCCGTGAGTGAGGTCACCTCAAGTGGCGTCACCCCAAGTGGGATGGGCACCATTGCTCAATCACCCGAGTCAGCCCGCTTGGTTGTCATCAGTAGTGCCGAATTCTTGAATGATCTGGTCTTTGATCTCTCTGCCAGCTTGAGCCGTGATCGCTACTTCAATAGCCTGCAATTTATGCAGAACACGGTGGATTGGTCGGTCGAAGATTTGGAGTTGCTGAGCATTCGCTCTCGGGGTACAGCCGCTCGGGTGTTGCTCCCTCTGACTGAGCAACAGCAGTCATTCTGGGAAATTGCCAACTACGGTATCGCTTTCATCGCCTTGATTGCCTTAGGGGTGATCTGGCGCATCCGTCAGAAAAATGAAAAGCCCATTGAACTGTTACCCGAACGTCGTACCTCAACTCCGGGCGGTCAACAACAACATCCGACAATGGCATAAGTAAAGAGGAAAGGAGGTCATCACGATGAATAATTTAAACAAAATTTTGGTTGCACTGTTGGTTTTACAATTCGGGTTGGTCGGCTTCGCCTTTTGGCCAGGCAGTACAGCCCAAGCCGTAGATAGCCCGCTCTTAGCAGGTTTTGATACCACATCCGTCACCCAATTGACGATTGAGGATAGCGATGGCAACACGGTTGTTTTAGCGGCACAGGATGATGAAACCTGGGTTATTCCCAATCGGGGCGACTTCCCGGTTGAAGCCGATAAAATTCCTGAGCTGTTAGCGAAATTTGAGGACGTCAAAACCAATCGGCTCTTGACCCAAACGGAGGCAAGCCATAAACGGCTACAAGTGGCCACCGATGATTTTAATCGACGGGTCGAGATCAAATTTGCCGACGGTAGTGAGCAAGAGATTTTTGTTGGCAGTTCAGCCGGAGCGGGGGCAACCCACCTCCGCTTGGCTGAACAAGGTGAGGTCTATCTCACCAACGCGCTGAATGCCTTTGAAATCAATGCGGCTCATTCTTCCTGGATCGACACGCTCTATCACGATGTTTCCTCAGAGGATGCTGTAGCCCTGACTTTGACGAATGAGAATGGCACCTTCTCATTTATCAAGATTGACGAATCATGGGAGCTACAGGACTTGACTGAAGGTGAGGTGCTCAAGGAGTCGGCTGTCAGCACCCTGCTCAATCAAACCACCTCGATCCGTATGACGGAACCATTGAGCCAGCGCGAAGATGCTGAGTACGGCTTTGATGAGCCATTGGCAACTGTCACCATCAAAACTGAAGGCGAGGATGGTAGTCACACCTACACCTTTACCATCGGTAGCCAAAATTATGATGAAAGTGGCTATATCGCCAAGTCATCTGAGTCGCCCTACTACGTTGAAATTTCTGAGTTCAACGCCAACAATCTGCTCAACAAAGCGCGAGCCGATTTCTTAGAAGAAGTTGAAGAAGTGGAGGAGAGTCCATAGAGTTAATAGGGTTCGTAGAGTTAATAGAGTTGATCCAATTTTGTATCACTCTATGAACTCTCATTGTAAATCGTAAATATCCACTCACTATTTTTAGAGGAGGTCAAAATACAATGCAAACTGGAAAGTTTTACTCATTTATCCTTGGTTTGATCGGGTTCTTTATCGTTCTCACTTGGTTGTGTGGTGCTTTGGCCGGTGGGTTTGTTCTCGCCCCTTACCTTGATCGGGAGGCCCAAGCGGCGTCCTTAGATGAGGTGATGATCGAAAATGATAGCAATGCGCAAACTATCGTCGATGAGGGTGATTTGGTGGCTGCCTATGAAAAAACACTGATCGATGTTTATCAGGAAAATCTAGGCTCGGTGGTCAACATTCGAGTCACCCAAAAGCTTGACCATCAAGTCAGCAACGACAATTTCCAATTCCCATTCAGCCCATTTAATCTGCCTGGGCCTTATCAAGGTCCATTACTGCCCCAGACTCCTGAAGAGTTTTACAACCGAGGGCAAGGTTCTGGGTTTGTCTGGGATAAAGAGGGGCATATTGTCACCAATTATCACGTGATTGAAGATGCAACTGCAGTCGAGGTGATTTTTGCTGATGACACAACAATCAGCGCTGAGGTTATCGGCACCGACCCCGATGCAGACCTAGCGGTTATCAAAGTTGATTTGCCTGAGGTAGAGTTGCAGCCACTGGTTTTGGGTGATAGCGATGCCTTGCAGGTAGGGCAGATGGCCATTGCCATTGGTAATCCTTTTGGGCAAGAATTTACAATGACCAGCGGGATTGTCAGTGCCGTAGGGCGCACCATTCGCAGTGGTAATAGCCCCTTCTCGATCCCCGAGGTCATTCAAACTGACGCGCCGATCAACCCTGGCAACTCTGGAGGGCCGTTGCTCAATCGTGCTGGCGAAGTGATTGGGATCAACACCCAAATTATTAGCCGCAGCGGGGCTAACGCGGGTATCGGCTTTGCAGTGCCAATTAACATCGCCAAGCAAATTGTGCCAATTCTCATTCAAGGCGAAGACTTTGAGTACGCCTGGCTGGGGATCAGCGGGGCCAGCCTGAGCAGCGAAGTGATCGATTTTATGAAGCTCCCTGAAGATACAAAAGGGGCAATGGTCGTCAACGTCACCCAAGATGGCCCAGCAGATGAAGCCGGCTTGCAAGGTAGCGATAAGACCTTGACCGTAGCGGGTCAGGATTATCAACTTGGTGGGGATGTGATTACTGGCATTAACGATCAACCCGTCGAGGCCATGAATGATCTCATCACTTACCTTGTAGAAGAAACCCGCCCCGGCGATGAGGTGGTGCTGGATGTGATCCGAGCGGATGGTGAAGCCGAAGAAATCACAGTCACGCTTGGCACCCGCCCTGGTCAAGACTCGGTCAGTCAGGATAACAAATAGTCTTTTGAAAAATCACTTATCAATAATTGGAACGAACCGTTAGATTTACACGGTTCGTTCCAATAACAAAGCTTCGCCGTTTCTAAAATTTTTGATCACAAAGTGCTTATCCAATTGGGCTGGAATGCCTGTCATTGTGGGAGAGTGAGCCACAATGTCCCAGGTGCCGCTGAGGTTAAGAAATAGGTTGAGGGGGCAGCGTTCAATCGGTTGACCCTCCATGTTGGCAATCAGAAAAACCTGTTTGTCACCATCGGGGCTGGTCCGCCAGCCATAATAGATGGTGTTACATTTAACGACATCGCCTTTATCCCCCCAATCGCCAACATCTTTGGCTCCGTTGATAAATAGCTTCCGACTAAAATAATCTTTCTGAACATCGTTTGTCGGATTTTTCAACAACCAGTCATTATGTTGCCGGAAACGTCGCAGCTCAAAGTTGAATTTGGCCTGTTTGGGATTGACCGAAGCAGCATAATGATGAACTTTAGCCACATCTCGGGCATCGTGCATAAAATCTTTGGCAAAGGATTTCAGCGTCGTCGCGGTTAGTTGCCCTCCATCCTTCATTGATTCTGGCGCTAACGTATTTAAGCGATCATCTGTAGCCCAGGTTGAGACATTGTATTCATCTCGATAATCGGCATCTTCAATCAACAAAGCCAAGGCTTGGTCGTCGATGATTTGTAGAAACTCGATCTTTTGAATTTGAGCAACGATCCCCTCGACCAAATCATCGGGGGCGGTGACTTGATCGCGGCGAAGAAACCGTAGATTCTTGCTCATCAATTTACGGGCAGCCTTGATGCGGCGAGCGGTTTCGATGTCATCAACTTGGGTGCGTTGTTGTAAGAACGATTGATGGGCTTTCTCTTCATCTGTTGCGGGCTGACTGATCTGCTTGAGTTGTGCCCTGAGTTCAGATACATGCGAAAACCCTCCAGCATCATCAGGATCATCAAAGAGAAAGCGGGCCATCAACGCATCAGTTTTAATCTGGCTGGCTAGATCAAAAAGAACATCCAAAAAGCCAGGTTGGGTTGCTTTGTGTTTAGGTTCCGCCACCAACTGATGATAATTATCAAAGCCAAGGGTTTTGAGGCGGGTAAAGTGATGCGATTGGCGGTAAAGAGCATCATCGATATACCAAGTGAAGAAACGCGCCCCCTCATCCCCGACGATTTTGACATCATAGGTGTCATCAATATCACGCATGAAGAGCCAGGGGGTGTGAAACAGGGCGTTTAATAGAAACATCGGATTGCCCGGTAGAAAGCCTAGACTGAGGGCGGTCAGGGCGTTGTTATCCATCGCATTGTGGGCCGCTTCGGTCATTGTTTGGCCCAATTGGTCATTGTAATATTCTTCAAATGGCTCGCCCACTCGATAGTCCCGAGCCGGAGTCATACTGACCATCCGATAGAAGTAGCGGGCGTTATCGTGGTTGGAGTGACCGGTAATCCAATTTTCACCATAACGAAACACCTCAACAAAACGATCCCATTTGGTCATAAACCATTTGAATTTGGCGTGGACATTGTGAGCAAAGATGATGGGGCTCCACTGTTTAACCCGATCCTCAAATAGTAAGGTTCGTTCGATGGTGTGGTCAAGATATTTTGAGTTAAAAATCCAATTTAAGTCATCGGGCCAGGGGCGACCATCTTCGAGATTAAAATCTAGGCGACGGGTTAGGCCATTGATGTCTTGAGTGACATTGGCCATCTCATTCAAAAAGTCATCATCTTGAATACGTAAGCCCGTTTCTTCATCCATCTCAATGATAAAATCTTGAGCCCCATCCACGCGCACACAATCAAAGCCAAAGTTGAGTTTTCTGATGAGCACCTCCAGCAACATCGCCTTGACGTTTGGCTCGGCGAAATCAATGTCCCGCCCGTACATATTGGGGCCACGTAGATATTTACTGTTGACATATTTGAGATTGGTGCGATCATCTGATTTTTTGTCAAAAGTTTCAAGCAACCGCGCCCCCTGGAAATCACAATGGCCCAGCACCGAGTCGATACACAGTTGAATAGGACGACCTGGCATCATGTGGATGGTCTCGATAAATTCCAGAAACTCATTGGGGCGGAGGGTGTCTAAGATGGAGGGGTTTACTGCTGCCGAGCCAAGGATCGGGGTGTCATAGCCCCAATTTGAAATATCGGGTCGTTTGAGTTGAATGGTCACCAAATTATCGTTATCAGGGTTAATCTGGAAGAATTCGCCTGTCTCTGCCTTAATCGTCTCCCGTTCAGCCGGAGGGACTTCCGGGGTCAACTCAATTGAGTCGAAGCCGACAAAATTTAGATCTGCGGGGGTGAGATCAGCGTAAATATCTGTTCGTCCCGTGTCGATATTGGCCTGAATTTTGCGACCAATGTCCTGATAACGACGGGTCAAGGCAGCGATGGTGCCCTCTTCTGTGGCGGTTTCGGGATGAATTTCCAGATGGGTGCCCACATCTTTGGCCCGATGGCTGCCATCTGGAAAGATGGTTTGATACCAGGAATGAAAGTAATCCATGTCCTTTCGTTGGGCCAACATCCCCTGAATATCAAACAGCTCTGCCGGGGCATAAACCCCAAAGGGGCTGGATTGAACCAGCGGATCACGAATGATATAACTCATCCCCTCATCATAATAACGTAACCAGTAAAACGAGCCAGCTTGCTCTCTCGTACCGATTTTAACGTTATCAACGACAGCAATCATATAGTCATCAATCGCGGCCAGAGACACTTCATCTCGCTGAAAGGATATTTCGATGGGGTTTTGTTTTTTGAGGGCCGAAAAGTCGATATTATCAAGGGGGGTGAATAACTCAAGTTTTATTTGCTCAACCTTACCCTGAAGTTCGCCGTCAACCAAACCAGGTACCCAAAATCCAAAAAGAGCCTTGGTCTCATCAATTTTTCGTGACCCCAAAAAGGTAGTGGTGATCTGCTTGGCCGCTTCATAAATTGAATTGTTCTTGATAATCGCTCTAATTTGATCAGCCATCTCCAGCGTGAGTTTTTGATGGGTTTGGATGTGTCTTACAGGATGCGTCATAATTATACCTCGCCTCTGAGAGTTATTTTTTCTTTATCTCAATTGACCAACGGTTGCGATATTGATGTGAGTCAGTCTCGATCGGAAATGTGGGTTTTGGTGGAGACAGATTATACTCGGCCTATCCTTGATTGTACAAAGATGCCAGTTTGGCTTATCTTGAGTTTCTACCGATATTTGTTATCATACACATCATTCTTTAAGTAGGGGGCTGGTGTTTTTAGCAATGATTGAATCTGACAATCAAGATCAAGTAAGGTGGTGGGGAAAATTTGAGGTGGCTCAGGGGCAAACCTGTCGATGGAGAATCGGGCCTTTGCAGTTGGCTATTCACAGCCAACCGAATGAATGGGAAATTGCCTATGAACAGGATGATGCGGTTGACCCAGAAACAACGGTGTGGAGCTACGACCCGGCTGCGCCAGAAATTAGTGATTTAGCATATAAAAACACAGTAAGATATGCTACTGGACAATCAGATCAGACGTTGATCTTGACCCCCTTCCTGGCAGATCGCCCGGTTATCACTCGCCCCTTAACACCACTTTATGTTCCGGCTGGGGAGCAAACAATGATTTTTGTAAGCTCCCCATTGTGGATGGGAATCGAAGTTGGTGACCCACTATTAAAGCTACAGGAACTCCCTATTTTACGCCCCTCGGATACCTGGTTTGGGGCCTCAACAATGGAGGGGGAGCTGTGTTATGCCAGTCGAACCTACGCCCGTTTACATTTAGAGAATATCCCAGTGAGAGCGCACCGAGCGATTACCCAAATTATTATTGACAATAAAACCAGCACGCAACTACAAATTGAACGCCTTAATCTACCTGTGCCTTATCTATCATTGTTTGCCACGCCGGGCGGATTGCTCTGGACAGAAAATGTGACGATGATCCGCACCCGTGATACGGGAATGGCCACCTTTCAGATTGACCCAAACCCTCCAGAGCAGGCACCAGAGGCCAAGTTGATCAACACTCCGCGTGAAACGCCTGGAAAAAATATGGTTATCCGAGCTTTTGGAGTCATATTTGGGAACACGCTATAAACCTTAATCGGAGGAAAAAATGGATATAACCGGATTTGATTTCAGTCAATTTATCACGCCTGATCTCACTTTCTCCTTGTTGAAAGCGGCGATCATCACCATCATCGGTTATGCCTTAGCCAGATTAGCCAGCTTATCAATCCAGCGGATATTTAGAGACTCGACAAACCGTCATCAAGCCATGTTATTTCAACGTGGCACATATTATCTGATCCTTGGTTTGTTTGTGTTTGCGGCCTTGGTTGAATTAGGGTTCAACCCAAGTGTGTTATTGGGGGCGGCTGGGGTCCTGACTATCGCGATTGGCTTTGCCTCGCAAACCTCGATGTCAAACTTAATTAGTGGTCTGTTTCTCATTGGGGAGCAACCTTTTGCGCTTGGCGATCTGATTAAGGTTGGGGATACAGTGGGTGAGGTGCTTTCGATCGATCTACTTTCCATCAAACTAAGAATGTTGGACAACACCTATGTCCGTATTCCAAATGAGACCTTGCTCAAAGCCGAGGTTAGAACCTTTACTCGATTTCCAATCCGTCGGATTGATTTACAACTGAGGGTAGCCTACAAGGAAGACATTGCTAAAGTTGAGAGGGTATTACGGGAGACAGCTGAAAAAAACACCTTATGTCTCGAAGAGCCTGAGCCGTTGTTTATCTTTATTGGCTTTGGCGATTCAGCTGTTAACCTTCAGTTTTCAGTGTGGGGTAAACGTGAGGAATATTTGAATCTGCTGAATAGCATTCAGATGGATATTAAGCTAGCCTTTGAAAAGGAAGAAATCGAAATTCCATTTCCTCATCGAACCCTTTACGCCAGTAACGTTACCGATCCTCTCCCTGTGCAATTGGTTTCGGAAGGGTAAAGTTTAGATTTTCTTGGTCTCACGAAAAACATAAGAAGAGACCTATTTGAGTAGGTAATTATCTGCAAGGTACAGTATACTACTACAATTGGGCGTAAGTAAGGCTTCAGTTACCGCACACTCAACGCCCAACTGTTTAAGTATTTCGCCATAAATAACTGTTATTTTATTTATACCACGAAATACTACGCACTCTTTCGGGTCACAGTCATTTCAATTAAAGGAGAAGGAACTTATGCGGTTTTACTACGATAAATGGTTGATATTTATACTTGCCATCATTTTTTTATTTGGTTGTACCTCCCAAGGTGGGGAACAGTCCTCGACCTCATCTGAAGCTAACCCCATTGTCGTTCAGGATCTAGACATTACAACGGGTCAGGTTCTGTTTGTGCCAGCCTATTCAGAAGTTAATTTTGCCCCGAATGGTAGAACGCTAGAACTCGCCGTCACCTTAAGTATACACAACACTGATTTTGCTCACCCGATTATTGTCACCTCAGTCCGTTACTATGATACGAATGGTCAATTGGTGAGAGAGTATTTATCCCAACCTCAACAATTGGGTCCTATGGCTTCGACTGATTATTTTGTGCACGCCGGTGAACAAACGGGTGGGGTAGGAACAAATTTCATTGTGGAATGGGTGGCTGAGGAACCTGTTTATGAACCCGTAGTAGAAACATTGATGTTAAGCACTTCAGGAACGCAAGGCCTTTCATTTACCAGTCCAGGACGGGTTATCAGACAACTTGAATAGAGAGGTGTTCTGATGGGCTACTCTGAACAACTGGCTATTTTTCCTAGAGAGATATCAGATGTCCTTTGAGATTGTTCTTGTCTTCATAATCTTAGCAATGGCAATCGTTCTCTTCACGACAGAACGTGTCTCTTTTGATATCTCAGCGCTGATTGTGATGAGCGCATTAATGCTGACAGGGCTTCTCACCCCAACGGAGGCATTGGTTGGCTTTAGCAATGAAGCGACGATTACCATTGGGGCAATGTTTGTGTTGAGTGAGGGGATGCGGCAGACAGGGGCGATCGATGCGATTGGGAATTTTTTCTCGCAATTGGGGCAACGAAATTACTGGCTCGCCATCACCAGTATGATGGTCGTGGTCGGCGTTATCTCCGCTTTTATCAACAATACCGCAGTGGTCGCAATTTTCATTCCCATTGTCCTCACGGTTGCCTCAGCTCTAGAGATCAGTCCCTCTAAATTGCTGATGCCCCTTTCCTTCGCCTCGATGTTCGGTGGCGTTTGCACTTTGGTGGGGACGTCAACCAATATTTTGGTTAGCTCAATTGCGGAGCAACATGGCCTCCCGGCTTTCTCGATGTTTGAGTTTGCCCCCCTTGGTCTTATTTTTTTTGTCACCGGAATAGGTTATCTCTTGTTAATTGGTATCCGTCTGATCCCCGAACGCAGCACAACCGAGGAGGCTACCACCCGCTTTGCGATGAATGAATATCTGACCGACGTGGTTTTACAACCCGGCTTCAAACACTTTGGTCAATCCCCCACGGAGAGTGATTTGACCCACGATCTGGATTTGGATGTGATCCAAGTCTTCGAGAAAAGTGGCACCCTGACAGCAGGCGGGACAAGAGCGATGCTAAAACCGGGTGATACAGTGCGTATCCGAGGCAATGCTCGTGAAATAAAAAAGTTATTAGCCCGAGAAGATATTTCGCTCAAGCCGGTTAAAGAGTGGCACGATGTTGATTTAGAGCAGGATCAAGACGCCTTGGTTGAAGCGATTATCGCCCCCGATGCTGATTTGGTTGGACAGAGGATTGCAGATGTTGATTTTTTTCACCGATTTGGGGCGGTTGTTCTAGCTATTCGACATCACGGCAAGCTTCATCAGGATGAAATAAAAGAGATTAGATTGTCGGGGGGCGACTCCGTGCTGTTGAGCATGGATCAGGAAAAGGTTATTGAGGTTAAACGAAATCACGCCTTTGTCGTAGCTTCTGAGATGGGCTTTCCAAATTATCGGGCTGATAAAATGTTGATTGTGATCGCTATTTTGATCGGTGTGGTGGCGGCGGCAGCCCTGAATTTAGCCCCTATTTTGGTTACATCCGTCGTGGGTAGTATTTTGCTGGTGATCTTTGGCTGTCTCACTGTGGAGGAGGCTCACGCTGCCATTCATTGGAAAGTCATTTTGCTACTGGCTGGAATTATCCCCTTGGGGGTAGCAATGGAGAAAACAGGCGCGGCTGAGTTACTTTCACAAAACCTACTCACGGTGGGGAGGCAATGGGGGCCTGTGGCTATTTTGTCCCTCTTCTTCTTTCTGTCAATGATGTTGACAAACTTTATCTCCAATCAGGCCACAGCTGTTCTCCTTGCTCCGATTGCCATTCAGGCCGCCCAAGCCCTTGGGGTGAACACCCAACCCCTGTTGGTCGCAGTCACCTTTGCGGCCTCATTGAGTTTTATGACACCCGTTGGTTATCAAACCAACACCTTGATTTATGGTCCGGGCCAATATAAATTTACCGACTTCACAAAAATTGGTACACCCCTAAATTTAATCTTTTGGCTTCTGGCTACGTTGTTGATACCTGTCTTTTGGCCCTTCTGAGATAAAATTTACCTGTGATCATGAATGAAAGGGAATGAAAATGTCTCAATCAGATTATCGTATCATCATTCACTTTTGGTTAATGGGTGTTCTCTGCCTTATTGTTTTAGGTTGTGGAGCAAGTTGGTTGCCACTACCAACCAATCAAAGCCCTACTGCAACACCACCTAACGGTTCAGTCATTTCATCCACGGTCGCCATTCCGATTGAAAATCTCGCCCTTATCGATGAAGTTGGTTTGGATTTTGCGGAAAAACGGGTCATTGATGTTCACAACCGTGTCTCACCCGCCGTGGTAAATATCACCACCCAAGTGTTGCGACGGAGTTTCTTCTTTGAAGTTGTGCCAGAGGAGGGGGCTGACTCTGGCTTTGTTATCGACACCAAAGGGCATATTCTAACCAACTATCACGTCATCGAAAACGCCCGCCAAATTGAGGTAACATTCAGCGATGAGACCACACTCCCCGCCCAACTCATCGGGGCGGATCCACGCAATGATCTGGCTGTACTTAGAGTGGAAGCCCCACCTGAGCTTTTGATTCCTGTCGAGTTTGGCACCTCGGCTAATCTCCAGGTGGGGCAACGAGCGATTGCCATCGGTAACCCCTTCGGTCAATTTGGCGGCACCCTCACCACGGGCGTTATCAGTGCCTTGGATCGAACATTGGAAGGGCAAGATGGTCGACAAATTGCTGGCATCATCCAAACCGATGCCGCTATCAATCGGGGCAACTCTGGCGGCCCTTTGCTTGATAGTGCGGGGCGACTGATTGGGGTCAATACTGCGATTTTTAGTCCCAGCGGCACAAATGTTGGGGTTGGCTTTGCGGTTCCCGTTGATACTGTGCAACGTGTTCTGCCTGATTTATTAACCTTGGGCCGCTATCGCCATCCGTGGTTAGGGGTGCGTTTTGGCTATCGGATCACCCCTGGTCTAGCCAGCATTTTGGAGTTGCCCGTCGATCAAGGCGTGTTGTTGGTTGAGCTTTATCGTGGCGGTCCATTGGCTGCGAACGGTATCCGAGGGGCTCAACAGGAGGCCATTTTGGGCAACCAACGAATTTTTATCGGTGGTGATATTTTGATCGAGGTGAATGGTGAGCCGATTACTAGCATAGAAGAGCTACAACTTCTGCTGGAAACAGAATATCAGGTGGGAGACATCGTTACAGTGACCTTAATTCGTGGGAGTCAGACGATAGATCTCGATATCACCTTGGCTGAAGAACCTAGTCGGTGAATATCTATCCTCTATTTATTTTGACGTTTCGACATTACTGCCTTCATAGGCAAGAATTGCCTGACGAAATGCATCCGGCACTGGATGAGGGGTGAAGCTCTTGCGGTCAGCAGTGACAACAGCGATGTGACCAATGGCAATCAATCGATTATCCGTTTCAGCCTTGATCTCAAATTCAAAGCGCAGGCTTTTATTGCCCAAATACCCAACCCGAGTATAAATATTGATGATTTCAGGCCACGTGGCAGAGGATTTATATTCGCAATGAGAGGCCGCGTAAAGAAAATCGGTGTTATCAGCAATCATTTCTGGGTCACCATAGCCGATTTCATCCAGGTAGCCGTCAACACCTTCATCAAAAAATTGATAATAATTTCCAAAATAGACGTGCCCCTGCCGATCTGTGTCGTTGTAGCGAACTTTTACTGGAATAGAGAACTTAAATTGACTCACGGTATTCCCCCTAGCTCTTGAGTAAGTGCGGAGGCATTATAATCTGCATTCAAAAATAAAAAAAACCAGACCTCAATCTGGCAGTAGTCCTACATTAGATCGTGACGGCCTAAATTGTTTAAAGATCAGCAACAAATTGATCGAATTGACACGAAAAAAACAAGAGATTAGAGAAATTCGTCTAATTCGTTGCGAAAACAGACCATCACGGTTATCGCAATTGTACTAATCGAAAAACCCACATTATTAAACACGGTCAAGACAGTAACTACCTTGGGCTTTCCTCTAGATCAAATATCGATGGCCCCTGTTGTGCAGTGCAGTTAGCACATCCTCGCTTGAGGTTAGAAACCTGACGAAAGCACTCACTACACCATCCCTCAATCTCAATTTCTTTAACAAATCCAAATAGCTTTTTGACAACTTTACCATCAAGCTTTAAGTTTTTAGACTGATTTACTTGTAAAATGTCTGGCACAGGGCAGGATTGGCAAATTTTTGGTTCCCAGGGTGACGAGTCGGGATTGCGTTCGATTAAGCGACACGCTTGTACATTGCGTCCCCGATGAAAGTCCCCAAAATAAAATTTACATTCCTTTCCTGCAGGCGTCCTCATGTTCACTACCTTTCATAATGTCATTCTTTTCATCAAGATTACCGTTATTTCCTGAGAAAAGACTGAGGTAGACATTAATGTTAGATAAAATCAGGTTAGCGTGTACAAGGCATCGGCAAACTGGGAGATATTTTGAAATCGCTCATTGGGGTCACGGGCCAACGATCTCATCACAATTTCTGATAATTTAGATGACACTTGGGGATTAACCTGATGTAGGGGAGGAGGATCATTCATTAATTTGTGCATTGGATCAGGATAAGGAGATGTTTGGGACAACAATTCATACAAAATCACCCCGACCGCATAGATATCAACTCGATGGTCAATTTCCTTCGTATGCAAAATCTGCTCAGGGGGCATGTAATCCAAGGTGCCAACAATTTCCTCGGTTTTGGTCAATGATGCTCCGGCATCAAGCACTTTGGCAATGCCAAAGTCCGTGATCTTCACCCGATCCTCAGCAAGCAGCATAATATTCGAGGGTTTGATATCACGATGAACGACCTGTCGTTGATGCGCATAAGTTAAGGCATCACACAACTGTGCGATGATGTGAAGAATTTGGGGTAAAGACAACATTTGTTTTTGTTTTAGTACGTTTTCTAATGTTGAGCCATCTAAGAACTCCATAATAAAAAAGGCTTGGCCATCAAGTTCTTCGAGCGCAACATAATCGAACATCTTTACGATATTTGGATGTTCAAGGCGACGACTAGCTTCAATTTCCTGAACAAAACGAGCCATCCGCCGGACGATCTCTTCCGGAGAGAGGCCAGACATCGGGTGCAATACTTTTAAGGCAACAGTCCGATTGTCGTGATGAGGATCCAAGGCTTTATAGACGATGCCCATTCCACCCCGTCCCACTTCTTGTAAGAGACGATATCCGTGAAAGAGGAAGGCAGAGTCAATAATCTGCTTGTATTGAATGAGGTCAAAGTCAGCTTTTCCTACATAATCATATACATCAAACTTTTTGAAGTAGTTTCGCAATCTTGTCGTACTAACATCGTGATGTCCACTCACCACAATACATTTGGTTTTTCGATGGTACTTATTCACTAAAGCCAAAATATGTTCGCCATCTAAAGCGACATTATCCTGCTCTAACCCAATATCAACCGTCACGACATCGTAGGGGGTGCCAGATAATTTAGCCTCACGCAGCGCCTTTTCCGCTTCAGCGCGGTTGGAAACGACTGTAAGCAAATATTCATCTTGCAAGGGATCTTGCAAAAATTCCTGCCACAACGGGTCATTTTCAACAATTAGTATCCGGCCTAATTTCATCAATAGCTATCCCAGAGTTGATCTTTGCTTGGTCAAGCAAATTTACATCATCAATATAGACATAGGGCTATGCACAGCCTATGTTGACATACTATAAACTGCATTAAATGCGATGTCTATGGTGGAATATCAACTACATTAACAAGTTTTTATGGTCCGAGTACAGGGGGAGGCTCTGTGGCGAGTTTAACCTGAGAAATAAAAAGTTCCAAACTGAATAGGTCTTTAGCAATTTGGGCAAAAATTTGATTTTCGCGCCCCTGAAGCGCTCGAAAACCACCATCTGTCCCGCTGACGACAATAATTGGTGTCGCTTCATCCTGTTTTTTGACATAATCAGCGACAGCTAATCCATCAACATTGCCCGTTACAGCAGTCAAATTAATATCAACAATCGCTAAATCAAAATGATGCTTATCAAGGAGTTCAAACGCCTCTTTTTTGTTGGTCGCACAAAAAATGGAAAACCCCAATTCTCGGAGAGCCTCTCCAAAGAACTGTTCACGCCACAACTCCTGATCCTCCACAATTAGAGCACGTTGATACATTCCCATGATTACTGATTCCCTTCTGGCTGATCTGGCAGAGGCAAATAAATCAGAAATCGACAGCCAGTGGTCACACTTCGATCTAAATCGATTGTGCCCCCGACACGATTAAGATAAATTTTACACCACCATAAGCCATACCCTAATCCATCAGTTTTGGAGCTAACGCCCAAGTTGAAAACACTTGTTTCGTTCAAGTCGTGCGTAATGCCCGGACCATTGTCAGCCACAGAAACCTCAATGTATTGCCCAAGTAGCCGACTGGACAAATGCAGGATACCCGCACCCCGCATCGCCTGAACTGCATTTTCAATCAAATTTCGAAATACCTCAACCAGTTGCTGTGTCGCCAAAATTTCTGGTATTTGCTCATCCAGCTCTAAAATAATTTCTAAGGTTGAAGGCTTTGTCTCCAAACTGTCTAAGGCTTTATGAATGCTTGTATTAACATCGGTTGGTTCCGTTGCCAACTTTTGAAACGGATTTCGAATATTACGGGCCATATCGAGCGTTTTTTCGGCACTCCGTTCAATGGCTTCCAGTTTCTTTTCAAGAAAGTCTGGGGTCAGCGAATTATAATTCTGCTTAAACCGAATCTGCTGGACCAAAACTCGAATTGCCCCCACTGAATTATTGATATTGTGAACCATATTGCTGGCCATATCGCTCATCGCGGCAATCCGCTCTGCTTCATTTGAACGTTCCTGGCTTTTTTCTAGCTCCTGATAATATTCAGTCATCTGAATGGCCACGGCGGTTTGGGTGGCCAAAATATCAAGAAGTGACTCATCCTCTTGGGAAAATGCATTAAATTGGGTACTGCCGATATTGATGACGCCAACCAAATCATCACCAACTAGAATTGGGGCAGCTAATTCTGAGCGGACAGCCTGCTTCAAATAGGTGTTTTCCCAACGCGTGCGAGCTAAATCTCGCACACGGGTGGTTAATCGACTTTGGGCCACCCACATCGTTAAGCCCTGATCGTATATCGATAAATTGATGCTATCTTGGGGATAACAAGCTCTTGGAATGAGATCGCCACTTCGTTTATCGACCAGGGCTATATTGCCACAATCCGCATCAACAAGCTTCAGCCCCATATCTAAAATGCTATCAAGCATCTTGGGTTGATCTGCTGTGGAGCTGATGAGCCGATCAATATCCTGAAAACTTTGTAGCTCCTTGACCCGCCGACGAAGCCGTTGGTGCATATGCTCAAACTGACGGGCATTTCGAATGGCAATTGCGGCTTGGTTAGCAAAGGCCTTGAGGGCATCAAGTTGGCGGGGATCAATATCTCCCCGCTCAGTCCCCGCATAAAGGATACCAAACAGTTGGTCTTCCGCCTTAATTGGCATAATAGCCAACGTTTGTAACCCAAACATCGTTTGAATCGTTTCAGATTTCTCGGCATCCAAGATCGGTCGAAAAACATTGTGTAAGTTATGGGTAATTTGAGCTTCACCGTTCAAGCAGACTTGAACCCCCAAGTTACTACGATGTTCTTTTAGCGAAACGCTACTCCCTATCAGTTTCTGTCCCACCAATTTTTCTGCCTGATCCTGCAAATCCGATTGAGCCACAATAGGTTCAAAGGCTAAGTCTCGGGCCGTCAACACTTGATGCTCATCATCGATGGTTGAGAGCATAACAGCGCGGTAGTTCAACCCTAACACAACCCCATTGACGATTTGGGCCAACACCTCTGACAATGACAGGGTTGACTGTAACACCCCGAGAATGTCTCTCAGGCTGTTTAACTCGCGATTATGGCGCTCAAGCTGCACCAAACGATCTTGGCTTTCCTCATAAAGGTGTACCTGTTGCTCATAAAGTCGGGCATTCTCAATCGCAATCGCAGCCAGGTTAGCTAACGAACTCAAGAAACGCTCATTACGATAATTGAAGGCTTTACTATGCTGGCTGGCCACGCTAATCGTTCCTACACAGTTGTTTCGCCAGGATATGGGGGCGACCATCAACGAGCCAAATGTAACCCCACGAGACACGAAGAAAGGATCATCTTGCACCAAGCCTATGTTTATGGGTTGATTCTCTTGCAATACTCGCCCAGCCACCCCCTCACCAATTGCAAAGCCCGAAGGAGAATTCATCCCGTTCTTAGGAGGGGGCACACGAACCTGATACTCCAGTCGGCCTGTTTTCACATCCAAAAGATGGATAATCGCTCGATCAGCCACATCTAACCGACTCAGGGTCAGGCTAGCGATCAAATCGAGCAACTCATTCAAATCACGAGTTTCGGTAAAAAGACCTGCGATATCAAATAAGGCATATGTATCAGACAAAAGCTGATTTGTCCCCTTATATCGCTGCATATTTTCAATGGCGATGGCTGTATAATCGGCAAAAGGGATGAGTACCTGCATGTGTTTATGCACAAATGTCCGGGGGCTACCATTGATGTAAAGACCAAGCACCCCATAGATTGTTTCACCGTGTCGAATCGGCAGATTTATGACAGATGTTGCGGGAAAATCTAATTTGATTTTAGCGGATTGTTGCGAGGCAGGGGTATGCTCAATCAACGTTGGGCGGCCTGTCGAGAAAACTCGACCAATCATAGAGGTGCCTACTGCTGATTGTCTATAGCTGTTAGCATCATCCCGATTAAATCCCGAGGAAGAGTGGATGTACAGCTCGTTTGAGGTATCATCGAGCAAAAAAATTGCTGCTTTGTCTGCCCCCGAAAAGTCAGCCGTAGTCTCGACAATTTGCTGTAAAATCGGTTCGACATTCAGTGTACTGGCAATTTTTTCAAGGATTCTCAAGCGAGCACGAATAACCGTCTCATTCGCGGGGATGACTGGCTGAACAGCTTCAACCATTTTAGAATCACTCATGATAAAACTCCAGGTCGGGGACAAAATTTATTTGAGAAGTTGTAAGCGCTGGTAGAATTCTAATCGAACTGTCTCTTGCTAGACCTTGTATTAAACCACTTGCTTTAAAAAGAGGCATAAGAATATTAGCAGTATAGCAGTTTTTTAAGCAAGCGTTAGTAGGAAAATGGAGCTATCACAGTGACTAAGGTGATGTTGAAATGTGTTAGGCCTATGCTATAATAGCGCACTTATATCATTGGACACAAGGTTTATGACATTCTCATTTGAACTGATTACCGAAGACACACACACAAATGCGCGGGCAGGTGTAATTCATACTCCCCACGGCGCAATTCCAACGCCAGTTTTTGCCCCGGTTGGCACGCAGGCTACCGTTAAATCCTTGGCGCCCCCAGATTTACTAGAGCTTGATGCCACCTTGATTTTGAGCAATACCTATCACCTCTACTTGCGCCCTGGCGCAGACCTTATCGCCGATTTTGGTGGCTTACACAACTTTATGAAGTGGGATCGGCCCATTCTAACGGACTCCGGTGGATTTCAAGTCTTCAGCCTATCTGGCTTACGCAAAATTGATAATGATGGAGTCACCTTTCGATCACATATCGACGGCTCAAAGCATCGTTTCACCCCCGAACGAGTCATCCAAATCCAGGAGAAACTTGGGGCCGATATCATTATGTCCTTTGACGAGTGCCCTGAGCCTGACAATTATGACTATAACATCGAGGCCCTGGCCCGAACCCACCGTTGGGCCGAGCAGGGAAAACTCGCCCAATCTCGTTCGGACCAAGCCCTCTACGGCATTGTTCAGGGCGGTATCTTTCCAGATTTACGGGCCAAAAGTGCCGAATTTTTGACCAGCCTGGACTTTCCAGGCTATAGCATCGGTGGCTTAAGCGTTGGTGAGAGCAAGCCTGATATGCACGCGATGCTAGAGGTCGTTCATCCTATCTTGCCCCGCCATAAACCACGCTATTTAATGGGGGTTGGTAGCCCTGAAGATTTATTTGAATGTGTGGCTCGAGGGGTCGATCAATTTGATTGCGTGCTGCCTACGCGTATTGCCCGCAATGGAGCTGTCTTTACGCATCAAGGTCGCATTAATCTTCGCAATGCCCGCTTTGCCTCAGACAAAAATCCCATCGAAGAAGGCTGCACGTGTTACACTTGTCGCACCTTTAGTTTGGCCTACATTCGCCATCTGATTACGGCTAAAGAAACGCTCGCACTTCGGCTGACAACGTTGCATAATCTTCATTTTATGTTAGAAATAATGAGGCGTATTCGTCAATCAATCTTGGATGGAACATTTGCCGAATATAAGACCCAATTTTTAACAGCCTATCAACCTGTTCCAGAAGAAAAGCGTCGCACGTAGATATACTGACCACTTAGTTTAGCTAGACACAATAACGACTCAAGCCACTATATTCAACAGGAGCAACAGCAGAAAATGGACCTACTACAAGCCTTCATCCTTGGCATAGTCCAAGGGGCCACCGAATATATTCCCGTATCCAGTTCAGCCCATCTTGTCTTGGTTCCCTGGTTTTTAGGCTGGGAAGATCCGTCATTTGAGTTTGAAGTATTAATCCAACTCGGCACCCTGCTTGGCGTATTTATCTTTTTTTGGGAGGATATTTGGACCATAGCAAAAGCTGTATTAACTGGGCTGGCCCAACGAAAGCCTTTTGAAACATTTGAGTCAAAATTAGGTTGGTTTGTGGTCTTAGCCACCATTCCCGCTGCTGTTTTTGGACTAGCCTTCAAAGATGTATTTGAACAGGCCTATGCCAGCCCGCAATTAGCTGGTGCATTCTTAATTTTGACCGCAATCTTACTGGTTGTTGCCGAGCGCTTTGGGGCACGAACACGAGAGCTTGAGAAAATAACCTGGTTGGATGCCCTTATCATCGGATTTTGGCAAGTCGCCGCGATCTTGCCAGGAATTAGCCGCTCCGGTTCAACCATCAGTGGGGCGGTGCTTCGCAATTTTACACGCCCAGCCGCTGCTCGGTTTAGCTTCTTAATCTCAATCCCAGCCTTGCTTGGGGCCGGGGTTGTAGCAACCGTAGATTTGTTGGAATCAGGAACCCTAGCCACTCAGCTACCTGCCATTTCAGTTGGATTTCTATCGGCAGCCGTTTCCGGCTACATCTGTATCCGTTGGCTGCTACACTATCTTCAGCGTAATTCTCTATATGTTTTCGCCACCTACTGTCTTATTGTCAGTATTGCCAGCATCGTCTACGGCTTTGTCATCAGCTAACAATCATATTTACAGCCACGGGTTACTGGCTCGCTCACGTCCAATTGTTGTGACCGGGCCGTGCCCGGAGCAAACTACAGTGTCATCAGGCAACACCATCAGCTTTTCATTGATGCTATTCATCAAAACTTCGTAACTCCCACCGGGCAAGTCAACCCGCCCAATACCACCCGCAAATAAGACATCACCATCAAATATGACATTAGATTGGGCTTCATAAAAGCTCACGTGCCCGACCGTGTGCCCTGGGGTAAACAATACCTCAAATGTATGCTCACCAAAGGTTATTTTGTCACCTTCAGCCAACATCATATCCGGCTCAGGGCTGGGAGGCGCCTCAATACCAAATAACTTTGCGCCACCGTTTTCCCGTAACAATGGTAACTCTAGGGGATGGATAGCCAACGGGACGCCAATGGCCTCAACCAAAGCCCCATTGGCCATAATATGATCAAAATGAGCGTGGGTATTCAAAATATATTTTATTGTCAACCCAAGGGCTTTCACTTCAGCCAAAATACGGTCGCCTTCGTCACCAGGATCAATAACGACTCCTTCTTTTGTGGTCTCACATCCGGCAATGTAACAATTCGTTTGGATCGGGCCGACAGGTAATTGTTTAACAATCAAAATCATTCTCCAGAAGTAAATTTATTCGGCAGGAGTATAACCTACGTCTGTTCCATTTTCAACTTTGATCGCTGGACAGCCATCCTGAGTCGTGTTACTATTTCAGTAACTTTTTGTGATCTTTAAAAACTGAGCACCTGGTTTGGGGCGATTTATCTTTGATTGCATCTCAACCATTGTGCTCTTTTTTATGCCCAAAATTTAGCAGTAGAATCCAAACACAAAGGCAAAATTTATTTTGAGCGATGATAACCAATCCCAATATCAATACATTCTGTTTGATTTAGACGATACCCTATATCCAAAAGAAGCAGGGATTATGAAGGATATTGTGCAACGAATTATGGATTATATGGTCCATAAGGTAAATATCCCCCCAGATGATGTATCAACTAAAAGAGTCTATTTTCATCAGACCTATGGTACTGCCTTACGAGGCTTAATGGAGGAGTATCAAATTGATCCTGATGATTTTCTGGATTATGTTCATGACGTGAATCCAGCTAATTTTTTTGGGGCCAGTCCCCCGTTGGATCGCATGCTTGATGCTATTCCACTACAGAAAGCAGTTTTTACTAACTCTGATATCTTTCACAGTGAGCGCGTCTTAGGCACACTCAAAGTACGCCATCATTTCGAGCAAATCATCGATATTCGAGCTGTTAATTTTAAAAGTAAACCAGATCCAATGGCATATCACCAGGCCTTGAATCTACTGGGGACAACTGCCCCCCAATGTATTTTTGTTGAAGACTCACCCCGCAATCTGATCCCAGCGAAAAATTTGGGAATGACCACAATTTTAGTTGGTGATCGCGGGCAAAATGAAGCAGTAGATTACATGGTACCCACCATCTTTCACGTCCGCGAAGTTCTGGCAAATCTGCTCCCTATGGAAGGGCCACATTCAATATGGTAAAACAAGTCGCTGAAACGACATTTCATGTTCGTTATGCCGAAACCGATCAAATGGGCATCGTCCATCACGCCTCCTATGTTGTTTGGTTGGAAGAAGGGCGCAGTACTTGGCTCCGTCAGTTTGGCCGATCTTATGCTGAATTTGAGGCTGAGGGCTTCATGTTGGCTGTCTCCGATTTACAATTACGCTACAAGCAGCCCGCAAAATATGACCAGCGTGTCACCACCCGCGCTTGGATTTCCGAGGTGAAAAGTCGACTGGTTCGGTTTGACTATGAGATTGTCGAGGCAGTATCAGGTGAACTCTTTGTCACGGGTTATACAAGACATATTTGTATCGATGCTCAAGGAAATGCTACAAAAATACCAAAACCTTGGCAAGATTTAATGCGTCAGGAAAGTTAAGTAACGTTTAATTACCTAGAATCAAAAAAGCCATCGTCGATAAAACGATGGCTTTTTGATTACATTAAGGATTTATGCAGGCAATGGCGACGGCGACGGCGGTAAAACCTGAGGGGGTGAATCATCACGATCTTGCGTCGAAGTTTGTTCTGAAGGAGACTCCTCGTCATCCGTTGTCGTTGGGGTCCCACCGGTCGTTTGCTTTTCTTCATCTTCCCCATCAACCAAGGCTGCAAACTGTGCTCCGGTTAACGTTTCTTCTTCCAGAAGTTTCTCAGAAACGAGCTTTAATGTATCAAGATGATCGGTCAAAATTTGCCGTGCTCGATTATAAGCCTCATCTACCAAATGTCGCACTTCAGAGTCGATCAATTCGGCGATTTCTTCACTGTAATTCCGTTGCTCACTTAACTGACGTCCTAAGAAGATCAACTCATCCCGCTCGCCAAACGTGCGTGGTCCCAATTTCTTACTCATTCCAAATTGCGTGACCATCGCTCGGGCTAGCTGAGTAACTTGTTGGAGATCCTGTCGTGCTCCAGTATTAAAGTTATCAAACATGATCTCTTCCGCCGCACGTCCACCTAAGGCCACCGCTAACCGAGCTTTGAAAGCCGAGACACTGACCAAACGCTGATCATCTCTTGGCAAGAATAAGGTTACACCCAAGGCCCCACCACGAGAAACAATTGTAATTTTGTGAACTGGGTCTGCTTCGGGGATCATATGGGCAACGAGGGCGTGTCCAGCTTCGTGATAAGCTGTCCCAACGCGGTCCTCTTCATTTTGCGCCCGATTTCGGCGCTCCGGCCCAAGACGAATTTTCTCAATGGCGTCTTGCAAATCGGTCATATTGATTTGCTTCTTATTACGTCGGGCGGCCAGGATCGCCCCTTCATTGATAACGTTTTCTAAATCCGCCCCAGAAAAGCCAATCGTTGTTTTCGCCAAGGCTTCCATATCCACATCATTTGCCAGTGGCTTACCTTTACCGTGCACTTCCAAAATCTTGCGGCGGCCTAACCAATCTGGCTGGTCAAGGACAACACGTCGGTCAAAACGACCAGGGCGTAGCAAGGCGGGGTCCAAAATATCAGGTCGGTTTGTCGCTGCGATAATAATAACGTTTGTATCGGTTTCAAAACCATCCATTTCAACCAAAATCTGGTTCAAGGTCTGCTCACGCTCATCGTGACTACCGCCCAAGCCAGCCCCCCGATGCCGACCAACCGCATCAATCTCATCCACAAAAATGATACAGGGGCTGTTTCGTTTGGCTTGGTCAAACAGATCACGAACCCGACTGGCCCCAACCCCAACAAACATCTCAACAAATTCCGAACCAGAAATGCTAAAGAAGGGTACACCCGCCTCACCGGATACTGCTTTGGCCAGCAAGGTTTTACCACAACCAGGCGGGCCAACCATCAAGACCCCTTTGGGGATACGTGCACCAAGTGAGATAAACTTCTCAGGTTCACGCAGAAACTCAACAACTTCAGTCAACTCTTGCTTTGCTTCTTCAGCGCCAGCCACGTCATCAAATGTGACGGTGGGTTTATCGCCGGTAAACATTCGAGCTCGGCTTTTCCCAAAACTCAAGGCCTGGTTATTAGAACCTTGAGCCTGACGCAACATGAAGAACAGCAAACCACCAATAATAAGCAAGGGCAAAATTGTGATGGCAATGGCTCCGATGTTACTAAATGCACCAGGCGGAATAACCTCGACATCAACGCCACTTAGGTCTTCCGGTGTTACCCCCAATGTTTCAAGGGTAACAAAAAGACTGACGTCAGTCTCTTTACGAGATGTAGCGGCTGGTGTATTGGCATTTGTATATTCAACCGTAACCTCATCATCTTCAATACTTAGCTTACTTACCCGCCCGGCCTTAAGATCTTCTGCGATTTTCGTAATTTCAATCTCATCGGTTGCTGATGAATTTGAGAACACGCTAAAAATAAGTAGCATGACCGCAATAATTACCAGCACATAAACAAGACTGTTTTTAACAAGTCCTGAATTCACACTATCCTCCAAACGAATGTAAAAAGTTGACGGTTATTATACCAAAATAAGACCAATTCGCCAACATAAATTTAAATGACTACTCTATATTATAATCAAATTTTAAAAATTCTTTAAGTTTTTACTTGCACCATGGGCATTTTGCGCTGTAAGGAGTAAAAGATGGGCTTAGGGAAGTATTTGAACAGGTCGTAGAATAAGTGCCCCCAAATTATCTTGCTCCCCTCGACCGGCATCAACCACGGGTAACCGATTTTTCGTATTTGCATTGTAAAATCCAAGACGAATTTGATATTCACCGGGGGCAGTAGAACCAGGAATAGACAAAACATAGGGATCTACAATAACATCACCAACACGCCAACCCAAGGTTGGGCTTGCCCCCCCTTGGGGAACTGTATCAATTTCTGAGACGACCCCACCCTGAAGTGTGGTGAGGTGAACAAATAAATTATAATTATCAGCAGGTTGTTCAATGGCCTGCCAAAATAAAGTCAGATTGATACTTTCACCGGCACGAAATTGAAGGCGTGGGATTTCATAGGCTTCTAGGACAATTTGTCCTCCCAAATTAGCCCGAATAGGCACACGAGAGCCATTACTGACAATGAGGGTGATGAGTGTCCGGTTGGCAACCAGAGAGCTTGGTGGCGGATCTTGACCAATGACAGCCCCTGGCGTATCAGCACTCCACTCTTCATACTTTTGTACAACCAAATCAAGCCCAGCTAGTTCAGCCTCGGCTTGCTCATACCGTTGCCCGACTAAATCTGGCACCTCAATTAATGAAGGCCCCTGGCTCAAGACAACCGAAACAGGTTCACCAACGGGAACAGCTTCGCCTGGGGTCACCGATTGACGAATCACCGTGAACGCAGGCCAGGTGGGATGAGCCTCCTCTCCCTCTATCAAAAATTCAAGGCCCAATTCATCTATGGTATTTCGAGCGGTTGTTTCCTCGATCCCGACAACATCAGGGACCCGGACTTCGCCAGGTTGTAATGCTGGCAACGAATTTAATTCCGCTGGGCTAAATGCCCGATAAACGGTGATGGCCAGTGGGATCAACCCAACAATTGCCAAAATTGCTAAAAGGCCTAAGACTAGCATCAACACATCTAGATTACCGTTATTTTTAGAGGATTGACCAGAAGGATAATTTTGGGCGGGAGGTGGAGGCGGGGGTGGGGGGCTAGTACTGTAACCCCCTTGTTGTATAGGTGAGCCAACGACGGAAGAAATTGGGGCTGGCTGCCCGGTGACAGCCAATCCTCCCTGACGATACATAATCAAGGCTTCACGTAAATGATCCGCTGTCAAGAAACGCTCATTTGGATTTTTGGCCATCGCCGCATCGACAATCCGGGCCAAAGGTTCAGGAATATTCGAATTAAGCTGATCGACGGGAATGTGCATCTCATAAAGCTGCTTGCGGGCAACATCTTGATCATCGACACCAACAAACGGTACCCGGCCAGTCAGCATCTCATACAAAATAATCCCGATCGCATAGACGTCGGTGGCTGGTAAAACTCGGTCACCAGACGCCTGTTCAGGAGCGAAGTAGGCCGGGGTCCCCCACACCACCTCACCATCATCCATAGCACTTTGCCCCAAAGCGCGAGCCAACCCAAAATCTGTAACCTTGGCCGCCCGATTTGAGGTAATCAAAATATTTCCTGGCTTTAGATCACCGTGAACAATTCCAGATCGATGCGCAGCACCAACTGCCGAGCAAATTTGAATAGCGAAGTTTACCGCTTGGGTAACCGCAATCGGGCCTTGTTCGATCAAATTCCGCAAGTCTGAGCCAGCTACCCATTCCATCACAATGTAAGGGCGGCCTTTATCTTGACCAAAATCATAAACCGCTACAATGTAAGAGTCGTTAAGTCTCGCCGCATTTTGGGCTTCACGATGGAAATTGACCAGAAAGCCAGGATCACTCAAATATTCCGAGCGCAATACCTTAACCGCGACCATCCGCCCCAAGGCCATATCCTGAGCCTGATAGACTTCGGCCAAGCCTCCTTCACCAATCTTTTTGATTAGTTGATACCGATCATTAAAAATTACAGGTAGTTGCATGGTGCCCATATTTTACCCGATATGTCGCGGGCGAACAAGCAACGGCAAGGTCGATATATAGTGGGTCTGAAAAAATTTATTTTGACTTGGGTTATGGCACATGATAGAATGAGCTTCCGCTAAGTAATTTGCGTTTAGGATGAAGTGCTACGGAACTCAATCATGATATACTTAGACCACGCCGCCACGACCGCAACTGATCCAAGGGTCGTGGAAGCAATGTTACCTTACTTTACAGAAGTATATGGTAACGCCTCTGGATTACATCAACAAGCCCGCCGCAGCGCCCAAGCTATTCGCGCCGCTCGCCAAAGTATTGCCAATCTACTTAATTGTAAAACCAAGGAAATTGTATTTACGGCCTCTGGCTCAGAGAGTGATAATTTAGCCATTCGAGGCGTGGCTTGGGCCAAGAAACAGGCTGGTCAGGGGAATCATCTCATCACCTCAGCCATTGAACACAGTGCTGTTCGCAAAACCATTGATCAGCTATGTGATTATTTTGGATTTGAACAATCTATCGTTCCGGTCAATAAATTTGGACAAGTGCAAGTAGCCGATATTACAGCTGCGATTCGGCCTGAAACTATTCTCATCAGCGTGATGTATGCCAATAATGAGGTCGGTTCAATTCAGCCGATAGCAAAAATTGGCAAACTGGCTAGAGAGCACAACATCCCTTTTCATACTGATGCGGTTCAGGTCACAGGATACGCCCCCCTTGATGTCAACGCCCTAAATGTTGACTTGTTAACCTTATCGGGGCATAAGTTTTACGCGCCCAAGGGTATTGGAATGTTATATGTTCGTCAGGGCACGCCATTTCTTGCCCCATTAACTGGCGGCGATCACGAACACACTTATCGGCCTGGTACTGAAAATGTACCTTATATTGTGGGGCTGGCAAAAGCGCTTGAATTTGTAGAAAATGAGCGAGAGCAAGAGAGTGAACGGCAACGGTTGCTGCGGAATACATTGATTGATGGCATCCTCAATACTATTCCTCACAGTCACTTAACGGGTCATCCCACTGAACGTCTGCCTGGCAGCGCCAGTTTTGTATTTGAGGGATGTGAGGCTGAAACGATATTGCTTCATTTGGATGCCGTAAACATTCAGGCTGCCAGTGGCAGTGCCTGTAATACAGGGCAACCTGAGCCAAGTGCGGTTCTATTGGCGATGGGCTACCCCTATGATCTTTCGTTGAGCGCCCTACGCCTCACCCTTGGTCGAAAAACGACCAAAACTGACATCGACACTGTGTTAACTGTCCTGCCAAAAATCGTCGAAACCATCCGACAAGCCGACCATCAACTTTATGAAACGGAAGTTTGATGCCACCACATATTCTGTTAGCCTTATTTCTTGGGACCATTTATGGCACTGTATTTCACGTTTGGCGTGGGAAAACTCTACGTGATTTTCTCATCTATCTGTTATCAGGTATTATTGGTGTCTTGCTGGGGCAAGTACTTGGAGAGGGTTTATCACTAACAAACCTAACCATTGGTCAGTTCTATATTATCGAGGCTTCCGTTTTAAGTATTCTATGTCTTATTCTAATTCATTGGCTTAAAGGTGTACGACCGACAAGGTGACAAATCATTCTGATCTACAAAGCGGCATAAGTTTTTCATAAAAATTGGAGTGTGGTAAAATCCTGCCGCAGTATCTTTGAGCAAAAGACACTTTTATGACATACGAGCACAATATGCAATTATCTGAAACAAATTCTCGGCCCGAATTATCATTTAAACCCGCCGATAGAAGACCACTAACTATTGGTGGTATTGTGGTGGCAGTCGTATTATTAATATTGGCTGGGGTTGCAATATTTTTTCTTTTCACTAACCCTGTTGAAACAGCCATCATTCGCGATATTTTTATCATCTTTTTGGGAATTGGATCATTCATTATTATTTTGTTGCTTATTGCCTTGGTCGTTATCGCTGGATATCTTGTACTCAAGATAAATGATCTAATAAAATTACTAGATCGGGAGATTCGCCCGCTGTTAGGCAATCTTCAGGATACAGCCGTTAAAGTACAAGGAACAACAACATTCTTAAGTGAGAATGCGGTCAAACCAGTTATCAATACCGCAAGTACCTTTGCTGCGGCTCAAACTGTAATTCGAACCTTATTCCGACGTTAAATTACTGCTATTATCATATCAAAGATATATCATCTAATTATTAATTTGCTGGAACTGTAATTCAAAAGGAGTTAACTAATGAACAATCGAAATAGTGGCGCCGAATTTTTTGCTGGGTTGATTATTGGTAGTTTAGTTGGTGCTGCCTTAGCCATCCTACTGGCCCCACAATCTGGTGAGGAAACCCGTGCTCAAATTCGAGATCGTGGTCTTGAGTTCAAAGATCGTGCAGAAGAAGGGGTACTTGAAGCGCGTCAACGCATGCAACATCAAGTGGCTGGCTTGCAAGATCAAGTCGCCGGTTTGCAACAACAGATTAGCGCCTTGCAAGATCGAGGTCGCCAGACTGCTACAGACGCAATTGAGCGCGGTCGGCAGGCTTTGAACCGAAGCTAATAAATAACTGCTAATAACAAACAGAACAAAAAAAGACAAGCAGTGACGCTTGTCTTTTTTGATTCCTTATATTATTTTAGGGCTAACGCAAAACGTTGATTGAGCCTGTCGCAAATAACGTTTTGTGGACCAAAATGTTTGGTTTCGACAAGCTCAACTGACAGTTTATCCCTATTCTACGTAAGTCCTATATTTGTTGAATGGCTTTTGGTAAAAAATAAACCAGGTCACCAGCAATAACAGATGTTGCCCCCAACTCCTCACCAGCAATTTCACCAGCCACCCCATGCACATAGCCTCCAGCGATTGCTGCCTCATAGGCAGATAAGCCTTGTGCGAGCAAGCCAACGATAATTCCAGCTAAAACATCGCCTGACCCAGCTTTGGCAAGGGCTGGATTAGCAAACGGAAGAATTGTAGTCCGACCCTCTGGGGCAGCAACAATGGTGTACGCCCCTTTTAGCAACACAACCTGTTGCCACTCATCAGCCATCTCCTGGGCAATTGATAACCGATTAGCTTGGACATGTTGAATTGTACTGCCCATCAATCGGGCCATCTCACCGGGGTGTGGCGTTAGGATGCAGTTGGGGGGCAATAAAGTTGGCCAGTCGGATTGCTTCGCCAAAATGTTCAGGGCATCCGCATCAAGTACCAATGAAGGCAATTTAGATGATATGGCCAATAGATCGAGAAGCATTGCATCGATTTGTCCAACTTGGCTCAACCCTGGCCCAATTAAAAGTGCATCAGTATCCGCAAATCTGGTTTGAAGCAGCGGAATGTCTTGTGGAGAAATTGCCCCATCAATCTCGGCTAAAGGGAGATAGGTAGCTTCGGCAATATTCGTGGTTAAAATAGGATAAATTGAACGTGGTGGAGCAACTGTCACTAGCCCTGTGCCAATACGAAGGGCAGATTGTGTTGCTAACATCGCTGCCCCGGTGTAGAAGGCAGAGCCTGCAACCAACAAGGCTTTGCCAAATGTCCCTTTATGTGCGCCCAGCGGGCGAGCCGGGAGTAAGTCTCTTATCTTTTTTGCGGTTGCCAATTCCAAGGCTAAGTCAGCCGGGAAATGTTCAGGCAGTAGACCAATATCATCAATCACCAATTGGCCTACCGTTTCAGGCCCTGGCATGGTGACGTGCCCATATTTGGCGGCTCCAAATGTCACTGTGATGTCTGCGGGAAGCGTATAAGAATCAACCGCCCCTGTATCGCTATTCAGTCCCGAGGGCAAATCTACTGCCACGACAATTGGTTTTGATTGATCGAATTGGATGGGATGTGTTGGTAGAATTCGAGACTCTGGTCGAGTTGCTTTGCGCAAATCAATGGCCTGTTTAACAATCGAAAGTAAATCAGCCAACGTGCCCGCAATCGGTCGGGAAATGCCCGTTCCTAGCAACGAATCAACAATAATATCGGCCTGAGTGACCAGGTATTGCAACTGAACCAAGGTGGGATCATCTTGATAAAACAACGTCTCAACAGAAGTCGCTTTAAGCAAAAGCCAATTCTTGTCTGAGTCAATCGTTCGTTTCCAGACATAGACAGTCACATCCGCCCCATTTTGGGACAGATAGCGAGCGGTCACCAAACCATCGCCACCATTATTCCCTGGGCCAACCAAAACAAGAACGTGAGCTTCGGTTAGGTCATTATGAGCCAAAATTTCATCTGCAACCGCCCGACCAGCCCGCTCCATCATCTCTTCGTAGGCGTGCCCAGCGGCATCGGCTGTCGCTTCGGCAGCCTGCATCTGTTTAGCCGTTACGATAAACATATGCCAACCTAAATCATTAATTTCGTTGTCTTAATTGAGAAAGAATAAACCCGAGAAGACCGCCAAAAACAACCCCAAATAAAGCAAAGAGCAGGGCATTGCCTTGTTTCGTGGACGAAGGAGGGGATACTTCAGGCACATTACTTGATGCTTCATCAGGTGCAGCCGCGTCCAAAGCTTGTTTTTCACGTCGTGCATTCAAATAGGTTACCACCCGAGCGGCAATCCATTTTTGAATATATGGTGAGAGTAGTTTAAGAATTGTTCGATACATTGCTTATGAAAAACGTCGTCTGATTGAAAGAAACAATGAAAAAACAACAGCAAAAGCGACCCCAAAGGCGGCAGCAGCAACTGGCCCCAGAACGGTCTTTACATCGCCATTCACACGGCCAGCAACCATAAAAATGGTCCCATTGTTGTCGCCTGTATTGATGGTACGTCCGACAACAACACCACTACCGCTTTGATCTAGCGTTACATCACCTTTTGTCAACACCACTCGAGCCATACTTTGATCGAGCGTCACATCACCACTGGCTAGAATAGCTCCCGCTGAGGCAGCAGTCAACTCAGCCTGATTAGTATCACCAAAGACGATACCCCCCTGAGTCATAGACAAAGTATCAGACTTAACTTGTAAGACTCCCCCCTGTCGTACCGCAACATCATTCGCCCTGACAACTTGGGCACCCCCCTGGCGAATTTGGACAGTATTTGCTTCAACATCACCAACCCCGGCTTGTGAGATGGTGACAGTATCGGCCTTTACATCACCAGCTCGGCCTTGGCTTACAGTCACCTTATTTGCCTGAATATTGTTGACACTTTGGCCTTTTATTTCAATTTGACTGTTGTCTACCCCATCTGCCATAAATCTCTCCAATATCTAATCCTATAATTTCAGAAGATTGGAAATAACTTACTACTCCAAAATTATCTCCAATCTCCCAATTATTTTACTTACTTTTCTAAAATCCAATCGTCAACAGCACGTTCGTAGGTCAATAATTCTGCTTCATCAAACCAGAGGTCGATTTCAGCTGCGGCGTTCTCTGGGCTATCAGAACCGTGGACCAAGTTACGACCAACCATCATCCCAAAATCACCCCGAATGGAGCCAGGGGCTGCTTCAACAGGTTTAGTCGCACCAATTGTATTGCGAGCAGCTTGAATAGCGTCAGGCCCTTCCAACACGATAGCGACAACAGGAGAGGAAATGATATATTGGATCAAGGGATCGAAGAAAGGTTTTCCTTCGTGAACTGCATAATGTTTTCGAGCTAATTCCTCAGAAACTTGAAGCATTTTCAAACCAACAAGTTTGAGTCCACGCTGCTCAAATCGAGCCACAATTGGGCCAACAAGCGCCCGTTCTACCCCATCGGGTTTGATAAGAATTAATGTGCGTTCCACAATGTTCTCCAGATATCATAATTTATTTTAATAGGGAAGCTCCCCATTCATAACGGCGTAGATTGTACTGGAAGTGGTTTCTCTCGGCAAAGTTATCAACACCAGATAACCAACGTACACAAATAAAAAAGGCTGGGCAAAAATACCCAGCCTCAAGTTTAATTATGATCAATTTACGATAAGTTGGTCATAGCTTGACGATAGGCGTTCAAGGCATTTTGTAAACGACCATCACGCATCATCGCATCCCCCATAAGTTGTAGCGCCTTGTAATTTCCAGGTTGAGCGTCGACAAGCTGTTGCGCACTTTCAATCACTGTATCAAGGTGTGAGCCAGTTGCCACCAAACTATCAAAAATGCGAATGGCCTCATCAGCATTACCAGCATCACGCGCCGCCTGAGCCATTGTCAAGCGCTCATCAGGATCCTGCGGTAAGTCAGTCGGAACCCGATCTGGTTCAATAATGACTGGCGCAGGGCGAGGAGTGACAGAGACAACGTGAGCCACAGCAGGTTGTTGGGCTGAAGCCGGGGCCGTTGGCATCGCAGGATGTATGGCCGGAGGTGGCGCTTCTTGCTCAAACCCATCTTCCCTCATTTTTTGTAGCCAATCTGGCATATCGTCACTTGGTAGCGTTTCTGCTGTTGTTGATGCCGCCGTGTCATCAGTTGTAGCCAGGGGTTCCAGAACATCTGCATCCAAAGATGACTCCAAGATTACCGGTTCAGCTTCTTCTGGCTCCGTGTCGATTTCTTTTAGCCAAGTTGGTGTATCGTCTATTGTCTCCTCTATGTCCACTGAAGGCGAGGCTAAAACTGGCTCGGGTACATCTGCATCTTCTTCCTCTTCCCCAACTTCTTTCAACCAATCAGGTAATTCTTCTGCCTCAACATCATCCTCCCCCTCAGATGTTTCCACCGAAGCAATAACAGGTTCTGGGGCGGGCGAGGTCACCAAATCTTCACCCTCTTCATCAGCTACTTCTTTTAGCCAATCGGGTAATTCCTCCCCTTCAATCGCCTCATCCTGAGAGACAACTGCTTCAACCGGGGCAGGGGCACTATCAGACACAGGTTCAGGTGATGTCTCGACTTCTTCCACCTCTTGCAACCAGTCCGGCAAATCTTCCTCAATTAAAGTGGAGGACTCATCCTCAACATCTAAGAAGGGGTCAATACTTGGGTCAGATGGTTCAAACAGATCATCATCCTCTTCAGTATCAACCTCACGTAGCCAGTCGGGTAAATCCTCAGAGTCATCTGCCACAGCAGAAACCACCGCAGTCGGCTCTGGTGAACTCATCGGCACAGGCTCAGGTTCATCTTCGTTTTCTACATCTTTGAGCCAGTCAGGCAAATCATCTTCGACGACATCATCACTGCCCGATGCAACGGGAGCCATCTCAGATGGCACAGACGCGGTTCCTGGTTCATCTTCCTGCAACCAATCGGGCAAATCATCGTCGTCTGTTTCGATAGGCAAAGCTTCAACTGGTGTGGGGGCTGCATCCTCCTCTTTTACCTCTCTTAACCAGTCAGGCAAATCATCATCACCCAAATCTGGCTCTGCTGCTGTCCCTGACAATGGGTCACTCTCAGCTTTTGGCCCATCATCCTCTTGAATATCATTCAGCCAATCGGGTAAATCCTCGTCCTCAACTTCGACAGGTGTAGCCGATAATGTGGGTGCATCACTCCCATCCTCAACTTCTTGCAACCAATCGGGTAAATCCTCGTCGTCTGAAGTGAAAGCTTCAGCAGTGGGTTCTGCCTGCAATTCTGGCTCACTGACAGGCTCAGGAGCAGCAGGTGGTGTCGCGTCAGCGTCATCATCTCGCAACCAATCAGGCAGATCATCCTGAACGACCATCTTATCATCATCGTCATCATCTGCCCCAGGTCCCATTTCGGCCATTACTGGCTCGGGACTAACTGCTTCTTCGGCGGCTGGTGCATCATCAGGAAATTCATTTAACCAGTCGGGCAAATCATCATCGTCATCATCCGACAAATCAAACGAAGCCTCAGCCTCTGCTACAGGCTCAGGTGTTGGCGTATTGTCAACTGGTTGTGGTTCATCACCCTCGAAATCTTGGAGCCAATCAGGCAGGTCGTCATCATCTGTATCCAAGGAAACTGGAGTATCTGCAATAGGCTGAGCAGGTTCGGAACTGGCGGTTTCACCTTCATCATCACCAAATTCTTGTAACCAATCAGGCAGGTCATCCTGAACGACCATCTTATCATCATCGTCATCATCTGCCCCAGGTCCCATTTCAGCCACTGGTTCGGGACTAACTGCTTCTTCGACGGCTGGTTCATCATCGGGGAATTCATTTAACCAGTCGGGTAAATCATCATCATCGTCCGACAAATCAAGTGAAGGTTCAGGTTCTACTACTGGCTCAGGTGTCGGCGTATCGGCCACAGGTGTGGATGATAGTACTGTTTCTTCCATTGGTGTGTCATCTAGTCGCTTTCGTACCAAATCATCTTCAGAGGTCGAGATCAACCAATCTTTGGCTGACATCCCTTCTGAGCCTTCTGGTCGCTCTTCGGATACCGTGCCTAGATCAATCCCTTCCTCAGCCAGCAGCCGCTCTAAATCTGACATCCCGTCATCA
>JANQQF010000095.1 GCA_028285035.1 Phycisphaerae bacterium
ATTCGCAGTGTTGCTTGTCCAGGTTTAGGAACGGCGACGGGTCAAATGCCCTTTGAGCGAGCGGCGAAACAGATGGCACTGGCTTATAATAATTCCTGGTATCCCCCAGAGATGATTAGCTGGCCCTTTGCCATTACCCGCCAAAATGCAATTGGTGCTGGAGGGGATTAAAGTAACAATCTAGCAGCTTCCCATCCTAACCGCTGGAATATCAATTTATGAGGTATAAACCATTGGTCTTCAATCGCTTTAATCCAGAACCCACCAATGAGTAGAAGCAAAAACAATCCAGAACCCAGACTAATTTTTAAGTTTGTGACCCTGTGTTTTACGGACTTATCGCGGACAATCACTTCCTCTAACATAGGTGGATCATTAGTACTGTTGTGCTGCCCAATAACGATGATGTCATCACCCGCTTGAATCAGCGATTCTTGTACTTTAATTCCCTCTTTTAAGCCCATGAAGCGAGTGCCGATATTTCTTTCTTTGAGGGCTAACAATGTGTGGGGCTGTTCAAACTCTGTATTCAAATACTGCTGATCTTCAAAGTAGGGGTGAGTCAAATCAAATGTTTTGAGTTTGACCTGTACTGGACCGGTAGGGGTTTGAATATACAGATTCAGTAGATCGAAAAGACCAAGAAATGTCGCCAAGGAAAGGGTAGTGTCAAGCTGAAAGCGTTTAATATCAGCTATGACCACTACCCCAACCTCATTATCCCCAGCTTTGACTGACGAGGGTGTCTTAACCGCAGCTCTTGATTGCCTTGAAACCCACATCTCCATAGACATGCAGGGAGTGTGTAGCCTCCAGTCGTTATTCACTGTTCTTCTGCGAGCAGCCAGTCGTGCCGATAGTATCGAACACACAACTCAACGATTAACGGGCGTGCCCACGGGGAATGGTATTCGTTATCATCTCGATAAGCTCGACGATATGGCAACCGTAGAAAACCAACTTAACGCGGCACTGCAGGACCAATTGCCGCCCAAAGTATTC
>JANQQF010000127.1 GCA_028285035.1 Phycisphaerae bacterium
GATTTTGGCTAATTTTCAGCTTTTTCTTGGAGTAGAAACCTGCTCCCTTTGCACCAACGAGTAGAATTGCCTTCCCTTTGCACAAAATTAAGGTACTAAATTTGAATATAAATCAGACTACATCACTCTTCCCCTCATAAGCTTGCACAATTTCACGATGTGCAGGCACGTTTTCTAAAAATGAGTGACGAAGTGTTTCATCATCAATTTTGGCTGAGCGTTCTTGTAGCAGGTTGTATGCTGTTTGTAAAATTTCGTCAGCACGTGGGTCTTGGTTGGCTTCGAGAACTTGATAACAGGTTAGATAGACAACGAGTGGAAATTCTGCTCCTTCAATGCCGTGTACATCAATAGTGGTTAAGATATTTTCCACTTCCTCCATAGCATCAAATGATTTTTCTTGAATATATTTTAGATTTGCAAGCCCAGCTAAATTATCCAGAACTCTCGAGTCTTGCCCAAGGTCTTGCCTTAACACTATTGCATCTTCAAATACTTCGACAGCTTCCTGAAATTTATGTAACCCTGTCAAAGTGCATCCTAGGTAGTATAAGGTATACCCTTTTATAGATCGATCTTGAATCTCTGTTAATGTTTCTAATGCCAAATTACAATATTCATAGGCATATTCATAATCCTTCAATAAATTATAAGTTAAAGCCAAATTTGTTTTCGCAAGGGCTTCAAAACGCCGATCATCTGTAATGATGCTTAGATTCAATGAGTTTTCAAGATGAGTTTTTGCTAAAGCATAATCACCTAAGTCACAATAATTATTGCCCAAGTTGTTTAAAGTAATTATCTGACCACGTCTATCTCCAGTTGCAAGAAAAATTGAGAGTACTTTCTTATTGTACTCAATTGCTTCTGAATAATATCCTAAATCATACTGAATTATTCCAAGGGTATTTAAGCAATCTGCTATTCCTAGTTGATCATTAATACCCTGATATATTTTTAGCGCATCGAGATAATACGTTCGAGCAGTTTCATAATCATAGTGCCCAAGATATGTTTGACCAATGTAAAATAAACTTTGTGCGACGTTTTGATAATAACTGTTATTCTTTGCTAATTTCAATGCGTGTTGTAATGGTGCTCGAGCCAAAATATACTCATCTTGTCGCCATAAAATTCTACCTAAAAAAATATGGGCTTCTATTTCCACTTGTAAATCAAAATTTTGAGATGCATATTCAACAACAGTCTCAGCTATATCTAATGCTTTTTGATAATCGCCTAATTCTTCGAAATAGTTTCCCTGCCGTATAGAAATTGCTATTTGTTTTTTTGTATCATCCAAAGCAGGTATTAGTTCTAATAACATTGTTAAGTCTTCTAACTGCTTTTTTCGTTTACCCTGCAAATCATAGATTTTTTCTCGAGCTAATAAAAGTTTGTATTGTTGACTTATATTGTCCTTATTAGTTAATTCAAGTGCTTGGGTTAGATATCTAATTGCATCGTCAGTATTAGTTGTTTGTCTAGCAGCTATATGAAAATATTGAGAAGCTTTAAATGAGTTATTGGCTTTATAAAAATGATAACCTAATTGACTAGCAATTTCATTAGATCGCTCTCCATAAAGATTTTCTAATATTTCACCAACTTCTTTATGCAATAAACGACACTCCTGAGGATCAAGCTGTTTGTACAAATATTCTTGAAACAAGCCATGATTAAATTGGTAACAAGATAGAGTTTCACCAGCTACTTCTAACTGGCCCTTACTATGAATTAATCTAAACTTTTTAGCTAAGGTTCTAGATAACTGGCCTAGTAACTGTCGTTCATCAGTTCGTTGGGTATGCGCAACAATCTGAGCGGTAAATGTTTTACCTTCAATACTAGCTACTGTAAGTAGCTCATGAAAATATGTTCCTAAATCACTAAGCCTCCGTTTAATTACCCCCTCAATTTTCTCAGGAAGATAATTCCAATTTAATTCAGGCGACTGAATCCAACGTCCTTGTCTATCTTTAATTAAATCACCACGTAATCTCATCATTTGTAATAATTCAATTGTAAAAAGTGGATGTCCATTAGTTTTGTTAAATAACATTTGACGAAATGAAAAATCAAGTTGGTTAGGCTCACTATCTAAAACATCTTCAACAAATTGTTGTCTATCTCTATTAGAAGTTTGACTCAAATCCAGCCGTTTATCATTAAGACTCTGCTTGAATTCACTTAGTAATGCAATCAAAGGATGCTTTTCACTATTTCGGACTGAAGATCGATAAGCTCCTAAAATAAATATTCGTCCTTTTTTCAATCTTCGAGCCAAGGAGAATAACAGTTTGATTGATTTTTCATCAGCCCATTGAAGATCATCAAGTATAATTAGTAGAGGTCTTTGTTTAGCAAAAAGACTCAAAACATTTGTAACTTGCTGAAAAAATGTCTTTCCAATTAAATCCTCCGATACATTAGGTTGTGATCGCTTAAGAGGTTCCAAGAAATCTAAATCGTACATCTCCAAAGGAATCACTGATTCTATCCTGCGTAGTATATCTTTACGAGATAGCAAAACATCTACTAAAGTCAAACCATAGTGCAATAAAATTTGATTAAACAAAAACATATTTTGCCATAGACGCTCTGCTTGTTCGCGTGTAATTAGACTCAGTTCTAAAGGTGGCTTGATGTTACCCGTAAACATATCCAAAACCTCTTGAAAGGGGTGATATGACATGCCAACATTATCTAAACTTTCACAACGCCCCCAGGCTATCAATAACTCGGGGTTTTTTTTGTGCATTTCCCTTGCAAAAGCTTGTAACAAGGTTGTTTTGCCCCCTCCAGCATAACCTTCAATAAAGACTATTTGCGCTTTTCCTTCCAATGCTCGATTCATATGTTTATTTAAAAAATTTAATTCATTTTTTCGACCTATAAAGGTAGATTTAGTGTCCAAGTCAGTTGTATCGTGCAAAAAAGCAGGCGATTTAGGAGTGAAATCAATTATCTTAAATTCAGAAATATCAGATAAAGAGTTTAAGGTAAGCTGTTCTAACTCCTCATTTAGTACAGCAATATTATCATTAATATCCTCTATCTGAATTTCGACATTAGGATCAGCTGTAATTCCTTGAATAGCTTTTTGTTCTTCAAATTTCCACAGTCGTCGTTTATATATTGAGATAAGTTTTCTAATTTGATCTCCACGTTCCATGACTAAATCCTAATACAGTTACAAATATCTTTATTAGTGAACATCACAGCATTAAATTCAGACATTGCTTTACAAAAACAAGCGTTATCTTATATTTCTTTTGCTGGATTAAAACTTATTGTACTTTGCCTAACACCTTATTACAATGGATATCATTAGGAAATTTGTCTTAACAATTATCAAACATTTCCTACCTATGCCACATGAAAATGCATCTTTCAATGGTACCAAATCCTGATAGGCGGTGAACAAGTTGTATGCTATACTTCTAATCGTGGGAAAGATATATAAAATTGGGCATTTAGTAGGAATATAGTGAACTATGTTGGATAAATTACAAACGATTGCAGCGTACGTTCCATCAAATATTGCACAGGAAATTCTCAAGGCAGAGTCACCACTACCAGATGAAGCACAATCAGGCACAATGGATGGGGCTATCCTATTTGCCGATGTTTCAGGCTTCACCCCATTAACAGAGGCCTTGGCGCAAAAAGGGGCAGAGGGACCAGAGGAATTGACCCGTCTACTGAATGAATACTTTAGCCGGATGATTGCCCTAATTGAAGCCGAAGGGGGCGATGTCGTAAAATTTAGTGGGGATGCCGTGACCGTTGTCTTTCCGGTTCGGGATGAAACCCTGGCCCACGCCACCCGCCGTGCTACCCAAGCCGCAGAGGCGATGCAGGGGGCGATGAATGAATTTGCTACCCTGGAAACTAGTGCAGGCCCGGTTGCACTTGGGATGAAAATCGGGGTCTCGGCGGGCACGATCCTGACCGCTCAGGTTGGTGGGGTGTTTAGCCGCTGGGAATATGTGATTGCAGGTGATCCACTTCGCCAAGTAGCCGAGGCCGAACACCGGGCAGAACGGGGTGATATTATCCTCAGCCCCGAAGCAGAAGAGTTAATTTACCCCGAGAAATTACCTCCAAAAGCACTACCCACGCTCGACTGGGACAATATAGAAACGCCAGACATTGTTGATGCAGGTCTACGCCGCTATGTTCCGGGCGCAATCACAAAATGGGTAGAAGGCCAGCTTCATGAATGGTTGGCTGTTTTGCGCCCGATGAGTGTCTTATTTATTGGCGTCGGGGGTCTTGACTATGAGGAGCCTGACGCGATCGATCGCCTCCACACCTTCCTGCGATCAGCCCAACAAACAATCTATGCCTATGAAGGCAGTATCAATAAATTAGCCGTTGATGACAAGGGAACAATTTTTATCGCCTTGTTTGGTGCCCCACCCTACGCCCATGAAAATGATCCACAGCGCGCAATTCAATGTGCGATGAAACTGCAAACGTTAGTCCAGGAGCAAGGATTACAACTCGCCATCGGTGTGACCACAGGACGAGTGTTTGCTGGACCCGTTGGCAGTGAAACACGACGAGAATACACGGTGATGGGCGATACCGTTAACCTTGCCGCTCGTTTAATGGGCAAGGGGGGGCTTGGTGAAATTCGATGTGACGAGGAAACCTACCGGCTCACCCAAAATGCAATCAAGTATGAAACCTTATCGCCGACCCAGCTTAAAGGGAAAAAAGGGCTGATTCCACTATATCGCCCCATCAGTGAACTTGGCGTCCAGATTGATGCCCCCCGAGAAAGCAGCCTAGTCGGCCGAAAAATCGAAGTTGACACCTTTTCACAATGTTTAGATGATGTCCAAAATGGTAAAAGTCGCATCTTGATTTTGGAAGGGGAAGCTGGCATTGGCAAATCAAGATTAGTCGAGGAGTATGTTCACCTTACCCAAGCGCGCAATCTTAAAGTGCTTCTGGGAATGGGTCGTAGTATAGAACAGCACACTCCTTATCGGGCGTGGTTAGACATTTTCACGACACTATTTGCCTTGGATGATATTCAGGAGGCGACGGAAAGAAGACGTCTCGTCGAAACGCACGTCCAGCAAGCGACCCCAGATTTAATTGAACGGCTTCCCCTCCTCAATGATATTCTCAATCTTGGGTTCGCTGAAAATGATTTAACAGCTAGCCTCGACTCGGAGATTCGCCACGAAAGTCTTGTCTCTTTGCTCTTAGCCCTACTCCGCGCTTGGGCCACTGACCAGCCACTCATTTTAATTTTAGAAGACGGCCACTGGCTCGATAAACTGTCCTGGGATTTAGCGCTACAAGTTGCACGTGGGTTAAATGTCGCCCGGGTCCCTATGTTTATGGTCGTAGCTATGCGCCCAATGTCTGGAGATGCAATGCGGGTGGAGCCAATTGCTCTAGCGGGTATGGATCAGGCGCAACAATTGTCGCTCGACTCGTTATCTCCAGAAGAAACCGTCGCTTTGGCGGGAAGACGATTAGGCGTGGCTGAGGACAAACTCCCCGAAGAGCTTGTTACTTTGGTCAGACAACGAGCTGGAGGAAATCCATTCTTCGCTGAGGAGTTGGTTTATGCCTTACGTGACACTGGTCTAATTCGAATTTACCATCAGGATGATGAAACATTTTGCGAGGTTGTGGGCAATTTAGAAGAAGTTGAGAAAACGCTCCCTGATACAGTTCAGGGAATTGTTTTATCACGGATTGACCGGTTACCCCCTGAAGAACAACTGACGCTGAAAGTTGCGGCGGTTATTGGCCGTACTTTTGCCTATGTAGCTTTATATGACACCCTTGAAGAGCACACGAAACTTGATGACCGAATGCTCAAACTGTATTTAGACGACTTACGTAATCTGGATTTGACTCCGGTTGAAGCCCCAGAGCCAGAATTAATCTATATCTTCAAACATATCATCACGCAAGAGGTGGCCTACGAAACCTTACTCTTTAGGCAACGTCGTCAACTCCATCGCAGTGTAGCTGACTGGTATCATCGTCAGTATGGCGGCAATGAAATTCCTATACCTCCAAAAACAGGGCTTGTCGACCCGCTAACTGACTCCCCCTTAGCCTCCATCTATCCACTACTGGCCCACCACTGGGGACAGGCGGAAGATACGCTTTGGGAACGACATTACGCTTGGCTCGCGGGCCATCGCGCAGCCAGCCAGTTTGCCAACGATGATGCAGCAGATTATTTCAACCGAGCCTTGGAACTAACCGAGGACACGGATTATGACGCCTACTACAAAATTTTGCTAGCCCGAGAGGCCGTAGATCATTTGCGTGGTGAGAGAGATAATCAAATTCAGGATCTCATCGCGCTACAAATGGTGGCCCAACAGGCTCAAAATAAAGAATGGGAAGCGACCACTGCGTTACGTCAAGCTCGTTACCAAGAAGCGACCAGCGACTATCCTGCCTCAATTGAGGCGGCACAAAAAGCCATTACCGTGGCCAAAGAAATTGACAATGCTAAGCTCGTGGCCGATGGGTATATTGCTTGGGGGAAAGCATTGTGGCGACAGGGAGACTATAAAGAAGCGGAGTCAAAGCTAGATTTAGCCCTACTTCCCGCTCAAACAAGTCAAAATTTTCAGGCAGAGGCTGATGCCCTTTACTATTTAGGGCACGTTTATCTTTACCAAAATGAATACCCAGAAGCGGAGACATTCTACAAGAAAGCCTTACAGATTTATCAAACCCACGGATATCGTTTTGGGGAAGGAAACAGCTTAAGTATCTTGGGTGTTGCTCACTATGAACAGAGCAACTATCCCACCGCCCGAGATTACTATGAGCAGTGTCTGACAATTTACAGTATGATGGGTGACCGGCAAGGGGAGACGATTGTTCTTAGCAACTTGGGCAATCTCTTTTGTGATTTAGGAGACTTTGCCTCAGCCAAAAGTTATCATGATCGTGGCTTGGATTTACGGATAACGATTGGAGATCGGTGGGGTGAAGCAATTAGTCTGACAAATTTAGGCTTGGTGAATTACTGTCTGGCAAATTATGAAGAAGCAAAAACACAATGTGAGCAAGCACTTGAAATCCAGCGCGAAATTGGTGATCGTAGTACATCAGCCTATAGCCTCACTTATCTCGGGCACACTTTATTCGAATTAGGAGAGCTAGAGTCTGCGACAGCGGCATATGATGAAGCCCTAACGATACGTCGTGATTTGGGGCAACATAGCCCTGCAATGGATGATGTGGCAGGGTTAGCCCGAATAGCGTTGGCTCAAAACAACCCTGATTTGGCGAAGTCACACGTAGATGAAATTCTCAAATGGATTGACGAAAATGGGACTGGTGGCATCGAATACCCACTGCAAGTTTATCTCACCTGTTATGACATCCTCAAAGCAACGACCGATGAGCGGGCCACATCAATCCTCAATACCGCCCATACAACGCTGATGGATCAAGCCAATGATATTACTGATCCAAGCTTACGCCAAAGCTTCCTGGAAAATGTAGCCTCCAACCGAGGCATCATTATGGCCTGGGAAGCACAAAACGATCCGTAGAAATTCACAATTTTAGAGTTACGAGATTATCACCCCTCATCAACAACTTCACAAAATCTCATAATCGTCAAAGCTAATGTTCGGGTCACAGTTTCTAAGTCAGCCAATGGAACAAACTCATCGGGCTGATGTGCCTTTCGAACGTCCCCAGGGCCAAACATCACCGTCGGCGTTTGCCCCTCATTCACCAACAGCCGCATATCCGCCCCGTAGGTCATCCCTTGCAAATGAGCTGCTTTGCCAGTGATCTGCTGATAGGCCCCACCAACAGTTTGCGCGATTGGGTCATCTGCCGAAATGCCAGCTGGATGAAATTGACCACCCCACCACGTTAATTTGGGCGGATGATCTTTGAGCCAGGGGTCAGCCTGGGCCGCTTCAGCAATCGTCTGCTCAAGCTGGCGGCGGGCGGCTGGAATATCCTCACCGACGGCGACACCATACCGCCCCTCACAAGTCAACCAATCGGCCACAGAGGAAGCCCAATCTCCAGCCTGAATGGTGCCAATGCAGATGGCATACGGCAGATCATAATCCGCAAAGCGAGCATCTTTGATCTCCTGATTGCGACGTCGCTCCAAATCCATAATGGCCTGATAAATTGGATAAAATTTTTCAATAGCACTGACGCCCTCTTGCCGCATACACCCGTGCGCTGAAAATCCGGGGATAGTGACTCGGAAGTTGAGGGCACCGGCTTGGGCCGGAGCGATGATCAATTCGGTCGGCTCCATAATGATCCCCCCATCTGCTGTATAACCGCGCAGTACAGCAGCCAAAGTCCCGACGCCCCCCTCTTCCTCACCAATCACACTCTCAATCATCAGCTTGCCCTTGAGCGTGATCCCAACATCCTGAATCGCTTTGGCCGCAAAAAGAGCGCAGCATAGCCCCCCTTTCATATCAAGTGCCCCTCGCCCATAGACGTTGCCATTATCAACAGTAATCTGCCACGGCGGATAGTGCCAGTTGGCCTCATCGCCCGTGGGCACAACATCAACGTGCCCATTCAGCAGTAGACTACGACCACCCGTATCCGTGCCCAGTGTCCCTACCACCCCTAGGCTGTGTTCCCGCTCAATTTCAATGCTGAAAGAAGGATGTTGTCGCAACATTTCAAAATCCAAATCCCATACATCGACATCCATCCCAATCTGCTTCATCTGCTCTGCTACAAACTCCTGGGCGGGTGTCTCGTGCCCACCCAAACTGGGAATACTGACCAACCCATTCAAACAAGCCAGCAATCCCTCCATATCAATTGCCTCTAAAACACGTTGCTCCAGCGCTGAGTTAATCGTCATCTCTAATTCTGCTCCCGTAAGATTGGTCGAGTGAGACACGTTGCACCTCCCTCAGCTTTCCACGAAATTTCATTTCCCCTGTAGGTCAAAACTTCACATCCCGCTGCAGCTAATCGCTGTTGGGTGATGGGGTTGCCTTCCAACATCAGACATTGACCAGGGGCCAAGGCCAGTACATTCGGCCCCATCGTCTCAAATTCTTGGGGGGGCACTTCAATAAAGTGAAAGCCTTGCTCCTGCAAAAATTGCCAAAAGGGGACTGACATCAATGGCGGATAAACAACGGCCAGCTTCTCATCAACAATGCTAATGAGCGAAAGTAAATGCAAACAGGCTTCAGAGCCAGTGAAGTAGGGTAATTCAACTGGCATTACGGTCACACCCGTATCGGCTAGCGCGGCCCGAAGCTGCCGCAGTCCTTCAGCATTCGTCCGAAACCCTTGTCCAACAGCCAATGTTTTGGCATCAACCCACAACAAATCACCTCCTTCCGCTAAAGCATTGCCGTGTAGGGTATAATGGATGGGGATATCCAATGCCTCTAATTTCTCTGCCATTGCTGCTTCTTCACCTTGACGCAATGCTTTGCCCATACTAAGCATAATCGCCCCCTGATTTGTCATCAGCATCGGATCAAAGACAAAAATCGCATCAGCGTGATTAGGTTGCACCACGTCGTGATAAATGACCTCAACCTCGGCCTGCTTCAAGATACCGACCAAATCATCGTGTTCTTGTTGAGCGATCGGCAAATCAGGTTGGGCGGTGTAGTGCCATCGCTCGGGATCAGCCGAGCCAAAGGCTTCATCAGGTCGCTTCACCAGAACTCGCTTGAGTGGCGCGACCATACTTTGACCGCCATAGTGTTGTTTCATTTGGGCCTCCCAGAAAATAGAGTAACACAGGCTAGAAGCCTGTTGATTCGCAAGCAAGAATGCCTACGGTACATTTTCATTCTTCGTTACCAAAGATTCCTTCTGTTTTATTCCAAAGAAATTTATACAAACACACAAGAGGGCATCATTATTATGACCATCTTAATTTCTGTCAAGCAATGAGCGATGACATCATTAATTCTGCCGATACAACACAAAGTACCAAGCAGGATTGCTTGTATCAAAGGGGATTTCCAGGGGAGCAGCGACAGGTTGGCCTGCCTCGTCGATCAGTTGTAGAGTCCAAACGCCGTCAGGAGAATTCGCAAAATTATATTTGATATTGCCCGCCTTATAATGATTGGCCCCACTATTCTCGGTCCAGTCGCCCGCGCTCGTATTTGTCTCCATTTGAATACCGGCACTGTGAGATGTCAGCACTCGATATCCAGCCAACGGTTGATTATCGCCGTTCGTGACACCAATAAATACATCAAAGTCAGGCTTCCCTGTAAAAAACTGCTCGTTCTCAACAACGTCAAAGGCAAAACTAGGGACTGGCGTATCCGTGGGCAACGGGGTTTCGGTTGGTGGGGGTGGAGCAGCGGTATTGGTTGGAGGGACAGTTGTGGCGGTATGTGTGGCTGAGGGGGGCAGGGGCGTCGACGTTGGTGGCTCCGTCGGGGGTGCCACAGTCTCTGTCGGGAGTGGGGTAGGTGTTACAGTTGCCGCCAAGGAAACAATTGTGGCGGTCTCTGTCGGGGCCGCTCCAAGTGTTGCTGTAGTAAATTGGGCTGGTTGGAGTAAGACTGGAGCGGCTGTCGGTCTTGCATCATCATCGCGCAGCAACATTAGTGTTAAACTCGAGCCTGTGGTCACTAAAATCAAGAGGAGGCAGGCACCAGCCACCAAAAAGACGATCAACCCAATGATAAGCTTAGAAGGTTTTTGCATTGCAGTAATTGTGTGACTTACGGTGTTCCTGACAACGATGCAGTTATTTCCAAATCGGTCTGAGCCGAAGAAACGTCGCGATTTGTGGCAAAATCAGTCACAATCCGAATAAATTCTGCCTGCCACTCTGTGTTCACTGCAGAGCCATAACTAACCATTGGGGTAATGGTATCATTCTCATAGGAAAAAGCAGCCTCTAAGATGTAAAGCTGATCTGTTAAAGAGAACGTAGCGTAATCACAATCGGTACGGACACAAAGTGAAATATTGGTTCGATTGAAGGTTTGTTGGGCTTCCTGTCCAGCAATCAGGGTCATAAAGTTACGCGCATTGGCTGGGTTGGGGGCTTGTTGTGGCAAGGCAAAGCCCTCGGAAATCAACAAAAATTGCCCCTCGTTCCCCGGTGAAGCCGTCCAAGTCATGCGATCCAAAGCCTCTTGACTAGAGATCGCTCGGAAGGCCCAATCGCCAGTAATTGTGAAAGCGGCTTGACCATTGACAACTAACTCAAGGGCTTGCGACCAATCCAAATCGGCTCGATTTTCATTGCTACAATCCAACATCTGGCTAAAATTCGCAAGCGCGGTAGTAACCTGAGGGTCAGACCAAGCCGTTGAGCCATCCCACAAACCTTGATAGGCCTGCGCTCCCAATGTACCCGCTAAAACCGTCTCAAACAAATGGCTCAGTTCGGTTCCATTACGCCCACCCAATGCTAATGGGGTCAGGCCTTGATTACGTAAAGCTTCACACGCTGTCACGAATTCTGCAAAGGTACTCGGCGGACCCAACCCAGCCTGAGCCAAGACCTGACTATTACTCCACATCACATTGCCCCGCCGGATATACATCGGCAAGGTATAAATCTCGCCATCCAAGGCAAGACGATTTTGTAAATCAGCCGGAATAACATCGACCACATCTGTACCAGTCAAAACTCCTGTCAAGGGGGTCAATAACCGAGTCGGATCAAATTCGCCGGCTGCTGCACCCGCTGGCAGTTGGAATGTATCGAAAGGCGCGCCTGCTTGTAGCTTGTCTGGATGTGATGCCTCAAAATCAAAGTCCTCACCGCTGGCCAAACCGGCATGAATCAGAATTACCTCCGGATTTTCAGCGCGGTAGATTGTAAAAACTTGGTTGATCGCTGTAAATTCATTGCCCACAGTCCACCAACTGCCCACTTGTAATTGCCCCTCATCCCCCGAAGCGAACAACCGAGACACATCACCCGTGGTCGGATCAAATTCGGACATAAAGGTCTCAGCTTCAGCCAGCGGTGGAATAATTAGTTTGTCACCAATTTCAATCGCATCAGGATTGACAATTGTAGTGTATGATGAATCGATAGCCCCAGCCGTATTACTAGCCGCCATAATTGGCCAGTAGGCCGAGGTTGAACTGTAAAACTTTTCCGACAATTTTGAAAGCCAGTCATCCACCTGAACGATATAATCTTGACCTTGCCCAGAAAAACCAGGAGCTAATGGCGCCAACGGAAGTGGCGGCGGCTGGACAACAGGCACATCTTCATCAATGTTCTCCTCTTCGACACGTGAGGCATCGACCCACCCCGCCGTACGGTCCTCCTGTTCAACCCGCCACCAGCTATCATCATCATTTCGCCCAATCACCCGTACTGGCGTCTGTGTTGGTAATACCCCAACAATCGGATAAAGTGTGCTGGGGCCAGTATGAACGTCAACATCTTCTTGGTCTGTGGAAACTTGAGGAACAATTGGCGTCGCGGTTGGGGTTGGTGTCACTGTTGGCGTGGGGGTATTGGCCGGTGTTCCACTCGTCGCAGTCCCAGTACCCGAACCGTTATTATTACCGCTGCCAGTATTACTCCCACCAGAGCCATCACCATCTTGGCCATTAGCGCCGGAGGAACCGTCACCACTCGATGAGCCATTCCCATCATCAGTGGTGCCGCTACCAGTCGTACCACTACCATCGCCAGCTCCACTCCCGCCTGACGTAGCATCACCATCAGTACCGCTCCCTGATATTCCATTAGAGCCGGAAGAACTCCCATCGGAACTGCTACCATCTGAGCCACTACCATCTGAGGTACCGTTGTTACCCCCGGAGGCAGTGCCATCCCCATTACTACTAGTCCCACCATTATTGCCGTCAGTACCACCATTTTCAGCTTGGGCAGTGGCTGTTTGAGAGGCTGACTGAGCCTCGGCAGTGGCTGTCGCACTATTTTGGGCCGTACCACTTGTGGCCCCATCATTTGTGGAGCCTCCATTTGTGGCCCCACTACCTGTGGAACCACTATCTGTGGCCCCGTCACCTGTAGTACCATCTCCAGCTTGCGCGGTTTGTGTAGCTGAACGATTAGCTTCACTCGTTGCGGTTCCATTTGCTTGGGCCGTCGCAGTCTGGGCACCGCTACCAACTGTAGCAGATGACCCATCACCAGAGCCTGGCGTTTGCACAGTGTCTCCAGCACCCGAACCACCCGTCTGGTCACCATTGCCACCCCCATCGGAGGTATCACCATTTTGCTCGGCAATGGCCGTCGCCGTACTACTCCGATTTGCAGCAGACTCCCCAAACCATTCCCCAACCCAAATGAGGGGAACTAACATCATTCCAATGACACATAATGCTAACAATATTCCAAAAATTGACCACAACATTGTCCAGAGCCATGTTGAGATACCCCATCGTTGTTCATCATCAAATTGTCGTTTTTCGTCTGCCATAAGTCACCTGCTGGTTAGGTAAAGTGTCGCTCAGTTGGTGTCGGTCGGATTTAGAGCTAGCGTGGTTGCTGCCTTTACAAAACGATTGTCAGAGAGGTATAGATATGATAAAATACCAAACATCTACGATTTTGTCGATGGGTCGTTATAAAATCAGGCTCATTACAACTCTTCGACTTATGTTAAATATGTTAGCATGGAGACGCTGTCGGGTCAAACGGATAGCGTCTTTTCACATTATGGCAATCAACACGCTGCATCGGACAAAAGGCTAATGATGAAAAAAGTAATGTTGTGGAGTGCCGTTATCCTCTTTATTATCCTTTTATACATTGGGGCCACGATTTTCTTCGCATTTCTATTTCGTCAGTCACCAAATATTCGGGATATCGGAACAGCGCCAACCGCTGGAGCAACGTTCACACCTACATTTGAACCGACCGAAATTGTCATCGAAGCCACGCCTATTCCAGTGGAGGCTACAGCCACTGCAACCGTCCGGCCAACTGAACCTATCAATCCAACCGCAACCCCGACTGATGAGCCAGCGCCTATTCTTACATCAACAGCAACCAATGTGGTCAGACCCTCTGAGGTTGTTGCCGCAACGATTGTTAATGTTCGGGCCGGACCAGGCTTGAATTACGATGTCATTGCCTCAATCCCGCCCAATGTTCCATTTCCTATTGTTGGTCGAAACAGTGATCGTTCTTGGTGGCTGATTGAAGGGGCCGATGGCAATCGAGGGTGGGTTGCTGATTTAGTTGTCGAAACCAGCAACACCAATGGCATCCCTGTTGCCGCCATTCCCCCAACCGCAACCTCACCCCCAGCGACAGCCACCCCTATTCCACCGACGTCCATTCCCCCAACAGCCATTCCTATCACCCCAAAGCCAGCCTATCAATATGAGCCAACGGGCTGGTTTGATGACACAAATTATGGCCTCACTCGCTTTTTGGGGTCAATCACCGACGTCAACGGCAACGCTGTCGATGGAGTTCGAGTTGAAGCTCAATGTGGCAGTTACCGAGTGATCTCTAACCCCTCTGGACCTGTCGTATTCAAGGGTGAGAGTGGTGACTGGCCACCCGGTTTTTATGATTTAACCTTGGACACGAGGCCTATTCCTTGTAAATGGTTCTTGACTATCGTCGAAAGTCCTGACGGTGTAACGGTCACGGGTCGGTTATCTGAGGCCGTCGAAATCGAAACCACTGTCGACTCCTCAATTGTCACCGCAAATTGGCGAAAGAATTGGTAACATGGCCCACACGCAAGCCACCACGACGAGACAAGGGTCTCCTTTAGGACGGCTCCTTCGTCATATTCGCCAGCATCGCGGCAAGGTCATTCTTGCTTCAAGCTACTCCATCCTCAATAAAATTTTTGATCTAGCCCCACCCTTTTTAATTGGCGCGGCGGTGGATGTCGTTGTGGCCCAAGAGAACTCCTACATCGCTCAATTTGGCATTGTTAATTTAACAGCCCAGCTCTGGATTCTGGCGATTATTACACTCCTAATTTGGGGCTTCGAGTCTTTATTCGAGTATCTCTTCTCCGTTCTATGGCGCAATCTGGCTCAAACCATTCAACATGAGCTACGCCTTGAGGCCTACAGCCATATTCAAACCCTGGAAATGGCCTATTTTGAAGATCGAAGTACAGGAGGCTTACTCTCCATTCTCAATGATGATATCAATCAGCTAGAACGATTTCTGGATATCGGGGCCAATGAAATCTTGCAGCTCATCACAACTATAGTGGTCATCGGTGGCATCTTCTTTTGGTTTATGCCCTCCGTGGCCTGGATGGCTTTGTTACCTATGCCATTTATCGTTTGGGGGGCGCTTTATTTTCAAAAAGAAATTGCGCCACGTTATTCCGACGTTCGCGAACAGGTGAGTCTCCTCAATGCCCAACTCGCGAACAATCTTAGTGGCATTGCCACGATCAAGAGCTACACTGCTGAGGCGTATGAGACAGAGGCTATTCGCCGAGGGAGTGAGGCCTATCGAGAAAGCAATCGCCGAGCCATTGTGCTTAGTTCGGCCTTTGTTCCCATCATTCGGATGATTATCGTCTTGGGATTTATCGCCATTACAGTGTTTGGTGGACAGTTAGCCATTGCGGGGAGTCTCAACATTGGTATTTATAGTGTTCTCGTGTTTATGACCCAACGCTTGCTCTGGCCGTTGACCTCACTGGGTCAAACCGTCGATTTATATCAACGTGCGATGGCCTCGACTACACGCGTTCTAGATCTAATTCACATTCAACCCAAGATTGTTGAGGGATCACAATCCATCCCCTTACAAGCCGTTCATGGTGAAGTTGTCTTCAAAAATGTGACATTTGAGTATGATGCGGGGTCTGAAGTTACAAGTAATAATACGTCGACCCGTCAGCACCCTCTTGTCACTTTACACGATCTCTCCTTGCATATACCTGCGGGAAAGACGGCCGCCATCGTTGGTCCAACAGGGTCGGGCAAGAGCACCTTAGTCAAGCTGTTGTTACGGCTGTATGATATTCAGGAAGGGCAGATTTGTCTGGATGACTTAGACATTCGTACACTTCGCTTTGCGGATTTACGTCGAGCCATCGGCTACGTGAGCCAGGATGTTTTTCTGTTTCATGGCACTGTTGCCGATAATATTCGTTACGGGTCATTTGAGGCGAGCTTTGATCAAGTTGTTGCTGCCGCAAAATCGGCTGAAGCCCATGACTTTATCCTCAGCTTATCCCAAGGGTATGATACTGTTGTGGGAGAACGAGGTCAGAAATTATCAGGGGGACAACGTCAGCGCCTTTCGATTGCCCGGGCTATTTTGAAAGATCCACCGATCCTGATTTTAGATGAGGCAACCTCGGCCGTTGACAACGAAACAGAGGCAGCCATTCAACGTTCATTGGAGCATATCACCATCGGACGGACAACAATTCTCATCGCCCACCGGCTATCTACCATTCGAAATGCAGACCAGATTTTTGTGCTTGAACAGGGGCAATTACGCGAACAGGGTCAACATGAAGTCTTGATTCAAGCTGGGGGAATTTACGAGGCCCTGTGGCGGGTACAAACAGGAGAACGGGTAGATAAAATTGAGCAGCACTAATTACAAAGCACTGATTCAAACCAGCATCTTAGATGAAAAAAATTTTGTCAAGGCCACCTTCAAAGGTCAACAGCGAGGGGAATATGTGCCCTGGCAAGAGGTTGTCATTCGCCCAGTTTTGATTAAGGACGAACGACATCTCCAATTCTCATACTTTGAGTCGAACAAAAACATCGTCAAAAATTACAATGCTGACGACGTGGCCGAGAAACTGACCCAACTTCTAGCGCAACCCTTTAAAAACTACAAAGTCGAGAACAGCGCCGGTAATTTCCACGTTCAAATCACAAAAAAAGGCAGAGCTATTGTTCATCATAGTAACGCCTCTTCAACTGAAAAGCTTGATCTAAGCCATAATCGACGTAAAGCGCACCTCATCACTAAGGAAACCAGCGATGCATTCTTAAAAGCTGTGGGGATTATGACGGGGAATGGCCAGATCAAGGCAAATATGCAGCGTAAGTTGCATCAAATCAACGATTTTCTCCGGCTGATTGAGGATAAGCTTGATGCCGAAGCACTCCGTAAAAATGAGCCGATAAAGGTCGTCGACTTTGGGTGCGGCAATGCGTATCTCACCTTCGCCACCTATCACTATCTTAACCATCTGCTGCAAGTTAAAACTCACCTAACCGGAGTCGATGTCAAAGCTGACCTGATGCAACGACATCTCAACAACAGCCAAGGCTTGGGGTGGCAACATCTTAATTTTGTCCCAACCACCATTATTGATTACGAGGCTGAGACACCTGCCGATATTGTGATCGCCCTACACGCCTGCGACACCGCGACCGATGAAGCCTTGGCTCAAGGCATTGGTTGGCAAAGTGATTACATTTTTTCCGCCCCTTGTTGCCATCAACATCTACAACAACAACTACGACAGCAACCATCGCCAACTGAATTCAAGCCCATTTTGCGTCACGGCATTTTGCGTGAGCGGTGGGGCGACATATTGACAGATACTTTTCGAGCCACAATCTTGCGAATGATGGGCTACCGAACCGAGGTCATTGAGTTTGTTTCCAGTGAGCACACTGCCAAAAATTTAATGATCCGGGCTGTACGTACGAGTGCTCCAGGCCAAACTGAGGCCATAGAAGAGTACAAAACGCTCAAATCACAATGGAATGTCACCCCATTTCTTGAAACACTTTTAGGCGATCAAGTCACGCAATTTTTGTAAGCCTGGATAGGGTGTAATTAAGATTTATCTATCCACTATTCACTAGCCACTAATTTACTTTTTCAGGAGAAGAGAATAATGTCTGCCCCATCAGCGAGTATTGAAGACTTACGGATTTTTTCGGGCACGGCCAATCGGCCGTTGGCGGAAGCCGTAACCAAGCAAATTGGGATCGAACTTTCAGAGGTAAAGATCACCCATTTGGCCGATAGTGAAATTCACGTCCAAATCAATGAACTGGTTCGACATCAAGATATTTTTATCATTCAGCCTTGTTCACGGCCCGTGAATGATAACTTTATGCAACTTTTGTTGATGATTGACGCCTTTCGCCGAGCCTCCGCCCGCCGAATCAATGTAGTCATCCCCTACTTTCCGTATGCTCGCCAGGACCGAATGGCCAATGGGCGGGAGGCCGTCAGTGCTAAAGTTATAGCCAATATGTTACAAATGGGTGGGGCCAGCCGCGTCATTTACGTTGATATTCATACCTTGCAAACGCAAGGTTTTTTTGATATTCCGGTCGACCCCTTAACTGCCCTGCCTGTTTTGGGCGATTACTTCAAGGATGATGACCGCTTCCCGCCCGACAACACCGTCATTGTTTCCCCTGACGTGGGGCGGGCCAAACTCGCGGGAAAATATGCTGAGCATCTCAATTTACCGCTCGTCATTATGCACAAACGGCGGCTTGGCTTCACAGAGGCAAAAACCGCCAGCGTGGTGGGCGATGTTAAAGGGAAGACAGCCATTCTTATCGACGATATGATTGCTGGAGGGAGTGTGCTCGATCAGATTCCAGCCCTGATTGAAGCAGGCGCAAAACCCCCAGTTTACCTCTCAATTACTCACCCTGTCTTACTTTCCACTGCGATGGAACGCCTCAAACGAGATCACATTGCCGAGTTGGTTACAACAGACTCGGTCCTTATTCCCGAAGAAAATCGAACCTCGAAAATCAAAATCCAATCGATTGCCCCCCTGTTGGCCCAAGTCATCACCCGTATTCATTGCGGTGAAACAGTCGGCCCCTTGTTGTGGTTGCTATAAAATCTGGAAACTTTTTCCCCTAAAAAACGTAATAAATGTAGGAGAACAGAAATATGTCACAGCGAGATGTCTTCCGTACCACAACAGCGGCTGAATTTCGCAAAATCGCCGCAGCAGCCCATACATCGGGGCGATTGAATGAATTGATTGAGGCCTTAGCTCAACGCTTGGAACGATACCAATCAGCTTTAACGGTTCACGAATCAACCCGGGATATTCAAAAGGTACAGGAAACAAAAAAACGGATTGCGAATTTAGAAACAAAGTTAGAGATTGCAAAGCAGATAGAATGGAGCGCAGATAATTATGAGTAAACCAGTAATTGCAGTTTTGCTTGAGCTCATTTTGGGGTATTTTCTTTTACCAGGCATTGGCTGGATTTATGCTGGGGATGTTTTAAGAGGCATTCTTATTTTAGTGGGTGTGTGGATTTTGGCGACCATCATCGGGGTGTTAGTGGTCATTTCATTGGGCATCCTGAGTTTTCTTATCCCCCTTGTCTACATTGCTATTCCCATTATTTCGGCGATTTTTGTTTATCAGTTCGCCAGTGAACGTTATCGATATTAAACATATCGAAAATGAAACCCAGATGCCCCTCCCCAATTTTAGAGTTGGGAGGGGCACCTGCGAAGCAGGCGGGAGAGGGTCATTACCCAATTCCTGCAAAAAAGTAGAGAGAGGACTCTACAATGTCACCAAAGGCTTATCAGATATTCACCACTATTACTATCATCAGCTTAAGCCTCATTCTTCCCTACGATACATTTGCTGATAATCTTCTCCAGGATACCCCAACAACAAACGGCCCAGACTATTTACTGTGGCTGGTCGTCAGTATTGCCGGTATGTTTGGCGGCTTCTTATTCGGCATCAAAGACAAAAAGTTAGTCATCCCCCATTGGACATCCAAATACACCCTTGAACCTGGCTTCATTGGTGACTGCCTCTTTGGTCTAGCAGGCGGTTTCCTCGTCTTTATCCTCCTCCCCGGCAACTTCAATTTCACCCTGAGTGGGTGGGAAGTGATCAAGATTATTGGGGTATCTGTTGTAGGCGGCTATGGCGGTCGCGCCTTGGTTGAACGGGTGTTGGCCCAACAGTTTTACGAGCTAGAGAGCGACATTCAAGAGCTACGTCAACAGAATCGACAGGGTGGAATGGCCATTGCCCTGCTGCGACAACATTTTGATGATGATTTAGATACCCCCATCATTGAAGAGAATGAACTTAAAGAAGCTATCAAAGGGGCCTCATCTAGCGTAAAAGTCCTGGCCTTTGATATAGCCCAAGCCTTCCGCAATGAAAACTATGAAGAACGCCCGGTCCTCATCGAACGTACCATCCCTGTCTTCGAAGCACTCATTGAAGATGATATAGACAGCCGCTTCCATCGTAATCACGGTGAGTTAGGCTATGTTTACAAAGATAAACTCCAGCCTGATTGGGGTAAGGCCGAAGCAGAATTGAGCAAGGCCATCGACATCCGAGACCGAGAACGAGCTGGTGGTTTCGCCCTATATGAACTCAATCGGGCGATGTGTCGAGTCAAATTGGGGGCCGACATGGATGACATTTTGGCCGACCTCGACCAAGTCCTCATCCACGGCCCCCATAATGGCAAATGGGTACGTAATCCGCACCCACAAAAAGCAAAAATCCTCATCGACTGGATGCAACGGAACGCCAAGTCGTTACAAGGTTGGTTTGAGCGGCATCAAATCCAGTTACCAACGCAGAACACCATTTGACAGTTTAGCCAAGCACGTCAGCCGCCTCAATCGCATTCCGCCCAATAATCTCCAAGGCTGTATCACCCGATGGTGGTTGCATTGACCCCGCCCGAACATCACGGAAGTGTCGTTCCAAAGGCAAATCTTTAGTGATGCTCGTACCTCCAGCCACCCGCAAGGCTTGATCGGTGGCATACGCCGCCGCCTCGATAATTTGATGCTTTGCGGCCACCACGCCGGGATAGACAATCTTACGCGTCTCCGCATCCCCTTTCCAGCGACCTGCTACCTCAAACAACAAGGCTTTAGCCGCTTGCAAGGCCAAGTCAATCTCCCCAATTTGGCGTTGAATTTTCGGTAACGTCGCAATTGGTTTTCCTAGGCTAGTGGGGACACGCTCCAGAGCGAATTTAATGACAGCGTTTCGGGAGGCTAACGCAGCTCCTAAATACACCGAGGACATAATCATTGGAAACCAGCCGTTAGGCAGACTAGGGCCGCTGGGCTTTCCCCGTTGTAAAATGTGGCTGTCTGGGACTATGACATTATTCAACTTCAAATCGTGACTATCACTGGCCCGCAGACTCAGCGAGTCGCTCCAAGTCTCAACCCACTCTACCCCTGGGGTATCTTGCAAAACCAACACCACCGCCGGATCATCCTCAATCCGAGTGCGGACGAGCATATGAGTCAAATGTTTCCCCCCTGTGGTCCACGTTTTCATCCCATTGACCACCCAGCCATCTCCATCAGGATTGGGCACCGCATTCGTTTCTGGCAGACCACCCCGCGAAGGGCTACCCATCGCAGGTTCACTGGCAACGCTATTAATGATAGCCCCATTCACCGCTGCCTTACATAGCATCTCAAAGGCCTCATCCGACCACGGATTTCGCTCGCTCGCACTGCCAAAAATGTGGGTGGGCATTCCCGCGACCATCGCCGTAGACGCATTGCCCTGGGCAATCTCAAGCTGGGCTTCCACACAATCCTTCATCGACAAGCCCTGCCCCCCAAACGTTTGGGGCACGCTCAAGGTCAAATAGCCCGATTCTTTTAACGCCTTTACATCCTCGATAGGCAATTTCCCAATCTTATCAGCCTCATCAGCTCGTGTCGCAAAATCTCTGGCTAATGTTTTAGCGACTTCTAAAAAATGTGTATCACGTACATGCATCGTATCTTTCCTAACTACTCCTTCCCTTTTTATCAATCCACGTGTAATATGCGAGAGTATACCGAATTTGAGCTAAAACGGTAATTGTAATAGAGATTGGGGGATTAGAGATTGGAAATTGAAGCAAAAAGCTCCTTCAACTCATCTAACTCTACAACCTCTATGAACGCTATAAACTCAAAAGGATAGCCTATGGAACGCGAAATCTATGTACCGGAGGGGGGGCCACCTCGAGTGGAACCACCCAGCCGAGAAATTTATATGTTGATGGGACAAGAGAACATTTTCAAGATGTTGGCCGATTTTTATGAAGAATTAGGAAAATCGAGCATCAAGCACCTTTTTCCAGAGGATTTGTTGACGGCCTCGGAGAAATCTGCCGCCTTTTTTGTGGGCTTACTGGGCGGGCCACCGCTCTATCAGCAACTGTACGGCCCCCCAATGATGCGGGCCAGACATATGCCCTTTGAAATTGATGAAGCGGGTCGTCAAGAATGGTTAGTCTGTTTTGACCGCGTTTTGGATCAGGCCGTTGAGGAATATAATTTTCCGGCCCAACACCTGCCCGGCTTCCGCAATTTTTTACGCGCATTTTCAGGCTGGATGGTGAATAAAGCATAGGTTGGATTTATGATTGACGATTTTTGATTGATGATAAATTCTACTTGTACCAACATAGGGCGTTGATATAAGTAGGTATGGGTGTAACGTTTAATCAAACTTTTGTAATGAGTCGAGCAAAAGTTTGATTACATTATCACCCCTAGTATCTAGGCCCGTTTGCATCAGGTATTGCTCTAACCATTTCATTTGCCCATCATTACCTTCACGAGCGATATACATTAACTCAGATGAATAGTTCTCTAAAAACTTTTCATAATGAATTGAACAAATTTCTTCATAAGGTTCAAGGAGATGGATTTGTGACTGGTCTGGATCAGCAAAAAATTCTTGAGCTACTGCGTCCCAAACAAATCTTCCTCGTTGGTCCATAGTAAACAAATCAATGCCTCCATGAGAAAATTCACATTGGATTTCGATATCTATACTGAGGTGGTCTTGATTATTAGAATTAGTGATATTGCTCCCAAAACCTCGCCAAAGATCTCGCCAACTTTCATAGCCTGAAACTGGATAACGTAGTTTGTATTCAAAACCATTTTCTGTCAGTAGATACCAATTTTCCTCAAATAAGCCATATCCAGTGCCACTCCCTGAGTGTCGGTTGATGACAAGCCACGTATCCTCATCATAAGTTACAAATCGATATTCAGTCTCACTAAACCGTGAATAAATCTCTGGAATGTAGCTCATTAGTTGCCATTCATTATCATCTCGCCTAAAAAACAGATAACTTGAATAATCATATTGTCCAATCTCAACAACAACATGAGGGCCACCTATCAAACTTGATAGTATATCAAATTTTTCAGCACCCACATAGTGTCCAAATGGAATAGGTTCAAGATTAAGCTCTTGCCAAATCTGATCCAAGGCTTCATATTGTCTAACGCTAATTAGATCAACAATCTCTTGAGGGGATAAGGAGCTAATTGGGAAATCAAATTTATTGATAGAGGTTGAGGTTGAGCCAACTGAGGTTGTTATCTGATGAATCAATATCAACTGATTGAATACCTTCTTTTTACGCTGCTGTGGGGGGATCGACAAAGTCTTAGGCCAATCAGGGTAACTAATCAACAACCCCTCCTGTTCATTCGGGGTTAGAAAGACATTATCTGTTAATAGGTAATGATGTAAAGATTCATCTACCTTAACCTGTGTCATAGTTGAGGTTATTGGATTTTGCACATCTAACCACGATAAATATTCACCATTAAGATAGGCTATCGCCTCGTCTTTGCTGCTTAGAGTTGGCCAAGGTACCTCATTTTGAGAAATAGGTAGTTCAATTTTGACGGGTTGGGTTAAATTAGACATATCAACAAGATGCATAAGGGGCATACAAAATAAATTAGAGCATTGCCTCAAATAAATGTAACCGTACCTTATCGTACCATCACTAATGATAATCACATCTGTAATTGATGTTGTGTCACTATCCGGCTGGTAAACACCAATCTCTTGGGGCTGAGCAGAATCGGCTAAATCCAAAATACGCAGGCCACTACCCTGTATGACCACATAGACATACTCGCCATAGAATTTCACCCCATTTACCCAGCCAGAAGGTGTGTACCGACTGGCTCTTACTGGATTAGCTGGGTCGCTGACATCTACAATATCCAACGCCCCATCGCCCACCAAGAACGCCAAATCTTTATTGATCCAAACCTGACGGACTTCACCTACTGGATCATATACGCCAACTTTGACAGGTTGAGTGGAGTCGGTCAAGTCCAGAATGTGCAAACCGGCCAACTCCGTGGCAACATAGGCAAAATTATCTTGAATAGCAATGTCCAAGGTATATCCTGGCAATTCATAAAACGTTTTCACCTCAGACCGAGCACCCTCAGCTAATTCAACGACTGCTAGCCCATCTCGACCCGTAGCAACGTACGCATACTCCTTCGTTGCCGCCACCTCTTTAGCGATCCCCAAGGTTTGATAATGTCCCAGCTTTTCAGGCTGTGCGGGATCAGAAATATCCACAATTTCCAAGCCTTGCTCACCCACCAAATAGGCATAATCACCCTGAATGGCAACATTAAACGTTGTCCCAGCGGGAGCATACGTCCCTATTTCAACGAGCTCATAAGGATCGGACATATCTGTAATGCGCAAGCCCAATGCTGCATCGACCAAATACAACAGGTCATCAACCAAAGCGGCATCAAACACCCGGGTGGTGGGGTTGTAGGTCGCAATTTGGGTGGGCAGAGCGGGTCTCCCAACATCGATAACATGGATGGTAAAGCCTGTATCATGATGCAGTCCTGCTTGACTCCGTTCCGTCACTACATACAGTTTTTTATCCCAGCTATATCTCGCCCTACTTTTCAAGAATACATGGGCTGCTGTTTGCGGCGTTCCATACAGTCCAACTTGTTTGATGGCGGTGGGATCAGAAATATCCAAAATCTGCACCCCTTCCTCACCAGCCAGATAAGCAAGATCATCTTCAATGGTTAGATCATAAATCCGAAACTCCTGCCACGTTTCATTAGGCTGAGACTGTTGCCAGGCGTCATATGTTTTCTCGCCATATTGTGGATTGAAGACACCCAGCAACGTTGGGGCGGTCAAATCGGAAACATCCAAAATACGAAATGTCATATAATCCGAAACATAGACATAATTTTCATTGACCGTTATCTGCCCTACCCCATCCTCATCCCAAACGCTAATTTCAGTAGGTCGAACAGGGTCAGTCAAATCAAAAATACGGAGACCACCACTGGAAACATAAGCATAGCGATCAACGATTTCAATATCGTTAATTATTCCCGGTAAGGTCAGGGTTTGAACGTGCAGTGGCCTGGTGGGCTCAATTAAATCGAAGACAAGCAGATTATCATTTGTACTGACATATGCCACCACTTGTTGATTATCTTCATAAACGGCCACTAGGTCTAAGTAGCCTGGGACTCGCTGTACAGGTGGGGTATCCACAGGTGGGGTACTCTGCGAAGGTGATATACGAATTCCCGAAAAAGGATTTATGAAGATAGAGATGAAAAAAACAAGGCTGAGAAGAGATTGCATTGATGTTGTCCATTCCAGGTTTTCTAATTGTTTTGATTTTATTTTACGCGATTAATCTTAGAATCCTTTGTAAGACAGACAATATTTTTGGGTGAAATAAAAAAGCACTCTTGTAGTTTAGAGTGCTTTTCAGCCAAGTTCAATCCCCAAAACTCGTCCCGACGTGTCGAGCGCTTTCAATGATCGGGTGATCTAATGGCACGGTCTTCCGTCGACCGACCACCTCACCTAATGGGACAGGCACAGCTTCATCCCCACGAGCGGCGACCATTACGCCAAATTTCTTTTGTTTGATGAAGGTGGCGCAGGCGGTGCCAAGACGGGTGGCAAGAATACGATCAGCAGCAGAGGGGGTTCCACCCCGCTGTAAATGACCAAGAATAGTCATTCGAGCTTCTAAGCCGGTCAACGCCTCGAGTTCTCGGGCGAGACGAACCGTATTGCCCACATGCTTCGATTGAAGCTCTTTCAATTCACGTTTTGTCTGCTTACGTTCATTCTTTTCTTCCGCTGATTCCACGGCTTCACGTGCGGCACCAATCACCTTGGCATCGTTCTGCGACATTGCTCCTTCGGCCACGGCCACAATACTAAACCCCTTACCCGCGCGTCGTCGCTGTCGAATGGCCTCGGCCACTTTCTCAATCTCATACGGAATTTCAGGGATAAGCACAACATCGGCCCCACCAGCCACACCAGCGCCCAACGTCAGCCAGCCTGTATTATGCCCCATAATCTCCACAACAATGATGCGATGGTGACTGTGGGCAGTGCTATGCAATCGATCAATGGCCTCGGTGGCAATACCAAGCGCAGTATCATACCCGAAGGTGATATCAGTCATCGCCACATCGTTATCAATGGTTTTGGGCAAGGTGATAATATTCAGACCCTGCTCCATCAAACGATAGGCATTCTTTTGGGTGCCACCCCCTCCCAAACAGACCAATACCTCCAGATGGTGTTTACGATAATTGTTCACAATGACATCTGTCATATCGAGGGTTTTACTACCAATCGGCATTCGATGCGGTTTATCCCGACTTGTCCCTAGGATGGTCCCTCCTCGGGTCAAAATACCCGAAAGCTCTTCCGATCCCAATCGCATCACCCGATTTTCCATTAGGCCCCGAAAGCCATCTCGAAAACCGACAATTTCCATTCCATACGTCTCTTGAGCGGCACGTCCAACGCCACGGATAGCGGCGTTCAAGCCTGGGCTATCGCCACCTGCGGTCAAAATTCCGATGAGCTTTGTCATAGGGCTTTCCTCCTCATATCATCACCAATGATGCCCATAGTATAGGCCATTTCCAAATAAAAAACCATCCCCAAGAGTAGGGGATGGTTTTCAGGAAAGGTTGTTACTACAAGACTACTGCACGTTTACAGGAATTTGTCGGCGTTTGGCTGCTTCTGCTTTTGGCAAAGTTACCGTCAATACACCATTTTCAAATTTGGCATCAACCGCATTGGTGTCTACATATTTTGGCAGACGGAGTTTGCGTTCAAAGCTGCCGTGGAAGCGCCCTCGGAGGTAGTAGGTGGGGCCAACAATGGCCTCACCGTTGTCGCTACCTTCATCTTCTGTTTCAACCACATTACTTTTGATGTGCAAAATGTTTTCTTCAATCGCCAGATCAACTTGCTCTGGGCTAAAGCCAGGCAAAGCGGCTTCAACGACAAAGTTGTCTTCATCTTCATACACATCAACAGCCAGGGTTCGCACGCCATTTTCGTAAGAGCGAGCATAATTGCGGCGCACCGCTGGGGTTTCAAAGAAGCGGTCTACTGCTCGGTTAAATGATGCCATTTCTCGAACTGGATTCCATCGTACTAAAGTTGCCATAATTTTATCTCCTTATGTTTATGTTTGTCTGAATTGTTTAGAGCTGTTTGCTTTCGCGTTATGATTAAGATAATATCGCCGATGTATTAGATTGTTGTCGGAGAAATGTTAGAGAAGTATCAGAATTGAGTTTTTAGAGTTTGAGGGGTTATAGAGTTTATAGGGTTGAGAAATCAGCTAACTCTACAAACTCCATAAGCTTAGGGAGAACCTATGAAACTTACGGGAATGGATCATGTACAGCTTGCAATGCCAAAAGGTAGGGAAGTTGAGGCCCGCCAATTTTATCAAGAGATTTTGGGGTTAACAGAGGTAACAAAGCCCGAGCCATTGATCGCTCGGGGCGGATGCTGGTTTGAAGGCCCCAGTATCTGGCTACATCTTGGTGTCGAACCTGACTTCCGTGCTTCACCTAAATCACATGTTGCCTTTTTAGTGAAGGACTTAGAAGAAAGTCGGCAATATTTGCTTGATCAAGATGTTCGTGTGGTTCCTGATGAGGCCCTGCCCGATGTGCGTCGCTTTTATGCCTTCGATCCTTTTGGCAATCGCCTTGAATTTATCCAGGATGGTGACGGTTTTTCGCAAAAGTAGCTTATCTGGTAAGTTGACATTTTAGAACTCCCCTCGTAAGCTTTTGTCTGCGTAATGGTTTAAAAATAGGACTTACGCAGAATATGTGGACAATGTGGGTTGAGCCTGTCGAAACTAGATACTCTGTCTCGCAAAACGTTATTTTCGGCAGGCTCAATCAACGTTTTGCATCAGTCTTAAAAAATTACGCCAAAGAGGTCAATGTGACGACAAAAATCGTGCCCCCCTCCATCTTGCTCAATAATATTCCGCTACAAGAAATTGTACCGAATTGGCAAGACCTACCACTTCGCTCTCCAGAAGAATTGATGCAGCCAGAGCGACTGGGTGCATTCTGGCTCACACGCCTGAGCTTCTCCCGCCTACTGATTGACCGTATCAGTCGACACCAATGGCAAATCACCCCCATCAAAATCGATCTTGATCCAGAGGGTCGGGGCGAGGTGATTTATCATATTCAAACCCACGAACGCGAGCTTCATTTTGTCGTGTTCTCCAATCAGCTTGATGAAAGTGAGCGTGATGATCGGGTCATCGCCGACCGCTGGGATGCCGCCGCCGTGTTGTTGCAGGGTGAACTCACGGATGAACGGCTGGCGCAATTGCGAGCCGGAGTCCCACGTCAAGAGTATGGTCGAGCCGAGCCGGACAGCCTTGTCTGGACCCGTGGGAATCGTAGCTCCCGTTTCTTCAATCACGTGGTTGAGTCACTGGCCAAAGGTCGCCAACCTGACATTGATCTTCTAGCCAAGGGTGGCTATATTGTTCGCAGCACCGCTTACTACGCGAATGCAAAATTTGGCTTGACGGCTTTCGATACCATTGACAACACACACGCTCTGGCTGGCTCATATCAAGCTCAAATGTTTTGTGCCTTTATGCTGCGGGAGTTCGCCGTCGATCTAGCCGAACATATTGCGACCGCAAAAAATGAGCAGGCGGTTAAACTTGACCCGGCCATTCGACGCTATCTAGGCATCGGCAATGCCACTGGAATGGGCTTGGTCCCCTTCGTCACCAATCACCCACGTATCGTCCACGTCTGGTGTCTCTTGAGAGAACTAGCCTTAGCTCAAGCAAAAGTAACAACCGTCCTATCCACCGACGATGACTCCAACCAGCTTTTGGATTTATTAGACCATTGCCTCGCTTATTTTCGTGAAGACAGCACAGACCGCAAAGGGATATTTGTATCAGCTTCAACCTTGATTGAGGAACTAACGCAATTGAAAGCACTGGTGCAAACCTTCATCGATGAAGGGCATCTCAACGGGGTCAACACAGACCAACCGTGGCACCCGCTCTGCGATTGGGCCAAAGAAAGCGTAAGTATCGAAGGGCAAGAGTTGCTGCATACCTTACTGATCGAACTATATCCGGCCTACAGTGAGCCATTGGTGCAATACCTTGAGGTTGATGAACAAACAGACATCATTCCTGAAATGACCACATCTGAATTGACCACAATTTTGGAACGTGATTATGCTTGGGTGTTACAACTGCGGCTAGATATCCCAGAGGCCCGCGAGAAGTTTTGGTACTTCTCTGCCGACAGTGAGGAGCCGTTGATTGGAATGCGTGGAATTGATCCGGGCGAAGCGTATGAGCGCCCTATTGATATTCCCTTTCGGGTTCAACAGTTAGCCCGGGATTTGGCGCAAGCCGAGGCGCACGAAACCATCGGGCGATTTATGCTTCGTCACCCGGAACATCGTTTTATCATTCAACGTGTCCAGTTTTTGATCGGCTACCCTTACAGTGAATTCCGCACCAATCTACTGGCCAATGATTTTATCCCGCTCTATCCCCAACGCTTCCAATTGGCGATGTACGGGATGGAACGCTTTAACCCTCAATCTGTGAATTGGGTCCGCGTGACTTTGATGCAAGGCGTACCCACGGCCGCTGATGTGGCGAATGGTGTAGCTGGTAGCTGGGGATTTCCGTTGAAGCCTGAAGTGAGTTCGTAGGGTTTAAAGGACTGTGGGAGTTTTAGAGTCAGTAACGCAGGTTGTTATTTGCTAAACCATATTTGGAACAATTTCAATGTCACAGCAACAATTTCTGACCATCGATGCCTTGCAATGCAGTAATTGGAATCGTGAACTGTTTGAGGAGCTACGGGCAGGTGATGTCACCTGCGTCCACGTAACCTGCGCGGTGTGGGAGAATGCCCGAGCAACCTTGGACAACCTCAGCCAGTGGTATCGTTGGCTACAACAAAATAGTGATATTTTGCAGCCCGTCTATCAGGGCAGCGATATTGAGCAGGCGCAGGCCGAGCAAAAAACCGGGGTCATTCTCGGCTTTCAGAATGCGTCGCCCTTGGAGAATGATTTAGGCTTGGTTGAGGTTTTTCATCGGCTGGGAGTGCGGGTCATCCAACTGACCTACAACAACCAAAATCCGTTGGGCAGCAGTTGCTACGAAGCCAATGACAGTGGTTTGGCCCGATTTGGCCGCGAGGTCATTCGCGAGATGAATCGGCTAGGGATGATCATCGATTTGTCCCACGTTGGTGAGAAAACCTCCTTGGGTGCGATTGAGGCGTCGGAACGGCCTGTCGCCATCACCCACGCCAATCCGAATGCTATTTTCGCCTCGAAGCGAAACAAATCTGACACTTTGCTCAAGGCTTTGACCGAACGAGGCGGCCTGCTGGGGTGTAGCCTCTATCCCCATTTTATCGGGGGCAATGACACAAGCCTGAGATCATTTTGCGAAATGATAGCCTATGCTGTCGAATTGATGGGTATTGACCAAGTTGGGTTTGGCAGTGACTCGGTCCGTAAGTGCACACCTGCCGATCTCAATTGGCTACGAATGGGGCGCTGGACCCACGCGGTTGATTATGGCCCCAGCGCAACTGGCATCACCGATTGGCCTGAATGGCAATCGTGGTTCCAAAGCCCCGCCGATTTCCCCAACATTGCCCAAGGCTTGCGAGAAATCGGCTTTTCGGATGAGGAGGTCGGAAAGTTGATGGGGGGCAATTGGTATCGCTTTTTCAATGAGGGGTTTGCGCCCCTGTAACTCCGAGCCGGGACTAACATCTTGAACATTCGTGAACTAAAAAGGAGTGAAATCGAATATATCTGGACCATTGATCGAGCCGAGATCATAGAAAACCTGTATTATCTCAAAAATGGAGTCCTAGCCTTGCAACCAGAATATTATGATGTTCGAGGCTGGCCGCTAGGAGAATCAGAACAATATACGCCGATCTTAATGGATTGCTTTGACCGAGGCGGTACCTTTTATGGTCTGTTTCAAAATGAGACTCTCATTGGTGTAGCAATCTTGGATAACCAATTCATCGGAACCAACAAGGACCAATTGCAACTCAAATTTCTACATATCAGTCAGGCCTATCGTGGCCAAGGATTGGGCAAAAAGCTATTCAAGAAAGCCGCTGCAAAGGCGCAAACGTTGCAAGCACGACGATTATATATTTCGGCCACTCCATCAGAGAACACCATCAACTTTTATCTCAATTTAGGCTGTGTAATTGCAAAAGAGATCGATCCGAAACTTTTTGAGCTTGAACCAGAGGATATTCACCTGGAATATTTCCTTTCATAGACCAATAGGAAAACACTATGAGTAATAAAACCCGCATTCTACCTCGGGAAATCAATCAGGCTGTAAAATGGGCCTTACGCGGCGCCAAACTCCCCGCGAGTTATGCTCAACCTGTCGGGGAGATGACTCAGTATGCCGAAATTTATTATCAAAACGGCTTGACAACGTTTCATGAATATTTGACCAATCTCACTGAGGCACCACCAAAATCGGCCGTCTTCATCAAAGAAAATGAAAGATCAGCCCATCTTGACGCCCAGGGTGAACACCTCCTCATCTGCAGCGCAGACATATTTGATTTGGCCTACGCTCAGGCGAAACATCAAGGCCAATACATTGTTTGGGTTGATAATGTTGGGGGAGGTTTCAATTTATTGGAGCAACGGTTGTATCAAAGGGTTAAGCGTGGTTTAGTGGGCCAATTGAAGCATCAAGTTACATCAAATGACATTCAATATCTAATGGCATTCCCTGTTGAAAATGATGCATTTCTTTTCTCAAGCCATCAAGCTGAATGGTCGTTACGTGTGCGGGCGCAATTGCAGTCCTCTGCCCCGCCTGATCTCGATTTATCACTCACCAATAATAGCTTCATCCTATGGTTCCGCGCTAACACCAATGAAACCGAGCTTAACATCAATCTCGAGCCATTTGTAACTCTGGCTGATTCCATAGAATCAGTCACGGTTCATCGCCCCGCGTCCCGATTAGCTCAACTTGAACAAGCTCATCGGGAAGGATTACTGGTTGATGCCCAAATTTGGTCTGAGATCAAAAAATTTGGTGAACGCATTTTGGTTCCCGTTTCCAAGCCAGAGGCCAAGACCGGCACGTGGTCCAAACGCGATCCTTCATAAACTCATCGTTTAACAATTCAACAATTAATCGATTAATTGTTGAATTGTTGAGTTGATTAATAAAAAAGATCATTACCAAGGCAATCCAAGAAAAGCTATGTCTTCTACCAATTACCCACCACCTCCATACGGCTACCAACCCGCGATACGATTTGAATATCCCCGCACTTTTCTACAAATCGCCGCAATTACACTAGTGATTGTACTTTTACCATTTTTATATACCCTGACTTGGCTACTTCAGGGGCAAATCCCCCACTTTCAGGCTGGATTTATCGAGCTTATCATCATCACCACCACCATTGTCATCACAGTCATTGTCCACGAGTTAATCCACGGGCTTACTTACCAACTGTTAGGTTATCGTGTAAATTACGGCACCAACTTACGGTTGCTCGCCGCTTATGCGGCGGCCTTCAAACAATTTCAACAACGCAACCACAATCTATTTGTGGCCTTAGCCCCTCTATTTGTTTTGACGATCCTCCTCGTTCCGCTCCTCACCATCCAGAACACCTGGGTGGTCCTTATCGCCTTTACCGCCATCCTTTTCAATTGTAGCGGTGCGGTAGGCGATCTCTATCTCTCCTGGCGATTACTTCGCCTCCCACCTACAACATTGATGTACGATGTCGATGAAACAACAATGCTGATTTATCTCCCACCAAAAAATTAACACTGCCTAACTGTCAGTCCTAGGTCAGAAATCTGTCCAACCCTCTCTGGCAAAATCTATTACATTAAAAACAACCAAAAAATTTAACTCAAAAGGAGTGTATGATGAACGTAAAATTTGGTTTGTTTTTATTTGTAATGAGTTGTTTCTTGTGGTTAGGGAGTTGGCAACCAGCACCCGCTCAGGCGCAAAGTGTAGAGCCTTGGCAAATTTTTACCAATGCCAATTGTGTCCGCGATGTAGCCCTCGAAGGCGATTACATTTGGGCGGCTACCTGTGGCGGTGTAGTCCGATGGAATCGCTTAGATGGAAGTTATGTCAAATACGTCACAAGTGACGGTCTCATCAGCAATAACGTTTATGCCATTGCCGTAGAGAAAGATGGGACAAAGTGGTTTGGCACAGCCCAGGGTGTCAGCCAGTTTAACGATGAGGATTGGGCTAGCTACACCAAAGCAGATGGTCTAATTACTGACCAATGGGTCGGAGCTATTGCAATCGACAAGGCTGGGAATAAATGGTTTGGTACAAAACACGGAATGAGTCAATTTGATGGTCAGACCTGGTATAACCACGATAAAATAGATGATGAACACCAATTACAAAACATCATAGACATAGAAATTGATGCAAACAATAATATTTGGTCTGTGGGTAAATTTGGTTTGGCAAGCTTTGACGGGCAAGTTTGGCTAAGACATCGTGAAGCAGTAGAACAAGCAGTTTTTGATGTGACGATTGATGAAAACGGGACAGTCTGGGCCGCCCATTCAGATGGTGTCAGCCATTTGGATGGCGAAGAATGGTATACCGAAATATTAACAGACCGCAACTCTCGGAAGCGTATTTCCATCGAAGCTCGTAAAAATACTGCTGAAATATGGTTTATTTCTGGGGATGAAACGTATATTTACAATGGCAATTCCTGGCTCCCCCGCTCCGACGAAGCTGAATTAGGCTTGACTAGTGTCAATAGTATTGTGAGTGATGAGCAGGGTAGATTATGGTTTGGCACCAATTATGGCCTCAAACATCTTAACAATCGTCATTGGGAAAATTATCTCACGGAGGGCGAGCTTAACACAAATAGCATATCAAATCTAGACCTTGATGCAGCTGGGAACATTTGGGTCTCAACACCCAGAGGGGCCAGCGTCTTTAATGGTACATATTGGACGAATTATACAAAAAATGATGGTCTTCCCCACCGGGAAATCACCAAATTTATCTCAGATCAGTCAAACCAAGTTTGGGCCATCGAATGGGGTGGGGGAGTTAGCGTCTTTAATGGAGACACTTGGCGAACCTACAAAAGCCCAGAAATCTCTGGCAACGATATCTCCGACATTGAGATCGATCTAAAAGGGAATGTTTGGGTGAGCACTAGTCGTAATGGGCTCAATAAATATGATGGTCAGGAATGGACAGTTTATACTACAGAAGATGGCTTGTTCAGCAACAGAATTCACGATATTGTCATCGATGAAAAAGGTCAAGTATGGGTGCAAGGGACCCAGTTTGGCAATCGCGGAGGAATCTCTAGAGGCTTTAATCTTTTACAAGATGATACTTGGCTTTTCTATGAAGAAGATGAGTTACCCGAAGAATATTTTGCTGCAAAACATATTCCGGTTCAAGAAAATAACCGCCTTTGGAAACGTAATACACGATTTGATGGGTGTCTGAGTGCGACCTATGATCTCGGCGGCGCAAAGGTCATAGATGTAGCTGTTGATGCCAACGGGATTAAATGGTTTGCCACCAACAGGGGCGTGGCTCGGTATGATGATACCCAATCCATCATCCAGATAGAAGGTCAAAGTCATATGCCGATTCAGTCTTTGCTGATTGAGGCGGGTGAACCAGGCACCTTGTACGCTCTCACCGATGAAGGACGACAAAGCAGTCTGTTATTGAGTGACGACTTTGGTAAAAATTGGGCACCTTTTGCAGGCGGGCTTCCCGTAAAAGGCAGTTGTCTACACAGCATCAGTCTGGATCAGACCACAGGGGTGTTGTATGCTAGCACTTGTGAAGGATTGTATCGCTGGGAAAATGAGAATTGGGTACAGGTCTCTAATGAGGAAACGGGGATGGTGAGCCTTCCGTTTAATCAATCAGATGTATTTTGGGCAACACGCCCCCAAGGGCCAGCCGAGGTACCTGTCATCTTCAGCGACAATGGTGGCGAAAATTGGCAGCCCGCCAGTCGTTATCTCGGGCACAAGGAAGGTGTCGCCCACATCGCGCCAGATACACAGAACGCTAACATCATTTATGCCACGGTTTGGTCAGATTACGATGAAAGCACCCTCCGCCGGGGCACATCGAATGGACAATGGGAAATGATGCCGGGACCGTTAGATGATATTCCAGTTGGCACCCAATTTGTCCAAGATGGGGCTAGTGGCGTACTGTATGTGGCAACGAATGATGAGCAGGGCCAGTTGTGGCGTACCTGTCAACCAAGCGTAGCTGATGTCAATAGTGTTGAGTGGGAACTCGTTTATGACTTTGGCGACCAAGTCGAGATCGATATTTTAGCCTCTGGCTGGAGTCCGAATGGGCAGGCCCTATACGCCAATTTGAGTAGCACCCAATCTAAAGGTGATCCCATTCTGCATCGCTCATTAGACGGTGGGTATACCTGGGAACCATTAATCATCAAATAATCGTTACATATTAACAACAAAAAAATGGACGATTTGCTAGTATAATCGTCCATCTTTTTGTTGATTAACGCGCAATATCCTGATCTATTTTTCAACCTTGCCGCCCCTTTCCAAACCCGATATAATCAAAGGTATGGACGACGAAATTGTGAATGATGAAACCAAATCTATTCCCTATCAGCTTAGTTATTGGCCCCTCGTAAGTGATGTTGCGGCCCGACTCCTGTTGTTGTATGGCTGGCAAGCTGATTTTCTAAATGACACCACCTTTTGGATTGCTCAATTGATCATCCTCCCTCTTATTCTGCTGGGTACCGTTTTTTATCAAGGAGGGAGTCTGGATGATAAATTCTACGACTACGACACACATTTTGATAGTGGATTAATGCCCGCTATTTTATGTATGCTTGCTGTATTTGGAGCTTCATATCTGTCCTACTCATTTTATCCCGAAGCCACTCAGTGGCTTCGAGGGGGCCTAGCAGGTGGGGTTCTGCTGGGGTATGGTCTTTACATGATCGCTTTATGGGCTGGGAGTCATTTAAAGCCAGACATTGATGATAAGTTACAACGAGAACTATCCATAAAAAATACCACCCTAAAAAATCATCTAGAGCGTGGCTTTGATTATCAAAACAAAATTGAGGCCATACTAGCCAAAAGTGAGCACCCCACTCAGGCCAAACAAGTCATCCCTCACATCAGTGAGGCGCTCGAAATTATTCAGAATCTCACCGAGCAAGTCGATCACTATCAACAAGACAAATTAATTCAGGAAGATTTAGCCGAGGTGCCCGAGAATATAAAACTGTTAGAGGCTCAAATCGCTGAAGAAGATCATCCTGAAACTCAGGAAAAGTTACAGCAAACGCTTGAAAAACGGGTCAAGCAACTCGACTCCCTCATTCATCTCAATGAAATTATGGAGCAAGCCGAGATCAGCGTCGAGCAAGCTGTCTCCAATCTCGGCACTATCTACTCTCAACTCCTGATCGAACAATCGAGCCACAAAGCCGCCGACTACGGTAAAATTAGCGAAGAAATCGATGAGCAGGTCCATCAACTCCAGGATCAGCTTGAGGCTTTGCAAGAGGTTAAGTTAGCGCGGAGTTAAGTGTTATTTGGCAGGTTGGAAGATTATGGAAGGCTGGCAGGTTGAATTAACCTGCCAGCCTTCGTGTTTGTCTTAATGTTCTGTGTTACTTACAGAAGACTACTCTAAACCTGCACAATATTTCCATAGCGATGGGTGGTTTGGCATATCGCTTGTTCGCGCAGATAGTGACGCAACTCCAGACGGCCGTTGGGCAGAACGGGATCGGACACAATCTGAGTATGGACTGCGTTTGCGACCTCATGAACGGTTAGGGAAGCTGCCATCAATAAACGTAAACGATCAGGTCGATCTTGTTCCAGGCGAGCAATCAGGCCTGCTTCATCTTCAACAACAGTCCTGACGCCATCACCTTCAAAGCCAGCGATTGGCTGAGCCATACTCACCGTTATAGGAACCCTACATGTTTGCGCAGCCAAGATCACCATTTGAGCCTCGGCCAACTGTGCTTCATCCTCAACCCGTAAAACAACCTGATTGATTGGGCGATAGCGGAAAATGTTTGACTCACCTAAAATTTGAGAAGGGTCGTGCTCGCCACCAAAGTGGGTTTGCCACGCGTGATGATAGCTTTGCTCCGCCATTTGTAGGAATTGTTCATGATCTGAAGTATCACCGCGCGGATGCCACGTCCCCAAGCTCAACACATAATTGGGGCCACCAGCCTTGGCATAGCCAAAGACCGACTTTTTCCAACCGCCAAAGGGTTGTCGTTGCACAATCGCGCCCGTCGTCGTACGGTTAATGTAGGCATTGCCCACTTCAATGTTCTCCCGCCAGAAGGCGATTTCGCGATCATCCAGTGAGTGTAACCCACTGGTCAAACCAAACTCGCTATCATTGGCGATGGCAATGGCTTCTTCCAACGTCTCGGCTCGCATCAGGCCAAGCACGGGACCAAAGCACTCCGTTTTGTGGAAGAAAGAGCCAGGCTTGACGCCAAGCTTGATTCCAGGTGACCACAAATTGGGGTTACCATCAATCATCTTGGGTTCGAGCAACCAGCTTTCATTATCCTCCAACATCGTCAATGCACAGGCCAAATCGGCACTGGGCTGCCGAATAACGGGGGTCATACTACTGCTCAAATCCCAAGCCGAGCCAACTTGCAGGCTGGCTGCCGCATCTTTGAGCTGCCGTAAAAAGGCGGGGTTATCGTAAACCTCGGCCTCCAAAATCCCCAAACTGGCGGCTGAACATTTCTGCCCAGAGTGACCAAAGGCTGATTTAATCAAATCTTTGATGGCCTGATCGTGATCAGCCAACGCCGTGATAATCAAACTATTTTTACCGCTGGTTTCAGCATAGAGCTTCAAGTCAGGCTTCCAACTTTGGAACAGACGGCCTGTTTCATACGCTCCCGTCAAAATCACCCCACCCACCCGCTCATCAGTGACCAAACTACGGCCCACCTCATCATCGGTGGTTGGCACAAATTGCAGCACATCCTGCGGAATACCCGCCTCCCATAGCACGTTGATTAGCTGCCAGCCAACTAACGTTGCTTCTGGGGCAGGTTTGAGAATGACAGTGTTACCAGCCATCAAGGCTGACAACATTCCGCCGCAAGGAATAGCCAAGGGAAAATTCCACGGTGGAGTAATGACAACGACACCCAGCGGCTCAAACTGGCTGTCGGCTAGCTCGGTCTCCATCAAATCCAACGAGCGAGCGTAGTAGTTAGCAAAATCAATGGCTTCAGAGACCTCAACATCGGCCTCGGTCACTAACTTGCCGCCGTCCAACATCGCTGCCCCGATCAAATCACCGCGATGTCGGGCCAGCGCCTCGGCGCACTGTATCAAGAGCTGTTTGCGCTCTTCAATTGAGGTTGCTCCCCAGGCTGAATGCGCTGCTTGGGCCACATTCAACGCTTCATCAACTTGGGCTTGATTTGCCAAAGCATAGCGATAGGCGACCTTACCCGGTCGAGAGGGGTCGTGCCCCTCGCCTAGGAAGGTATCAGCAATCCGTTTGCCACCAATTTGTAGGGGAATGGGATCGATCTGCATAGCTTGCCAGCGATCTCGAATAACCTTGATCCAGGCTTGATTTTGGGGCAAGGACCAATCAGTATCCGCCTCATTTTTGAAAGGAACGGTTGGGTCCATCGTGATCTGTTCGGTTTGCCGGTTCTGCTGGCGGTTGGGCTGATCGCTGACCTCATCTTGCCGTGTAAATGCCTCCAGGAACCACGTTTTCTGCTGCTCCCAGGTGGGGCTACCCACCTCCAGATCGAAAAGATCGTGCAAGAAATTCTCTTCAGCCGTATTTTCATCCAGCCGTCGGACAAGGTAGGCAATCGCGCTATGGAAATCTTCACGTTTGACAACGGGCGCATAGAGCAACAATCCATTGGCTTCGGCTTGTACAGCCCGCGCCTGATGGTTGGCCATCCCCTCCAACATTTCAAACTCAAGGTAGGGGGCGATGTCGTACTTATCACGCAAGACTAAGCCGTAGGCTACATCAAACAAATTGTGACTGGCGATGCCTAAATTAACGGCCTTAACGCGGTCAGGCTGACATCCATAAGTCAACATTCGCTTGAAGTTAGCATCCACCTCGGGCTTGGTGTAGTACGGGGCCTGTGACCAATCGTGCAGTGCCGCCTCCACTCGTTCCATCGCCAGGTTTGCCCCTTTAACAATACGAATTTTGATGGTAGCCCCACCCCGCGCCACCCGGTCGATGGCCCAGGCGGTGAGTTCGCGTTGTACTGTCGCCGAATCGGGCAAATAGGCTTGCAGCACGATGCCCGCTCGATAGTTCATAAATTCCGGCTCATCCAACACTTGCTTAAAGGCAGCCACGGTGAGATGCAAGTCCCGGTACTCTTCCATATCCAGATTTACAAATTTTGGGGCAGCCTGACCATCGGCTGAAACATACTCGTGTTGAAGCGCCGTGCGATACAACTCGCGCAAACGCACTTTGATCTCCTCAACGGTTTGATCAAAGGAAATTAAATTAATTTGGCTATAGATTGAGGAGATTTTAACGGAAATATATTCCACATCGGGTCGACGCAGCAGTTCTAAGTAGGCGTCTAGTCGGCGACGAGCTTCACCCTCACCTAAAATGGCCTCACCCAGTTGATTGATATTGAGCCGGGTGCCAGTCTCACGTCGCTTTTTGAGATAGGCTTGAAATTGCCCTTCTTCACTGGGCAAAATCACGTTTTGGGTTTCCTGACGAAGACGGGTGACGATAGAGGGGACAACCAATTGCGGCAGATATTGGCCAATCCAACTGCCCAATTGCAGAGCTGCTTGCTCCCACCCCGCAAAATATTTAGGAACGCCGTAGACATCCAACAGGTGTTTGATCTGATCGGCGATACGAGCCGAGTTATGGCTACGAAAGGCTTGATCCGACAAAGCCATCGTCAATGCTTTACCCCGTGGGTCCACCATCATGCCCGCCATTTTATTGGCCTGATGCAACTCCGCCGATGTTTGCTGCCGTTTCGCCTCTTCAAGTAATCGTGCTGCCAACTCCACCGCTTGATGGGCTAAGACCATATTTGGTCCGGCTATATCTGGCCCAAGATCATCATCAGCCACTGGGGCTGGGTCAGCATCTATTTCTTCTGTCATTTTCAAAACCATTTTTTACTCCTATTTGCTACATAGGCCCGACTAGGCCAGCTAAATAAAGATAAAACACAAAGAACCTTAAAATTTTTCTTTAAGTTCACAATTCATCATTCACAATTAATTATTTTCTATACCCCATCTCATACGAAATTCGAGCCGCCGTATCCCTGACCCGCTCCGCGAGTTCGATCAGTCTACCGGACGTAATCCGAATGCTCGGCCCCACCAAGCTTATGGCCGCCTGTGTTTGACCATTCATATCAAAAATTGGAGCAGCAGTTGCCATCACCCCTGCTTCCAATTCGCCCATTGCTGTAGCAACGCCATTTGCCTGAATATCAGCTAGTTCTTGTCGTAGGGTATCGGCTGAATGGGTATGCTCGGTGAGATCAGGGCGCGGTTGTTGTAGCACCTGCTCGATAAAATCAGGCGAACGAAAAGCAATGAGTACCTTGCCCGTCGAGGTCGCGTGGACGGGCAGTCGGCTACCAATGTATTGGGTGATGCCAACCAAATGCCTGCCCAGCACCTCATCAATTACCAATGCAGTCCACACCCCATTACGATCTTCCCGCAAGACCTCCAACGTAGTGGTTTCGCCTGTCTCACGGGTCAACTCACGCAGAAAGTCGTGGCTAATACGCCGCAAATCGTTGGAGCGCATCGCTCGCCCGCCTAGCGCAATCATCTCCGAGCCAAGCCGATAGTTGCCCGACGGGGTACGTCGGATCAAGTCTTCGCTTTCCAGGGCCGTCAATAGCCGAAAGACCGTGGTTTTGTTCAGCCCCACCGTCTCCACTAAATCCGCCAAACTCCACTGAGGGTTATTGTCGTCAAAGTGTTTGAGCAACTGTATCGCTCGCTGCACTGATTGAGTGCCATTGTATGATTTCAAATTATGAACCTTAATTTCACATTATGAAGTCATTGTAATTCAGAAAGGGGTTAGTGTCAAGAGGTTTTTGGAAGGATGGAAGATTGGAAGGGTGTAAGGATAGCTTGGATAATGTGAGTGGGGGGGTATAATGTTACGGGTTTGTAGAGTTTGTAGGGGTGATAGTGTTCAAAGCCCGTCCGATCAACTAGCCACAACCCACTAACCACCATTCACAGGAGTTTCCATGACACAGCCAAAAATTCTGGGGGTGCTGAATGTGTCCCCGGAATCAAATATCAAAGAATCGATTGCCACAACGAGAGAAGCAATTTTAGAGCGAGCGAAATATTTATGGGATAATGGCACGACGTACATCGACTTGGGGGGACGATCAATCACACCGACGGCAGACAAAATTTCGGATGAGATGGAGTTGGAGCGGGTACTGCCCGTGATTGATCTGCTCAAAGGACAAGGGTGTAAGGTTTCAATTGATACCTGGAGCGCCCACACCGCCATCACCTGCTTGGAGCAGGGCGTGGATATGATCAACTTCACGGGCGAAATTCTCACCCCGGAAATGCTGAAGGCCGTCGCCGCAGCCGACGTCCCCCTGGTCTGCACCTATATGCCCTACGGTGATGCCTACCAGATGCGGGGACGAAAGCGGCAGTTGGTCACGATTGAAGCGATTATGACCTACTTTCGGGAGCGTATTGCTCTAGCCAAACAGTATGGGGTCAAGCAAATCATTTTTGATCCCAATTTAGGCATTCTCCCTGACACATTAGCCAGCTACGAGCGTGTCCACTTTCAAATCCACCTCATCCGCCAAATTCCAACCTTCCAGTCGCTCGGCTACCCCGTCCTTGTCTACGCTGGGCGTAAGGTTGACGAAACGGCCCGTCATTTGCTCAATTCCATCGTAGTGCATCACAAGCCTGAGTACATTCGAACGCATACACCAGAGATAATCACAGCATTAGCTAATATTGAACTGGAGAATTTATAAATGAAATCATTAGCAAACCAAGTCGCTTTAGTCACAGGCAGCGCCAAACGTACGGGGCGAGACATCGCTTTGGGCTTGGCTGAGGCAGGGGCCGATGTGGTGATCCACTATCGCGGTAGTCGGGAAGAGGCTGAGGCCACTGTAGCCGAAGTGCAGGCAAAAGGACGACGTGCCATCGCCATTAAGGCCGATTTGCGAGAAACAGATCAGGTCGAAGCTCTATTTGCTCAAGCCCATGCCGAATTTGGGCGGTTGGATATTTTGGTGAACAATGTGGGCAATATCACCACAAAATCGATCAGCGAATTGAGCTATGACGAGTGGCACTTTTATTTGGATACCACGCTTAACGTCACATTCTACTGCTGTAAAAACGCCCTGTCCTATATGCGACAACAAAAGCGAGGCCGGATTATCAATATGGCAGACTCCTTCGCTGATACCATCCCCGCTGCACCGAATACGACACCATATCGTATCGGTAAGACCGGGGTGATGATCCTAACCAAGTCGCTAGCTGTGGCGGAAGGGCCACACAACATTACGGTCAACGCCGTTTCTCCCGGTACGCTGGCCAATTCGGAGTCAAAGCCACCGTTGGAAAATGTACCGCTGGGGCGATATGGAGAAACCAACGATATTGTCAATGCCATTTTGTTTTTGGTCAGTGATGAGGCGGACTATATTACGGGGACGAATATCAAGGTAGCTGGGGGATGGAATTTGTAAGTTGGTTTTGGGGTCCATAAATATTTGAAACCGACAAAAAATCACAATCCACAGATGCACACAGATATTCACAGATATTTATAGAGTTCTTTGAACAAAACGATTTTATCTGTGTCAATCTGTGTTGATCTGTGGATGAATAGGGTTTCCGAATATTTTAATTTTTAGCCAAAATGCTCTGCGTACATTGCCTCATTAAAGCCAACAAACAGAGTATCGCCTTGTTGTAGGGTCGGCGCACGCAGATTTCCGCTACGCCCCATCACCTCTTTCAAAATGTCGTCCTTATTCTCCGGCTGCGGGGTAAATTCCAATACCTTTTTACCTTTGGCCACATAAACTTTATTCGCTTGAGAAATTTTCTCCCACGCTGCCTCAGCCTCGATCCGCTCTTTACGAGCATCGCTCTGGTTTTGAATAGCAATCTCGTTTGCCCCGAGAACCTCCCGGGTTTTAGCACACGAGTTTCAGTTTTTGCGTAGATACGCCCAATCGATTTGCATTGTGATCTCCTTTAATTAACGTAGTTTGGACAATTATATTCTAAGTCGAACGATCAACGCTCGGCAAAATATCTCCCAAAAATCGTTCGACGATACCTCGTTTAAGTTGATCGTGATAGAATTGATTACGGAAGTTACGTAGACACTCGTAACAGCTTGTTTCTGTCCCACACTCACATTCATGAACGCGTGCGTAAGCCGCTTCGAAGGTAGGTAGTAACTCCTCCTTGATACGATGAGCGTGTCCAGCCCCCCCAGGCACTGTGTCAAACAGAATGATTGAAGGGACCGGGCCGCTTCCTGGTTTACGCCAAAGGGTCCCATCAATATCATCTCGGCGGATACCTAAAACGTCACTGGCCCCTTCTAATAAAGCGTAAAGGATAGACCGCCACCTCTCGTAACTTGGATCATTCGCAACTCGCCCACTAAACTCCAATTCCAATACATCGGTAATAAATTCGTGCCCTAGATGAATATTACGAGTGTATCCCTTGCATTTTTTTCCGGTACGTGGATTGTCATGATCTGATGGTTTCCGTTTTTTAGACTTACCACTTGGCAATAAAGGCGCTGGTTGCGCAAAACCACACCAGTCGCAAATTATAAAGCCACGATCCAACGGTCCAGCATTAATCAGAGCTAACTTACCGTAACGAGAGTAGGTCTTATGAATCTGAGCTTGGGTACCAGACAGGTCATCATCAAGTTCGGGTTCCTGTATCGCCAGCCCCGCTGAAGAAAGGGGTGGTTGCTCATAGTCTGAAAAGAATATTTGGGTGGTGTAGATTCGATTGGGTCGCTTTTCTGTCGAGTCTTTTGGCTTTTCTCCTACAATAAATCCAAACTCAGGAATAATGTAGGTGCCACGAAGGTTACGGCCCTGATGGAGGTTAGCCCCACAAGCCTTACACGGTCCTTCAATCTTCTTTTCAAGACTGCGATGAAAGTGAGCACATTCTGGACAAATAGCATAATGGCGTTTGGGAAACTCCTTATTGAGTTGCCGATTGATTCCACCACTTGTCCAAATTTTGCCACCAGCTACCACCTGTCCGCCTGGTGCATATTCGGAGATCGCAATTTTTAAATCACGCTGTAGTTCAATCCGATTAGCCTCAGGCGTAGGCAAATGATTTGTGCGTAATTCGACAACGTCAAAAGGAAAACCATACTTTGGCAGGACATTGCGTGACCCTAAAAAACCATACAGATAGCGATGACGGATTGTATCGGCTGCCCGCTGAAAATACTTGGCACGATCATATTTATTTTTGCCGCCCTCCTTTAAAGTATGCTCCTCCATTTCCCGAAACTGTTCAAGTTCACCCTGTATCTCGCTAGTCGCCTTATCTAAAATACCCTCACCATTTTCATTATAAAGTTTATCAACCCACCCCCAACTATCAATCGCTAACTCAGCTTGTAATTCTTGTGGCACGATTCGGTGTAACGCTTCTTGAACATCGGGGGGCTGTGCAGCCAGATATTGGTGCAATAGGTCAGGCCCAGTGTCCCCCTGTAACGGAGCAAAAAACTTACCCACGTTTGAAAAATCGCAATTATGGTGATCTTTGGCCCACCGAAAGAAGGCGGCCATTAATACAGAGTGGGTATGCCGCCGCACGATTTTCTCATTGGTCACGACCACCACTGGAGGTTTGACCTTCCCTGCCACAATTCGTGCAGGGTGACGAAAATAGGACAGGTCATGAGAGCGACGCTGGGCGTAGGTTAAGGCCAAGGCCGCCGAGTCGGTGCGTCGACCAGCCCGACCAGCTCGCTGGACGTAATTTGCTGTGGTTGGTGGTACATTTCGCATGAGAACCGCCTGTAGCGACCCAACATCGACCCCCAGTTCAAATGTAGTCGAACAACTTAAGGCATTTAGCTCACCTCGTACAAACATTTGTTGTACGTTCGTTGCCTCAGTGCTGGTCCATTGTGCCGTATGTTCTTTCGCACTAAAGGGTATAACCGCCATATTTTTGTAGAGATAACGATAGTGATTTTCTATCAGATGGGGATCCTGTCCATCAAATAGCTCTAGCTGCCCCTCACATCGAAAGGTGGGGCAGACTCCAGCCAAATTCACATAAGCGATGGTCTGACATTGACTACAACGGTAAACAAAGATGTTTTTAGCCTCGATGGGAACCATTTCCCAAAATTTATGACTTAGACGATACGCTATCCCCCCACTACTTTTGACATTTTCTGATTGCAAATGCTGTCGCCACACAGGATCGATCAGATGTTGCCACAAACCATTGAGGGTATCCTTAGCTTGTTGCTTGATGTCCACATCATTTAACTCTGCCTGACGATTTTTTAGAATTTTCATCAAGATATCCAGCCGCCGATTACTACTCTTACCTGATGGAGTCCAGCCAAAGATACCAAGTTTCGAGTCAGATCCTTCTTGACGAATGTGTAGCGGTCGATTGCGGGGGGCGAAGTCCTCCCATCGAGGGTCGACGCCATCCAGATAGGTTGTGGCCCCTTGTTGACGTAATGTTTCTAACAACATTTCCAATAAATGCCAAGACTCATCGGCTGAAAGATGCCACGGTGCAGCCAATAATTGGGCTGGCGGTTGCCAGCGTTCGGGGCGGACCAGCCTAAATCGAATCAACCCTAATCCAGCCAGACTGATCCGACGATCCCAAGCAACGAGTTCCTGCATCAGCCAAATATTCATCTTTTCCTGTTTCTCATCAAAACTTTGTGATTGCTCATACAGATTGACAGATTCGGCCTCGCGTATTAGACGCTTCGTCAAATCTTGTAGGCGTAAACGTCCCTCCTGCCCAGCCTCATCAGTCACAAGTGCTTTAAGGATTAGCCGACGGCGTAGTAATTGCTGATAGGTCCGTTGCAGATAGGGTGCGAAAAAAGCTGCATCTTGCCGACTGTCGGCGAAGCTCAGTAACTTGCGTCCGTGTCCAGGCAGCATCTCCATATCTTCATCCTTCGCCGGAGGCAAGGCTTGATAGAGAGCCGTCGCCAACACACTAACGGGGGCATCCTGCCCAGTTAGAAAGCGAAAAACAATACCACTGGGACTACGTGCCCCACAAGATACACAATTTGTCATCTCTCGCCCGCTTTTTAAGGGAACGCGATAGACAAGACGATACTGGTCTTGCGGGCAAGAACAGGGATTTTGCATCATTGTACCCAACTCAATCGCTCCACATTTGAGGCACAAGGTATAGGCATCCAACTCATCCTCAATCGCATCTTCCTCAAACTGAGCCTCAACATGCTGATCCTCATCAACAAAAAAGGGCTGATCTTTCAGTACAAAATAGGCCCTTTTGCTATGTAATGTGTCAGGTTGTTGGGTCAATTGTCTCAAATAATGACGATTCGGGTCGTCATCGGCCCCAACAATCCGGCCCACAACATACCCTGTACCACAGCGGGTGCAGGTAGCTAATTCAAACACCTGTGATTCACAATGAGGGCATAACTCGTGACGCTGAAGAAAAAGTTTGGGATCATCAACATCTTGGTGAGGGTTCAGACTCAAACAGGCAAACGCCCCCTCCAAGGCCCGAGCAAAAATATGATACCGAGCCGGCAGGAGTGAAATAGACTCTGGCATGGGGCGGGCGCGAACGGCTAAATTAACCAGGTTGATAAGGACTTCAGCCTTATCTTCTACATCTGGGAAAAGAACATCCCCTAGCTTATTCAAAAAATAAGGTTTCTCAGCCAGTTTGCTTTGAAGTGTCTGCAAATGCCCATCTCCCCTTAATAGCTCATACAAACAGGCATTAAGCATGTGTGTCACATCGGTGTGTTGGCTGGCAGTCTGTTTGGCATTAGCGATAACACCATCGGGGAGGTTGTATTGTCGAGCTATATCGAGGAGCGTGGTCACTGTGGCGGTTGAAGCAAGATGGTTTTTGAGAGCATCATATAAAGCTGGATTACCGTTCCCCCAAACTTTGCCCAAGACGGATGGCTCTTCACGGGAGGCCACAACCACATCCTGCGCAGCCTTATTCCCCGGATGCCAACTGAAAGACTCACCAAATAATTCGCTGGCAAAGTGCACCACCGCAGGGTTATCTTTTTCGCCATCGCCTAGCGTGGCACTGGTGGCGAGACAGGTGAGGCGGCCCGGTTTACTACGCACCACACGGTCTTTGAGGCGACGTAGCAACATCGCAATCTCGATACCGGAAGCCCCATCGTAGACGTGGGCCTCATCCACAGCGATAAACCGCCAATGATTCGCCGTCGGGCCATCAAAGAAAGTGTTATCTTCTGGTCGCAGAAGCAAATATTCCAACATCGCATAGTTGGTCAGCAAGAGGTGTGGAGGCGTCTCCCGCATCTGGCTACGGCTAATATATTCGTTATCCAACAACGGTTCCCCAGGGAATTGATCGAAAAAGGCATCCCTGGCTTCGCTATATTTATTTCGAGTTTCCCCCGTATATCGACCAAATTTAATGTCTGGATAATCGGCTAACAGAGTCCGTAAGCGTTTGAGTTGGTCATTAGCTAGAGCGTTCATAGGATAAAGCAATAAGGCCCGAACCCCTGGCCCCAAACGGTCTGCCTCACGTTCTCGAAGGAGGTAATCGAGAATTGGGATGAGGAACGATTCAGTCTTGCCACTCCCCGTCCCCGTTGCCACGACGATGTTGCGTTTGCCTTGCACAACTTTGCTAATGGCCTGATCCTGATGGAGATAAAGTGGCCGCTCCCACGGCAAAGCTGGGGAACATAACTGCTCAAAGGCAGGGGTGAGAACACCATCAGTTACAAGCTGTTGAATACTCCGTCCTTGCTTAAATGGTGGCGAAGCCTCAAGTAAAGGCCCCTTAACGATCAAATCAGGCTTCGTCAAGACCCGCCAAAATTGGTCGCGCAGAACCCTGTCCTGAAAGGGATAGATTGTTTTCAGATAACGTAGATAGCTATCTCGAATCAGGTGGGTTGTGTTAAGGGGGTGTAAAGGCTGAGTCATTCGATTTTCTCCTATCATTCTGTCAGGTTAATTTTTGGTTTATACGCTCTAGCCACACTTTGCAAGTATGCTGATTTTTAGACCGAACTCCACCCAGGCATGAATGATCTAGGCTAATAAGCCGCACCGGATTAATCCGGTTTTTCAAGCAAAACCCCATTAATGGGGTACAGTTTTGTAGCTTGGTGATTAAGTCATCGAGCAGAGTTTGGTCCTAGAAGCTAGTTTGAGCAAAGTCATGTTCATATAGCTAGTATTTACTAAATTTCAATGGCTCAATAAACATAAATCTTATTTTACCTTCAGGATTGTCAAAATTCTTTTTTATACCACCATGCTTATCACGATTGTGTTTATCCATATATCCCCGACTAGGCGTGATAAAAGGACACTTAATACCATCTTGTTTGCAACGATAAAGTTTCTTATACTTGTTAGGAAATTGAACATAATGACGGTCATCCAAAATTTCGATGTCAATCGAGGTAGCTTCTTGATTTGGACGCAGGATGGCGGAAAGTCGTACACCAGTTTGGGTAGGGAGGATGTAGTCGAGGGCAGTATCGCTGTCATTAAGTAGTGTAATTCGCTCAATACGGGCCCGTCCCGCCATTGTAGCGACCCAAGTGCCTACACGTACCATACGAGATTTTCCTGGGTTCAATTCCTCAAGTAATAATAGGGCAGTCTCGTTCTCTGGTTCTTCCACCCAGACCTGTTCAACTTCACGTTCCTTACCTTGTTTCTGAACTAAGGCAATGGCCTCAGGGATAGGTAGTATTTTTTGCTCTACCAAGCGTAATAGGGCCTCAGCCCCTTCATCGGGGTCGCTGCTTGAAAGTAATTGTTCAATTGCATACAGCTTAAATCGAATGTCGAATTGGTTTAACAATAACCGACAGCTTTCTCTCGACGGCAGTTTGTCTGGAAGGTAGGCCATGTAATCTTCAAACTGCGTGAGGGTAACACATTCCTTGTCCTTGGCTTCAAATAAAGCTTTCAATCTTGGAGGTGCGAATAGTTTTAACCGCAAAGCGGTCCGAAGAGAGGGCAGTCCAAAATCAGTGACGACCTTCGCTAAATCAAGAATTTGATCGACAGTGGCTTGATCGAGATTGTCATAGGCTCGGTTAACATCAGCAGAAAATCCCTTATGATCCCGAAGGTCATACCGAATATGTGCTCGCTCTAAAAATAGGTCAAACCGAACCCCTTGCTGGGAAAGTACACGGCCAATCTGATTGAGGCGCACCTCGGGGCTAATTGTCTCAACATTAGCAGTATTAGTGGCTTCGGCTGAGGGACGTTTTGGTTCTGGGGGAGTTGCCCAAGGATCAACTACAAAGAATTCAACGAGATAACGGCCCAAGGGCATCTCTTTTGCACTCGCCAAAAATGTGTACTCACCATCACTCTCATCAGGTAACTTAATCTCATGGGGTGGCAACCACGGTTTCCACAACGACCAAAAGCGAACCCAACGATGCCGCAATAGGGTTTGATCCTGCCAACTCAAGTGCAAGGTAAATTGCCCATCTTGAGGCCTTGATGCATCTAGCTGTACTACCTCAACTACCAGCGTACGATTAAGAATAAGAATCGGTATGCGCTGCTCCCCTTTATCGGTAGGATACCCCAAATCGAATCGCAGAAAGGGGGATGGGTTATGCCGGATAGTATCCATAAAGCGAATTAACTCAAAACGTGACACCATACGACCTCGTCCACGAGTTAATTTAGATTTAGCCACCTCTATTTGTAATAGCTCATCTTGTTGATCCACAAGATAAAGGGGTAAACTCGGCGGCTCTACCTGGTTTTGTTTCTGATTATGGGCTATCTCTTCACCACTATCAATAAAAAGCAATGGCGACTCACTTTGTTCCAAAGCATCTACAGGATGTTTCATCACCTGACCAGTACGTTGCAAACTGGATGTTTGGCTTTGTTCATCATCCGTGGCCAAGGCCCACCGTAGACGACGCAGGGGCAAATAGATTGGCAGACGAATCGACTGACCATTAGCTAGGAGTTTGCTGAGGGTTACACGTGTCTCACTCATTTCGGGAGCAATAATCAGTTCATAATTAGAAGTGGTTGATGTATCTTCGATCAGCCTGATTTCTTGTGGTGCAGCCTCGCGATCCCTCTTAAGTTCGATTCCCCGTTCAATCTTGATCAATAATGAGATGGATTGGGGGCCGTACTTGGAGTCAGGTAAATGAACGTGTTCATGCCCTGTAAATGCTAAATGAGGCACAATACGTAGACGCATTTCAGCATCACGACCAAGTGGACCACGCAAACGAATGTTATAAATCCCAAATGGACGATTTCCCAACAAATCTGGCTGATTGAGTTGTACGGCAACAATTTGATCTTCGATGGTCAGGCAAGAACGTAGTTCACTCAAAGATTTTCTAATATTAACCATCGGCTCAGACAAACCTTCGCTACGAACAACAAGCCGCCAACGAGACAGTTCATCTGTTACAGTGGTACGACCCACAAGTGGTATTCGTAAAGTTGGTGGCTGCCCAGTATAGAGTGGAGTGTAGCTCGCCGTAGTAGACGGAACCAAAAGATTACCACCTCTTAATTGCGGGCGTTGCAACGTCTCATCTAGCTGGGTAGCAACGGTAAAGATCGGCTCATCTTCTTTGAGAAGGGTTAATTCTTCGACGTCACTGATATCCCAAGCTTCGCCCCGTAACCCCGACCAGCCCCACGGTAGTCGATTAAATTCTTCAAGTTTGTGGGGTTGTCCTTCAAAAGCCAGTTGATAGTCGGCTGGATAGAACAGCATTACGGTTGTTTTCGGTAATACATTATTCCAGCGACGTAAAGTATATCGCTCATAATCAAACAGCCACAGCGGACGTTCGATGGTCGCACCGTTAAAGGTCCAGGTTCGTTGCTTATTATCATCAATCAGCAAGGTGACAGTATAAGTCGTGGCTGGATGCTCAAGTAAGATGCTTTCAGCATAAGTTCGCCAGCCTTCACCAGCTCGTTGAAGGTGGGCATTAATTGTATGACTGGCCACTTCATCTGACTGTATCTCCCACTGAACCCGCGAAAGACCAAACATAGCAGGTAGTTGTTGAGGGGGCAAGTCGAGTTGAACTCCCTCCCCATAAGGGTCAATCCAAATTATAGGACGACGAAGGTACATTCGACTACTATTTGGTTGGTTACGTTTGTTCTCAGTGAGTGTGCTTCCCTCGACGTCAATCCAGTTCTGGAAAGCTTCAACGAAACGAAGTGGTAATCCTACCTCGGTAGCGTTAGGTACTTGTTCAAATTCAAGGAACTCTTGCGCCATTGATCGGGTTCGTTTAACAATATCCTGGGCAATCAAACCACCATTTTCCAAAAATCGGCGAATTGGCTGATACCACTGTCGAGACTCGTGAACCATTTTATCACGCATTTCATCAATCAACTCTTCATCTGGTAAGTCAGACAAGAGTGGATCTGTCAGAATTGGTTTAAGCAGATAAGTAAAGTATTGACCAAGTGTATAATTGGGTAATCCACCGTGTAATAGGATGAGGCTAAGATAGCGATGTCCATCACGAGTGACCTCAGGAAAAAGAGGGCAATTGTTAATCTCAAGAATTTCTTCAAAGAGCTGCCCTAGTCGACTACGCCAATTCGAATCAAGATTTAGGCCCAACGCCTGATCAACATCAGGCCAATAACCATTAGTAGCATCTTCATCGTGTGCTCCTTGGGCCACTAAGTAAACAGCGAAAGCACAAGGATATCGTCGCCGTAACGAATTGAGGGTAGACTGAATACTACCATATTTTTGTTGATGACCAATAAATTGCCCTAACTGCCGTCCCAAACTCTCAGCCTCATCCAGAGAAAGATTGATCTCGCCCAGCAACTCTACCTGTTTAACTTGTGGAGCTAAATACCCCTCCCACTCAGCAAGAGTTTTAGATCCTTTAACCTGATCATTATTTTCCATAATCCTCCCTCAAGGGCTGACAATACGTCTCCTGCGTGAATAACAATAGAACAAAGCCGACGATAGCCCAAACGAACATCAGGGTAAAGCCTGTTTGATAAGCTGTCAATCCGTAAAGCCGCACACCATCGAGAATATCGCCCTGCCAGTTACGATCAAGTAGCCAGCCCACGCCAGGTTGCATCAACATCGGGCCGACCATGATTCCGCCATTGACGACACCGATGGCTGTGCCGGATAAGCGAGGGGCAACGGATTCGCGGATGAAGGGAAAGCTGATCACCATACAACCCGATGCAATGCCAGTCAGCAACATCACAATCATCAGTAGCCAAATCGGCAGATTGGACACAAAGAGGATGACACTCCACCCCAACAAGAGGCCGATAAATCCAGCGATATACAGAGGCTTGCGGCGTCCGATGCGATCAGATAAAGCCCCGAGCACAGGTCCACTCGTCGCCCAAGCAATCATCATCATTGTACAAAGCGCAGCAGCTTGGGTGGCGGGCAGATTGTAATGCGTCGTAAGAAATGGGACACCCCACAACCCGGCAAATGTCAAAAGTGACCCGACAATACCACTGGGGATGAGGGTGACCAGCCAACTGTTTCGACGCTGAAATATCTCACGGATATCCGTCCAAATATTTGTTGCTTTTGCCTCTGAGATGGTTGTGTTGTGCTCAATATAATTTTTGTACCGTTTGTCTTGGGGATGATCACGAATAATCCACCACATCGCTACGGCCAGGAAGAGAGGAATGATGGCGGACACAAACATCACAGAGCGCCAGCCAAAGGCATCGATGGCCAGTTTGAGGGGAACCCCAGCCGCAATTGCGCCGATAATGCCGATAGTCAAGGTTAGACCGCTGGCGAGCGCAAAATAACGAGGTGCCAGCCAACGACTAGCCAGTTGGAGTGTCGCCACAAAGGCTACAGCCACTGAGCCGCCAATCAGAAAGCGGCCAACATTGGCCCACCAAAATGTCGGCGCACTACTAAAAAGCAGGGTGCCTACCCCAGCAATCACAGCGCCAGTTACCAACAAACGGCGTGGCCCCCAACGATCAACTAATATCCCAGTCGGCACTTGCATGGCGACGTAGCTGTAAAAATAAAAACCTGACAGGGTTCCCAAAGCTGTCGCATTGATTTGAAACTCACTCATCAAGGCATCAGCCATCACCGCCGGGGCAACCCGATGATAAAAGGCTATCAAAAACATCGTCGCACCCAGCCCCCAAATGAACCAGCCGAGTTGGGCGGGGGGGTATGTTTCGGTTGTTGAGTAAGTTCTAGAAATCATATTTGATGTCTATTGTTGGAAGAGTGGAAGGTTGGAAGGCTGGGGAGGCGTTTAATCAATCTTCCAATCTTCCAGCCTTCCAAAATATGCCGATAGCAAAGGTTAAATCAGGCTATTTTTAGCTGTTTAATAAACTTAGTCCGCTTTATTTTCCCATCTTTTGAGACTGCCATTGGACCAACACCATTCCGGTCAAAATCAAGATACCGCCACTCCCTTGTAGCCAAGAAAGTCGCTCGCCGAGTAACAACACAGCGAGAACAACGCCAAAGAGTGGTTCAAATGAGCCGATAATCGAGGCGCGAGAGGAACCAATCAAATGAATAGACCACCACAAAAAACTGATTGCCAATACTGTCGAAATCACAGCAAACCCTGTCGCCCACAGCCACCCCATTGGAGCAAAATTGAACGAAAACTCATCAACAGCCAACGCATATAAAAGTGTACCGCACGCTGCTCCGGTCACAATCCAAGTTGTGCTCACGGCAGGAGGGATGCCTCGGGTCCAATGTTGTCCGACTAAAATGTAAACAGCCACCATAAATACATTGACAATCATCAAGAGCACACCACCCCAAGCAAAGTCATCGAGGGGTTGCCAAAAGAGCAAGATTGTCCCAGAAACAACTAGCCCCAGTGCCAAAAGTTGAGGAAGGCCAAAGCGCTCTTTCAAGAAAAGCCAAGCGCCTAAATTAACAGTCACCGGGTAAAACGCGGTAAACAAAGCGATAAGCCAAGCGGGACTCATACTCAAAGCTACGTAGTAGGTGATGCCCAAAACACTGAAGCTCAAAAAGCCCAACAAAAATACCGCCAATATTTGTTGGCGAGTCAAGATGATCCACTGTCTACTAAGGGTTAAAGCGAAAGACAGGACGAGCGCGGCCAAGGCAAAGCGAAGAAAGATGGCTGTGCCAGGTAAGACACCCGCGCCATAGGCATACGGCGCGAAAACCACGGAGCTACCAAAAAATGCAGCAGACAGCGTGGCAATCATTGATCCTTTACGAAGCGTCGGGGCAGGTATAAGTTGACTCACAGAAACCTCAAGAAGTTAAATAAAGTGAGGCTCGATTATAGAGTGTTTCGGCAAGCAAGCGAATCGATGATCCTGCTTAAGTCAAATTCAAAGTCATTTGCCATTGTGAGATACTGTGTTGAGTAAACCCTAATGCCTCAAAAGGGGAGGCAATCATTTGCTCTGGGAAGATGGCTGAGGCTTGCCAAATTTTATCAGGGTATTTGGCAATGACAGCTTTGAATAATCGCGCCATCGCCTCCTCGGCAGTTTCATCGACAGAAAACAAACTACGGACCCCAATTTGAGGTCGGGTGGGGTCAGAAATGACCATATAGGCAGGGCCAAGTTTGTAGGCTTGCAAGGGTGGCCCATAATTGATCAGGGTTTCACCAGCGATTTGCCAAGGTAGATTGGGCGGCCCATATTGGATTAACATCCGGCCTACTTCTGCTACCCCAACCTCTCGCAAATCTGGATCAGGCACACCAGTAGGTGTATGCTCGCCAAACCCAATAAGTCGACCATCTGCCTCAAAATTGAGATTCTGATACAGCTTTACAGCCGGGGTATTCTGAGCAATCACCTCCAAAACCATGTCTTTATCTTGACGTTCTTTCGCCTGAGCGATTAACTCATCCATCGCCCAACGGCCAATGCCTTGACCTCGTCTAGCGGGGTCAATACCGAGCGCAGCTACGCGGCTTGTCCAGCCACGCCTGCCGATGAGGGCACAGCCCACAAGTGCATCGTCAGCAAAAATCATTTGACTCATCGTTAAATCAATACTTTCGCAACGAATGAGTTGGGCCAGATGAGAAGCGTTCACTCTAACATCAACGATGTAGCCTTCAAAGCCACGGTTTAGTCCGGTGGCAATCTCAGCTAAGGGAAAATCTACGGTTGGCTTTAGCGTCAAATTATTTTCCATTATCGTTAATCCTTCAGTGTTTCATTTTGAATAGTCATCATTGTGGTCAACATGGTTGCCACGGTCTTTTCTTTACCTTCTTGGATGGCATAAACATCACCGTGACAAACTGTTACATTTCGCCCAGGTTTGGTCACCCAGCCTTTGCCAATCATTCGCTCCCCAATGGCTGGGGACATAAAATTTACTTTGTACTCAATGGTCAACACCGCAGCTTCTGGAGGCATCAGGGTTAGCGCTGCATAACCACAGGCGGTATCCACGATGGCAGTGAGCACCGCAGCGTGAATAAATCCGTGTTGTTGGACTAAATCATCACGAAAGGGTAATTCGATTTCGACTTCTCCAGGCTGAACAGATTTCAAAGTCGCCCCAATCGTCGCCAAAATTCTCTGCTTAGCAAAACTAGTTTGGACACGTTGTTCAAAATTTGGATCCTTCACCTGAAATTTAGACATGGCAACCTCCCGATTTGTGATTTTGCTGGTTACACATATTAATCAAGGTTGAGTAATTCGCCAATCGGCGTGTTGGGCAACTCGTTGGGCAACCACTGACCCAGACGTAACTTTCTAGACTCTTTAAGATGACTTATGGGACAAAGGTTCTTGTTTAGTTTTCTATGTCCGGGTCAGTAAAGGAGATTTATGACACCCTATCAATTAGAAACAGCGGATGGTTCGGACACATTGTATAGTGATGAGTTTGAGCAGATGTTTCACTCAAAGCACGGGGCCTTGACTGAAACAAAACAGGTTTTTGTTGAAGGCTCGGGCGTCGGAGAACAGTTGCGTCAGGGACAGCCTACGAACATTCTCGAAGTGGGATTTGGAACAGGGCTTAACTTTTTTGTGACCGCCGAATTAGCCTTACAAACGGGAACACCATTGCATTATGTCGCGCTTGAAAAAGCTTTACTACCAGCCGCCACTTTGCAAACGTTAAATCATCATCAGTTACTTGATGAGGGACGCAACATACGGAATAACTATTTATCGTGGCGAGAGGCGGTGGCTAATGACTTATCACAGCAGTTAACGTGGGAGGCGAGTGATAACATCACACTTGAATTGATCATCGGGGATGCAACCCAATGCAACATTCCAGAGCGAACATATCACGCCATTTATCACGATGCCTTTGCCCCTGACAGTAATCCCGATTTATGGACGGAGGCAATGTTCAAACGTCTATTTGATGTTTTAGCCGAGGATGGTCGTTTGGCAACCTATTCGGTAAAAGGAACCGTGAGACGGACCTTGGCTTCTGTCGGATTTACGCCCGTCAAACGCCCCGGCCCCTCTGGAAAGCGAGAAGTATTAGTTGCACTAAAGGCGAAATCAACTACGACTTGATTGTGGAAACAGGCAGTTTTAATTCGATCACCAAGCCGTCTCGATCCTCCCGTGGCGTCGCCTGACAACTCCCGCCAGCGCTCCACACCAATGAGGCAATCATTGATAGGCCCAGGCCCATTCCAGGCACTTGCCCCGAATGTTGTTTTTCCATTTGATAGTAGGGGGACCAAATTCGTTTCAGATCGCGTGATGTCAGCCCTAGCCCATCATCTATGATTTGAAAACAAATCATACTACCATCATTTGTGATCTTTACATCGATTGTGGGCGTGTGGTTGGGGTGAAATTTTTCTGCATTCTCAAAAAGCTCTCGAAAAATAAGGCGCACGGCCTGATCAGATAAGGGGGCGGCAACAGCAGGGTTGGCCATATCTGGCGAAATAGCCAAGGAACTGTGATGCCCCATTTCAGACCTAACCTCATTGACAATATCAACAAGGTCAGGCATTGCGGTAGCACTTTGGCCACGCTTATTGATATCGCTCACCTTCATATATTCAAAAATGTCTACAATATTTTCGCGTAATTTAACAGAGTTGTTACGAAGCATTGATAGATATCGTTTGGCTTCGGCTTCTTGAAACAGTGTTTCATCTTCAACAAACAAATCGAGAAACCCGTCTATAATAGAAAGTGGTGTTCGTAGTTTATGACTGACTTGGGAGTGAAAGGCCCACTGTGATCGTTGTTCAATAATTCGCTCTGTCACATCTCGTAAACGGAGCAGATATGTGGTCTCGGATTGACCCGCTACTCTTAATGGTTCTACTTGCAACCAAAATGAGTTGGTTGTAGCTGTGGCAGGTTGCACAAGATATAGAGGAACGGAGGGTTCGATATCAATCTCTGGCCATCCTTCCCAAGCCTGGGCAGGCTCGAGGCGATATTGTTTTTGGCCAACGTTAGAAAAGCTTTCAGTGATCGTCTTATCAGGGTTCAATTTTAAATAAAAATAGGCTTGAGAATTGGCGTAGAGGATATCATCCTGATTGTTGATAACTAAATAACCATCATCACTCTGATCAACCACCCATTCAAATTTACTACGCTCAAGATGCAATTGACGATATCGTCCCAAACGAGTAATCGTTTTAATTCGAGCCCGTAACTCAACCCGATCAAACGGTTTAGAAATAAAATCATCCGCACCAGCTTCAATCCCATCTAACTTTGCTTCTCGTCCGTCTAGAGCTGTAATCATCAAAACGGGAATTTCGGCAATCTCAGGGTTTTCACGTAACTTGCGGCACACCTCATAGCCATCCATACCTGGCATCATGACATCAAGCAAAATAATATCAGGCTTGAGATGACTTGCTTGTCCCAATGCTTCTTCTCCATTTTTGGCAAAAGCCAGTATATAACCCTGATCAAATAGCAAAGCCTCCAACGTATCGCGTCCCGCTGGATCATCATCTACGATCAATACAGTACTTTGTGTCTCGATTTTTCAGCCTCCTACCAGACTATTTGTCCATAAAAATATCTTTAATTATTTCAACAAGTGCATCTTTTGATACAGGTTTTCGCAAATACTTATTCACCCCTACCTCAAGATATTGTGCTTCTGCACCAGGCAAATCAAGGGAGCTTAGTGCGATTATTGGAATTGCAGCGATGGTCGCATCCTCATTGGAACGAATATGTTGGATCGTAATAAAACTGGTTGTATCTGATAATTGTGTATCCATTAAGATGATATCTGGTCGATTTTCATCAATACCCTGGATGACCTCATCTCCATTATGTGCAATCGTCACCTGACAAGCTCTAGCTTGTAAATACTGTGAAAATTCTTTAATCGTATACTCGTTCGTTTCTGCGATAAGTATCGAAAATGAGAGTGGAGAAATATTTTTTTCAAAGGTGGTAATTTCGCCCCCCTTTGAGATAGAGGCGCCATCATTATTTCCCCAAGGCAGAGAAACCGTAAAGCGGCTTCCAACATCGACTTCACTTTCCACGGCAACGCCTCCACCGTGTAGCTCGACCAAACGTAATACTAACGCTAACCCCAGCCCCGTACCAGAATGTCGGCGGGCCAAACTACTATCTAATTGCACAAAGGGGCTAAACAAGTGGTCGTAATCATTGGGGGCAATGCCAACCCCTGTATCCCAAATCGTAAAATGAACGACTTCCGCTTGTCTATCGCCTTGTACATCAAGACCAATGGCCCCTCCATCTGGGGTAAACTTAACTGCGTTACTCAATAAGTTTACCAAAATTTGTTTAAGTCTACGTTGGTCAGCCTCAAGATAAGCCACAGATTCATCTAAATTATAAGCAATTTGCAGCTTTTTCTGCTGGGCCTGCTGGGTGATTAGATTGAGGCTACTCTTACATAATATATCTACAGGAACAGCGTTTGTTACTAAATCCAACTTTCCAGCCTCAATTTTGGAGATGTCTAGAAGATCATTAATGAGTGAGAGTAAGTGCCGACCACTCTCTTCAATGGTATGTAGCGAACGTTGTTGCCGGTCAGTAAGTGAACCATAGACCTCTTCCTGAAGTGCTTCAGATAACCCCAATATTGCATTAAGGGGGGTACGTAACTCGTGACTCATTGCAGCCAAGAATTCATCTTTCAAACGAGAAGCACGGGCTAACTCCGCATTGGCAGTACTCAATTCAGCCGTTCGTTCAGCCACTCGCAGAGCCAGTGAAGCTCGTTCATCTGCCAAAGCTAATTCGACGCGTTTGCGTTCAGAATTTTCAACCCGCAGTTCTTCCGCATAAATTTGGGCTTGATTATAGGCCACTTCTAGCTCCTGCAAGCCATCTTGCAAGGCCAATTCTGCTCTTTGTCGTTCCTGAAGCTCCTGTTGTGCATTTGCAAAAAGCTGGGCATTTTCAACGGCTATCGCCGCTTGACCAGCGAAGGCGGCCGCTAATTCTGCATCACGTTCATGATAAAAATTAGGCTGCTCCTTACTTAGGTTAAGTAACCCAATCACCCGATTATTTTGGACAATTAATGGCACCCCCAACCAACAGCGAATATGCTCTGTTCCGGTAATAGGTAACCACCGAGGATCATTTAAGGTATCAGAGATGATTAAGGGAGTACGCTTCTTTAAAATTTCAGCAACATGAGGCAATTTACTTAGAGGTAGGGGTTTAGGTTCGTTGTTAGGGACTCTTTGTTGCCGTCCGGCTACAATTTGGAGTTTGTTATCTGAAATCAACATCACAGAAGCACCATCGTAATCAATAACTCGAACTAACTGCTCCAATAAAATATTCAATACTTGTTCGCGTTCCAGACTTGTGTTAAGGGCTCCTGTTACCTCACGCAACGTTTCTGCTAGTTCCCGTTGTTGTCGTTCGGCCTCTTGGGTATTTTGTAGTTCAACGATCTGTTGTTCCAATTGAAACGCATGATGATGGACTTGTTCGTGTAAGGCCGCTTGTTGAATAGCAATTGCTAAATGACCAGCAACCTCCTGGACGATTTCAATCTGTTCTTTAGAAAAGGGAATAGAATCTGTCTTACCCAGATTAAAAGTACCGATCAAATCACCTTGGTATAATAGCGGGACAGCAAGGTGAGTTTGAATAGTGGATGGTGGTGAAAATGCTTTTATTTGCAGGAGAAGAGGTTCATCGCCCTGGTTTAGATGGTTATCAGATTTGTACTTTTTAATACCTTCCCGTAACTCTTTTTGAGGGAAAAGACCATCAGCCAAAGGGATAGAACTCTCTGGCGTAGGTTGAATCTGACCATCGCGATATGACACTAACGCACTTGCCTCGTTTTTTGTAAAATCAAAGGCAATGACCACAATCCACTGACAAGATATTAATTGTTGAATGCGTTCAAGTACCGCTTCGGCGATAGCTCGTGGGGAGCGAGCCTCCAAAATAGCTTGATCGATATTGCGAAGTGTTTGTAATCGCATCGCATAAGCCTGTAATGCATCTTCAGCATCCCGTTTTTCAAATGCCCGCTGAATTAGTAACAACAAATGCTCAACATCATATGGTTTTTGCATGAAACCATATGCACCAAGGTTAACAGCTTCGATGGCTGCTTTTTTAGTGGCATGTCCTGTTAACAAAATACATTCAAGCTCAACCCTCTTTTGTTTTAGGGTCCTCAATAAATCTAACCCTGACATATCGTCTAACTTCAAATCGATTAAGGCAACACCGGGCTTCTCCACCATAAGCGCTGCTAAAGCAGATTTTCCATCATCGAAGGCAATCGCTTTATAACCCTTGACCATCAAAATGTCGGACAATGTTTTTCGAAACCCAGCATCATCATCCACAATAAAAATTGTGGATGATGTGTTAGATATTTTTAATGATTGCGAAACAGGCATGTCTTGCTGCAAACTACGTCCCTATTTTATCAACTTTATCATTCAATCTTTGTCAATCGGAAGGTTAATGATAAATGAACTTCCTTGGCCTAAAACACTATGCACCTTAATCGTGCTATCATTAACTTCTAACAGGTTTTTTGACACAACTAATCCTAAACCAATCCCTTTAGTTTTAGTCGTAAATAATGGTTCAAAAATTTTCTCCAGCGTTGCTTCTGACATTCCCACCCCAGTGTCAGTCAGTGTCAGACAAACATAATTATCAACTGTCTCAGCCTGAAATGTCAATTGACCACCTTGAGGCATTGCCTGATAGGCATTCATAATCAAGTTTTTAAACACTTGGCCGATATGTTGTGGGTCAACATAAACTGTGGGTAAATCAGATTCTAGCAAAACTTCTGTGGTAATATTTTGAGCTGGCGGATAGCGTTGTAACGCCATTGTAATTAAATCTGATAAAGATATGACTTCTTTATCGGCAGTTCGCGTTCGAGAAAGGTTGAGTAGATCAGATACAATTTTTTCCGACTCTTGAACCCTTTCGGAGATAATTTCAAGGTATTCCTTTGTTTTATCATCCGCACCACCTAATGTCATCTGTAAAAAATAAACAGCATTAGATATGACCCCAAGAGGGTTACGTAACTCGTGACCAACACCACCAGCCAATTGTCCTAACACAGCGAGCTTCTCTCTTTGGATGAGTTGAATTTGAGCTAATTCTAGCTCCGTTGTTCTCTCTTCTACCCGCTGCTCCAAATCTTCATTGGAAAGCTGTATTTGTTTATACAATTGTGCATTCTCAATAGCGATGACCACTTGCTGGGCAAATCGAACTAGTAAATCAGCATCGTCTACATCATACTGCCCCGGCGCAGAACTCATAACATTTAACACCCCGATAGTTACACCTCGACTGATTAAGGGACAGAAAAGAATACATCGCATTTCGGCAACTGCCTTGGTGAGCGGCTTAAAAAGGTTATTTTGTTGCGCATCTAAAATAATGATTGGCTCTTGTTTATCAACTGTTTGCTGGGTTAAAGGGTGTTCAGCCAGTACCATCCTAAACCCCAATATTTCGTCTGGATTAGAAAAACCATTTGCGGCAACAACCTGAATAGTCTCACCTTCAATCAACCGCACACTAGCACGATCATATGGAATAACACGTTTCAACTCCTGTAAACTTCGTTCTAGAACCTCATCAAAATCCAAACTAGATGTAACCACTTTAGCAACTTCACTTAAGGTTTCCGCAATTTCTCGTTGTCGCTGTTCAGCCAATTCAATTCGAGATCGTTCCCTGATCTCTTGCTGTAACTTTTTGTTAGTCAGTGCCAAGGCTTCTGTTCGTTCAGCTACCAATTTTTCTAACTGAGTTCGATAATGAATCAACTCTTCTTCAGCTTCTTTTCGCTTTGTGATATCCCAATCAATTCCAATCCAGCGAGTTGGGCGATTTTGTTCATCTCGAATGATACGACTGCGCCCGTGAATCCAGGTAATAGAGCCATCCTCTCGTTGTATCCGATATTCATGATCCAAAAATTCAGTTATTCCCTCAAAATGCTCAAGCTGTTTTTTATGTCGTTTTTCTCGATCATCAGGATGTACATAAGCATCCCAATTATTTATCACCGGGACTGACACATCTTCTTGCCCAAAGTATAAAATATTTTTTTCCCAATCAGATAAATAAATCTCACCAGACTGTTGATCTAAGGGCAAATCTGGATTCAATACCTCATCCCAAATCCCTCCTCCCGATCCTTCAATCGCCAGAAGGAGACGTTCTTGATAATCGCGTAATTCTTCGGTGATTTGTTCCCGCTCTTCGATCTCTTGCTCCAACTGTTTGTTTGCCTGTGTTAGTTTTTCAGTTCTCTCTACGACGCGATGTTCTAGCTCTGCTTTAATCTCTTGTAATGTCTCTTCAGCCTGAGTCCGCTCGGCAATTTCTCTCGTCAGGATTGCATTCTTTTCAGCAGATGTAATTTCATTTTGCCGAGTTTGTTCCAGTGCATCCTCTAAACTACGATCTGCCAGAAAAAAAATTATGGTAACTAACCCAAAGCTAATACTTAGATTAAACCAAAGGGGTATTGGGGCATTATTTGTTGAGGGGAGAAGCCTTAACACTTCTGCATAAGCGAGCAAAAAACCAATCGAAATAGTAACAACAGACACCCAAACAATCATCCAGCGGCCAAAAATTAAACCAGCCACCAAAATTAGCGGAATATACCCAATATAACTTGCTGACCGCACCCCACCAAACATCCAGGCACTTATGGCTACCCCTCCTCCAGTGAGAATGAGGGCAATCCAACTAATCCAAGTAACTGACCACTTTAATTGAATTCCAGTCCATAACCCTAAAATAATACCTAAATTAATGGCAACAGTGATAACTTCAAGGTTTCGTTTAAATAATAAATTAATTAAGATAAAAATAACTAAAATGGAACAAATAGATAGTAATATTGTATTTAGTAGTTTAGCTCGACGGGTTGTTTCGACATCTTCAAAAATAGGAGGAGCAAAAAATTGTTGCAGGTGTAGCCAAACTTTTTGCCATTTAAACAGCATTTACATACCCAATTGGCCACTCAATAAACGACTTAGTTTTTGATGATGAATTTGATTCAGAACCTCTAATAGTGCTTCCAACTGAAATGGTTTATCAAAACACATATAAGCCCCATCTTGTAGGGCCGTTTCAACCTCTGCTTGTAGTGACTCACGATATCCTGTCATCATAATTACTGGAATATTTGGATGCTCCTCCTTAATACTACGAAGCACATCTAAACCCAGCCCATCTTTTAACTTCAAGTCAAGTAGGACCACATCTGGCTCAGTTTTAAGCACCTCTAGAATTCCTTCTGGGTCCGTCATCTGATGTACCACAAAGTCCTCAGCTTCAAGAAAAACAGCAATCACTTTTGTAACGGAGGACTCATCATCAACCACAATAGCCGAACGTCCCTGATCTAAGACCTCGAAAAAATTAAGAAGTTTCGGAATATCCAATGGCTTTGTAATCACTGAAATCGCACCATGTTCAAGGCCCGCTTCAACAAGTGTGTCGTCAGCGTAAGCAGTCATTAGGGCGACAGGTAATTCTGGAGTTTCAGCCTTTATTGCTCGAAACATATCCACTCCATTCACATCGGGCATCTTGATATCACTCAACACAAAATCAAACCCATAAGTTTGTGCTTTATCTAAGCCCTCACGGCCCGACGTCGCTACCTCAACGATATATCCCTTTGTCGTAAAAATATCTTGTAGCGTTTTAGTCATGAGTTGATTATCATCAACAATAAGGATTCGTAGTGGATTTGTCATATTATAAGTCCTCGATCACCATATATCTCTTATAATAGTACCATTTTTTTTATTCCGAGACTAGACTCAAATGTTACTCAATTGTCCTATCTTAACATTTTGATTATAATCCAGCCCACTTCCATAATGGCGACTTAACTACTGATTGGTTAGACCTCAAAACAAACTTCTCCTGCTTATTATTACCACGCTACTAAAATCTAACTACAAAAAACAAAACCTAAACAAGTGCTAGTGATGGAAACCACAACTCAAAAACAAAACTGGTTAGGAGTATTTATATGCCTCAAACACAAAAACCCTACGTAGGCATTGTGCAACGTACCCGTAAATCCCCGTATTTTGATGCAACCATAGAAGCAGGCGTAAAAGCATTCAGTGTTTACAACCATACATTATTTCCTCTTTATTATGAAAGTGCCCAGGCCGATTATTGGAAATTAGTGAACAATGTCACAATGTGGGATGTCGGAGTTCAGCGACAGGTCGAAATTACCGGACCCGACGCATATCGCCTTGCAGAGTACTTAACTCCCCGTGATTTATCAGTCTGTGCAATTGGCCAATGTAAATATGCCGTTGTCGTTGACGAAAATGGGGGAATGATTAATGATCCTGTTGTATTACGACTCGGTGAAAATCATTTTTGGTTTTCCTTGGCGGATTCTGATGTATTATTGTGGGCAAAGGGATTAGCCCTTGGCTTAGGCTTAGACGTTAACGTTATAGAACCGGACGTCTCCCCACTCGCCATTCAAGGGCCAAAATCACTCCAGGTGATGGAAGCTCTGTTTGGTAATTGGGTAGAAAAACTCGGCTTTTTTCGATTTCGCGAAATTGATTTAGATGGCATTCCGCTTGTTGTCGCCCGCTCTGGATGGAGTAAACAAGGGGGGTATGAGCTTTATCTACGGGATGGTAGTAAAGGGCAAGAACTATGGAATAAAGTAGCCAAAGCGGGCAGATCGTTTGATATCGCCCCAGCAGGTCCTTCACTTCCAGAGCGTGTTGAAGGGGGTCTGCTCTCCTATGGCAATGATATGACCCTTGAGCACAACCCTTATGAACTCAATTTAGACAAATTTTTAGATGTGGACAAAGAAGCTGATTATTCGGGCAAGGCCGCCCTACAACGCATCAGGGATGAAGGTGTTAAACGTCGATTAGTTGGCCTCTTTATCGATGAAGATTTGATTCCCCCCCAAGAAAATCATTGGCCTGTGTTATTTGAAGAGCAACCGATTGGTGTCGTAACCAGTGCCACCTATTCACCCCGTCTAGAACGAAATATTGGGCTAGCCATTATATCAGTTGAACATACCGCCTTAAAAACCGAATTGCTTATTGATACCCCTTGGGGAAATGTTCCTGCGGTCGTTACTAAAGTTCCATTTATATAGCAAAACATCAGACTAACCCTCAAGTTGTTAGCAGCTTGAGGGTTAGAAATTGCCAACTTTTTATCTGAAATTCGCTTTTCAATCAAGGCACCATTTGATGTATGCCTGAAGTTCAACTGCTTCCCATTCTTTGTTTCCCACTCTTTTCGCAGTATAATCTCTCAAATTTCATTAAGTAGGAATTCAAAATGTCTGACCTTCTGCAACGGGCAATTTTCGCCATACAGGATGGCCGTGAACGTTATGGCCAAAATTTACTTAAACAGCTCCTTGAGCAGGAACCTGATAATGATATGGCTTGGGTTTGGCTCGCCCGCATCACATCCTCTCCTGAATGGCGCCAAGCCTGTTTAAGACAAGCCCTCGCTCTAAATCCAGATAATTTAGAAGCAAAACGAACGCTGCTAGCATCAATTATCGAAAGCCAGTCAGACTCCATTGAAATTGAAACCGGCCCACCAACAACCTTGACCACCGATATTAGTACCGCCACATCGGGAACAATGACCCGAGGTAAAAGCCTCAAAGAGTTTTATCAGGATTTAAAGGAAAATTTCCGCCTCCTTAAGGAACGCGAGGCAAAATATGCCACTGCCGCTCCGCTTGATTTACTCAACCAACTTGATGACTATGAAGAAGCGATCACGCTCACAGAAGAGGCACTGGAGACGGACGTATCATTCGCCGAGATACAAGGCGAGTTTAAGCATCTCAATTTGGAGATGAGTGGGGTTGTCTTTATTACCCAAGATGAGCCACCACGTAAACCTTTTACAGGTGTCAACCCTTATCAAGGTTTACAAAAATTCACGGAACAAGAAGCCGAATTTTTCTTTGGTCGCAATGCTGCGATTGAAAATCTTCTGGATAAAATCGACTATTTGGTTGAGGCTGATACCAATAAAGAAGAGCCTGATTTTATTGCGGTGTTGGGTCCGTCTGGCAGTGGCAAATCCTCATTAGTTCGAGCTGGTTTACTGCCAGCTCTACGCGAAGGCAAGGCAAAAAATAGTAGCGAATGGTTAATTCAGGTGATGTTGCCTGGGGCTAATCCTCTGGAGGCACTCGCTGAGATATTTTTGGGTGAGGTCAATCGTGATCTGTCTTCAATCCGGGAAAGTTTGGCCAAAGAGAATCTAGCCTTACACGATTTGATGGTCGAGGTTTTAACCGTTACCGAGCAATCGTCTAAATCGGTCTTTGTATTGGTTGTCGATCAATTCGAAGAAATATTTACGATGTGTGAAAGTGAAGCTGAGCGTGTCACCTTTATTGAGCTACTGCTTAACGCAGCCCAAGTAAGACATAATCGCAGTTTCATTATCATCACGATGCGAAGTGATTTTTATAGCAAGGTTGCGGCTTATAATCCCCTGGCTGAAGCTATCACCCATCAACAAATGCTCGTCAGCCCGATGACTGAAAAAGAGTTACGAGAGGCCATCCTGCTCCCGGCTGAAGCGGTTGGATTGGAACTAGAAAAAGGGCTCATCGAGGATCTACTCAATGATACAATCAATGCACCAGGTGTTTTGCCGCTACTGCAATATGCTTTATTAGAGTTATTTGAACGACGCGATGGGAATCTGCTTACTTCGGCCGCTTATGAAGAAATTGGAGGGGTACAAGGGGCTTTAGCGCATCGAGCTGATACTATTTTGGATCAAATGACAATGAATCAACGCCATCTGGTTCGGCGGATATTGATGCGGCTCGTTCAGCCTGGTGATGGCACCGATGATACCCGGCGTCGGGCAACATTTAGCGAAGTTCTGCCAAGTGGCAGCTCTGTTGAAGAAGTCGAAACAATTGTCGAAAAATTAGCCAAAGCAAATCTAATTGTAACAAGCTTCCACCCAGAGACGAATGAAGTTGTGATCGATGTCTCCCACGAGACACTCATCCGGGAATGGCCTCGCTTTCAATCGTGGCTTGACTGGGATCGACAAGGGTTACGGGTGAGACAACAGTTGAGCCATAGCGTTCGGGAGTGGCTGGACCGAGAGCGTGAGACAGATAGTTTGTATCGTGGGGCACGATTGCTAGAGGTTGAGGAGTGGACTGAGGCCAATCCGGGTGAAATCAATCAAGCTGAAGAGGAATTTATTCAAGCCAGCATTGAGGTCCGAGATCGCATCGCTCGGGAAAAGGAGGCCCAACGTCAACGGGAGCTAGATCATCAACGGGCTTTGGCCGAGGAACAGCGTCGTCGCGCTGAAACACAAATAAAAGCGGCCCGTCGTCTACGTCGCTTTATAGAAGGGCTAGTAATCTTATTGATTATTGCTGTTGCTGCCGTATTTATCGCCTTCAATCAATCAAACGCTTCAACGGCCCGAGAGTTGGCGGCGAAGGGGGAAACATTACTCAACGAAAACAATGCCCATTTGGCCGCGCTCTTGGCTTCGGAGGCAAATCGATTGAGTGCTCATGCGGGTGACAGTATCCTTAGTCAGGTTCCCTATCAAACCATCCATATTTCTGCAACAGGTTGGATGGGCCATACCAATTGGGTGCGAACTGTCGATTGGCACACTACAGGAGCATATTTAGCATCTGGTTCTAATGATAAAACTGCGATTATTTGGGATGCGCACAGCGGGGAAGTTCTCCATCAATTGAATGAACAGGCTGATAAACATAGTGACGAAATTAGAGGAATAGCTTGGCATCCGCAAGAGTTACGGTTAGCAACCGGCTCCAAAGACACAACCATTATATTGTGGGACGGGGAAACCGGGGAAGCTCTCAAAACGCTAGAGGGTCATTCGAGTTGGGTTAACAGTGTTCATTGGGATCCAACAGGACAATGGTTAGCCTCAGCTTCAACAGATCGCACGATCATTTTATGGGATGGAGAGAGCGGTGACCGGCTTCGCACTTTGGAAGGGCATACTAAATGGGTGACTGACATCGATTGGTCCCCTGATGGGAAATGGTTGATTTCGGCTTCACAAGATAACTCGCTCATCATTTGGGATGGGGAAACAGGCGAACAAGCTCAAACATTAACGGGCCATGAAAACTGGGTCAATAGCGTGGCTTGGCACCCCCAAGCACAAAAAATCGCCTCTGGCGCACGAGATCGGACGGTGATTATATGGGATAGTGAAACGGGTGAAATGCTTCAAACCTTAAGTGGCCATCAGGAAGAAATCAGAAGCGTGGCGTGGCATCCTGAAGGCAAATGGCTGGCCTCTGCCTCCGAGGATCAAACCATTATTATTTGGGATGGGGAAACAGGGGAAAGGGTTTACACCCTGAATAGTCATTCAGATATTGTCAGAATAGTCACTTGGCATCCCATAAACCAGTGGCTCACCTCAGGCTCCAATGACACGACCATCATCCTCTGGGATATTGAAACGGGACGAAACCCTCAAACATTAAACGAACATCAGGATACCATCCATAGCATTGCTTGGAGTTCAGATGGCGCTTTATTAGCCTCTGGCTCTGAGGATCAAAGCGTGATCATTTGGGATCCTCAAACGGACAGCCCCCTCCACACGCTGACAGATCATACAGATTGGGTCAATAGTGTGGCTTGGCATCCCCAAGAGACAAAATTGGCTTCAGCCAGTAACGATCAGACCATTATGCTGTGGGATGGCCGATCTGGGGAGCGTTTAGGTGAATTAAGAGGGCATACAGATTGGGTTGATACACTAGCTTGGCACAATGAGGGGCGTCGGTTAGCCTCAGGCTCGGGGGACAAAACGGTCGTTATTTGGGATAGTGAAACTCGTACACCAATTCATACCCTGACCGGGCACACACATTGGGTTCATGACGTAGCCTGGCACCCACAGGGTAAATTACTGGCCTCAGCCTCTGAGGATACAAATGTGATAATCTGGGATGGTCAAGCCGGGACGAATTTGAAGACTTTGGCAGGGCACGAGCTTGGGGTTAATGCGGTAGCATGGCATCCCGATGGCAAACGATTAGCCTCTGCAGCTAAAGATCAAACCGTGATGATTTGGGATAGTGAAACAGGCACGCGCCTCCACATGCTCACAGAGCATACAGATTGGGTCAATAGCGTAGCCTGGGATCCAGAAGGAAAATGGTTGGCCTCCAGTTCAAGTGATGGCAGCATCATCATTTGGGACGGTGAAACAGGCCAAAATCTTCACACCTTTGCGGGGCACACGGATGGTATTGATACGGTAACTTGGCACCCAACTGGGCAATGGCTTACTTCAGCGGGGAAGGATAAATCGATTAAACTATTGCCTACTGAATTTATTCAATCTCCGTGTGATTGGCTCATCCGCAATTTTACCGAAAACGAATGGGAAAATTATCGCCGCTCATCGCCTTATGTTACAACGTGCTCAACACTTAATAGGCCCGACCTCCCTGTTTTAGAGTCAAGTCATTGGGATCCCTTTGACTTGGGTGGAGTCACTGTCCCCTTCAATATGATAACCTGGCGAGGAACGATTTTGATGTGGAGCCTATTTATTATCGGTGTTGGTCTCATTGGCTTGGGTTTATGGTATCTTGTTCTCTTTTTACACCCCATTTTATGGCCAAATGAGGAAGATACAGAACCAATTGAGAAACTTGATGAAGTCGTTGCGGAGAAGATGAATGACACACTGGAATCATCTTAGAAAATATTCAAACAAAATTGAGAAAAACCTATAACAGGAATAACTTATATGACTAATATTCAAATTGATCTTTACAGCGATACCCTGACCCGCCCTACGTCCGAAATGCGGGCTTTTATCAGTCAGGCGGAAGTTGGAGATGAACAACAGCGGGAAGATCCGACCGTGAATCGTCTCTTGGAGATGGTTTGTGATCTCCTAGGAAAAGAAGCTGCACTCTTTCTGCCATCAGGCACAATGTGCAATCAGATCGCTTGGCGAATCTACTGTCGGCCCGGTGATGAAATCTTGGCTGACCAAACCGCCCACACCCGTCATTTTGAAAGTGGTGGCACTGCTGGCTTGAGCGGCGCAACCATCTTTCCGATTCAGGGAGAGCGTGGTATTTTCACGGCTGCCCAACTCGAAACCGCCATTCGTCCCCCAAATAATCATTTTCCTCGGCCCAAAGCTGTCTTGATTGAGCAGACCTCCAATTTAGCAGGGGGCACAATCTGGCCTCTGGAGACAATGCAAGCTGTTTCGGCAACAGCCCAACAGTATGGGCTAAACCGACATATGGATGGAGCTCGCTTGCTTAATGCGGTTGTCGCTTCAGGCATCTCAGCCGCAGATTACGCAGCCAACTTTGACTCGGTCTGGATCGATTTTAGTAAGGGCTTGGGTGCCCCTGTTGGGGCCGCTTTGGCTGGCTCAGCCGATTTTATCGAAGAAGCGTGGCGATGGAAACATCAATTTGGTGGGGCGATGCGTCAAGCGGGAATTATTGCGGCAGGTGCAGTTTATGCCCTGGAACACCACGTCGACCGTCTGGCTGAGGATAACACTCACGCTAAAATTTTAGCCGAGGGGTTGGCCCAAATCGAGGGGATTATCATTGAAGAACCCGTCGAAACCAATATGATCTTCTTTGACATCACCGACCTCAACATCACCTCAACAGCCTTCAATGAAAAACTGATGACTCACGGCCTACGGGTATCCACAATGGGAACGACGCGATGTCGTGCGGTCACGCATCTTGACGTTTCAAGAGCACAAATAGATGAGGCATTGGAAATTTTCAAGGCGGTGGCTAATGAGTGAGGTTATCATTCGGGCGATACGAGCAGATGAGTTGGACGAACTGCTCGATTTATATACGTATCTCCAGCCTAATGATGCACCGCTCCCATCACGCCCCCAAGTTGAGGCTCTTTGGCAAAGCATCACTGCTAACCCGATGCTTCACTACATCGGGGCGGAGTGTGACCAACGACTGGTCGCCTCTTGTAATCTCTCAATCACACCCAATTTAACTCGAGGCACGCGTCCCTTCGGTGTTATTGAAAATGTGGTCACCCATCCCGATTATCGTCGTCGGGGTTTAGGGCTTACTGTATTAGAAGAGGCATTCAGACTGGCTGAAGCAGATAACTGTTATAAAGTGATGTTATTGAGTGGCTCGAAAGAAGAAGGTACCTTGCGCTTTTATGAAAAAGCTGGCTTTGAGCGAGGACGCAAAACCGGCTTTGTACGATACTTGATGGATGTTTAAATAACATTTATCAATATCAAACGACAACTTTAATTCACTGTTCGCAAATATGTGCCCTTTTTTAGCAACTCTTGGCTAATAATCATTCGCCGAACCTCTTGTGTCCCCGCCCCAATCTCAAGCAATTTACCGGCCCGATAGAGCCGATTAATCTCTGACTCCCAAATGTAACCTATCCCACCGTGAATCTGTACCGCTTCGTCTAGCACCTTCATGCAAGCAGAAGCGGAGTACAACGCAGCGGCGGCTGTTTCTTTGTGGATGTCACCACGTCCACCCCCACCGATTTCAAGATCGTTACACGCGGCAACTACCTGATAAGTATAGCTACGCATCGTGGCAATGGCTGTATACATATCGGCCAGTTTGGCCTGGATCATCTGGAAGTTACTAATTGGTTGGTCAAATTGCTCGCGAACTTGAGCATAGTTCAGGGCCAAATCAAAAGCCCGTTCCGCCATTCCCAAAGCAACTGGCGCTAACAAAGCGCGTTCGATATCCAGGCCACTCATCACCACTGATACCCCTTTATTCTCCTCACCCACTAAATTTTCAGCGGGGACTCGACAATTATCAAATACCAGTTCCCCGGTTGGGCTGCCCCGAAACCCCATCTTGATTAACTTCTGAGCCACGGTGAAACCAGGATAATCCTTCTCAACAATAAAGGCAGAAATCCCCCCAGCCCCTTTCGCTAAATCAGTCTTGGCATAAATCAAGAAGACATCAGCGACTGGGCCATTTGTAATATACATCTTCCGGCCATTGAGCACATAATCACCGCCATCACGCTCAGCCGTCGTCCGCATACTGCCCAACGCATCCGACCCAGCCCCCGGTTCGGTCAGCCCTAACGCTCCGATTTTGGTACCATCACACAGACCAGGCAAGTATTTATCACGTTGAGGGTCGTTAGCATTGCGATAGATGTTGTTCAGACACAAATTTTCGTGAGCAAACCAACTCAAAGCCAAGGCTGGATTCCAACGACCAAAGGCTTGCAGAACCAGGCCACTGGTAAACAGATCCATTCCTCCACCCTTCCATTTTTCCGGCACCGTAATCCCCATAAAGCCGGATTGAGCAATCTTAACAAACGCATCCTCAGGAAACCACTCCTCCACATCCATTCGCTCTTGCAAATCATACAGTTGCTCCTGAGCAAATCGGTCGGCTACCTGCAAAATTTCCTGCTGCTCGCCATTGAGATCAAAGTTATTAAGTAGACTCATTGATAAACCTCGTCGTTTAATGATCGTTATTGTAAATCAATCTTGATATCCATTGAAGCGAGGGGGCGCATTGTCGTGGTCTTCAATATCCCAAGTTTTGCGCCACAGTGATGAAGCTCCATCAACTTTTAGAGTGGCTCCACTTATGTAAGCCGCAGCAGGTGAGAGTAGAAAGGCCACAGTACCCGAAATTTCGCTCTCTGTTCCCATTCGTTTCATCGGCGTATCCTGCACGGCCTGTTCAATATAACCACCCATCGCTTCGGGGTAACTGTCTAACCCACTCGATTGAATGACTCCAGGGCAAATTGAATTAATCCGCACGCCAGCCCTGGCCCATTCCACGGCCAAGGTCTTGGTCAAATTCTCAACGCCTGCCCGAGCTGCACTAGAGTGTGCCATTCCGGGAAAACCCCGCCAATGATCCATCAAAATGTTGACAATGGCTCCACCTTGTCTGCCCATTGAGCGCCGAAAGGCCTCGCGACACATCAGGAAGGTGCCCGTCAAATTGGTCTCGACGACAGCTTTCCAACCATTGATCGATATTTTCTCGGCTGGACTAAAAAATTGACCGCCCCCGTTGTTGACCAGCCCATCGACCTGATCACGCTTTTCCAGGACTTGGTCAAACAAGGCCACGACCTCCGCCTCTTCCCGGATGTTACAAGGGATATCGATGGCTTGCCCACCCGCCGCAATAATCTCTTCGCGAACTTGAGCCAGCGGTTCGGCTCGACGAGCAGACAGGACCACATACGCCCCCAATGAGGCCAACTCGTGGGCGATCATTCGGCCAATGCCCGTGCCTCCACCTGTGACAATAATCGTTTGTCCCGAGAATAAATCTTGACGAAAAACCGATTGAAATACCATCTCGTGATCCCGCCTTTTTTGTCAAATAATAGTGTGGTATACTCGCCCTGTCAAAGTGGATATTAGCAAAACGGTTTTCGAGTTGGGTCAGAAAAATACGTTACAGCCACCAACCACTATTTACTATCCTGAAGGAGAAATTTATGTCAGACAAAGAGGTGCTTGAGTCCAAACGTGCCCCCAAGGCGATGGGGAAATATCCAGCAGCCCGACGGGTGGGCAATTTACTATTTTTGTCTGGGCAGGGTGCCCGCGATCCTGAGACAAACAGTGTCCCTGGCTTGGAAATCGATGGTGGGGGCAATGTTGTTTCTTATGATATCGAAGCCCAATGTCATTCCGTCTTTCGTAACGTCAAGAATGTGCTAGAAGACGCTGGTTCACGCTGGGAAAACATTGTTGATGTGACAGTGTTTCTGACCGATCTGCGCCGAGATTTCCGTACATTTAATCGCCTTTACGCAGAATATTTCAAGGACGTGCAACCGTGCCGCACCACGATCGGGGTTGATGATTTACCTTCTCAAACTCGAATTGAGTTAAAGGTTGTTGCTACCATCGATGACGAGTAACCCCATTTTACAATCAAGGGAGATTTTGAAATGAGCCGTTTTCAGCCATTTAACTTCAAACAGTGGATTGATGACAATCGACATTTATTAAAACCACCTGTCGGAGCCAAAACGGTCTTTGAGGACTCGGGGAGTTACATGATTTTTGTGGTCGGCGGGCCAAACAACCGACACGATTTTCATTACAATGAGACCGAAGAGTTCTTCTATCAGCTTGAAGGCAATATGACCCTCAAGATCAGAGATGAGGGTCAGGTGATTGATGTACCAATCAACGAGGGTGAAATTTTCTTATTGCCAGCCAAGACCCTACACTCGCCACAACGCGGGGCAAATACGGTTGGTTTGGTTGTTGAGGTCAAACGTCCGCACATCAAAGATGCGGTCTATTGGTACTGTCCTCAATGTGGCGAGGAGTTGTATAGTGCCCACTACAACTTCGACCAAATCGGGACGGAGTTAAGCCCGGTGCTGGAAAAATTTCACGAAAGCGAAGCGTTACGCACGTGTAAACAGTGCGGTGCCATTCTACAAGTTTAGTTACATCAAAAAGGAAAGCCTCGATGTCAGATTTATCTCCACAAGAAATGTTAGCGGAATTAAAACAATTTGATACCCCTTCGATTACAAATGTGGTGGCCACTTATCCCGATCACCCCCTCTGCTTGGGGCTTTATAATCCCTGGAGTGAAAATTGGTATACCGATCAATCGATCAAATGTATGTACCCCGAGTTGGGTTCAACGGTCGGCTATGCCGTCACTTGCGTTTATGGCCTGCCTGATCCAAATTTTAATCGCTTGAGCTTTATGGATGTTGTTGATGCTTTGGAGGCATCGCCAAAACCTACAGTTTTAGTCCTTCAGCAAAAATTCCCTCCAGAGATTGCGGGGAAAGTGGGCTTGTCTGGGGGCAATATGACCTCGGCCATGCAAGCTGTGGGATGTGTGGGGGTGGTCTCTAACGGCCCCTCACGTGATATCCACGAAATCCGCCCCATGAAATTTCAATATCTCTTGAGCGGCATCTCACCAGGACACGGCGCGATGGCTGTTCACTCGATTAATGTTCCGGTTTCAGTTGGGGGGATGGATGTGGCTCCGGGCGAAATTGTGCATATGGATGAAAATGGGGCTTGCAAATTCCCCGCAGACAAGCTGGAGGCCGTTTTGGCCAATGTCACCGCTTTGCAGAAAGAAGAGGAGACACGGATTAAGGCGTTACAGTTGGCCACTTCAGCCGATGAGGTTCGAGCAATTTTTGCGGGGCATAGTTACAGTCAAGATGAGGATTGAGTAATCTTGGACGCCTCAAATTCTATCTTGCACGATATCAGTGTTGAAATCATTCAAGCACTTCAACTTAATCCAAGTGGATGATTTTTTTAACGCTACCATTCCCGAAAAAAATGGAGGAGATTTTCTATTCAGGAAAGGCTAGAAGCCGTATTTGATTGGGACAGACTCCGAGAACAGGCCATAAAACCATTATTGACGGGTCAGCCTGCGAGATGGTACCCTTTTGACTTTGAAGCAGGATTACGTGCTGATGGCACTTATGGAATAAAGCAGGAAGCGGTTGAAGCCCCCCCAGCCCCAATCATTTTGCTTGATGGAGCCTACACAGCAAACTCACAGCTAAATGATGTCATAGATTTTACGATACTGGTTGATGTACCAACCAATAAACGACATAGTCGGTTGGAGATGCGAGAGGATCAAGAATTTTTGAAGGGATGGCATCAGCTTTGGGATCCAGTAGAGGCATATTATTTCAAAGAAGTTAGACCTAAATCTTCATTTGATCTGGTAGTAATAACCAGTAGAAATAAAATGGTATAAATAGAGCAAACAGGGTTAGCGTAGTATGACAAACGAAGATACAACACAACAAAAAAAATCTTCTCCTCTAAAAAATTGGCTTATCGGGGGAATGATGATTGTTATTGTGACGATATGTATGCTACTCTTCGCCGAAGTTGGCATGCGCTGGATCGACGGCTTTCAATTGTCAAACTTTGAGCTTAACCAAACCGAGCAGACAGAAGAGACAAAGTAGGGATGTAGGATGATGAACCTTAAAAAATATTTATTTATTACAGGTATCATGGCAATGGTTATAGGCCAAATTGGGGCTGTGTCACCTCAACAGGCCATAGCCCAGGAAACGACATGTCGTGAGACTTACACCATTCAGGCCAACGATTGGTTGAGCAAAATTGCCGACAAATTCTTGGGTGACATTGAAGCCTACACAGTGATTACAATTGCGACGAATGAGGTCGCTAGAGAAGATGATTCATTCACACGCATCCTCAATCCTAATCGAATCGAAGTGGGTTGGAAGGTTTGTATCCCTGGGAAGCCAAAGGCAGAGGCTATCTTTACAGAAACAATTGAGGAAAGTGAAACGCCAAACCAAGGTCAGCCAGAATTATTGGATGAAGATTTGGTTATCGCACCCGACATTCCCTACAGTCTCGATGATTTTGTGGCTGAGTTTAATTTTAGCTCAAAGGTTAAATCTGAATGGATCTACGAGTCACCTGAAAAGATTGTAAAAGGTGATATTACGAGCGAGATTCAAACCATTCACGATACATTTGGCTATCGGGCCAACTATTTGTGGAACCCGCATCTGGCCGATGACTACTTCTTCAACACCAGAATTTTTGAGACTCCCCTTGAGGAAGTAAAGCTATTTGATGCCCCTTGGGGAACGATTTTCCCCCGCTATCGCTATCCCCCCAACGCCACCTTGCCGACTGGGCTACACACTAATCAATTTGGCTGGCGTGGTCCAGAGATTACGTTCGACAAACCACGTAACACGATCCGCATCGCCTGTGTCGGCGCTTCAACAACGGTTAATGGTCCCACCCTGCCTTATTCATACCCCCAACTCCTTGAACATTGGCTCAATTTATGGGCCGAAGAAAATGACTACGACGTCGATTTTGAGGTGATCAACGCTGGGCGGGAGGGGATTGGTGCCAAAGATATTGCGGCTGTGGTTCGCTATGAAATCCTGCCGATGGATATCGACTACGTCATCTACTATGAAGGATCAAACCAATTTACGATTGATCCGCTGGTTGACTATCCACCAGAATATACCTTTGGCCAGCCACCGGCGGGTCTTGTGCCCAATTTAGACAATGTCGACTCTGACGATAAAACTCTGTTAGATCAACTAAGCGAGTATTCAGCCTTAGCAGCTCGGGCCCGAAACATTGTCGAGCAATTCTCGGTCACCGGGATGGAGCCACCCAAGCCAGAGCAGTCATTGATTTTGCCCGAAGGTTTTGACGAATTTAATCCCCAGCGTGACAAGCTAGGCAATATGTTGGCCTTGCGGAAAATTTTGGATGATCTCGATCAGATCAAACAGGATTTGGATGAGCAAGAGGTTAAATTTATGCTCGGCACTTTTGAGTGGTTTGTTTATGATGGGATGGTGCTCGATCCCACCCGGCAACGTAATCTGTACGCCTACATCAATCGAGTGTATTGGCCTGTTAGCTATGAAAATATGCAGCGACTGGCAGATATTCAAAATCGAGTTTTCCATATGTGGGCCGACACCAATGACGTTCCCCTCATCGAAATTGCCGAACAGATGCCACGCCAGCCTGACCTCTTTGATGACGCTATTCACAATCGGCCATTGGGCGTTCGCATTCGGGCTTGGCTAAATTTCGAGGCGATTGTCCCTCTGCTGGAAAAAGATATCGAAAGTGATCGTCTCCCGCGAACAGACAAGATTTATACGAGAGATCATCCTTACATTTCAGCAGAATATGAGACAGAAACTTTAATCGCCCAATAATTCCAGCAGATTTCTATGTTCAAACCACCAACCTTAACTACGAACCGCTTAATTCTACGATCTTTTACCTTAAAAGATGCGTCTGAATTACAGCGTTTGGTGGGGGAGTGGGAGGTAGCCAGACGTACACTCAACATCCCACACCCCTATAATGATGGTATGGCTGAGGCATGGATCAATGAGCAGCCATCCCGTTTCAAGCAGGGTGAAGGGGTAAGTCTAGCCGTTATCCGTAAAGACGATGCCACTCTGATCGGCGGGATTGGTTTACGAATAGAGCAACAGCACGGGAATGGAACGCTGGGCTATTGGGTTGGCAAGCCATATTGGGGGCGAGGTTACGGCACTGAAGCGGCTCAAGCGGTCTTGGTGTACGGCTTTGAGGTATTAAAACTGCATCGTATCTCCGCAGACCACTTTGGCACAAATCCTGCCTCTGGCCGGGTCATGCAAAAAATCGGCATGACTTATGAAGGCACCTTGAGGCAAAAGTACAAACGATGGGACAAATTTGAGGACTCGGTTTGTTACGGGATATTGAGAGAAGAGTATTTGAAACAACGCCAGAAAAAGTAAAAAAGGTGTGGCCAATTTGTGGCCACACCTTTTTGATTTTTATAATAAATGGACAGTGTGAAGCCTGCGCTGACCCATTTGTCGTTCCAGCGCAGGCTTCCACCGATTGGGCTGTAGTATAGGCCAAAAGTCATAACAAAACTTGACGCAAAAACGATGACAACTCGTCATTTTCCCCACGCTAAGGCAACGCTAATTTCCTAAAATTAATAAGAAGCTGTGACCTTTTTCCTAATTGGGTGTCTAGATTATCAATCAAACATCAACGCAAAATTTTGCTAACAAGGAAAGGTGTGGGAAAATGGTTGCAACTGCCCCAAACACAGAAGACTCTACAACATCTAATACAGACAATTTTTATTGTCCAACAAAAGAAGAGTATTCGATTTCCAATCACCAGCGTCGCCTTGATGTTTTGGACGGACAATTTACGTGGTGGTACTGTATGGAATGCCAAACCTGGCATCTAGCAACAAATGACTTAGAGCATAATCCGGCTCATAATTGATAAACGAAGGAAGGTCTTATGGAAGATTTATTAAAAGCAATTTTAAGAGGGGCGATGGAACAATCGGGAGGACGATCATCTCAAACCACAGGTGACCCCATGATGGATTTATTGGGCGGCATTCTGGGTGGCGAGACGGCCCCTGCAACCCCTTCACAAATGCCCTCTTCTCCATCAGGTATGCCTTCTGGTGGCAGCCTTATCGGGGATTTAATCGGTGTGCTGGGCGGCGGCGGAGGTCGTAACGGAGCCCCTATCGCTGATTTGTTAGAAGCTGTGCTTGGTGGTGGGGCTATGGGCCAAAGTGGGGCGACCGCAGGGGGAGCCTCGATGGGTGGCGGTGTTTTGGGCGGCCTTGCCACTCCGATTGCCAATCTGCTGGCAGAAAAACTCGGTATCTCCCCTCAAATTGCGCAAATGATTGTCACCTACTTTATGACAAAACTGATTTCAGGGCAGCTCGGTGGTGATCAATCGTCTGGATTTCAATCTGGCACGGGCGGTGGCTTAGATCTAGACAGCCTACTCGGTGATGCCGATGATGACAATGCGTTGACCTCGCAGCTTATGCGCAGTGGTGCCCCCCAAGAGTTGGCCCAACACGCAGGCATCGACGAAGCAACCGCAACTCGTAGCATGCAGGAAATCGTCAAATTTATGGCTCAACAATCCAGCACCCCAAAACCTGTTGTCCCTCAACAATCTGGCCTAAAAGGCTTACTAGACAACTGGGACGTTGACTGAACTTTTACATATCTGCAAAGGAGCAGTTCACAATGCACTCACTGCCCGACGGCTTCGTTGTCGTCTGTAAACGCGATTGTCCCACCTGTACCTTGGTCGAACCAGTTTTGGGCGAACTGGCCAGCGGGGAAACACCTCTGACTGTCTACACCCAAGATGATCCAACCTTCCCAGCAACTGTTTCCCCCATCGATGACACCAGCCTCACCATCTCCTATCACCACAACATTGAAATTGTCCCAACCCTGATTCGAGTTGAGCAGAGTCAGGAAGTAGAACGGATCATTGGTTGGAATAAAGAACAGTGGCAAGCCTTCACCGGACTGACAACACTCGGTGAAAGTTTGCCCGCCTACAGCCCCGGCTGTGGCTCAAAAAGCGTCGAACCTGGCATTGCGGAACAACTGGCCATTCGTTTTGGGGAAACTGGTTTGGCGGCTCGACGCATCGAATTGGCTGAATTGGAAGATGACCTTGAAGCCTGTTTTGATCGCGGCTGGAGCGACGGACTGCCCGTCATCCCCCCCACTGAAGCGCGCGTCCTAAGAATGTTACAAGGCACCTCACGTGCCCCTGATGAAGTCGTAGGCATTATTCCCCCAAACAACGCCGAATGTACCGTCGAAAAAGTCGCAATCAACGCTGTCATGGCGGGTTGTAAACCTGAATATCTGCCCGTTGTACTCGCTGCGGTCGAAGCGGCCTGTCTAGACGAGTTTTGTATGCACGGCGTTTTGGCCACGACCTACTTCTCCGGTCCCGTCGTCATCGTCAATGGCCCGATTACCAAAGCAATCGGGATGAACAGTGGGGGCAATGCACTGGGACAGGGCAATCGGGCCAATGCGACCATTGGCCGAGCCTTACAACTGGTCATTCGTAATGTTGGTGGAGGTCAACCCGGCGGGGTAGATCGGGCGGCTTTGGGCAATCCTGGCAAATACACCTTCTGTTTTGCCGAACGTGAAGATGATACCACCTGGGAGTCACTGGCCGAACAATGTGGCTTCTCAGTAGATACCTCAACCGTCACCCTGTTTGCCGGGGATGGCATTCAAGGAATTTTTGACCAGCAATCACGTACCCCGGAGTCTCTTGCCCGTAGCTTTGCTGCCTCACTTCAATCTGTCTGTCATCCAAAATTAGCAACGGTGGCTGATGCAATGCTTGTCATTTCGCCTGAGCACAGTCGGGTATTTGAAGAGGCAGGCTGGTCTAAAGCTCGTTTGCTTGAAGAGCTGAATAGCATTTTACAAATGCCCGCCGCAGAAATTGTCCGTGGGGCGAATGGCATTGCAGAAGGCATTCCGGCACTCCTTTTGGAAGGCCGAGAAGGATTACCAAAATTCCGGCCCGGCGGCCTCAACATCGTACGGGCTGGTGGCACAGCGGGAATGTTCTCAGCTATTATCGGCGGCTGGGCGGCTAGTGGACCTAAGGGAAGTCAACCTGTTACAAAGGAGATAACATCATGACAATTTTGCTCGATCCAACCGATGAGCGATCTCAAGCCCAGCGAGAGCGCTTACCTCGGCCAACTTCGCTCGATGGCCTAACCGTCGGGCTGCTGGACATTTCTAAAGCTCGAGGCGATGTTTTCCTCAACCAAATTGAAACCCGTCTCAACGCCCACGGCGTGGCAGTCAAACGGTATAAAAAGCCAACCTTTGCGCGGGTCGCCCCGACTGAGCTCAGCCAGCAAATCAGCGTCGAATGTGATGTGGTGGTCGAAGCCCTGGCTGATTGAGGCTCCTGTACGTCGTGCAGTGTGCATGACATCAGTGATTTAGAAAGTCGAGGAGTGCCCTCAATGTTTGTGGCCTCCACCGAGTTTATCGACGCAACAAAGGTGCAATCGACGGCGCTTGGTTTTGATCCAGCCGTCGTCTTTATTCCGCATCCTATTCAAGATCGAACCAATGCAGAAATGCAAGCTCTGGCTGATGAAGCATTTGAGGCTATTTTGGATAAAATCCAAGCGTGAGCGATCATTCACGCTACAGCTTCTATGTTTTGGGATCGGCCATCGGGTCGGCGATTGCTTGGATCTTAACTGAAATTACCTTTCAGTTTTATCACATTTCACCCTTAGTTGTAGCGTGTGGGGCAATGTTGTGTGGTGGTAGTGTCCTACGTCTCCTCACTCTGGACCGAACGAACAGCAAGCCTACCTGGAAACGCCGCGATTGGATCGGCGTCATTGTGGCCGGGGTAATGATTTATGCCTTGGGATTTCTGCTTAGCTTCAATGCCATCAACCTGATTGGAGCTGGCAAGGGCGCGTTGCTAGGGCGACTAGACTCCATCTTTGTTGTCCTTCTCTCGATCATCTTCCTCGGAGAACGTCTCTCCGCCCGACGTTGGTTTGCGGGCGGATTAGCTTTATTTGGGGCCGTCGTCCTCAATTTCAACCCCCAAGCTCTTGAATTCAGTTTTGGTTTTGGTGAGTTCCTACTCGTTTTGGCCGTGCTTTGTGTTGCCACCGGCATTGTAACCTTGAAGCCCGTTTTAGGAAAAGTAGATCCCGGCCAAGTCACCAGTGCCGCCATGTTGATCGGGGGAGGCTGTTTGGCGGTAATTATGCTCTTCTCGACTAAATTAGAGTTGATCGTTTGGCCTGCTCTACTGATCATTCTGATTATGGGCAGTATCCGAGGGTTCTCCTGGTTCGTCTATAACACCGCAATGCCCCATATCGGAGCCTCGCTCGCAGCCATCATCTTTACCTCATCCGGCTTCTTCACCGCCACTTTCCAAATCATTGTGGCGTCTATCGCGCCTAATCTTGGCTTACAGCTTCCTAAAAATCTGACAACCGCCTTTATCGGCGGGGCCTTGATTGTGCTTGCGATCATTCTGTTGCAGACAGAGCGACAAAAAGCGACATAATCTTACGCAAGCCCAATCTCTACGCTCAATCGATGTTCTTCACCGGGTTCAACGACCCGCACATCATCAGCCGCATTGGTCGTTTCGACACACACCATGGAGTGGTACTCCTCATCCCCCATATCCGCCATCCGCTGAGCTTTCGCAATCCACGGATTCCACACAACGGTACTGCGACTACCATTTTTTGCAATTCGAATTTTTCGATTGAGACCGGGATCATCAATCACGCAATCGGCTTCTGTGTCTACATAAATTCGATCCGTTTCAGCAGCAAAGATAATGGGTCCGGTTTGAGCTTTCCGTTGATTGTCATCTAATTGGTCGATGTAAGCAGTATCCTCTAAACCGAGGATTTGAATATTCTCAATCTCACTAATGGTGAAATAGGTATGGAGCGCAGCACCATAGGTCACTGGTTCATCCGCTAAATTTTTAGCAATCAGGATCACCGTCAATTTTGGCCCAACTGTTATTTCAATTTCAAGATTGAATGGATGAGGCCATAACTCTGCCGTTGCCTCATCATTCTGCAAGCCAAGCCGAATGTGGCAAGTATCATCTGGCAATGCTTTGGTTGCTAACACCTGCCACATTCGTGTTCGGGCAGCGCCGTGTGACGGTTTCGTCGCATCACTCGGGTACGGGCCAAACCAAGGCCAAATCACTGGAATCCCACCACGAATGGCCTTACCCACCTGATAACGGCTACTGTCGCTGACCCACAAAATTGGAGCTTGCCCGATAGGTTGATAAGCCAACACCTGCCCCCCATACACTGAGATAATCGCTAGGGCGTGGGGATTGAGTACTTCAATGAAGGGGAAATCACCGTCCCCCGGCTTAAAGTTGAGTTGACCAGACAGGGCAAATTTCTCATTAAGCTCAACAAGATCGTAGGTCATTTGTTAGTTATCCTTGATGATTTAAGGGCACAAGGTAGCAAACCGCAAGGTGACAAGGTGGATTATTCTATTACCTTGCCACCTTGTTACTCTGTTACTTTTTTTTCCGTTCGGGCATTGGCTCTACTGGACCACCAGCCTCTTTCCACCCAGCAAACCCAGGGCCAATGTGAGCCACGTTAGTTAAGCCCATATTTTGCACGGTTTGCGTCGCTAAAGCTGAGCGCCAGCCTGCGGCGCAATGAAAGACCAAGCGTTTACCCGATGAAAAGACATCTTTGTGGTAGGGGCTATTGGGGTCAACCCAAAACTCCAGCATTCCGCGTGGTGCGTGGACGGAGCCGGGGATTCGGCCTTCTCGACTCAACTCCCGAATATCTCGCAAATCGATGATGGCGACATCGGGGTCATCGACCAGGGCAATCGCTTCTTCCGCTGATAGCGTTTCAATTTCCGCTTCAGCTTCTTCAATCAGTTGTTTGTATCCTTTTTTCATATTGTTTCTCCTTAAAAAATGGCTCTCAATAAGGAGCCAGAAAGTGCACTTTCTGGCTCCTTATAAAATATCATTACTCATCCACCCGACCACGTTGGCGTTTAATCTCACTGCGGTGGCGTTTTTCGCTTAGGCGTTTCTCCTTCGCGGCTTTAGAAGGCTTGGTTTTGCGGCGAGGCTTGGGTTTAACCGCCGCTTGCTTCAGCAAGTTCACCAACCGCTCAACCGCATCAAAACGATTTTGCTCTTGGGTACGATATTGTCGGGCTTCGAGAATGAGCACGCCATCTTTGGTCAAGCGTTGTCCGGCTAATTTTTCCAATCGTTTGCGCATCGCTGTTGGGAAATTAGCCTTGGTCACATCAAAGCGCAGTTGAACCGCCGTGGCAACTTTATTGACATTCTGCCCACCCGGTCCAGAGGCACGGATAAACTCCACCTGAATGTCGTTTTCATCGATTGAGATCTCGGGGGTAATGACAATTTCACTCATTCGGCTTCCGGTGGCTCAACCATTAAGGTAATATCAAAGGTTGTGGTCAGTAAGGGCTCACCCAACTCAATCGTTTGGGTCAAGGAATGCACAAGTTGACGTTGCACCGACGAAATCACCTTTCGTTTTAGAACGGCATCTCCTTCAAAAAAAATTTGGGTGGCTAACATCGGGGCGTCGGGATAGCTCACCCGGTAATGAATTCGAGCCGGGGTTAAAAATGCTCGTGACTCGACAGGCAACGGTTTGATGGTCTTAAATTCATAATGCCCATTTTCATCTGTCATCAGCCGCGCACGAAAGTCCGATTGCTCATAGCTTCCTTCGAGTGTTGGATGCCAAATCTCGATCATGGCCCCGGGCAATGGGGTTTTACAATCCGAGTAGAAGACCTGCCCCGAAATCTTCAAACGCTCGCCTTCCATCTCAGGCGTTGTCAAATCATTGAGAAACGGAGCATTAGGTCGATAGCCCTCGTGCCCGCCAAAGGGGGTCGTGATACAACCATCGGGTCCTGAGGTAATTTTAACGCGGGTAGGAGGTAAAGGAGTGGCTGTCGGGGGGATATAGGGTGTGGGTGTATCAGTGATTTCAAAATTAGCCGCCAAATCTGAGTCTCCATCAACGGTAAAAAGCGTTGACATCCCAAACAGAATGACAGCAGCTAAGACATAAATCAAAACGGTCTTGAAATTATTCATCCGTAATACATTTTCCCACAAGTTTTATCATAGTCACCAAAGAAATTATAGCGTACGTTAATAAAAACACGAATTATTTGGTAATAAGGGACAATAAATAAAAAAGGTGATGCTTGTTAGATAAGCACCACCTTTTTATATCAACCATCAATAAATCAACAATCTGTAAAGGGAGACGTGCTGCTACTGGTATATGTACATGTGTAAATCAAGTCAGAGTTATTGTCTCGCAAAGTCGCCGAGTCTCCAGTATTATTAAATGTTGCGGTATTGCGTCCCCAGAACAGCTCGGTCGCTGTATCAGTGCCGGTAATAACCCAAACCCGAACTGTGCCACCAGCAGCTAAGGTAAATGAAGGGAAGGTATAGGTAAATGGCCTTTCATCATGTAAGAGCCAACCAGTCATATCAACGGTATCACTACCAAAATTTTGCAAATCGACATATTCATCTTCGGAATTTGTGGGTGGATCATACAAAATCGTTGTAATGCGAATGTCACTTGTTGACGTTTGCGGATCAGACGAAACTACCGCCTGAAACACAGCGGGTAAAAATATAGTCGCAACAGAAGTCGTTGTAATCATCAAAGATGATTGAACACCATCGCTGACTAGTTCACTTTGGGTAACTCTACCTTGCTCAGCCTCCTCAACCTCTACAAGGGCCAAAACTGGTGTTAATAGAACAATAACCAAAATAGCCGAAATTCCTAACATCACTGTTAGTTTCAAATACCACTTCATAAATATTTTCTCCTGATAATGAATTTTGGGATGGTCGTTTGTCTTTAGAAGATTGATCTTTGGTCATTAATACAAATCAGCTTAACATTCTTAAAGATAAATCGATCAAGTGTATAACACTCCGTTAGTTCAATATCAGAAATTTTTCTACACGAACAGTCATCCTGTATTCAACCCATTAGAATTATGTCAACATAACGTCTTGTGGTATAATCGAGATATATGGAGAAAATCCACCTTATTTAGTGTGTTTACGAAATTGATGGAGGTAAGATATCGATGAAAGCCCGGCATTGGAGTTTAGCAATCATTCTTGTGCTGGTAAATTATCTTATTTTTTCAGCCCTATTTACGCGGCTGCTTGAAATTGATTTCGATGGCGAGTTCTCGACCCGAACACCGATTGCCACCTTCACCCCAGCCCCAGCCCAACCCTTTATCATTGTGCCAACCCTAACCCCGCCAGTGGTAGCACCTACGCCCACCCCAACGCGTGTTGTTGGCCGAGAAGCAAAAGCGCCCCCTGCGGTTGAGCAAGCCCCTGCTGAGGAACCTGTGAATGTCCAAACGCTCCGCGCTGAGGTTGTTGCACCAGGTGCGGTTAATATTCGCTCTGGACCAGGAACAAATTACGATATCCTGGGCACCCTAAACGCCAACACCTCTTTACCCATTGTGGGTCGGAATGGGGATGCAACCTGGTGGCAAGTCCAGGTGACAGAAAGCCAGCAAGGATGGGTGGCTAATAGTGTCGTTAACGCCAGAAACACGACTGAGGTGCCTGTCGCAGAGGCCCCACCCCCTCCCGTCTCAGCCCTGCCGGAAGCCCAACCAGCCGCGAGCAATCCACCGGCAGCCCCACCCCCGCCAAAATATCAGTTCTCGCCCACAGGGTGGTATGATGATGGAAATGCAGGGCTGACCCAATTTTTGGGGGATATCAAGGATACAAGTGGCAACCCTGTCAATGGGGTTTTTGTTCGGGCCAGTTGTGGAGAATATTCGACCATTTCTTACCCATCAGGGCCTACGGGTTGGGGCACCCTCAACGAAAGCTCAGATTGGCCGTCTGGCTTTTACGACATCGTTATTGACGAACGCCCGATTCCTTGTATCTGGATTTTAAGCATTGTGGAGACAAATGATCGAGAAACTGTGACGGCTATTTTATCTGAGGAAATCCCCGTTGAGGTCACCAATGATAAATCAATCATTGTGGCCAGTTGGCAGAAGAACTGGTAATATTCTGCCAACTATTCTACGATCTGAAATGGCTCACTTAGGGCCGTAATGGGTTGGGCTGATACGGAGTCAATAAGGGTAAAGGCTAGCTGATAGCGGCCTGGAGCAAGATTGCTTAGAAAAAAATCGTACTGGGCCCGAACGATTTCATCGGGTTGCCACTGATCAATCGGATAATCAACCCCCGCCGGAGTCCGCGTGATTGATAGTGGCGTCGATTGACCACCCCTGGTCAACACTTGAATAAAGAGCTTATCTTCAAGCCAATACACCGGTTGCACCGCACGCCAATATAAAACAAGACGCACGGGATCCCCTGGATGCAACGGGGTATCCGGCGTAGAGCGATGTCCCACCTTGTAAAAATCGTACCCCAGTAAATCAACATCGAACATTTCAGTCCGGCGAGGCACCTGAATTCTCAGGGCATCCTGTGGTAGGGCTGGCTCTGGTTTGACCACGTTGACTTCCGCCAACGTTATAAAATCCCCAACAACTTCGCCATTTTCGATGACAGGCAATCGTTGCCCGGTCTGGCTGTTGTACAAGCCCATAATCAGACGATGGAGGCCGGGTGGGGTGCCTGGCTCAAGAAAAACACCGTGTGTATCTTCGATAATTTCCCCGGCTGGCCAGCTCGTTGTTTCCATTAAAGGACGGGCATCACGTTGACCAACGACGTGGTTGGCTGAGTCAAGTATCTGCAAAAAAACTGTGTAATTTTCCGTTAAGGGAGCAGTCGTTTCCCATTGCAAGTTGATCTGGGCAATATCACCGGGGGTAATCTCATTCGTATTGAGCGCATAGCCTGTCAGCTCAATATATTCACCCAGCTGAAAATCAACGGCTTCAAAGTCTTGCTGTTGATCAGCGGGACTGGCATAACTTACCAAACGGACATTGCCATACCATTGATCGGTTGCTTTGAATAACTGAGTGTCCAGCCAACTCTCAATGAGTCCGGTGGGGTCTGCTTGATGGTTCGCCCAATAGACCGCATAGATCTGTTCTGAGGTTTGAGCAATTTCTGTTAAGGTCGCCAAGGTTTCTGTCTCACCCAGAGGGCGTTGGGTTGGTAAAGGGTAGATGGGGGCGAGGAGATGAGGAGTACGGCTGTAGTAATAATTAAAGACATCCTGTTGCCCTTCGGCATTCAGAATGACCGCATCCTCCGCAGTACCCAAAGCCTTGATATGCGCTACGATTCCCCGATAGTCATCCCGGCTAAAGTCAGGATTATCATAGTAATGTTGAATCGCTAAAGTTGATGGATAGAGGAGGGCAATCAACAAGGTTGCCCCTGCCAAATAAGGTAAAAACTTCGTGTGCTTAGCCCCAGCCACCCTACCTGTAAGGAAGATAGCACGATCGACAAGCACTGCATATAAAAGACAGAACGGTGGGCTAGCAATCAGCAAAAACTTCAGAAATGCAGGGCTAAAAATTCGAGCTGTCAACAGAAGGGGCAACAAAAGCCACAAAATTATCGTAAAATGAACAAAATATGGGGTCGTTTTGGTCTCCGGTTGCCTGATACCACCCAAAATATTTAGAAGAATGAGGGCGACCAAACTAATGGCTAGGATGAAGCCCGTTTGATATGGCCAGCTATGACCAAAAATTAAGGTTGTTGAAATTTCGGCGAGAATTGTGTGTAAAGGAACCACAAGATTTTCGGAGGGCCAGGTGGTTACCTGACGCCAAGCGGTGGGCAGCCAAGGCAGGTAAAACAGCAGAGGAATGATTTGGAGATATACCCAATGGAGGGCGGCGATGAAATTTTTCTTTGTTTGCGCACGATTTTCCCACAGCCAGCCCAAAAATGCTAAGTTTGCTACGACCAATATCAAGGGATAGGCGTAATGGGTGTAAAGCCCCGCCGTAACAATGATAATGTAACTGAAACTAAGTGGGTGAAATGTATGGGGCACATTCAAGAGTCCCAGTTCGGTAAATAGGAGGAAGGTGATAAGGATTGTAAGGCTGGCCAAAAGCGTCAACAGGATATACATCCGGGCTTCTTGAGCATAGTAGGTCTGGAAAGCAGAGAGCGCAGCAATAGCCGCAGCTATCAGACCCACCCGAGGGGAGTAGAAGCGTGTGCCTAAAACCCCGATGACATAAACCAACAAGATAGCCAAACAGACTGACAACGAGCGCAGACCAAATTCACTATCACCAAGCACAAATGTCCAAATTTTGAGGAGCCAATAGTATAGGGGCGGATGAATATCGAAAGCTGTCCGTTGGGCGATTTCGATAAAGCTGCGACGGGCTAGTGCAACGCTATTACCTTCATCAGACCATAGTGACTGGTTTGAGAGGTGATAGAAGCGCAAAAATGCCGCGAGACCAAGAATGAAAAAGGGGGGTACAGGTTGAACAATCCGAGCCAGCATTAGGATACATCACTTTTGCCCGAAGTTACAGCCGAGCTACTTTGCGTTGCTTGCCCTCGACGTAGCCAGACCACCCAGCCCCCGATGAGTGTGGCCAAGACCATCAGTAGGCTGCCGGCCCGATTATAAAGCAGGCTTTGCTGGGTGCCCACTCGATAGCCTTCCAGCAACAAAGTGCCCTCAACCACCTCTAATTGAACAGCATGAGGTTGAGCAGCCAAATTTGTGGCTAAAATTAAGGGGGATTCAGTTTGATCAAAACCAATTTGCTTTGGTTGCCCTTGATCAATCGTCACTTGAAGCTGGCCTTCACCCCACACAACGGCCTCAAGATGATTGCCCACAAAGGTAAAAGTAGCGATATCACCCGCCTCTCCACTCAAGACCTGCCCCAGAGTCGCTTGATCATGTCGCTCCAATTCCCAACTCCCCTGATAATTCACAGCCCAGTGGTCGGCTTTACGCGGCCCCGCATACAGAGTTGGGGTTTGATTGGCTTGAGTTTTGATTGCATCATAAACGGGCAACAGCGTAAAGTCAGGCTCAACCATTCGGAAATAATATTGGGGATTATTGGCTCGCTCACGCTCATCGGCTTGTTTGAAAAACCAATAAAATCCAACGCCTAACCAAGGCCACTCTTTCTGCATCCGTTGATATGCCAAGGCTGCGTAGCGTCCTTGCTGGGCTTCACTCACTTGCCCATAGATTTGGGGGATACCGCTGTCTGGGGGTACTGCATTCCAGCCCATCTCACTTAACCAGATGGCCTTATGGGCATCCCCGTTACGAACCATCACATCTCGAATATAAAGCGGGCGAGAAAAATTGAGTACTCGTGGTTGCATCCGACGATCTGTGGGGCCACTCCATAACCCATAACCTTGCATAGCCAACACATCGAAATAGGGGGCAGCCCCTGCATCGTACATCTGTTGCAAAAAGAGGACATCACTCAAGCCACCGGGGCTAGCGACCCCGCCATTGGGGTCATAGCGGCGTACTCGGTCAAGCTCAATCGTCGCCGCCAGTGCTCCCATCACAACGATTGCATCGGGATCAACTGCTTTGACGCGCGTATATCCTTCCTTCAACAACTCGGTGTACTCTTGGGCGCTGATGTCATACGTTCCCCATTCAGGGAAAATGTTGGGCTCATTCCAAATTTGATAGGCGGTGATACGTCCTTGGTAGCGAGTAGCGACCGCTTCTACAAAATCGCCATAATCTGTAAAATCGTCGGGCGGAGCAAAAGATCCCACAGTATTGGTCAAAGCCCGGGTCCAAGTGGGAGGGTTACTCAGGCGGGCCATAATTTGGACATCATACTTATTAGCCAAATCAACAATATGATCGTACTTTTCCCAAGCCGATTTATACGGCTCATGCCGACGATCCTCAAAGTCATCTTTGCCGTGGATTTCTACGTCTTCCCAAGGAAATTCCTGTCGAATCCAGCGAATGCCGGCTTCAGAAATAAGCCGGATCGCTTCCTCACGTTTGGCTGGCTCTACCTCATTTTGCAAAAAGGTGTTTACCCCATAGGGATTCATTCCGGCATGTTTGATGAAAACATCATCCGCAGTCTGCAACGGTGGCTGGAGTCGGGTCAGAGCATATTGGGTGCCACCCGATATTTGCGACAACAAAGCTTCTTCGCCTGTCACATTAAATAGGTAGGTCCGTATCGGATCACGACCTATCCATAAAGCGACGGCCACAATCAATACCACCACCCTAGCAATTATTATACTTTTTGGCTGAATATATTTTTTAATCATTGGATGTGGGATTGTACTTTAAGGGGGGCGGGGTGGCAAAAGATGAGTAATCTAACCACAATAAAAAATGCACCCAAATTTGGGTGCATTTTTTATTCGTCAATTATCGTTATACAAACGCTATGGTGCCCAGGAAATTCGTTCCTCCAGCCAGCCTTTTGAGTTCGCACTGTCATGAAGCACGGTCCCATCGGGCGAACCGTTCATATTAAATAGCTTTTGAGGATTGCTACCGTCAGCGCCCATTGCCCAAACAGCCCAAACGCCACCTTGATCTGAAACAAAGGCGATATGTTGACCATCAGGTGACCAGGTGGGGAGTCCCTCATTACTGCGGTTTTCGGTCAGTCGAACTGGATTGGTGCCATCAGCATTCATTACCCAGATTTCCCAATTGTTACCCCCACGGGTCGCTGACATAAAGGCTATTTTGCTACCATCGGGGGATGGGGCGGGGGCGGTATCTCCAGTATCGGCACTAATTTTGTTAGAGCCAACCCCATTCGCCCCCAAGATATACAAGCCACAATCACCAGAGGGGGAGCACCCTTTAGAAATCAATTGACCATCAGGGAAGGTTGATACATATACGCCGTTAAACCCAATTGAGGTATCTCCGTCACCAGATTGATTACCGATGTACAAACGGGCAACACGGTCCCCTTCCCGACGAGATACAAAGGTAAAGGCATAGCCATCAGGTGACCATGTAGGCAGACCATCCTCGACAAACCGCGTGACCTGACCGCCACGACCACCGACGAAGTCTTGGAAGAACACACCTCGATTACCTAAATCCCAAGAACGATAGGCCAGTAAACTACCATCCTTATTAAATGTAGGTTGGCTCGCATTTCCAGCAATGACAGTTTGATCACCAGTGGCAATATCGGCCATCCAAACATCAAAACTATTAATGCCAGGGTTAAAGGCGGGATAAACAATCCGTCCGCTTAACGCGGCGGCTGGTGCTTCTTCAGATTCGGTCTCTTCGGCTACAGTCTCAGCATCGTCTGTACTATCATCAGCGGCAGCAGTTTCATCATCGCTTGCTGTAGCACTTGTATCATCCTCTTCACTTGAAGCTGTGACGTCGTCTTCCTCATCATCACTACTGCTAGATGCAGCGTTAGCACTTTGGCTACTTGAAACACCACCGTTCTCATAATATTCTGCAAGTTGTTCAGCAGTAAACGGAATAGTTAATTCCTGGCCTAAGCGGAGACTATTTGGATTAGTAATGCCATTTTCATCAGCTAACAAATCGGAGTCAACGCCATATTGAGAGGCAATGGCCAACAAAGTATCCCCAGACTCGATAATATAGGTCACTGGCTCTAACTTTTCTGAAGATCTTGGCGTAGCTGTAGGCGTGCTTCTCGAAGTCGATGTTTCCTCATCTTCTTCCTCATCATCGTTCGTTGTTGGTGTTCGCGTTGAACGAGACGAAGAATTATTCGTCTGATCATCTTCATCATCTCCAGTAGCGGAGGCATCATTTTGGGCAACAGTTGTTTCTTCTACCCCAAAACGGAAACTATTGATCATCTCCTGATAAACAGGCTGCAACGTATTCCATAACGGAGCCGGAGCAATGGCTACGAGTGTATAGCCGACGCCTTCACGTTTCGTAACGGCCAGCGTAGCAATGCCTTGCCCGCCCAAATTTTCATCTTCATATTGAATTTGGGTTGAGGTCCACGTTTGAGAAGCAATACTGATGGTGCCTTCATTCAATGTTTCAGCTTCAGTTGGAAACTGTTCCAGAATAGTTACCAGCAAATCAGCGATAGCGACATCCTCATCCTCTACGGCGCTAATCCAAAATGAAGAGTCTTGGATATCTTCTGGGTCAAGGCTATCGGCTGAAGGAGAAAAGATAGCAAAGTCAGTACTCTCCTCGCTTTCCCAGGTATCGGGATAATCCAAACTAATATCCAGCACCTTGCTGTTGAAATCCGTAAATACAACATCTTCAGCAGGAATATCGGCCGGGGGTGAGGTTGGTGTAGGCAATGCTGTCGGCGTTTGATTGGGAATTGAGTTTGGCAAAGTGGGGGTTGCATCAAGTATTCCGGCTACTGTTCCCTCAGGCGAGGCGGTATCAAAAAATAGAGAGAAGGCAAGAATAACGGCGGCAACGATAATCAAAACCGCAACCCCACCTACCGCGACCCAAAAGGTCCCTGGCAAAGATCGCAATATATCACTAAACGTATACCCTTCTTCTTCCACAGCCTGCGCCTTTGTAGCGGAAGGGGCAGCCGCTGCCACCGCTTTTACGCCAGTTGAAGCCGGGCGCGATGGCTTAGGCTGGGCTAAAGGTGGCGCCACCATGGGTTGTGTCCCACCTTCGTGGGGTGAGCGTGTTGCGTTTCTGGCTGGAACAACAGGTTTTGATTTCGGCTTAGGTTTGGGGGTAGGCGCAGCAACAGGAACCGGCTCCATCGGCATCGTATTCTCACGCGCACGTCGCTGTTGTGACGTTGTTGTGCGAGTTGGGCGGCTCGCCGGACGCTTAGGTTGCGGCGAAGGAATATTTGTTCCTGCTGACTCATTTGGAATAATGATTGTTGGTTCGTGCGCCCGTTCTCGCTTGCGTGGTGCAATCGGACGACCAGGATCTGATGACGTTCGAGTCCGAGCCTCTCGTTTGGGTTCCGCTGCGGGAGCACTCTGTCGTGGCACCGGTTTAGTGCGTGTTTTTCGACGGGGCCGAACCTCGTCCTCATCATCATCGATGGGTGACGCTCGAAATTCTGAGGTTGACCGTCTTACCGGTTCTCGTACAGGGCGAGTTGGCTCTTGGACCACTTCCTCAACATCGGGTTCAGCCTCAATGACGGTGACAACTTCAACATCAACTACCTCGGGGGGTGGCTCGTCATCCGCTTCGTATAACTCAGCAACAACCGGCTCTTCCTTTTTATCTTCGATCTTAATGACAGGTTCAGCAGTCTCTTGCCCACCTGTTTCACGATCAGAAGCCCTTTTAGCCTTTGGCTTTGGCTTAGCCACGGTTTCATCGGCCACTTCTTCCTCAGACACAGCCTCTTCACGCTTTGCCGGGGGCGGAGTTGTTTCCTTTACGGCATCGTCTGAGGCGTATTGTAGCCACTGTTCACCATCAAAGTAATACCAAGACCCTGATTCTTTTTTATCTGTGGGCGGGCTTGGTGCTGCACCAGGATTTGAGCCTGTTGCTGGCGGATCGATGATTGTTTGACCGCTAGCTGGTTGTTCCACAACAGGTGGCGCAGCGTATGACTGGGCTGGTTGTGGTGGTTGTGGCTGCACAACGGGTTGCTGTACGGGATAGGGTTCGTTCTGTCCAGGCTGTGGCGCATATCCATACCCTGGCTGTGGAGGCATATAGGGTTGGCTTGGCTGGGGAGGAGCGTAGGCGGCGGGTTGGTATGGCACCTGTTGTTGAGGCTGGGTCCCATAAGCGTAACCACCATAGGGTTGTTGTGGATAAGCGGCAGGTTGCTGCTGCAATTCTTCAGCCGGGTGCCAACCATTTTGGTCGTAAAAATACCATTGACCAGACTTCGCCCCAACGGCCCAATAACGACCTTCATCATCCTGAAATAGTTCGCTATCAGCCATTGTCGGAGCTTGTGGGTCTGCCCCAACAGCAGACATATTTGCTTGCGGATTATATGGTACGCTATGGGGGGTGGCTTCTTGTTGATAAGTTGGAGATGGTTGTGCTGCTGGTGCTGGTGCGGGGGCCGCTTGGCCTCGTGGTTGAGGTGGGGTGAGACCATCAGCTGGGTCAGGTTTAACCCACTCACCACTATCAGCCTGATAGTAGTACCAAGTACCACTTTTTACACCACGTTGCCAATAAACCCCATTCTCATCCAAGAACGGCAGCTTATCCGCATCGTTCGGGTCGGCTTGATGCCAATTTTGGCCATCATAGTAATGCCAAGAGCCCGTTTGGGTCCCTAACATCCAATATCGACCCCACTCGTCCTGAAATTGTAACGAATCGACTTGAGAGACAAAAGTAGCCTCATCAATTCGTCCAGCTTCAAAGTCGGTCTTATATTGACTATAAAGCCGTTCTAACTCTTCTATGTTATTCATTTTTCGTTCCCATTGTATAATACATCTGCTTCCATACATCCTTCCTTCAAGTGAAACTATTTCAACATACAGTAAAGGTTCCCGTCTTTACCCATCGAAATCTTTCACAACCATATATGTTACACGCAATTGGACAAAATCACAAAATTTTAGCAGCTATCACACCTTAAAATTTTGTCTAGCCCCCTATAACAGCCAATTTGTTACTTTTCAGATATTAGTATAATCTGAAATTATGGGTAGATTTTTATCAATTATTCTAATAAACATATTAATCCTGGTTGGCATTGTTGTTAGTACAACGGCGTGGGTCGATTTGTTTTATCAAGCTATTTTAGCCTATCGATCCCCTCTCAGTGGGGCTGTCTTATCCCCTCAAATCGATACCCCTGCTCAAACAGACAAGATAGTGGTGGTGATTATCAGTGGGTTAGGTTACGACAACTCCTTTGTTGTTGATATGCCTACCTTGGCTGGATTACGGCAAATTGGCGCAAATGCCGCAATTTTGAGCACCCCACCCACCTTCTCACAAACGAGTTGGGCAACGCTCATCAGTGGTGCCCCGCCCGAACTTAATGATGCCCCGCCTTTTGATCTCCCCGTCTCGATATTATACGCCCCAAACGTCGATACCATTTTTAATCGCGTTCGTCAAGCAAATCATCAAACGGCCCTCTTGGGGCATTCAAGCTGGCAAAGGCTTGTTCCGCAAAATCAACTAGACAACACCTTCTTTGTAGATGTACAAGGGCCACAGGCAGATGAACTGATCCTTGAAAATAGCCTAACATTCATAAAGGACAGTGACATTGAGCTTGTTGTTGTGCATCTAACCCAACTGAATTTTGCTGCCAGCGAACAGGGCGGGTTGGGAGGTATCGCCTATCAACAAGCCACAGCAGTCATCGACGCCCACTTGGCCCAAATCTTGGCCACCCTCGACTTGACTAACACCGTTCTGATGGTCCTTTCTGAACACGGTCATTTGGGTGGGGGCGGACACGGTGGGGCTGAAATTGAAGTGATTTGGCAACCTTTGGTGATGGTTGGCGAAAATGTTATCCCCGGCGATTATAGCGACATCAATCAAAGTGATATCGCTCCCACGATTACAGCATTACTAGGTGTCCCGCCACCAACGGCAGCCCAAGGCCGTATCCTTTATGAAATGTTACGGTTCAACGAGCTTGACCAAGCTCAAACCCAAATGGTGCTCGCTCAACAACGTATCGCGCTCGCAGATTATTACAATCAACAAATCAACGGTGTGGTACCGAATGATGCACCGACAACAGATCCTTTCGACAGGGCTCTAGCCGCCATTGAGAACAACAATATCAGCGGGGCCATTGAACTCGCTACATTTGCCCAAGTTGATGCAGATACCCGCCTGCAGATTGCCCGGAATCAGAGTATCACCCGAGAACAGTTACAACGTATTCCAGTCGCCCTTATCATTGTTGGGCTTTGGGCTTTGATTATGTGGCGCCAGCGAGATGCACACACCGTCTCCATTCTTATCTCCGCCTTAATCACCATCGGCTTGTATCACGCGTTATATCAGCTCCAGGGGTATACCTATTCTATCAGCATATTTACCGATCTTTCGATTCTTCCTTTAGAAATTGCGCGCCGTATTACCGCCAGTGTATTCACAGGGGGTGGGGTGCTATTTATTCTCCTACTCCTATCCAACGAGTCTCGATGGCTACCAACATTAAGCACGCTGTATACATACAGCCTCCTCATCGCCTTTAGCTTTTTGCTTCCATTCTTCTGGGGATATTGGCAAAATGGCCTGGTGCCCACCACACACCTACCCGAAGTTAATTCGCTTTTTTGGCAAATTATGGGAGCCTTAGAAAGTGGATTTACTGCAGTTTTGGGATTATTATTGCCTTGGCCTATCACGGTTTTAATTTTGTTTATCCAACGCCTACGCTTTCCTAATCGCACCATTCAAAGTCGCCCTAAATCAGATGCGTTAAGAAGTGGAATGGGCTTATAGCCAGATATTATCATTTCAATGCAATTACATTTCAGGAGATGTTATGCGGATATATATAACTGGTATTACTGGACAGTTGGGACAAGCCTTAAAAAAGGTCTTAATTGCCCAAGGTCAAAATGTACTTGATACACCCCGTTGGGATATCACCGACCATAATATCGTCCAAAATTTAACGGAATTGCAACCGGAGTTGGTGATCCATTCGGCAGCAATGACAAACGTTGACGGAGCGGCTAGAGATCCAGACACCGCCTTTCAAATCAATACCTTTGGCACCCAAAACATCGCTCACGCCTGTTTACGGATTGGGGCGGATATGGTTTATGTTTCAACCAACGAAGTCTTTGATGGTCAAGCAACAGAGCCGTATCGTGAAGATGATCAACCTGCTCCAATCAATCCCTACGGGAGTTCGAAACGTTCTGGCGAGCAGATGGCCGCGAAATATGTATCCAACAATCTATATGTTATTCGCACCGCCTGGGTGTATGCGCCAAATGGCAATAATTTTCCCTCAAAAATTATTGCAGCCGCTGACAAACACAAATCATTACGGGTGGTGGCCGACGAGGTAGGAAATCCAACCTACGCGCCCGATTTAGCCGAAGCAATTGCTCAATTGATTCATACTCGAACGTATGGCAGGTATCACTTCACAAATGAAGGCTATTGCTCCCGTTTCGATTTTGCCAAAGAGATTTTGCGGCTCAGCGGACGTGAGGACATCCCAATTGAACCAATCACCTTGGCCGAATACCCTCGCCCTTCCACCGTCCCGCCATTCGCCCCACTGGCCAACTTGAATGGTCTAGCCGTAGGCATCACCCTGCGTCCCTGGCAAGATGCGCTACAAGCCTACTTTGACGCCCAAGAGAATTAAACCATGAGCGAGCCAAAATTACTCTCCGTTATCATTCCGCATTATAACGGTGTCCATCATCTATCCCCCTGCTTTACAGCCCTGCAAAAGCAAACCTATCCACATCTTGAGATAATTTTGGTTGACAATGGCTCTACCGATGAGTCAATCTCATTCACTCAGCAACATTTCCCAGAGGTTCGTATTATTCAATCGCCCCAAAATCTTGGCTTCACGGGTGTCAATCGGGGGATTGAGCAGGCCCAAGGAGAGATCATCGTTCCGCTCAACAATGACACCGAGGTTGCCCCGAATTGGGCGCAGGCCTTGGTTGATGCCTTGGAGCATTATCCAGACGCAGGCATCGCGGCCAGCAAAATTCTGCTCTTTGATCAACGTGATACATTTCACTCAGCAGGCGATGGGTTTGGCATCGATGGGATTCCCATCAATCGAGGGGTGTGGCAAAAAGATGTCGGTCAATTCGATGATGACACCTATATTTTTGGGGGATGCGGTGGGGCGGTTGCCTATCGTCGCGACATGCTGGACGATATTGGTGTTCTGGACGAAGATTTCTTCATGTATATGGAAGATGTCGATCTCAACTGGCGGGCCCAACTGGCTGGCTATCGCGCCATCTTTGTCCCAGAAGCCGTTGTTTACCACCACCTCAGTGCCACTGGTGGTGGTGCCTTAGCTAGCTTTTACACGGGACGTAATACGATTTATATGCTCGCTAAAAGTTTACCAGGGCCTATTTTCCAGGAATATTGGACTACGATTATCGGTGCCCAACTCAAAATCGCAATGGATGCCTTACGAGCGTGGCGTGGTGAAGCCGCGCGAGCCAGATTACGAGGTCAGCTAGCGGGTATTTTAGGTTTACCAAAATGGCTGGCCAAGCGACGGGTTGTGCAACAATCAAAACGGGTTGATGATACCTATCTAAAAAGCCTGTTGAGCAAGGGGACAGGTTAGTTGGGTATCTAGACTTTAAATAAAATTTTCAACATCTACTTTCGGGGAGATTAACATTTGAGCATTAAACTGCACCCAGTACTAATTGCCGCTGCGATTGGGTTCGTTATCCAAATACTTCTCATTTTTGCTACAGATATTCCAGTGATTGCTATGGCCTCACCTGAGGAAACGGTTAATCCTATCTCGATTGTAATAGGTTGTTTAACCTCTCTGCTTTCGCTCGTCTCCCCACTAGGTGTGGGAATGATCTATCCCTTCCTAGCTAAGGGTCAAGAACCATTAATCATACCATCAAGCGCGTTGGGCGGTGCACTTTCTGTCCTCTTGGCAAGTATATTGGGGACGATATTTCTATTATCATTTCGCTGGTTAATTATTCCGGTGATCTTCGATTTAATCAACCCAACCATATCATTTGAAACCGTTCAGCAGGTTTTAGGAATGAATCTTATGAGTAGGGTAGCCTTATTCTCTCTTTTTATCGTCGGTTGGATCATAAATAGTGTGATAGGCGCAGTCGGTGGCACAATAGGAGCACTCTTGATAAATAGAGGGCAACAAAAATCATAACCAAAAAGATATTCCTGGATGTTGTTGGTTATGAAATTAGTTGCAAAAAAGCCAGCTAAGACATTACCTTGATAAAATTGGAAAAGGATAAACCTATATGGAACTCACGATTTCTTTAGCTCAAATGAACATTGCCTTGGGCAATCCACAGGCCAATTTGGACAAAGCTGCGGCTTGGATTGAAGAGGCAGCCCGCCGTGGCTCAGATGTTATTGTATTCCCGGAGATGTGGAATACCGGCTATGACTGGGACAACGTCTTTGAATTGGCCCTACAGCAAAGCGAAATCGTAGAAGCTGTGGCTGGGCTGGCAAAGGAGCACAAGATTTGGATCAATGGCTCGATGTTGGCTGAAAATGAGGCTGGCAAACCAGCCAATACCTCAATTTTATTTGACCCCAACGGCGAATCAGCCGGGGTGTATCGCAAAGTCCATCTCTTTGGGGTCATGGACGAGGACAAGTATTTAGCCTCGGGCGAGCAGCTAACCACGGTCGAGACACCGTGGGGACAAAATGGAATGTCGATTTGCTATGATCTCCGCTTCAATGAGATGTTCCGGACCTATGCCTTATCTGGGGTTAATATGGTTTATGTTCCTGCCGAATGGCCCCATCCTCGCCTAGCTCATTGGCAGACCCTAACTCGGGCCCGGGCCATTGAAAATCAAATGTTTATTGTGGCTGTCAACGCGGCTGGCTCAACGGGCAAATATAATTTTGTCGGCCACTCCGCGATCATTGATCCCTGGGGTGATGCAATTGTGGAGGCTGGCGAAGTTGAAGTCTTGTTAACAGCCACCATCGAAACGGATATGGTCACCCAAGTACGCGAGAAGATTCCGGTCTTTAATGACCGTCGGCCTGATTTGTACAAATTGTCATAAAAAAATGGAACCACATTAATGTCACATCATTCGGTCAAACACATTGCCATTGCAACAGGCGAACGGAACGACTTTCGCCCTCTCCTTAATATGGGTTATTCCCTAGCCAAAGCGCATGAAGGTAAATTGACCATTGTGACTGTTCAACCTACTAATGAACCACCTGAATGGTTACGAATTCCACCCGATTTCAATGATATTCCCGTAGATGTCAAGGTCATAAAATCGAATACAGCCTCTCGTTCAATTGGCAATTACTTGGTTAACATTAAACCCGATTTGGTGCTACTCGGCTGGAAAGGTGCCCCAGATAAACTAGGATACTCGCTAGGTACAGGTCTAGACTCGGTGCTGCATCGGATTGCCTGTAATCTAATGGTGGTTAAAGCGGATAGTGCTTGGCCCGAAATCAATTTTGCTACCCAGCAGACAATGCGCGTACTCGTGCCCATTGCCGGTGGGCCAAATGCGCCTCTCGCGATGGATTTGGCCCTCAACGCCGCAGTTACCTGCGAGGTCACAGGCCTGTATATCACCCCTGATGATGATGATCAAGCCAGCAAAATTGCCAGTGACGAATACCTTCAGGAATTAATTGAGCCGTGGGCTGATCATCCCAATCTTACAACAAAAGTTATCACCTCGCCGGATGTGTTTCAGGCCATCCTTGACGAGTCACAGCATTATGATTTAACTATCCTTGGGGCCAGCAATCAAAGTCTTCTGAATAAACTACTGTTTGGAGCAGTTCCACAAAAACTCGCCGAAGGCAACCCCGGCGCGACAATGATTGTGCGTCAATTTGCTGGAGCCTCCAGCACGTTATGGCAGCGGCTTTGGTGGCAACTCACCCACATTTTACCAACCCTCACCCTCGAGGAGCGCGTCGAGGTGTACAAGCAAGTTCGACGGGGGGCTCGACCGCAAATCGACTTTTTTATGATGATTGGTTTGGCCACTGGTATTGCCACTTTTGGCTTGATGGTCAATAGCCCCGCCGTTATTATTGGGGCAATGCTGGTCGCCCCATTGATGGCTGCAATTATGGGCTTGGGAATGGGCTTAGTGCAGGCCGACACAACTCTACTGCAAATCTCAGCCAGTGCCTCGCTGCGCGGGATGTTGTTATCGATCGGGGTTGGGTTATTGATTGGCCTTGCTGTGCCGGGGGCAGACGCAACGCCTGAAATTTTGGCCAGAACCAGTCCATCATTGTTTGATTTGGGCGTAGCCTTGGTCTCGGGATTGGCGGGGGCCTATGCGTTATGCCGTAAGGGGGTGTCCGCATCACTGCCAGGGGTGGCGATTGCTGCCGCACTTGTTCCGCCTCTGGGTGTGGTTGGCATCGGCCTCGCGTGGCTTGACTGGGGTATTGCCCAAGGGGCCTTGTTGCTCTTTATGACCAACTTGATTTCCATCAGTGCGGCCAGTGCTTTTGTCTTTTTTTTGTTGGGCTTTCGTCCCCATTTTAATCGCAAGAATGATTTGAATGTATTTGGCGGTGGGATTCTCACCTCAATCATCTTACTGGTTATCACGACCTGGGTATTATGGGCCGTCTCGATTGGCCCTATTCGCAAAGCACGCGAGACTGAAATCATCAATGATATTTTGATGCGCGAAATCGCTGCAATGGACGTCCCAATGACCTTGGATGAATGGCACTATGTTGAGCAAGAAGGTGACGAAACGCTCAACTTAGAGGTTCAGATTAAATCACCGGGCAATCCAACCTATCAAAGTGTCGCGAGTTTTCAGGATCGCGTGGCCAATGGGTTACGTGAAGCAGGAGTCTTGACGATTGACGATCCGCTTGGCCTTTCTTTAGTGACCATCCGCACCAATACGCTCGATCCCAGAGTACCCCCGCCAACATTGACCAGTACCCCCACCCCAACATTTACCCCAACACCAACGGGCACGCCTACGCCTGGCCCTACCCACACCCCAACTGACACAGCTACCCCAACCAATACCGCTACCCCAACTGAAACTATCACGCCTATCCCGACCGACACCGCTGTTCCAACAAGCACCCCTATCCCAACCGACACCCCTACGGCAACCCCTACATTTACCCCAACACCTACAGATACAGCTACACCCGCCCCAACATTTACCCCAACGCCGGTTTCAGCTGTGGTGGCAAATACGGGTGGAGATGGAATTAGATTTTGGTGGAATCCAGGGGAACTACAGGCTGGGGCATTCGCCGAGGGGACGCGTTTAATTGTGCTCTATGACGAACCAGTTGTTAATCGAGGCATCACCTGGGTTCGGGTTCAAGATGAGGCGGGGCGAATTGGCTGGGTGAGTCAAGAATTTCTTGAAGTAATCAATCAATAACGAATGATTTGAGTTTGCTTCTACAATACCGTGCCTAATCGATCAAGCAGCACGTCTATCGTATCTACAGGTTGTCCAGCATCAAACAAGAGATATTTCCCCGCCTCACGTGGATGGGCGTGTGTGGCACTGGCTAGGCGCAGATGACGATTGACCACAACTTTATGCCCACCTTGAATCCCCATATGCCCAGCCACAAGAAAATTCTGTGGCGCAAAATTATCTGATAATCCAATCAGCAACGCATCAAGAAAAATCCCATAATCAGAATTACCGTACTCTTCTTCACATCGCGTAAACAAAGCAGGCCATAACAAATCACGGAATGCCACTTGACTGGTGGCAATAAAGCCGCGCAGCAGATCATTGTAGCGCGGATCCTCAGGTCCCGACACAGCTAAGTATTCGGAAGCCAATGTCTCGTAAGATACGTGCTGCCATTTGGCATATGCATTCCGCAAGGCTCGAACATCCTCTTTGGCAATGGCTTCATCTGCCTCGGTGAGAACCGCCTTATGATCCCAATTCAAAAGTTGATGAAGATTTTCAGGAATTGTTGTTTCAGCACACGCGCCAGCGTGGGTAATGGTCACGCCAGCCTTAGTTCGCACATAAAAAGGAAGCTGATCAAAGAAAGTTATCACGTCGGTGCGACAATCTCGCTCGGTTAAAGCTGCCTCAAATTCAGGCGTGTACACTCGGCTACCTTTTGATAAAGCAAAATGATATAAGTGAGGCATCTCATGATTGCCACAAAGATAAACAATAGCCTCACCAAACTGCTCCTGTAACGCCAAAATATCGAAGACCATATCCAATGATTTATCCACCTTCATTGGTTTTGGCGGATGGATTACATCACCAGCGAAGATAAGCCCATCGGCCTCTCCCTGCGCGTTCAAGGCAAGAAAATGATCTCGATAACGGCAATACGCATCCCAATCACCGTGCAAATCAGTAACAACCATCACTTTGCCAGCGTTGATGGACCACAGACGAGGGGTAGATTTTTCAAGCGAAAGAGGCTTATCAAGTGAAGGGGACATAAAATTTCCGGAAGTTTCTAAGTAATGAGAAGAAAAGGGCAAAGAACGCTGTCGTTGCAGCCAATAATGTCAAGGCAATTACACCTCGGCCCCCACTCTCAAAAAGCGGATGATCAACAGGCAATTGTTGTTTGTCAAATAGTTTCATAGTTACATTTCTCTATTCGTACGTCAGTAATCGATATTGTAGCATACTATGATAAACCTTACTATATCATCGTTAACAGGATATTGTGTGAAGCTATGAGGTGAAGTACAATCCATTTCTAAAATTTATCTCAATTGAGGGGGTATTATGGCAGAAAAGATAGGGTTTGTTGGTTTGGGAATTATGGGGCAAGGTATGGCCCTTAATCTTATAAAAGCTGGTTTCTCAATCACTGTATGGAATCGTACGGCTAGTAAGGCTGATCCAATTGTAGCTCAGGGTGGGCAGTTAGCTCAAAATCCGGCTGAGGTCGCCGCCAATAGCGACATTGTGGTGGTTTGTGTCAGCGATACACCTGATGTTGAGCACGTGGTATTGGGGGAAAACGGGATTATTGAAGGAGCATCTTCAGGTGATCTCGTCATCGATTGTAGCACCATTAGCCCCGCTGCCACCCGTGACATCGCTGAAAAACTGTCAGCAAAAGGCGTGTCAATGCTTGACGCACCGATCAGTGGCGGAAGCGAAGGGGCTGTTAATGGCACCTTATCAATTATGATTGGTGGGGCAAGCGCAGACTTTGAACGAGCTAAATCCGTTTTCGAAGCAATGGGTAAAACCATCACCCATGTCGGCGAAATCGGCGCAGGTCAAACCGTCAAGGCGGTCAACCAAGTCCTAGTTGTAGGGAATGCTTTGGCTATGTGTGAAGCCTTTATGTTGGCACAAGCAGGCGGAGTTGATCTTAAAACAACACTCAAAGCTGTTGAAGCAGGTGCAGCCGGGAGCTGGATGTTGTCCAATCGAGGGCCGCAGATTATTGAGCGAGATTGGCGACCCGGTTTTACAATTGATTTGCAACAAAAAGATTTACGTTTAGTGTTAGAAGCGGCTGATGAGCTAGGCGTCCCTCTGCCAGGGACCTCCCTTATCTTCCAGTTATATCGCACCCTACAAGCCCAAGGTTTGGGTGAACAAGGTAATCATTTATTGATTCGCGCCTTGGAAAATCTGGCAGGCTTCTCAGTGGGAGCTTCCACCGAAGGTTAATTTGATTGACGACAAAATTGACACTGAGATTGGGCCATAGTACAATCCAGCCTAACTGCACACGTGTGCACTACAACGCTTAAGCATCTCAAGACCAAAACAAATATATTCAGAGTTTTTAGTAAAGCTGATTCAATAAAAATGTTTGTTCAAAATAGTATCTTTTGATATACTCCGGTCTTTAGAAATGCGCAAGCCAAATAATTTATCTAAACCAATGGAGGAGATAAAACGTTATGAAAAAGTTGTTCTTATTTGTTGTTATGATGGCCTTGGCAGCCGTCCTTGTGGCCTGTGGGCCACCCGATGGAGAGCCTGGGGGAAGTAGTGATGGTGAAAGCAGTGCAAGTACTAGCTCAGAGCCGGCTGCAACCAATACGCCGGTTGTTTTAGCGACACCAACCCCAAGACCAGCCCCACCAACTCCAACCCCACGTCCAACGGCGACACCTATTCCCCCAACAGAGACGCCAGCTCCTATCGAGTCAGCTGAGGAAGAGGAAGCAACCGAAGAAGAAGCGGCGGCAGAGGAAGCTGAAGCCGAACCAACTGAAGAACCAACCCCAACTGTACCACCACCACCACCCATCACTGATGACATGGTGATGATTGAGGCTGGCACATTTACTATGGGGCAAGATGGTAGCAAGCCAAAGAATGGTCCGGCTCACGAAGTTAACTTAGAGGCTTATGAAATCGACCGTTTTGAAGTATCAAACGACGATTTTGCGGCCTTCGTAGAAGCGACGGGTTATGTTTCTTATGCTGAAGAAAACAGCAGCAAAAACTGGCGTGATGCAGCCGTAGACAAAGGGGCCCACCCCGTTGTTTATGTCACCTGGAATGACGCCACAGCCTTCTGTGAGTGGGCTGGCAAGCGCCTACCGACAGAAGCTGAGTGGGAACGTGCCGCTCGTGGTACAGATACTCGCTTGTATCCTTGGGGTGATGATTTCCCTGGCGATGATGTTGTTGCCACGTTTGGTAACTTCTACGAAACAGGTCTGCGTAGCACCTTCCCTGGTGGCGCTTTTGCTGATGGGGCCAGCCCAGACGGTGTATTCGATATGGCTGGTAATGTTCGCGAATGGGTTGAAGATGCGTTCTTACCCTACCCAGGCGCAGCGGCTGACGCGGATCCCTTCTTTGGTGACGAAAACCGCGTAAATCGTGGTGGCGGCTGGTTTGACGGCCAAGATGGTGAGTTGGTTACCACCTACAACCGTAATGCAGGTCCACCCGACACCAGCGCTAACGATGATATCGGTTTCCGCTGTGTACGTGACCCACAGTAAGCTAACTTTTTAATTTTTCAATAAAAAACACCCAGCTTTTCAAGGTTGGGTGTTTTTTTATTTACCCTAATCGTGCTATAACTCAACATCAAATGACAATAATTTCAGAAAGGGACAGAGATGGGGCAGAGGATACATTACAGATTCTTGAGTTATATCATTATTCTTCTCATTATCGTTCAGTGTCAGCCACTCAATGAGACGATTACTGCCCCTGATGTACCAACTACCTCTCCCACGATAGAACCAACCGTCACACTGGCGCAAGATGCGGATTTGCTAGACGTTATAAGACAACGAGAGATTCTTCGCATTGGCATTCGTATTTGGCCCAGCGCAGAATACACCCCACCTGCATTTCGTGGTGCCTCAAATGCTGTCACAGGTGGTATTCTTCAAGGATTTGAGGTCGATGTAGCCAAAGTTTTAGCTGAAGGACTAGAGCTTGAGTTGGAACTTGTTGAAGCTTACCCGCCAGTCATCAATAGTGGCGATTGGCAGGGGGCCTGGGATATTGCCTTAGCTACCCTGACACCGCAAAACACAAACGAAGAAGTGCTCTATTCCGAACCATATGGTTATTTGCCGTTGGCTCTTGCCGTTCCTACTAACAGCGAGATTTCCTCAATTGATCAGTTGGGGGGGCAGCCAGTGGCAGTTCTTGAGCACAGCACCTATCATCAAGCGGCAATCCAGGCTGGGCAAATTCCGGTAGAATTACAACTCGTACCCGTGAGTAGTTTGCCTAAAGCAATCCGGCAATTAGGGTCACCCGAGAACAATGAGTTTGCCGCACTATTTGGTCCCACCCCAATCCTACAGGCTGCCCAAACTCAAGGAGAAACAATCCAACTGCTTCAAACTACACAACCAGCCATTGTACAGCCATTAGTTGTGGCTGTTGCCCCACAAGACGACTGGCTTAATAATCGCCTTCTCGAAGAAATCAATCAAGTTTTCCAAGAAGCACATCGTCAAGGTATTTTGGCTGAGATTTATTTGCAATGGTATGGAGAGGATTTGAGTCGGTACTAAGAAATGTTATGATTTAAGCCTTAGCGCTAAACAGAACAAATTCGTTTGACGTACATGCCCAGACATGTTATACTTGCCCATTATTCTAAAGTTCAGCAAACCAAATTTTATTAAACTATTTTTCAAATTACTACCAATTTTTTTGATAAAGTAACTAAAACGCTGAAAATATTACACTTTACACCTATTATTTAATCCCACAAACCCTTTGCCGGGAAGCAATTTATTTATTACAGATCAAGGTTGATCTTTATAGAATTATCCAGACATTCGAATACATCGTAAGTCTTTGATAATTTTCTTAGCTATCAACTAAGTATTTTTTAGTGCTAATTCAGCTATGTTAGAAAAATCGAAATTTGAAAGGAGGTGATGCGTAAAATTCGCTAAATTCCCATACAACTAATAACTTTAGTTTACAAATTATAGTTGATTTAATCTTAACTTAAAGAAGGAGAAGACTTTAATGTTGAAAAATCTACGCTTGACATTGCTCTTAGCAGCAATTATGGCCTTCCTCATTGCTTGTGGTGGCACTTCGGCCCCTGAAGTGGCTGAGGAAGTGGTTGAAGAAGTACAGGAAGCAGCTGAGGAAGTACAAGAAGCTGCCGAAGAAGTCGTGGAAGAAGTAGAAGAAGCGGCTGAAGAAGTTGTAGAAGAAGTTGAAGAGGCAATGGAAGAAGCGATGATGGAAGAAGATCCGTTGGGCAACATCGTTGTCGAAGCGGGCGACTCCATCAAGATTGCTTCTGCCCTCGTGATCGCTGGTCCGAACGAAACCCTCGGGGTTGACAGTCAGCGTGGCGTCGAAATCGCCATTGCTGACCGTGGCGAAGTCGCTGGTCACACCGTCGAATTACAAGCTGAGGATGGTGGCTGTTCCGCTGAAGGTGGCCAAACTGCCGCTCAGAAAATCGCTTCTGATGGTAGCATCGTGGCCGTGGTTGGACACAACTGTTCTAGCTCTTGTACCCCAGCCGCCCCCATCTACAACGATGCCGGTCTGACGATGATTTCTCCC
>JANQQF010000100.1 GCA_028285035.1 Phycisphaerae bacterium
TGCTACTACGGCCACCACTGGACCGCTTCGTATCAGCAGATTGAGAGTGGGCTGGGTTGCCCGGTTTGTGAGGCGGGGGAGTAGTGTTCTAGGGTAGAATAAGAAAAAGCCGCTGGCGAGTGCTGGCGGCTTTTTTGTTTATCTAGGCTCTCACGGCAACGGCGGCAACCCCAACTCCTTGAGAAACGCATTATGCTCATCCGTGGCCTTGACAATCTTCGCCTTCAGGTCGACCAACTCATCATGCACCGCAGCTAGATCAATCTCCGGCTCGGGTTCGGCGGTGCTGACATAGCGGGAGATGTTGAGGTTGTAATCATTGTCCTCGGCGATTTCGCTCATCGGAACGCAGCGGGAATAACGCTCTTCTTCTTTGCGGTATTGGTAGGTATCGACGATTTTGTCGATATGCTCTTGGGTGAGTTGGTTTTGGCGTTTGCCTTTTTCAAAGTGTTCGCTGGCGTTGATAAAGAGGACGTCATCGGGCATCTTGCACTTTTTGAGGACGAGAATACAGACGGGGATGCTGGTAGAGTAGAACAGGTTGGCGGGTAGACCGATCACGGTGTCAATGTGGCCGTCTTCCAGCAACTTACGACGGATTTTGGCTTCCTGCCCGCCCCGGAACAGAACGCCGTGGGGCAGCACAATGGCCATTGTGCCTTCCTGGGCCAGGTAGTGGAAGCCGTGCAGCAAAAAGGCGAAGTCGGCGGCGGATTTGGGGGCGAGACCGTGATTTTTGAAGCGGACATCTTCGCCCAGGGCCTCGGTGGGGGTCCAGCGGTAGCTGAAGGGGGGATTGGCCACCACCGCCTCGAAATAGGGCTTTTTGGCTGGGTTGGCCTCTTGCAGCCACTCCCAATCGTTGGTCAGCGTATCACCGTGAAACATATCAAACTCCGTATCCTTGACCCCGTGTAGCAGCATATTCATCCGGGCCAGGTTGTAGGTGGTGATGTTTTTCTCCTGGCCGTAGATTTTGCCGATCCCGTGCGGACCGAGCCGCTTGCGGACATTGAGCAACAGCGAACCGGAGCCACAGGCAAAGTCAAAGATGCTTTTTAGCTGGGGTTTGGGGCCAGTGCTGGGGTCTTGGCTGTCCAGGGTGACGATGGCCGACAGGATGCTGGAAATCTGCTGCGGGGTATAGAACTCGCCCGCCTTCTTGCCGGAGCCAGCCGCAAATTGACCGATGAGATATTCATACGCATCGCCCAGCGTATCGCTATCGGTGGAGAACTCAGCCAGACCCTCGGCGATCTTTTGGATGATGGTGCAGAGTTTGTCATTGCGGTTGGTGGTCGTTTTGCCCAACTTTTCCGAATTCAGATTGATCTCGGAGAACAAGCCTTGGAAGGTGCTGGCAAAGGACTCATCCTCGATGTACTTCAGACCCTTGTAGAGCGTCTCCAGCAAGTCGCCGCTCTGGGTGCGGGCCATCTCCCCAATGTTGCCCCACAAATAGGCTGGTTCGATCACATAGTGGACCTTGCGCCGCATCTGATCTTCAAAGGTGGTAATATCGTCTTGATTGCGGTCGTACCACAGTTGCAGAGGGGTGACAATCGGAGGTGGCTCCGGCTCCTCCGTATCTGAGCCGTTTCGTTTTGCTTTGGGCTTCTGCTTGGCTGCGTCTTCGGCCCGCTGCGCCTCAAGCCGGGCCACCTCTGCCGCCACCTCCGCCTCATTCGGGTAATCCGAACCCAATTCCCGCCTGGCCGCCACTTCGTAGTTGTCGGACAAATAGCGCAGAAAGAGGAAGGCCAGCATATAGTCGCGGAAGTCGTCGGCGTTCATCGCTCCGCGCAGTTCGTCGGCGATAGCCCATAACGTTTTACCCAGTTGCTGGTGATTGTTGTTTTGGTCGTGGCTCATTAGCGTGCCACCTCCGGCGATGGGAATAGCTGCTGTAACAGCCCTTTTTTGTGTTCTTTGAGCGCGTCAATCTTTTCGTTTTGGGCGGTGATCTGCTCGTCGAAGGATGATATGAAATTGGCGATTTTTTGTTGTTCTACGATTGAAGGAAAAATAATCGGGAAATTTGCAACATCTGAACCTGTAATATTTGGATCTTTACGGCTACTGCTGGCATATTTTTTCCAATTGTCTACCTTGGCATTTAACCAGATAAGTAAGTACAACGGAAGTAATATTTTCTTATTGGTATTTAATACAGAAATGGCTTGATTTGTGGCTGCGGGAACCTTTAAATATCCAGTTCGGCCAATTTGGTTAAAGCCACCGTACATAGCAACCAGCACTGTATCCTTTGGGTTGATCCTAGATTTGGCGTAAGGTGTAATACATTCTTCTGTAACGTAAATAAATGAGTTGTTTAAGTCAGTTGTTTTTACCCAAGGAATATTACCACCATCATAATATTGAGGGTTCGATCTTGATGGTGTTGCTCCTGCTTTAATGGTTGCGATGTCACGAAGCTTCTTCACCTCCCACGTCCCCGCATCCCGAAACTCAGGGAAGCGCAGCTTGGGCACGGTTTCGCCCTCGGCGGGGAAAAGCTGTTGTAGCAGCCCTTTTTTATATGCTCTGAGTGCGTCGAGCTTTTGGTTGTGCGCGGCAATGAGGTCGTCGAGGGAGGTCAGGCAATCGGCAATTTTTTGTTGTTCTTTGATGTTTGAGGGAACAGCGGTCGAAACCTTTTCCAATACCGCAACGGATAATCCTGGCTGGGCTTGCCCAGTCGCATATTGATTTAAGTTAAGATTGACTAAATTATAAAATAGCCACTGTACCTCAATATCGTCTTTTGGGGTTGTGACAACTGCATGTTCGGTTGCGTGAAATTGCCCTATAGTAAGGTTGACATTTCCACACAAGGCGCCTTGACGTCCAATAAGGGAATATGTTCCCGAATGAGTGTGGGTTCTGGTGTAGCCACGCAATCCATTACCACCATAGCAAGGATATAAGCCCTCTTCATATTGTTCAAATATGTCGGAAGCCGCTACAAACTGCCCTGCCTTCATATCACAAACAAATTCAAGCTGTCTCACTTCCCACATCCCCGCATCCCGAAACTCAGGGAAGCGCAGCTTGGGGGTTACTTCCCCTTGTTTCTCTGGCCTCATCGTCGTTGTATCCGGCTTATTGCTCATACGCCTCCAATCCCGAAATCTTCCGCCCCTGAGCCAATTTGTGTAGATGCGGAATGAGGTCGGCCATCAAAGCCCGTTCCTTTTGGCTGCGGGCCTTCCAGCCAAGTTCGAGCGGGGCCAGCAGGTCGGTCAACTGTTCGCCGTCAAAGATCATCCGGCGGATGATGAGGTCGACGAAGGTATTGAGGGCCTCGGTTTCCAGACCGTGCTGGGTGGCAATGGCAGCCAGGGCCTGGGCGTTCTGTTCATCTTTGAAGGCTTCATATCCGGCTCGTATCTCGGCTTCGGTGCGGCCACCCCCCGGTTGAAGCGTCTTGATATAGGCCACAATATCGTCGCGCTGGTCCATCAAGGTTGCATCAGACGCAATCAAGCCGATCAACTGCGCCTCAGTCATCGTTGCTTTGCCCGGTTTGCTGCCCTCATAGCGGGCCAGCAGGGCCATAATGTAGTCGTAGTCGATAATGGCCGAGGCAAACAGGACAAATTCAAATTCAAGCTGCTGCACCTCTGGCGTGTCGTCGCCTTTGTCTTGCTGGCTTTGCAATCGTTGGGCCAGCTCCAGATAGACCCCCTTGAACCCTTGCAGGGTATCGGGGGGCAGCAGTTGGGCGATGGTGGTGTTGTTTTCCTCGGTCAGGTCGGTGTATTGCGCCAGCTTGGTGTTGAGCCGCTGGACCGCTTTGAAACGATTGATAAAGAGGCTGCGGGCCGCATCGCCCTTGAGGTTTGGCACCTCGTGGGGAGCAAAGGCCAGCCCCTCCGACTGCATAAAGAGATCGAGCCGCTTGACCGCCTCTTGCAACTCGGCGATGACCTCGGCGGCGGGGGGGGCCAGCCAAATCTCCTTGGCCCTTTCCTCAAATTCACCGGAGAAGAGCTTAATGGCCTCATCCACCCACTTCTCTTGCTGGCGGAAGTCGAGGATATGACCATTGGGCTTAGTATCGTTCAAAACACGGTTGGTGCGGGAGAGGGCTTGAATCAAGCCGTGATAGCGTAAATTTTTATCCACGTACAGGGTGTTCAGATATTTGGAGTCGAAGCCAGTCAGCAACATATCGACCACAATCACCAGATCGACCTTTTGGGCGCGGGGCAAATCTCGGTTGGGGTATTGCTGATCCTTAATCCGCCCTTGTACGTTCTGATAATAGAGGTCGAAGTTGCTAATATCGTGATTGGTGCCATAGCGGGCGTTGTAATCGGCCATAATCTCCATCAGGGCCGCCTTCTTCTGCTCCGGCTCCACCGTGTTATCGGCCTTCTCCTGGGGCAAATCTTCCTGAATCTGCTGCACATCCTTGTTGCCGTAGGCCGGGGGCGAGAAGACACAGGCGATATTGAGGGGCCGGAAGCTGTCATCCGCCGCCGCTTTTTCCGCCTGAATCTCCTTAAAAAGCCGATGATAGTCAATGGCATCATTGATTGAGGCGGTGGCGAGAATGGCGTTAAATTTGCGCTGGGCGGTGGCCTTGTCGTGCTTGGCCAAGATGGCGTCGACGATGGCGGGCTTGGCCACGGCCTGACTTGGCTCTGCCTCCCTTGGGAGGGGCACCTGTTCAACCTCTGGCTTGTAGTAGTCAATATGAAAGCCCAGCACATTCTGATCATCAATGGCGTGGGTAATGGTGTAGGCGTGAAGTTGCTTCTGGAACAGGTCTAACGTGGTTTTCCTGGAGGCTTCCTCCCCTTCCACCTGAACATAGGTGGCGTTATCCTCAAAGATGGGGGTGCCCGTAAAGCCAAACAGTTGGGCCTTGGGGAAAAACTCCTTAATGGCCTTATGGTTCTCGCCAAATTGGGAGCGGTGACACTCATCAAAGATAAAGACCATTCGCTTATCGCGCAGCGGTGTTGGTGTTTTCCTCCACACAGCCCTCTTGGAATTTGTTAAACTCATCCCGTGTCTGCTTATCCAGGTCTTTGCGGTCCACCACAAAAAGACACTTTTCAATGTCCGGGTTATCCTTGAGCAGGGTGGAGGCTTTGAAAGAGGTTAGGGTCTTGCCGCTACCGGTGGTGTGCCAGATATAGCCATTGCCACAATCCTGCTGGATACACTCCACAATGGCCTTGACCGCATAAATTTGGTAAGGCCGCATCATCATTAGTTTTTGTTCGCCGACCACCAGCACCATATAGCGACTAATCATCTCAGCCAAGGTACATTTACTCAAGAAGGTTCCGGCAAATTCGTCGAGCTGGGTGATCTTGCGGTTGTCCTCCGCCGCGTAGCGGTAGTAGGGCAAAAATCGCTCATCGGCGTTAAAACTAAAGTGGCGTTTGTCATTGTTAGCAAAGTAGAGGGTATCGTTACGATTGCTGACGATGAAGAGCTGCATAAAGCACATCAGGGTGCGGGTGTAGCCATTGCCGGGATCGTTCTTATAATCGACAATCTGCTTCATCGCCCGGCGGGGACTGAGGTGCTGGGTTTTTAGCTCAATCTGCACCAGGGGCAGGCCATTGATGAGCAAGATAACATCATAGCGGTGGAAGCTATAGTCGTGGTTGATAACAAGCTGATTGACTACCTCAAAGCTATTTTTACACCACTCCTTAATGTTAACCAGGGTGTAAAAGAGCGTCGTATCATCATCCCGCTCAAAGGTATGCTTTTCGCGCAAGGTCTGGGCAGCGATAAAGACATCTTTGGTAACGATCTGCTCCAGCAGCCGAGAAAATTCATTGTCGGTCAGCTGCACCTTGTTCAGCGCCTCAAACTTCTCCCGAAAGTTCCGCTCCAACGCCGCCCGGTCCCGGATGTCGTCACGATAGGTGTATTTCAGGTCTTGCAGTTTTTTGATTAGGTCTTTTTCGATTTGTTTTTCTTGCATTTGTTGTGTCCGGGGGGTTGGGAATGAATAACACCCAAAATTACCCGCGCTAGATGGCAGATTGCCCTGAAACCTACAAACTACCGCAGAACCAACCTTATCAAGAAACCACGCCCACGACGTTGGCTACATTCTGATTGTTCGGTGGGCATTATGTAGATAGTCACCTCTCTCTGTTTGAAGATTTATTTCGCACGACGTCGAAATTGAAGATTGTATGGTGAAGAATTAGGGACTGGCTCCCAACCATCATTAACCAATCGTGCTAAAAAAGCATCACGAACTCTTTTCCTCTCCTTGTTTGTATCTTTGAACTGTTCTGACTTCGCAACAATATACACTCCATTAGGACCAATTGCTTCAGCTTTGAAAATCAACGATGGTTTTACAAAGAGATCAATAATTGGAGCTTCACTGAACATAATATTTATGAATGATGACACATTTTCTACATCTACTTTACACACTTCCCATTCGATTTTGTTGGAGTTTATTTCAGTAGCAGATTTTTGTAACGCGCCACACTCATTACAAAAGTTAGAATTGTCGGGAAGTTGTGTTCCACAATTGCTACAAAACATATTAAATTTCCTCCCCAATAATCTTCTTAACTGGACAAATGAATCATTAACAAATAATAGCCGAAACTATTATGTAACCTTTAATCATCCCTCAAAATCTCATCCACCATCTCACTCGGCAATTTGATTATAAGCATATCCCCCCAATTGTCTATCTTGGGGACCAAGCCCCCGACTAAAAAGAGTGGGGTTTGTCGAGAGATTTACTCCAACTCAAGTTCATCCCGTACCAACTGATTTAGATCAGCCTCAAAAAAGTCAGCAATTTTAACCAACATCGCCACATTGGGGATTTTATCGCCGCTTTCCATCCGGCTGATATAGCCATTGCTGATCTCAAGCTCATCGGCAAGCTGACGCAAGGTTAAATTACGCCGTTGTCGTAAGGCACGAAGTTTTTCACCAAATCTGTTCATTGTGTCATAACGGAATTTTGCAATTTGACAACTACAATATAGCGTGTTATAGTTTGCTTACCTATAGGTAAGCAGAAGTGTGTTATTTTGACATTTGCAAACACTTAAATATCAGAAATACAAGAAACCAGAAAGGAGCAACCCAATGGGAACCGTTACCCCTCCAGAGTTATTAAAACAGTGGCAGGTGAGTGATCTCACCGCCGAGATGGCTATCGGTCATCTGATCCAAAACCTCGTCAGGCTGGAAGAACGACTGACGGAGCTACATCGTAGCTCACGGAAACTGCGCGTTGATGTGGACAGCTTGATTGCGCACACAAACTTGCCGTTGCCCGTAAAGACAGTACCGCAGCCGCCGGTGGCTAAGCGGAAACGCAAGTCGGCTGTGGACGATGATGATATGGTCTAG
>JANQQF010000101.1 GCA_028285035.1 Phycisphaerae bacterium
GTCAGGTCATCAACGGCTTTGATCTGAGCGATCTTACCACCATACTCACAGCTGCCTGCACTTTGGGTCAAGAAGCCATCGGTTTCGCTCAGTCCGGCTTCAGCCAATTCCATCGCTGCTCCATCCATCGCCTCACCATCCATTGACTCTTCTTCCATCATCGCGTCGTCGCTAGAGATAACGGTCAAGTCAGCGCCAAACCATTGGTTTGATAGATCAGACAGCGTACCATCTTCGTGCATACCATCGATGATCTTAGAAACAGCATCACGTAAGCTAGTGGCATCTAAAGATGCATTCTTATCAAAAGCAGCCGCCAGATTCTCAACAAAGACAGGCTCGCCAACCTTAACAATGTCGATGCCATTAGCGATGGCTTCATCAACAACGGTGCCAGAGGTCAAGAAGATGTCGAACTCTTCACGACCAGCCTGTATAGATTGAGCACACTCTGCATCGGTGGGCAACGGAATAACGGTTACGCCAGATGGGGGATCAACCGAAATAAATTCGGCAGGAATACCAATGTCTTCATTGTTTAGGTAAGTTTCGTAAGTGGTTGCGGTACCAACACAAACGGTTTGACCAGCAATATCGTCAAGGCTCTCAATGCCAGCCCCAACGCGGGCGGCAAATTGAGCTGGGGTGAAGTAGTAGCCGCTAGAAAAGTGCAATACCTCCGCACGTGGGGTGGTGATGGTCATTGAGCCGATGCTCACATCCCACTGGTCGCCCCAGTTACCAGCTGTAATCGCGTCCCACTCAGGGGTTACAAATTCAATGTCTACGCCTAGTCGTGTAGCAACTTCGGTAGCGACGTCAATATCAAACCCTTCAAATGAACCATCTGGGTTTAAGAATGATTGAGGCGCGTAGTTAGCATCGGTAGAAACCAAAATGGTGCCACGGTCCATAATGTCGGCCAACAGACCGTCAACGGCCATTTCTTCTTCCATTGCGCCATCGTCCATTGCCATCTCGCCGATGATCTCACCACCCTGGTAAATTGGGTTGTAAGCACCAGCTTGGATTTGATTCACGGCAATCTTTGGATCAGCACAGTCACCGAGTTCGTTACAAGTAATGCTCCCAGTGATGCCGTCCATACCGCTTGTCGCATACAACGCATCGCGTAAGGCTTGGCGACCAATCACAGTGTTGCCATCGCCATCAGTCTTAGCCACCGCTTCGATCGCATCGAAAATCATATTGGCGGCATCATAAGCGTGGGCGTGGAAGGCACTCAATGGGGCTTCCCCATAAGTGTCTTGATGAGCAGCCAGGAAGGCTTCATAAGCCCCACCCGTGAAGGCCAAGTCTGGCCCACTGATGTACATCCCTTCAGCCGCTTCACCAGCCGCCGCGATGAAGTCAGGGGAGATCATTCCGTCTGCACCAGCTAGGGCGACGTTCTCTAAGCCAGCAATTTCTTTGGATTGGGTGGTGACAAAACCGCCTTCAGCAATGAAGATCGGGTAGTAAATGATGTCAGGTGAACCGGTCACGATTGAGGTCAAAACAGGTCGCATATCGGTGTCACCGACGTTGATGGCTTCTTGAGCGGTGATAGTCCCACCCAGTTCAGCGAAGACATCAGCAAAGACTTGCTGGAGTTGCTCAGCGTAGGGGCTACCATCGTGGATGGTAGCGGCAGAGCGGAGGCCCAACTCATTGTAAACAAACTCAGCCATCACCCGACCC
>JANQQF010000102.1 GCA_028285035.1 Phycisphaerae bacterium
ACTTGAGCATCATCTATATGTTCAAAGATAGTTATCTTATGCGTAATAATACTTTGTGTACCAAATTTATCCTCTAGAGACTTAACATAAGCAGTTGCAACATAATCACCTTGATCAAAAGGTTCGTGTGAAAGATAATTTAACTTCCAGCCTAAAGGTATATCTGAGTCCTTTATTAATAAATCTGGAGTGTGACCAGTAAACTTCCAATCATCCAACAAGCTAGAAGAGGCACAACCACTAATTGACAGCACAAACACCAGGATCAGTGTAAAATGCTTGCTCCCTGTAACAAACATATCAATCTAAACTCCTCAATACCTATTCGTGAAAAATACTCAAGTTAGCTTTAACCTACAAAGCTTATAAGAGGTATCCACTTATTACCACAATTTGTTCTTCAAAGAGATACTCTACTATTTGTCAAACTCTTGTTAGATAGCCGAAATATCTCACAGAGGCTAAGTAGATATTCTTCAAGATATACACCGACTACATAGCGGCTATCTTCTCCCTGGCATTGTAGCGTGTTTACAGGCTGGTGTCTCGACATACATAGAATAAGGTCCCCAGTTTACCCATTGACGGTCAAACGCATGGATATATCGACAATCCGTAGCAGGGTTGTTTAAAGCCATCCAGTATAAATCGCGTAACTCAAACCCACTTCCAATATAGCTTTGCATCGGGAGGCCCCTTAATTGTAACACCAGCTGAGCAATTCCTCCATAGGTAATTGCATCTTTATGTCGAACGGCTGTCAGGTCATCATTTTCGGTATTGGTCAAACCAATACCAACGCCAACCCCAACTGTTCCCAGCGGATCTCCGACTGAAACCTCATATGCACCACCTGCCTCACCAAATTCAGCTTGTATTCTTGCGGCTCTTATATCACCACCTATATATCCTAGACTAGAACCTTCGCCTGTCAGAATATCTCCTGATACTTCTCCACCTACAACGATTGGCCCGTAAACAGCCTCTCCATATGCATTATATTGAAAAGTTGAGTTTACCTCACCTGTTCGTATATCCCAAGCGTAAATTGTCTCTTCTTGCCCCCCTATCGATCCCCCGATTGGTAACGCCCCTGTTGGGGATGCCGCACCTTTAGTAAAGCTAATATATGGTTCAATCGTTCCAGGTATTTCAAAGTGAGCAACCATGTGCCAAACATTTACTTCACAAATATGTTCATCTGGTATTGTACCTGGTGGAACAAAAATCGGTGGTTCAGCATTGAGGGCCTGATTCTGTATACCTTGTGCATCGGCTGCCGCTCCAAGATATGTGTGCCAATCTGGTGGATTCAAAATCGCTAGTGCTTCTTCCTGCCGTTGACTAAATTCCTTCGAACGTTCTGCGCGTATTGATTCAGATTGATGGAAAGCATCGATTGCCCGACGAATACACGCCTCACGAGTTGAAGCAAGAACATTTTTACAAACGTTAGCCGCATAATGCTCTGCTGCCGAAGGACAATTATTTCCAGGATAATTGGCACAGGTATCAAATCCGCTCGGATCAATAAAGTTGATTGGGTTACCATAGGTATAGCTATACCCTGCCAACGTTGCAGGGCGCATTATATCGCCCTCCCAAGCATCTTTACTCAAGAATGTCCCAGTCTCCGGTGCATACCAGCGGGCTCGCAAATGCAACAGGCTGACTTCCTCCTGCCACCATTCACCGGTATAACCATACATCACATCCCCACTCTGCACCACATTGCCATAGGGGTCAAACTCCTGATATGACACCAACTGCGCTGTTTCATCAAAGACCTGCCGTACCGAACCAAGTCCATCACTGAGCAGATAACGTATCTCGCCTGTTATGTTTTCAGTCATAATGACCCCAGGTACATGTAGGTAGGCATTATCCTGGCTGGTATAGATGACCTCCGGCAAGCCTTGGGCATCCAGCGCAAAGTGCGTCGTACTTAACCCAACCGTTTGGGCCACGCGATCATTCACCCCATTGTAAATTGGTGTGACGATCTGGTCATCTCGCTCAATTTGGGTCAACCGATCAGCCGCATCCCAAGTATTGGTGAAGGTGTCACTCTTGAGCAAGTTTCCATTGTCATCAAAGCTGTAGACCGCCTGCCCATTCAATTGCTCCAGCCGATTCGCCGCATCATACAGATAATCCGTCGTATTGCCATTAATGATTTGCTGTAAGCGATTACCAACTGGATCATAGGCATAATCATACACCTCACCCGTGGAGTAATCTGCATCGGTCAAACGATATAAATCGTCATACTGATATGCAATTACCCGGTCAACAGTTAAGTTCAGTAGGGTGGTATCCGTCAAACGAGCCGTCTCAGCCAAGCCCACTCCAGTGGGCACGTAGCTGGTGTCAGTGATGAGCAGTAATCGATCAATCCGTACCCCTGGTTCCCGCATTCGTAGGCTCAACGTATGGACCCCTGTTGTCGTAATTGGGAGGGTAACAGCTGCGTCACTTGCCCAATCCCATTGACTAGGCGTAAAACCAGTCACTGTTGTTACTTCATTGCCCAAGCTGATATAGAGCGAGTCCGCTGTAGCTTGGCTGGCATAGCCGCGTATCCATAACGTATAGGTGCCAGGGGTGGTGAAGTGGATGGGGTAGGAGACCACAGGGCTGCTGGTCAATTCAGTTGTTTGCAACAAGACGGCCGTCTGCGGTGTTGTTTGTAGATATGAGGTGCCCGTATAACCTGGCTGACTGGTTTTGAGATTCCATAGATGACTATCGCCATTGGTCCGAACTGAGAAATGCTCTGCTTCTAACACAACTAGACCACCCTCTTCCAAGTGTCCGCCACCTAGACCCAACTGTACTGCGGCTAAGGTTTCGGTCAAGGTACGCCGATTGCCAACCTGATCCAGTTCATAGCCGTAGCTGGCAAGAGTCTCATCCGGGGTAGTATGAGTCAACAGGGTCAAGCGTCCGGCTTCGTCATAGCGGTAGGTGCTGGTGATGTTGTTGGGCAAGGTTACATTGGTCAAACGATTGGCATCGTCATAACTGTAGCCAAATTGCCCGTTATTCCAATCGGTTACAATATCTAGGCGATTGCCATTATCATAACTATAATTTACTTCACGAGCATCAGGATAAATCAGCTTTGTTCGATTACCCACTGGGTCATATCGATAACCAACTTGCAAGTTTGCCCCATCTTTGACCTCAGTCAGCCGATACAAACTATCATAGGTATAGGTCGTTGTCCCCGTCCCATCAATCATTGATAAACGATTGCCAACCCCATCATAACCGAAGGTTACATCGGGTGTACTATCCCCGTAATTAATTGTTGCCAACCGATTAACATCATCATAGACAAAATCAGTCACGATTCCATTCGCATCCGTCATAACCGTCCGATTACCAATCTCATCGTAGCCATATTTGGTAATTTGGTTCAATGGGTTCCTGAGTTCAACCAAGCGATTAAGGTCATCATAAATCTGGATGGTAGTATTGTTACGAGCATCGGTCATTGTCAATCGATTGCCGACCTCATCATAGGTATAGCTCGTCATCACATCTTCATCGGTTACTCCATTAGTATAGACCCCATCAACATAATTCTCAGTCACCTTCGTCAAGCGATTCAGTGGGTCATAATCATAGCGTGTTTCGACAAGTTCAGCATCAATCATTGCGACACGATTGCCCGCTCCATCATAACGATACACCGTCTCGTGGCCTAGAGGGTCAATTGTCTTAACCAATCGATTTAAAGCATCATATTGCATTTCCGTAGTTTCATTGGCCCCATTCATTGTAAATCGCAGATTACCTAGACCATCATAAACTCTATCACTGATCAAGGTATTAGGATCGGTGACTTTTATCGGACGATTTAGATCATCATACTCTATAATAGTCGTCTGATTATTCTCATTTGTACGGGTAAGCTCATTTCCTAAACCATCATAGGTACTACTTACTGTTCCACTCAAGGCATTGGTGGTCTCTGTTAGTCGATAAAGCTTGTCGTAGACATAATGCGTTGTAGTGTTCTCTGCATCTGTCAGGGTTAACAGATTACCTATAGCATCATAACTATAGCTGGTGACTTGATTCTCAGCATCAGTTTGTTCTTCGAGGCGATATAAACTGTCATATTTATATGAGGTAATCTGCCCTTTTGCATTTCGTACGGTAGTTTGTAGATTGACCGCATTATAGCCAACCACGGTTTGACCGTCCACGGCATTGGTTGTCGTAACCACACGATTGAGGGCATCATACTCATAGGTTGTTGTTCGAGTTTCAGCATCAGTTACACTCAGTTGGTTCCCCACAGGATCATAAGTGTATCGAGTTGTTCCGCTCACTGGATTTGTAATTGACAAAATTCGATCTAGATCATCATACTGATACGCCGTAACCCGTCCCAAAGGATCTGTAACGTCTTTAACATTCCCAACCTGATCATACGCATAATGATGGGGCACATCTTGATCTGGCTGAACACTATCATAAACACCATCCCCATAGTTTTCAATGAAATGAGTAACCCGATCCAAATCATCATATTGTGTTCGGGTTTCACGCCCCAAAGTATCAATGGTGCTCACCTGATTACCGACCTCATCATATCCATAAAGCGTAACAATATCCTCATCAGGCAAGGCAGAGTCATACACCCCATCAATATAATTCACAGTCTGGCGGATAATACGATCAACTGCATCATATTCTGTTCGCATCTCCCGCCCCAAGGTATCAATCCTGCTGACAGAATTCCCTAATCCATCATACCCATAAAGCGTAACAATATCCTCATCAGGCAAGGCAGAGTCATACACCCCATCAATATAATTTACAGTCTGCTCAATCAAGCGATTACTCTTATCATAGTTTCGCCGTATCACTTGCCCCAAAGTATCGGTCATAGCAGTGGTTCGACCTAATGGATCATAAGCATACTCTATGACAATGTTATACTCATTCTGATAATTTTGAGGTTGTCCCGCCTGATAATTTTGGGTCACTCGAATCACCCGATCATTTGTATCATAGGCTGTTAGTGTAACCTGGTCCAGAGGGTCGGTTAAGCTTAACAGGCGTCCAGCCGCATCATAATCATATTGACTAATTTGGCCCAAGGCATCGGTAATGACCTCTCGTCGATACACACTATCATAACCATAACTTGTCACCTGCTCGTTTTCATTAGTCCTACTTAAGATATTACCCACGGCATCATAAGCTGTAGTTACAACCCCGCTTAACGGATTGGTTATTGTAATCACCCGATTAAGCGCATCATAACCATAGGCTGTCGTTCGATTTTCAGGATCCGTCATACTGAGCTGATTACCAGCGGGGTCATAGGTGTATCGGATCGTACCACTTAATGGATTGGTCACAATTTCGACTCGATTTATCGCATCATAACTGGAATGGGTCACACGCCCTAAGGGATCGGTCACCTTAATTTGATTACCCAGATCATCATAGCTATAAATCGTCACCAAATCTTCATCGGTAGCACTACTGTAACTACCGGAGTCAGCTGGTGTCGTGGTCACACAATTTTCTATGGTACGGCTCACGCGGTTCAATTCATCATACACCGTACAGCTCACCCGTTCCTCTGGTGCCCCAACCAAGCTAATGATCTTTTCAACATTGTCATTATCATCATACACATATTGGACAATAATATCCTCATCTGGCTGGTTCGCATCATACACCCCATTCACATAATTGGTTACACTGCGCTCAATGCGGCCCGCTTCGTCGTAGAAAGTGCGGTTCACTCGGTTTACAGTATCGGTAATGGCAATCGAACGGCCAAATTCATCATAGCCATAGATGGTAATCAGATTGTACTCGTCGAGATGGTTCTGGGTGGTCACACTGGGGTGCTCATTTTGAATGCGCTGGACCATTCGTCCCGCCTCATCATATACAATCCGATTTACCCGCCCCAAGGTATCGGTCGTAGTCACTCGACGACGTGAACCATCGTAGGTATAGGTCATAATCAGGTTGTATTCATCTTGATAATTTTGCGGCTGACCAGCCAGATAATTCTCCGTCACCTTAATCACATTATCATCCGCATCATACTCATTGACCGTCACCTTCCCTAAGGCATCCGTCGTCGTAATGACTCGCCCCAAACTGTCATATTCAGTTGTGGTGGTGTGACCTAAGGGATCGGTTACGCTAGTCTGGTCGCCAAAGGTGTTGTAGCTATATTGGGTCACATTGCCATTGGCATCGGTCATACTGGTCAACAAGCCTTGCCCATTATAATCGTAGAGCATAGTGTGATCCAAGGCATTAGTAACTGAGATCAGATTGTTTTGTCCATCATAAAGATAGGTCGTGACCCGCCCCTCAGGATCCGTGCTTTGGCTCAAATTATTATTCACATCATACGCATAGGTGGTACGATTACCTAAGGCATCAGTCATCACCGTGGTCAGCCCCAGCACTGTTCGCTCATACCGAGTAATGTTACCCTTGTTGTCCACCTCCTGGCTACGATTCAGGGCCTCATCAAAGACATACTGCTGCTGCCCACTCAACGCGAGCTTGGTCTGTGCTTGCAATAAGCCCGTCTCATCGTAGGTGTCAGTATAGACAACACCGCCTTCAAGTACCCGCCGTTCACCTGTACTCAAATAATCAATGGCCAACGTCACATTGCCCGCTCCATCCTGCTGCTTCACCACCCGTTTAGTCTCATCATACTGGGTCTGCTTTACCACCCGACCTTCTGGATCGGTAATCTCGGTCAGTAAGCCCGTATTATTGCTATAAGCGTAAGTCCAGGCCATATTACGAGTATCAGTCATAACAATTAGCCGATTTAGGCTATCATATTCATAACGTACCTGCCGTCCGCTATGATCGCTAACTGTCTCCAGTAAACCAACCGTGGTATAGCTAAAGTCCAGCCACCGTTGTCCGCTCGGCCCTGTCACTCGACTAAGTTTTCCTCCCACATCATAATCATAATCCACTACATGCCCCTGCGGATCTTGATGGCTCTCCAACCTGGCCCACAGCGGTTTGCTACCATCAAACTCAGCTTCAACAAAAGTATAGACCGTTTGGTTGGGCACCGTTATTACGTAGGTGTACGGAGCCGTCGATCCCACTTTTGCCAGCGTCGCCCGAACCCCCGGCTCGGCTTCATAGCTGCCATCCGTCTGCTCATAGAAACGCATCCGTGAACCGTGCGGGGCTTGGAAGATGGCCGTGTTCGCTTCACCATCAGGGTCATCAGGTAAAGTAAGTTGGAGTTCCTGATTGTGGCTCCAACCCTGCCCCATGGTGTCAGAATAAACTACAGTCTGACCTGTGGTCGCAATCGAGTTGTAGCTTCGTTCAAAGGCCACGGTCGGTCCGGCTGTCGGGAAGGAGAGGTCGGTCGATTGTTGGTTATAATTCCCTGTACGGGTATTCACACCGCCACCAGCATAGTTGTTCATTTGTCCTGTGCTACAGAATGGACACTCATCGGCCATCGTCAGATCATTCTGGAGAAGCGGACAGATGGCCTGATCCTCATCTCTAAAGCGGGTCAGTACTGTCAGGCGCGGGGCACTAATGGCGTCGCCCTCATAATTGTCAACCTGGTGGTAGCCGGAGGTGAACTCGCTAAAGCGGCCTCGATCCGTCGCCACCAAGCGCCACGTTACCTTGCGTTCTTCCTCGGGGGGAATCGTTCCCAAATACACCTCTAAATCAATTGGTAAAATCGGTATGTCATCAACTGCCACAGCCGTAATCTCAAAACTAGTTGGTGTGGAACTGGTGCTATCCACCACCTTGGGTTGGCTGGAGCTAATGCTAAAGTTTTGGGCCGGACCCGCTCCGGTATTGCGGATGACGGCCTCCAGGTCAAAGACGGTACAGACATAGCCCGGTCCGGGCAAGGTATACTCCACCTCAAGCTCTGGCCCAGGTAAGACCGTAAAGTCTTCGGGGGCGGTGGTCAGGCTTTCCGTCTGACCATTTGATTTGTAGGTAAAATGGGCCGTGACCACAAAATCCTCGCCGTTAGTACTTGTGAGCGAGGCTGTGGGTAAAATCAGCCACTCCCCAATCACTGTCTCATCCTTAGCCAAATTGGTGGTCAATGTCGTTGGCGTGGTTGGGGTGATGATAAAGCTACCGTTCACCCGACTGCCTGTGGTATCAGAGATGATCAGATCAACCGCCAAATCTTGAATAGAATTTGCCAACGAATTTTCCACCACCAAGCTGGCGTTGAAGCCCTCTCCAGATAACATCACCTTTTGATTAATTTGAATTCGAGTCTGTTGATCTGCGGCCCCGATAATCCAATACTGGGTAGGCGTGGTCACATCGGCAAACGGAGGGGGACCACTCCCCTCACCCACGTACTCACCACGGAGTTGAAATGGCAAAGGTGTCCAAATCCAGCCACCACCGCCGCCGCCAGGCACACTACCACCGCCAGGACTACAATCAACATTCTTTGGGTAAATCAACATTTTACCAACCAAGGGCTGGGTCTGCGTCGGTAATTCACCCAAGCGGAAGGTGGTATAAATCTTAACCCCATATTGATCCTTGGTTACCTGAATATCCAGATAGTTGGTTCGCATTTTCTGACCCACCGGATCATAGAGGTTAATCGCCGCACTATCGTAATAGGTCTCATTCGGAGTCAGCCAATCTGGTATCTGCGCTTTGAGCGTTACGGTAATATCTGTGTCGCTACTCAGGGTAAAGGGGTTCTCCTGTTCTGCTCCCAAAGTCATCGTAATCCAATCCATGAACATAGGCTGGGTGAAGGTCAGACTGTAATTAACGCCTGACGAAAAAATACCAGGTTCCAAAATATAATCCTGTTGGTAAAGCACTCCTTCGTTAATATACGGACTGGTCACACTACTGGGATTGAAAGTGTAACTGACCAGTTGATTATCTGCCTCCAGATATACACCTTCAACATTAATGGCACTTTTGCTAACATCGCCTACAGATTGCCCGGTTACTGTAATGGTTCCCGTTCCACCCGGCGGAATTAATCCCGGCGTTTCAAGTGTTGAGATGGAAACGCCTGCCCCATCAAACCACGCTCGGTCTAGAGAAGCGGAAGTATTACTTAAATTATACACTGTAACGTAGTCCGTCATAGGCGTACTATCATCACAGAGCCTCCATTCCCGCGAAGGGAAAACCACACCTACACCTGGATTATCAACCGCATAGGTCATCGTCAAGGCCACATCATAACCCACTTCAACCGAGGCCACCTCCCACTCATAACTCAGCGCGGTTGGGGTCAATGTTGTTGTCACAGACAAGGGGGTGGTGCTGCCATCGCTGGATAGGCCAATATCCAGATTTCCCTGATTAGTCGTATAGCCTGATTGCTGCACTTGATAGTCATACGTGCCCACGGCTAAATCATTAAAACTGGCCAACCCTGCCCCATCACTCTCAGCTGAGAACGTTTCATGATAAGTGCGGGTCACGCCCTGCGTCACCTGGAAAGAGGGAGCCTGGCGACGTAGTTGAACCGTGGCCCCACTCAAAGGCTGGTTACTGTCATCTGTCACTGTCAGTTGCAAGGAACGTGTCGTATCCGATGAGACCCGAATCGAGGGCGAAACATATGCCGTCTCTCCAGTCACGCTGATGGTGAAGGTCTGTTGGTATGTAATCTCAGCAGTGGTAATCGTCGGGCTGGCATAAAGAATGAAGGTGTAGGCTTCCCCCGGCTCTAACGTGGTGTCGGTTAATTCAGGGGCACCAACATACACCCAATCCGGCAAATCGCCTAGATCAATGGTCAGCCCCGACAAAGGAGCAGCCCCATCGTTCGCAATCGTAATTTCCTGGCTCGTCGTTTCCCCCTGTGGCACGGCCAACACAGGCGAAGCTGGAGTCGCCGCCAAACCAGGTCGGGCTGTCATAGTAAAGGCTTGTGTCTGTGCCCCACTACCCGCCACTAACGTCAAACTACCCCCACTGAGGGCGTCGTGGTTCGGGGCGGTGATGTTAGAATAGCTATACTCGCCTAATGGTAAATCGGTCAAAGTGGCCAGCCCATCGGGGCCAGTGACCCCCCCCTGACCAAAATCAAGGTAATTCGTAAAGGCCGGGGTGACGTCTACCAAAATGTCAGAAATGGAAAGGTTGATGACGGCACCGTCAACTGGGTTACCCTGATCGTTCATGACTGAGATCGTCAAATCGCGGCTCGGTGGGGATAGATCAACCCGCAAAATCGAGCGGCGTTCTGTGCCTGTACTGTCCGTGGCAATCACAAAATCACGATAGGTGCCGGGTGGGGCCAAATTATCCGGGCTAGCGGTGAGCACAATGTCCACCTCCTCACCTGGTTGGATCGTGCTCACTGTTGTTGGGGCCACACTCAACCACGGCATCACCGTCGGCCCGGTAATCACCACGTTGGATAGAGCCAGTTGCCCACTATTGCCCACCGTCATCGTAAATATTTCGGTCCCGCCTGGTACAGTCGTGAAGGCAGGGGAACCTGGACTGAGGGTTAGGTTCGGAGCGGGTAATTGATTGGTATGGCTTTCGGCATCACTGTTATTGTTCAAATTCAACTCTGTCGCACTCGTCGTCGCTGTCACAATATTAGTCAGCGTCGCCCCCCCCAGAGTTCCGCCATTCACTGTACCTTCCACCTCAAAAGAGACACTCTGCCCTGCCGCAATACTGCCCGCTTCCCAAATCAAGGTGCCACTATTGTTGGTAAAGGTCAGCCCGCTATTTTCCGAGACAAAGGTCAATTCGGTGGGCAAGGTATCGGTAATAACTACATCCGTTGCTGTGGCAAAACCGTCATTGGCAATAGTCAAGGTATAGCTGACCGGGAAACCCGAATAGGCTTGATTGAGCACCTGTTTGGTCACCACCAAATCAGCCCCATTAAAGGTCGCTTGGACTGTATCCGCTACCGTGACACTATGGACCGAGTCGGTAATCACTGCCCCAATTTCGGCTGCAACCACCTGGGTACTGGTCACACTGCCTGTCGCCTGTCCATTGGCATCGGTCGTTAGCGGGCCTGGTAGGTTGACGTTGTGAGTTGAGGACAAGGCAATCGTTGCCCCCTCAATGGGATTGTCATAAGCATCATAGGCTGTTACCTGGATATTGACCGCTGTCTGCCCATCGGCGGGAGCAGAATCACTCCCATCTATTGCCACCGTCGATTGGGTTACATTAACCAAGTCAGGGGTAAACGTGATCGTCGCCGTTTGGCTAATCGTATCCCCAGCTGTAGTACGGGCATCTACAACCTTGACCCCGCTTACAGTTGTTGTAATCTGAGCTGTCACTGTGCCGCTTACGTCTGTCGTCCCAATCAGGGTGTAGCCACTCGCTACTTGACTATTGATATAAACATCAGCTTCGGGCGCAACCCGAAGTTGGACCTCTTTACCCGGAATGGCGAATCCACCTGTACTCTTGACCGTGATAGTAATGGTACTGGTGTTGATTGGACCAACGGTGAGGGTGGTGGGCAGGGCCACCACGTCCGACGTCACAGGATTGATGGTTCCCCGAAAGACAATGCCATCGCAGGCAGAGTCACTTGGAAATGGACAGGTGCCGACACTACCGCCAAAATTGGCCTCATAAACGCCACTGTACCCACTATCATCCTCGGCTGCTACGGCTAAGTAGCCGCCCCCCCCCGTCGATGCACCACCATTTGCTTGAATTTGACCACTACCTGTCAGCACATTAGCAACCTCTAGCCATAGAGACCCCCCACTGCCGTCATTGACCCCATTGACCTGCAAATCACCATTGACTATCAAAGTATCAGTGACAATCAGATGAATAGCACCCCCACCCTGTCCATTATTTCCACTGGAACCCAAGGTCATTGGCTGGAAGTATGTTCCATATTTGGGGGCACTCCCACCTCCATACCCCGCGTGACTGGCTCCACTGTTGTGTGCGCCCGATCCGCTGCTCAAACCATAGCCCAAGCCATTGGCATCCAGCACACTTCCTTGGGTCACGGTAATAACATTCGCTGCCAAGGTGAAGCCATAGTCATCATTGTAATTCGTATCGCCACTGTCGTATGAGGCTAAACTGACGGTTCCACTAATAATATCAAGCTGATCCAGAGTCAACGTTCCGTCAGGATACCCCCCAGCGTGTAGACGCAATGCACCCCCGTTATCAATCGTGATGTCATTCGGGCCAATGAGTTGGCCCTGGACTTCGAGGATTGTGTCATTCAGGACAAACGTTGGGATTTGAACCAGATCTCCTTCAACAGTCAACGTCAAACCACTCTCTGTGATCCAACTTGTAGAGGTCATGGTCAGGACGGAGTTGGTTCCTAGTACTGTCAGATTCCCGTTGCCAGTCATTTCAAGGGTATCGAATTCGTAACTATCCTCACTCAAATGAGTGGTACGATTGTTGACCACTTCTGTCCCATCGTTGTCCACCAACAACTTGCTGTACTCATTGCCTGGGGTCTCGTCCTTCAAGTATATCGTCCCGGCTGAGGCATTGTTGC
>JANQQF010000002.1 GCA_028285035.1 Phycisphaerae bacterium
GAAGTCACCGACACAGATTTCATCCCAGGTGCGGAAGCCGTCAGCGATAACAGTCTCAGCAATGTTTTCTGTGGTCACAGAAACTGGGGTGAGCAAGACAGAGGGGACGTCATTCGTGCCGTTGTTTACTGCGCCTGTAACCAAGCCAGACGTGTCCTCACCTGCCAAAAGGGCAATGGCTAATTCAGCAGCGGCTTCGGCCTCAGCCTTGATGGCTTTGTAGACGGTCATACTTTGGCGACCAGCCAGAATGTTCTGGATACCACCGACTGTGGCATCTTGACCGGTGACTGGAATGGGGTCCAAGCCTTGGTTGGCCAGAGCAGCGTACACAGAAGCAGCCAAACCGTCGTTTGCCGCGATAGCTGCATCGATTTCACCACCAGCGGCAGTCAACATCTGCTCGAAGATGATCAGGGCTTGCTGGTTGTCCCAGTCTGGGACAGATTGATCGTCAACTTTGGTCCATTCGCCAGATTCGAAGAAGGGATCGATGACAGAGTTGTAGCCGTTGGCAAAGAGGGTGGCGTTGTTGTCAGTCGGAGAACCGTTGAGAACGGCGACACGTGGGTTTTCGAGGCCAGCATCTTCAATTGCCTTAACAAGACCTTCACCTTGGAGACGACCGACAGCTTCATTATCAAAGCTAACGTAGAAATCGGCCCCGTCACCTTCGATGGTCAGGCGGTCGTAGTCGATAACTTTGACGCCAGATTCACGGGCTTGAGCGATGATGGCTGCCCCAGAGCCAGAGTCGAGGTTAACGAGGAGCAAGACTTTGGCGCCATTGGTGATGGCCTGTTCCGCTTGAGTTTGTTGGGTACGGGCATCGCCTTCCGCATTGAGGATGACATATTCAACCCCAGCGGCATCAAAGGCTTCGGATAGGAAACGACGATCATCATTTTCCCAGCGGGCTGATGAAGCGCTATCAGGGAGCAATACAGCAATGCTTCCTTCGGCTTCCATTGCACCGCTTTCTTCTGCAGCAGTACTTTCTTCTGAGGCTCCGCTTTCTTCTGAAGCGGCACTTTCTTCCGCAGCACTACTTTCTTCTGAGGTACTACTTGATTCGTTGTTGGTTGCTGGTTCTGAGCCACCACAGGCAGCAACGAGAGCTAGCAATAAGATTAACAGTAAAGAGCTTAAAAATCGACGCATAAGGTCCTCCTTTGGATATAAATCAGATACATTGATAAACTCATCTCAGAGAAGTCAAGTTATGAACTTGACCTTAGATTAAACAACACTGTTTGGAAAGACACCACCTCCTGTTAAGATAGAGTGCTTGTATTTGCTATCCAATTTTGTTATTTGGTCACTGAATACAAATACTGAATACGCTTTTGTCTACTGGCCCAACTAAATTCAGTTTAACATGGGCGCTGGTTGTTGTATACCCTTGCCCCCCCTATTTTGCCCTAGGATTTCCCCCAATTGCTATAAGGGGATTCCCCCTAATTGTGAAATTTTTTGTAAGGGCCGTGTCAAGAAAAGAAATAGGCAGGGAGAAAATTTTGAAGGCAAAGGGCCCGTATATTAATCTACCCAAGGCACGGCTTTAAAGTTTTTCTAAAGATAAATTGATTAAACGTAAAGGTGTTGTCATTTCATAGAACTTTGTCTAGTTTATTTCTTAGAAAAACTTGGGGTAGGCAGAGATGAAGGGTAGTGGTATAATCGACGATATGAAAATGGTACGTATCTTGTTGGCTGATGACCACGCGTTGGTTCGGTCTGGTATCCGAAATGCTTTAACTGAATTATCAAACTTGGAGGTCATCGGTGAGGTAGGGGATGGCCCCTCTTTGTTTGAAGCCTTACAGCGTACTCAGCCGGATTTTTTGTTGATTGATGTGACGATGCCTGAATTTGAACCGATTAAGGCGATTCGTCAGATTCGGGGGACTTACCCTCAATTGAAGATATTGGTTGTCAGTGCCTATGATGATGATGTTTACGTGCAAGGATTGTTGGGGGCTGGCGTCAATGGCTATCATTTAAAGGACCAACCTCTGACCGATTTAAAGTTGGCAGTTCAGCGAGTTTTGGCGAATGAAAAATGGGTGTCCAGTCGATTGGTCAACAAATTGGTCAACTATAGTGAGCCGACGAACAGTGCCCCGACCTTGACGAATCGACAGCAAGAAATTTTGCGCTTGTTGCTGCAAGGGCTTGATAATCAATCCATTGCTCGCGAGATGAGCCTGAGCGTGAAAACAATCGAGAATCATCTTACCCGGTTGTATCGTCAGTTGAATGTGCAAAGCCGTTTAGAAGCCGTGAACTACATGATGCAGCATCCCGAAACGTTAACATCAAAAGGACAAAGTGTGCCTCAAATTGATCCCGCGAATAATGATTTGCTCTCCTCAGAACAAATTCCCATCCTACTGGTTGATGATAATACCCGATATCGACGACAATTAAGACGTATGGTCAGTAAGGTTTGCCCTCAAGCCAAAGTGCATGAAGCAGATAGTATTCAAACCGCCGCCCATTTGGCTGAACAAATCGAGCCTCGTTTAGCCTTAATTGACGTCGTTTTGGGTGATGAGGATGGTATTCATTGTACACGTCGTATCAAGGCGACATCACCCTCTTCTCGGATTGTATTGATCAGTGCCTACCCCGACCGTGAATTTCATCGCCGTGGTCTGGAAGCGGGTGCTATTGCCTTGCTGGATAAAAAGGATCTTGACACTCAGGCTCTGCGTCAAGTGATTAATGATATTTTGTAGGGTAACCTTTGATGCAATTCGTAATTAGTAAATGGTAATTTTCCACGTATCGATAAATTCTTGATTACCAATTACCACAAAAGGCATCGGCAATGATTGCTGAACAACACCTCCCCAATATGAAATCGGATTATGAAGCTGCCCTCATTCGCAATCAATTCTTAGACATCATTATCGAAGATGTTAATGTCTGGTTGAATCTCCTTGATGATCAATTGAATATCATTTTGTGGAATGCAACGGCGGAGAAACTCAGTGGCTACTCACGGGAGGAAGTGCTGGGCCATTCTAAAGTGTGGGAGTGGCTTTACCCCGATGAAGCGTATCGCCAAGAAGTAACGACGACGACCCTCTCGATGATGACCACACCCCAAGCTCTAGAAAACTTTGAAACAAAAATTCGGTGCAAAAACGGCCAGATGAGAACGATGTCTTGGAATGCCCGCTACTTGTTAAATGAGCAAGGGGAAATTCAAGGAGCAATCAACTTTGGTTACGATATCACCGAACGGCGACGCGCCCGAGAGGCCTTACAGGCGGCCAATAGTGAGTTATCTGTTTTATATGATATTGCCTCAATTGCTAGTTCCTCCCCTGAGCTTAAGACAATTTTAGAGCGATCGCTTGAACGGGTATTACCCACAATGCGAAGCAATAAGGGGATGATCCACCTGCTGGATGAAAAGGCCGAGGCTCTACGATTGACGGTACAGCAAGGGCTGACCCATTCTGTCATCAGCCAACTTGAAACCGTTCCTCTCAATAGCGACTTGATTGGCCGGGTCTTTGCTCAAGGCGAGGCGATGATGATGACTGACTTGGCTAAAGAGTTGACTAATCTAAAATCTGTACCGTCTCATTTGTTGCACAGTTATTTAGGGGCACCCGTGCGGGCGAAAGGGCGCGTTTTGGGCGTCTTCAGCATTTTGGGCAAGGGTGGTCAACATTTTAGTGTCGATGAAATTGCGCTCTTGACCTCGATTGCCGATCAAGTTGGTGTGGCTGTTGAAAATGCTTGGCTGTATCAACAATCGCGCCAATTGGCTGTGATGGAAGAACGACAACGCCTGGCTCGGGATTTACACGACTCAGTCACGCAATCTCTTTACAGTCTAGTGCTTTTTGCCGAAACGGGTCGGCGGACAAATCAGGCTGGTGACCAGGAGACAACAGAGACACATTTGACCCAATTGAGCCAAACCGCCCAAGATGCCCTGAAAGAGATGCGTTTGCTGGTTTATGAGTTGCGACCGTTGGCGTTAGAAGAGGATGGCTTAGTGCAGTCCATCCAAAAAAGATTGGAGGCTGTCGAGCGACGAGCCGGAGTTAAGGCTCACTTGCTGGCTGATGCTTTGATAGAATTACCGCTTTCGGTTGAAAATGAGTTATATTATATTATTCAAGAAGCCTTAAATAATGCCCTAAAGCACGCTTCGGCTACATCAATCACTGTCAATATTCAGGCAGATGAAAAGCAAGTGATTGTTGAAATTAGTGATAATGGGGTGGGATTTAATTCCAATGCTCAAGCGGCGGGTGGAATGGGACTGGTTAATATGCGAGAACGGACAGAAAAGCTGGTGGGTAATTTGCAAATTGTTTCAGAGCCAAATGAAGGCACAACGGTACAGGTTACTATTCAGAAGGAAGCGAGCCAATGAGCCAGCGGATCAAAGTATTCATTACAGATGATCATGAAGTGGTGCGGGCTGGATTGCGGGCGTTTATGGATACTGAGGCCAGCATTGAGGTGGTCGGCGAGGCAGGTAATGGTCGAGAAGCGGTGGAACGGGTAAAAGCCCTCAAGCCGGATGTGATATTGATGGATCTGGTGATGCCAGAAATGGGCGGCATTGAAGCTATTCGTCAGATTACACAGGCCAACCCCAAAGCCCGCATTGTGGCCCTGACCAGCTTTTCTGATGATGACAAAGTGTTCCCTGCCATCAAAGCAGGGGCCTTGGGGTATGTCCTCAAAGATACCGCCCCTGATGAATTGCTCCAGGCCATTCGCCACGTCTATCGTGGTGAGTCATCGCTTGATCCGACGATTGCGGTTAAACTCATCCGCGAGTTCAACCGACCCGCAGACCAAACCCCTCCCACTGAGACGTTAACTGATCGAGAGGTTGAGGTGCTGAAATTGGTGGCCCAAGGACTATCCAATCAAGAAATTGCGGAGAGCTTGGTTATCACCGAGAAGACTGTTCGTAATCACGTGGTTAGTATCTTAGGAAAATTACATTTAGCCAATCGTACCCAAGCAGCGCTGTATGCGCTCCGAGAAGGTTTGGCGAGCTTGGATTAAATACAATCCATACATCAACATCATAGGTCATTTGTCCCAACAAGGCCCACCGAAAAGGTGGGTCTTTTTGTTTAGATAAAACGTGGCTTTTTGCTCAAGCTAAAGCGCAGGCTTGCAAGTAAGATAGAAGATAGCTAGACCGATTGCTTTTATCCATTAAAGAGGAGAGAAAAATGAAGAAATTTTTGGTGTTATTTGCAGCCTTACTTGCCTTAATTTTAGTAGCCGCCTGTCAACCTGAAGTTGTTGAACGAGAAGTCGTTGTCACGGTGGAAGTGGAAAAGGAAGTCACGGTCATTGAAACCGTTGAGGTCGAGGTCGAAAAGATTGTCGAAGTTGCCCCTGAAATGGAGGAAGTCAGTATTGCCCTCTTCCATCCAGTTCTTGGGAATACCTACACCAAAGCTGTGAGTGATGGGGCCGCAGCCGTTGCTGCCGAGATGGGAGGGACGGTTGATGTGTTTGGAGCCGATCCGGCCTTTGATGCCGTGGCCCAGTCGAACCAAATTCAGGACGCGATTACTTCTGGGAAATATGACGCCTTCATTATCTATGCGGTTGATGGTAATGCCGTAGCAACAGATGTTGATGATGCAATCGCAGCGGGTATCAAAGTGATTGCGGCTGATGTGGTCATTGGCCCCGATGCCCGGACATATGTCCCCTATGAAGGCATTTCCTCCTACATCGGTATCACCGGGATTGACCACGGTGGTTTCCTTGGCGAGATGATCATCAGCGCGTGCGAAGGGGTTGACCCCTGTAAAGTTGGTTACTTGAACGGGGTGCAAGCCCTGACGATTGACCAAGACCGTGTTGAGGCGATTGAAACCGTCATTTCAGCCCACCCAAATATCGAAATTGTGGCGAATCAAGAAGCCTTCTACTTGGAAGATGTGGGCTTAGATGTGGCTACAAACATGTTGCAAGCCAATCCTGACATCAATGTGTTATCAACATCGGGTGATCAGATGATGCTAGGAGCTGAACAGGCGGTGATCGATGCTGGTCTGGAAGGGGAAATCAAGTTGATTGGTAATGGTACAGGTGATCAAGGCTATCAGGCCGTGCAAGAAGGTCGTTTCTTTGCCAACTTTGCCAACCTACCCTACTCGACGGGTGAACTCGCCGCTGAATTTGCCATTAAGGTGGTACGAGGTGAAGAAGTGCAGCAGTTTGTAAAGCTACAAGATTTATCTCCCCCATTGCCAGGTGACTCGCCGATCATTACCCAGGAGAATGTCGGCGATTTTGAGGCGCAATGGTAAAAGTGATCCGTAATGCGTGATACCTGGCTAATCCTTTATGGCGCATCACGGATCAACCAATAGACGCTGACGTGGTGGCGAAACACTAATAAGAGGATCAACTGTGATCACCCAACCCCATATCCAATTACGAAATATCAGTAAACATTTTGGACCCGTCGCGGCCCTCAATGATATTGATTTGCAGATAGAACGTGGCTCGGTTCATGCATTGGTGGGAGAGAATGGGGCTGGCAAATCTACCTTGGGTAAGATTGTCAGCGGGTTGATCCGACCTGATGTGGGAGGCGAGGTGCGGGTCAATGGACAAGGGGTACATTACACCTCGCCTTACGAAGCCCTGCTTGATGGCATCACCATTATCTCCCAGGAAATCAGCCTCGCTCCCCGCCTAACCGTGCTGCAAAATGTGTTGCTGGGGCTGGAGAGCCATTGGGGTGGGATATTCTTAGATAAGCCACAAACCCGACAACGTTTTGAGACACTTCTCGAAAAATCAGGCTTTGCGTTAGAGGCTGATACCTTGGTTTCCAAACTCAGCTTTTCTGAGATGAAGCAGGTGGAAATTCTCAAAGCGATGGCGCGTGAGGCGCAACTGATTGTGATGGATGAGCCGACAGCCGCCTTACCCGATGAGGAAACGGCTCGCCTGCTTGAAATCATCCAACAACTTAGAGCTGATGGCGTCACCATTGTCTTTGTCTCGCATTTTTTGGAGGAAGTGTTGGCTGTGTCCGATACCATTACCGTGCTGCGGGATGGGGAACATATCCAGACAACGCCTGCTGCTGAACAGACGCCTGAGTCGATTGTAACGGCAATGTTGGGGCGGGAAATGTCACTCACCTTTCCCCCAAAGCAGTACCCGCACCTTGAGGCCCCCACCATCTTTTCAGTGCAGAATTTATCGAAAAAGGGAAGTCTCAGTCAAATAACGTTCGATATTCGGGCAGGTGAAATTGTTGGATTAGCGGGCCTGGTCGGGAGTGGTCGATCGGCCTTGGGGATGTCTATTTTCGGGGCACAAGCCATTGATAGTGGCGGGTTTGAGATTGATGGCACTTCTGTGACTATTACCTCCCCGACTCAAGCTGTTCGCTCCGGCGTGGCCTTGCTGCCGGAAAGTCGTAAAACACAGGGTCTCCTGATGAATTTTGATATTGCGGCCAATGTCACTTTGCCTCATTTGAGTACGGTGAGTAAGCGGCAATTTATCCAAAAAAGACAGGCTTTGGCCGAAACGGCCCAACTCCTTCAACAGATGGATGTGCGACCGCCTCGCCCAGAAATGGCGGTCAGCAGCCTGTCCGGAGGAAACCAGCAAAAAGTGCTGTTTGGCAAATGGCTCTTTCGCCACCCCCGCCTACTGATTGTTGATGAACCAACCCACGGTGTTGATGTGGGGGCCAGACGAGCCATCTACCAACTGATTACAGACTTGGCGGAAGGCGGGATGGGCATTCTGGTCATATCCTCCGAGTTGGAAGAAATTCTCGGGCTGTCCCATCGGGTCTTGGTGATGCGACAGGGAGAAATTGTAGCCGAGTTTGTTGAAAATCCGGCTGAAAATCGCTATTTATCCGAAGATGAGATTATGCACGCGGCGTTTGCGACCGGATGATGTGCTACAGGAATAACCTTGATGAATAACTCAACCCTTATGAAACGCAGTGCATTTATTTTCCGTGAGTATGGCATTCTTATCGCCTTCGTCATGGTCTTTGCCGTCTTGAGTTTCCTCTCTCCCGCCTTTATGACCACCCGCAATATGCTCAATGTGCTGGATCAATCAACCCAAGTGGGGCTGGTGGCTTTAGGCGCAACCATTACCATTATTGCAGGTGGCTTTGATTTGTCCACGGGGGCGATCTTTGCTATTTCGGGAACAACAGCAGCATTTTTTGCTGTGCGGGGCTATCCTGTTTTGGGTTTGATTGTCGGGGTGTTGGTAGGCGTTATTTTAGGTATCATCAACGGCACCTTGATTGCCAAATTAAGGCTCAATTCCTTTGTTAGTACCTTAGCTTCGGGCCTTATCATTCGAGGGTTTGCGTTTGTGATCACGGGTGGGCTGTTGCTTCAGGTTGATAGTGAAATCTTTGAGTTTTTGGGCCGAGGTCGATTTTTAGGGGTCAAAATCCCCGTTTACTTTTTTCTAGGCTTTGCCATTCTGGGCTGGATATTTTTATCTCGAACTACCATCGGGCGATATGTTTTTGCCATTGGCGGTAATGAGGAAGCGGCCCGACTGTCTGGCGTACGGACGCAACTGATTCGTATTTTGACCTTTGCCATCAGTGGCTTGTGTGCGGGGATGGCGGGGGTCATCGCCGCCTCCCGAATTTCAACGGGACAAGCGAATGTGGGCACGGGGATTGAACTCGAAGCAATCGCGGCTGTTGTGATTGGTGGGACCAGCATTCTTGGCGGCGAAGGAGCCATTTGGCGAACCCTCGTCGGCGTCTTGCTCCTACAACTTATCTCAAACGGCTTCAACATTCTCAACGTCCCGCCCTTTTATCAAGTTATCTTTCAAGGGTGTGTCATTATGTTTGCCATTACGCTCGATGCGCTGCGTCATCGCGCGGTTTAAAATTATTTTCAAGGATACATCTCAATGGTGCGACTAACCGTTTTATACAACCTACAACCCTATATCGATGAGGAAGAATTTCTGGAATGGCGACTTACGGAGCATCAAAATTCAAATGCCGCTATGCCCGGTGTGATCCGGACAGATTTTGCCAAAATTGAACGATCCCACCCGGCTGAGGCGTCGCCGCCCTATCGTTTCATGACCACAGTTGATTGGCCCGATATGGACACCTTTTTAGCGAGCTTCTACGCTTCAAACGTTCAAGCGGGGTTGGAAAAAAATATGGAGATGTTAAGCAATCCGATATTTCTTGTGAGCGAAATATTAACGAGTGAAACAACAAAGGAGGCCAATTAACAATGGCTAACTATCGCGTATCCGCCGATATTGGCGGCACGTTCACCGATTTTGTGGTTGAGGAGGATACGGGCCGCGTCTATACGGGCAAAGTGCCTACCACTCCAGAAAATCCGGCCTTGGGTGTGTTGGATGGACTAAAAGACCTGATCCCCACCCCGGAAACGATCGACTTTTTGGTCCATGGTACGACAGTCGGCCTGAACGCCTTTTTAGAGCGCAAAGGCGAGCGGGTTTTGTTGATTATGACCGCTGGGGTCAGCGACTCCTACTCGATTGCCCGGGGGGATCGTAAGGAGCTTTATGCTCTACACTATCGCAAACCAAAACAGCTCGTACCGCGCCGCGATGTTCACGAGGTGCGGGAGCGCATCAAGTGGGATGGGACGGTCGTCGAGCCGCTTCAGGAAGAGGGTTTCACGCAGATTATCCAAAAGGTGAAAGACGAAGGAATCAATGCCGTGGCTGTCTGTTTTATTCATGCCTATGCCTACCCGGATCACGAGCTAAAAGCCCGGGAAATTCTAGCGGCGGCTTTGCCCGATGTTTCGATTACTCTGTCTCATGAAATTGCTCGCGAGTGGCGTGAGTACGAGCGAGCCTCCTCAGCGGTGATGAATGCCTATACTGCCCCGATTGTTGAGCGCTACCTGATGAGTTTGAAAAAAGAGGTGCGGGATTTAGGCGTCGACTCCATCCTACATGTGATGCAATCGAGCGGCGGGGTGATGACCCTGGAAGCCGCCCGCAAGCAGCCTGTTTACACGCTACTCTCTGGCCCGGTTGGTGGCACAATCGGGGGGATTGCCCTTTCAGAAGCGATCAATCGTCCAAATTTATTGTGTGTTGATATGGGCGGTACCTCATTTGATTTGAGCTTGGTCATCAATGGCCAGCCGGAAATCACCTCCGAAACAGAGCTGGAAGGCTTACCACTGTTGATGTCGATTGTCAATATCCACACCATTGGCGCAGGAGGTGGCTCTTTAGCTTGGCTAGAGAGTGGGGCCTTACGAGTCGGCCCGCATAGCGCCGGTTCTGTGCCAGGGCCGGTCTGTTATGGGCGCGGCGGGACACAGCCGACGGTCACGGATGCCAACCTCTTTCTAAAACGCCTTGGCTCAGGATCGTTGCTGAGTGGGCGGATGACGTTGGATGAAGCGTCCACCGCCACCGCCATTCACGAGATGGCCCAGCAGGTTGGCTTGGATGATGTCACCTTTGCCGAGGGGATGCTGGCGATCACGAACGCGAAAATGGCCGATGCGATGCGAACCATCACGATTGAGCAAGGTATCGACCCGCGTGAATTCTCGTTGGTAGCCTTTGGTGGCGCGGGGCCGATGCAGGCGGTTTGGCTGGCTGAGGAGTTGGATATCACCGAAATCATTATCCCGCGTTTTCCCGGCACCTTTTCAGCTTGGGGGATACTCCAAACCGATGTGCGTCACGATTTGACTCAAAACTATTATTACCCAACAGGCAGTGTTTCAATGGAAGCCGTTGAACAACATCTGCAAAATCTAAAGCACGAAGGCGAAAAAGCCCTGAGGACTGAAGGGGTTTCAGCGGATGATATGTACTTCATTCGCACCACTGATATGCGTTATATGGGGCAGGAGTACACGGTGAATGTGCAAATTGAGGCAGATGCCACCATTGCCGACATTGAGGCCGCTTTTCACCAGGCCCACCATACCCGCTATGGTCACTCTACCCCTGACGCGCCTGTTGAGTTTGTCAATTTGCGGCTGGCCGCACTAGGACGACTGGACCGAAAAGGAACAGATGCCGAAATGGCTGGTACCCCTGATGATCCAGTCATTGGTAGTCGGCAGGCTATCTTTGAGGGTCAAGCGCACGAAACGCCGGTTTTGCGCCGCGATTTTATCAACAGCGGCGACGAATTTACAGGTCCGCTTGTCGTTGAGGAAGACAGTGCTACCACGGTTGTGCCGCCCGGTTATCAAGTGCGGTTGGATGCCTTGGGCAATATTATGATTACCGCGAGGACAAAATAATGACCACTCAAACTGATCCCATTACTACGGAAATTATACGCAGTGCCTTTGTCTCGATTGCCAATGACATGAACGCCACGCTCATTCGCAGCGCCTACACCCCGATTATCTATGAGGGAAAGGACTGCTCAGTGGCGCTTCTTGATGAAAACGGGGACGTGTTAGGGCAATCGCTCGGCCTGCCGCTCTTTTTGGGCAACTTGGAAATCTGTGTGAAGTTGACGGCTGACCTGCTTGGCTGGGATGCCTTCAAGCCGGGTGATGTCTTTTACATGAACGACTCCTATATGACGGGCACCCACTTAAATGATGCGACGATTTTTGCCCCGATTTTTTGGAATGACCGGCGGGTTGGCTTCGCCGCTACTCGCGCCCACTGGCTTGATGTTGGCTCGAAAGATCCTGGCGCGCCGATGGACTCGCACGAAATTTATCAGGAGGGAATGCGCTGGGCACCGACCAGACTGTATGAGAATGGCGAACCCCGTGAGGACATCATTGACTTCTTGCGACGTAACAGTCGCTTTGGCTATGGCTTGGTTGGTGATATGAATGCTCAGGTGGCGGCTTGTCGGACTGGGGAAATACGGTTGCGAGCGGTACTAGATCGTTTTGGCTATGAGACCGTAGCTGCGGCCCGTGATGAAATTTTCCGGCAATCTGAACAGCTAGAGCGGGAGACTGTGGCCGCCATTCCCGATGGTGTCTACACGGCTGAAGGGCACTTGGATGATGATGGCTTAGGGAGTGATCCCGTTTTGGTTAAGGTACAGGTTAGCGTGTTCGGCGATCAAATGGCGGTAGATTTAGCCGGATCAGCTGACCAAACCCGTGGTCCCGTCAATTGTGGTTTTGCCCAAACGATCTCGGCGGTACGGGTGGCCTTCAAATTACTTGTCAATCCAAATCGCCCGGCTGATGGTGGCACGTTCAAAACCTTGAACGTTGAGGCTCCTGAAGGCTCCCTATTTCGGGCACAGGAACCCGCTGCCTGTGCTTGGTATTTTACCCCCTTAGGCTTGCTGATCGACCTCATTCCCAAAGCCCTCGCCTCAGCCCTGCCAGAGCAAGTGGCCGCAGCCCATTATGGCGACTCAATGGTGATTTATCTGGCGGGCACCGACCCACGCAAGGGTGATGTCCCCTTCTTATCCGTCGAACCGACCCCCGGCGGTTGGGGCGGCTATCAAACGGGCGATGGACAAGATGCCTTGATTAATAACGTTAATGGGGCCTTCAAAGATTTGCCAGTTGAAGTATATGAAAACAAATACCCGGTGATGCTCAAACGATATGGTTTCCGAGCCGATACTGGTGGCCCAGGCCGAACTCGGGGTGGCACGGGTATCTACCGTGAGTATCACGTCGAAACGCCAGCCTTCCTCTATTTGTGGTTTGAGCGGGCGGTAACGCCGGGGTGGGGTCTGTTTGGGGGAAATGATGGCATTCCCCCGGATGTGATTGTCAATCCCGACCGTGATGATGAGCGCCATCTTTTGAAAACCAACGCCCACCCTCTAGCGGCTGGCGATGCCGTTCGAACCCAGACGGGGGGTGGGGGTGGCTTTGGCCCTGCCTACGAACGTGATCCTAAGTTGGTGAGAGAAGATGTGCTAGATCGCTATGTGACGCGTGAGGGGGCCGAACGTGACTATGGGGTGGTTTTGCGCGATGATTTGACGATTGATGAGCAGGCGACAGCAGACCGTCGGGCGGGGATGACGTGATATGTCTGAAACAAAACAACGTTTGACACGTTTACAAGAATCGATGGTCGAGGCAGGGGTTGATCTTGTCGCCATCGGGCCGACGGTCAATATGCGATATTTGGCTGGATATGCCTCCTATCCTGATGAGCGACTGTGTTTGCTTTTAGTTTCCCCCGAAAACGCCGTAATTCTGACTCCAGCCCTCAACGCAGGTGATTTTGAAGCCTATACCGACTTTCGATTGTATCGCTGGACTGATAGCGAGGGACCGCAGCAGGCCTTAAAAGATAGTTTGGCTGGGGTACAAGTGAATATCTTGGCAATTGATGGTACGATGCGGGCTGACTTTTTGTTACTGTTGCTGAAGGTAATTAAACCACAACAGACAATTTCCGCCGAAGAATTGCTCTCTTCATTACGGATTTGTAAATCATCCGCCGAGATTGAATTATTAGCCAAAGCCGCTGCCCAAGCTGATCTGGCGATGCAAGCGGCGATTGATGCCTGTCAGCCTGGGGTCACCGAAGCAGAGGTAGCGTGGGCGGCTGAAACTGCGTTTCGGCGTGATGGGGCTGAAAAGGCCACCTTTACCCAAGTCGCCTCTGGTCCCAATGGGGCCTTTCCTCACCATCATTCAGGTCAGCGACAATTGCAGATGGGGGATGCCATTGTGATCGATTTGGCGGCGATTTTGAATGGCTATCAATCGGACATCTGTCGGATGGTCTTTTTGGGAGACCCGCCTGACGATTTTGTACAGGCCTATCAAGCCGTGTTGCAGGCCAATGCACGAGCCAGGGCCGCTATTAAACAAGGCATTACACCGCACGACGTTGATCGTATTGCCCGAAGTACCCTGGAGGCGGCTGGTCTTGGCGATGCCTTCATCCATCGCACTGGGCACGGCATTGGCATTGAAGTTCACGAACCGCCTTACATTATGACCGGAAATGAACAGCCGTTAGAAGAAGGAATGGTTTTCAGTATCGAGCCGGGAGTCTATTTCCCCAACCGTTTTGGGCTCCGTATTGAGGATATTGTGGTGGTCACGGCGACTGGATCGCGAGTGCTGACGGGATCATCGCATGAGTTGGTTGTGAAGTGATGATGGGAGATGTTGCAGAACCTACATCTTTGTCAAGAGTTTGCTTGGAAAAAAGGGCTATGAGCCGCTGATTAGAAAAATTCATTGGACGCGGATCAGGCGGATCGAACAGATAAATCAAAAATAAAAAATCCATCAAATCCGCTCAATCCGTGTCCAAAAAAACTATCGACATTTTTTGTCGATCTTTTAGCCTTAGGGCCTAAATACTTTGCAATAGTGTCTGTAAATCGGCGGTCGGCATTTTGGGGATCAGATCAAAGTGGTCGCCTGTATCATCAGTGACCAAGGTATAACCACGTGACCGAGCAATCGCACAGAGCAGAATGTCGAAACGATTTTCTTTCCAATACTTATTCTCAAAACCTTGGGTTTTGAGTTCGAGCCAGATTTCAGCGACGGCTTCAGCATCTGCTACCGTCAATGGTAATAGTTCAAAGCCTGACGCATCAACAAGTTGCTGAATAATGTGGAGGGCAAAAGCCTCACCTCTCTGATCGGCAATTTGTCGAATGCGTTCAGCGTGCATCAATGTTGGCAAATAAACTTTGAGGGCACCCGCTTTAATTTTTTCGGTCAGTTGATTGCGGAGTTGATGCTTCCAGAGTAGATTGGTATCAACCAACAAGTTCGGGTCAGATATCAAGGTTACTTATCCTCAAACATAGTTTCAAGATCGTGAGTGATTTCCGTTTCTGGTCGTAACTCCCAGTGTCCCGCCTCATTTTTTACAAAGAGGACCAAATCACCTCTCTCCAAGCCCAAATCTTCGATTACTCCATTGTACAGCGTAATTTGTTTGGCCGAGTTCAGCCGTGACCCTGTCTCTGGCCCGATCAAGGTGTCCGGGAAGTAGTGCCCCCGTTTCTCAATCGGTAGTTTTTCGACGTGCGTGGCCCCAGCCTCATCCATCGTTACATCAAAAAAGTTTTCCTCAAACTCAAAGTAAGGTGAGTGAGTCGAGATAAAGAGCTGGTTGAGTGTAACGTCCGGATCTTGCATCAACTCGCGTAAGGCCACCAACAAATATTGCTGATATTGTGGCGAGAGGTTCATCTCTGGCTCTTCGATAGCGATGATTTGGTGGTTGTTTAAGAAGATTTGGCCCAAGACCAGTAGTAACTGTTGTACCCCGCTCCCCATATTTTCTAAGGGTAAGCGCCCATTTTTTTGGACGAAGCCAATATCGATTTGATCACCTTCCGGGTCTAGGGCAACATCCAATTCGCCTAGATTGAAGGGCTCGTTTGCTAGAATACGCTTAATCGCCTCTAAGCGACGTTTTTGTTGTAGATTAGGACTGAGATAAGCGTAGAATAAAGCCCGCTTGATATTTTGGTCGGTGACTAAGTCTAAAGATGAACCATTCTTTTCGTTACGTTCAATGTGAGCGCGACGATTGGCTTGGATATTGTGAAAATTTGGCAATAAAAACGATATAGTTTCATCCTTTAGCTTAAGATTTTTTTTATCTACAATAAAGCTATTTTCATAGGTGAGACTCAAAGCAGGAGAAATAGTAACTTGATTTGTTAACTCATATATAAAAGACCCAGATGATGATTCTTCAAATATTTTTTGGATATCAAAACCGACTTTGAGCAATTCTGGAGGATCGGGCACAGGAAGATCAGAATGAGTTAAAATCAATTCAACTTCTAATTTTATTGGAGTATTGTCACTAATATGGAATATTGAGGTAGAGGTCTGTTTTTGATGAAGGACTGAGGGGCGATCTTGAACTAATTTAGACCACAAAGAAATAGCCTGAAAAATATTGGATTTCCCAACATTATTTAACCCATAAAAAACATTGATGTCCGACAACCCCTCAACTTTGACATCAACCAAACTCTTAAACCCTTGAATATGAAAACTTTCGATCCGCATGATCCTGTTCCTTATGTCACCTTATAACCTATTGGATAGATGATAACTGGAATTTTGATGAAAAGCAAGGGGCAAAAGTAGGAGAACTCTTGGAAGATTGGGAGGTTGGAAGGCTGGTTTTTAATCAACCTTCCAATCTTCCAGCCCTCCAATCTTCCAAAACTTACATAATTCATTCCCTAAAAAGCTCCTGATAAAAATAGAGTCAGGAGCTTTTTGAATAAATCACGCCACCGCTCTTGGCAAAATCTGCTCTAGAATCTGTGGATCTTTGATAGCTTTATCTTGAGCGAGCAATAAAACTTTTGAGATCACTTCGGCGGTTTTTGGATCATCATCGGCAAAGGGTAAAAAGATACGACCGCGATGCTGGCTGCGGACGGGGACGAGACAGAGATATCCGCCCGGTTGTTGATGTACCACGCCGCTACCAAGATGAATGGAATAGTGATTGAGTTGGCCATCAACCAGGACGTGATTTTCCTTGAGCCGTACGTTTTCAAACTTGAGCAGTTGACAGGTTTCGCGGACGAGCGCGGCTCGCATCTCGACCGTGGAGGCCGTGGCCTCGGGGTCAACGCCACCACGATGGGCCACACTGACGACCAAGTCAAGATCACGCATGACCTCGCTAAAGAGGCGGGGAGGAATTTCACCCAAAGGCAAGGGTTTCCTTTCCCCCTTCTCGGAAAAATAAACGGTTTCTAAGGTTAAGCCCTCAACCTCGGCGGGGGTGTAAAAGCCGAAATCGAAGGTAAGCCACGCAGTCAGTCCTGCATCGTGGAAGGTGCGTCCCACGCCTTCCTCAGGACGGACGACCCAGCCGCGCTGACCTAACAATGCCAACGCCTGCTTGGGATTGACTTGATGTCCACTGTATCGGGGAGATGCTGTCACCTCATCTGATTCAGCGGTAGTGCGCACGTACAATTCTCGAAAGACCTGCTTAAAAGGCTGAATATATTCCTGGCGAAAACATTCGGCTTGCCAAAGATGCCACATCTTTGTCGTGAGCAAGTCGTAGGGATGGGCGATTCGCAATGTTTGTTCAGGGTGGAGCTGAGATACCTTGTTATCGAGACCGTGTAGCTGTTGCCCGTCGTTGCTAGGATAGCCAATGATTTCGTCCCCAACAAAGACCAGTTGGGTCAACATCGGCTTAAGAATGGGGTGGGTTAAGAGTTGTTGTAACTCAGCCCCTGTAAAGACGTCTCCCCGACACATGGCCTCCTCTAACGATTGATGCATGCGACTAGTTTGTTTGGTGATTTTTCGTTTGCGGATAAGCAGCTCAGCGACATCTGGCTGCTTCTTCAATTTGGCTGGGACCGCTTTGAGCTGACGCCCTTTTTTCTCAATGGTAAGCTGAGCCTCGCCTAACGAATCGATGGCTAGGGTGAGGGTGACCTCATTATAGGTTAAGGTGATCGGCCCCTCGGCCAAATCAGCGATGGCGGCACCTTCCATCGCCCATTCCAGGCGTTGTGGATCGGGATACCCAGCTATTCGAGCTAGGTTCTCCATGCCAACCTTCGCCGCTAGTTTTTCACTGGCTTGTCGCTGGGAGCCAAATTTTCGGCTACCCCGGACAAATTCCTGAATGAGCTCATAACGTCGGAGCATTGTTGCTTCAAGCGTATCATCCTCTGGCAAGGGCAGTAACCCTAACGCTCGGACTGAGTCTTGATGGCGTTTGGTGGTGATACGCTCGACGATTTCGGCCTCATCAACTTGGCCTAACATCGCACTGGCAAAGAGCTGGGCACGTTTGTGTCCGCCGCCGCCAGACGTGTACTTGGCTGCTTTATCAAGCGTGCCCCAGCGTGTTTCACCAAGCGCCTGATAAACCTGTTGAAACCAAGCCACATCAACGGCCCCATCTAATAAATCCTGCCCACTCAGTGGGGTTCGCTCGCTCATTTGAGCTTGCCACAAGGCCTGAATATCTTGATCGATGCGCCAGCTATTATCTTTGGTGTGGGCGTGGAACCACCAAATCGCTTCGGCTAACTTAGCCCATTGCAGGGTGTGCTCAACGTGATTGGCCCATTGGGGCGCATACATCGCAACTTCGATTAATCGCTTTTCGGTGAGTACTAGAGCGGCTATTTCTGAGGCAAACTTTTCTGGGGTATCCTGTTCATCGGGTAGAGTAGAACGAATCAAATGGCTAAAGACCTGTTTCTTACTCTCCCCATCATAGGTCCAGCCTCGGACAAAATTCTCTTTCTTGAAGCCTTTGAGCAGCTTGACCAAGGTAGTTAACCCACCGCTGTAGCGTAGGGCCAAGGCAGGCTGTGAGGCGGCGGTGGGAATATCCCCGCGCTGGTGTTCAATTTCGATGATTCGTTCACGACACTTTGCGATGCAAGCCTGTAAGCCTGGGGCATTGGCCCATTCGGTCGTCCCATACTGCTGTTTGTAGCCGCTCAAGTTACGCAGATCCCAAAATCCCTGACCTCGTCGGTAATATCCATTTGATGATGATTTTCGGGGTCCAATAAGATGGTAGTAAATATCTGCCTCAGTGGCTGCGCCTATTTGGTAGGCTGTCACAATCTCTTCCATCTCTGGTCGGCCTAAGCGTTTGGCCCATTTGAAGTCATCAAGCCAGCGCAAAAGCTGCCATAATCGAGCGTAATGCGTCGGCTGCCATTCAGCCTTGTTAAAGGCTCGGTGAGAGCGAGCTAGGTTTAACCAACCTAAAACAGTCGTATATCCCTCCCTCCCCGTCACCCACTGAGCGGTATGAAGTGAATGAAAATTATGCTCTACCCCATTTAGAAGAAAATCAACACTGTGCTGGGGCGGAAAAATCTGAAGCATCCACCATAGAAGTGGTTTGATGATAGATTGATAACGTAGCTTGGAGAGATCAATTTTACCGTAAAGTAACGCTGTCAATTTCTTAGCCACACGATCATCTTCATCTGACAGAATGCCATAGCGGCGTCTTTGAGTGTTAAACGCAATTATTGCTCGGAAAATTTCAAAGCCATCATCATCGCGATATTTACCAGAGCGATCAGCCCACCACGTATGCCAAATTTCAGCCAAGGGAAGGTCTGCTAAATTTTCGGTTAATGCCTTTTGTTTATTCGGCTCTGGAAACCCCCAACCAATATTGCCTAGTAGTTGGGTTTGGGGGCCATTGTAAGTGTTGAGGGTAATTTCTGTCTCTCGATGTTCATGGATTAAATCATCCAAACCTTGTAAACAGGCAGCCGCAGCGGAAGAAACTTTGAAAGGATTGGTTTGAAATAGCCTAGCTTGTGATTTTGGTGGGATCGATTTGGATCGTTGTTTGGGGTCAAACAGCCCTAACCCATCATCCAAGGTAGCTGGTGTCGGCTGCTTATCTAAAATGTGGGTCAAGAAGGTTTGTTCGGTTTCATTCAAACGTGGATGTTGCTGCTGATATTGTTTGGCTGTGTCCTGGACAAATCTAGTCAGGCGTTTCTGTTGCTCAAGCTGATGTAGGAGTTCCAAGCCGGCCTGACGCTGTTTGATATTTTTGGCTGTCAGCAATCGGTCAGCACTGGCCTGAATGAGCTTACTTTTTTGGGCCAATATCATCCCCAGAATTCCCCGGCGCAGATCGCCGGCCTGACGGGTGAGATAGCCCTCAAGCTGCTCGATTTCTGGCTCGGTTAAACGCATTTTTTTGGCGACCTCAATGGCACTTCTACGAACATGCTGACTGCGGTCACCCATTAACTGAATAATCATCGTTCGGGTTTGCTCATCCCAGCCTGTCTTATCTTTTCCAATTAGATTTGAGATAATGTAACTGCGTCTGTGGATGCTCATCAGGTTGATGTAGGGATAGAGGTGGCTATATGATCGTTCTGCTAAGGCGGGGACAAGGGTATCTGCTAATTGTTGCTTATCAGCCGTAAGAGCGAGCCAGGACCAGACCAAGGGTTCAAGCTGTTTTTGTTTTGCTGGAAAATGAGGAATCGCTAATTCGAGGCGATCAAATAGAGTTGCTGAAACTTCATCATGAGCGTGATGATTGATTTGCAAAGCCTGAAAGGCAACGGTAGCAATACGTAAATCAGAATGGTTAAGTTGGGGTAATAATAAGGTTTTCGCTTCGGGTAATTTTAGCAGGGCTAGAAAATAGGTGCCGACGAATTGATGCTCCAATTTAGGGTGCTGTAATAATGCTTTGGTGTGTGTCAACGCAACCTCCGCGTCACTAAAAGCGGCGATACACAAAGCGTTGTAGATTTGTTGGGGTTCATCACTTTCTAAGGCGGCTCGTTGTTGCTCTGGCTGATGGAGCAAGTCATTCAACTGCTCTAAAATGCGTTGGACCGTGCGGGTATTGGCGGCCTCCCATCGCAAACCAAACCAAACATCGACTGCTCGTACAACACTGCTAAAACGGACTAGATTTTGCTCGCAAATGAGATGGACCATTCGTTTGAAGGCGGTTGGGTGGGCCTCATCAACCGTTTCTAAGATCACCTGTCGTAGGCCTTCTTGGCGTTGGGCCGCAATCAATAACTTTTCCACCATCTCCCAGCCTTCAGGTCGGGAGGCACTGAGCAAGCCCTGCACAACATGCCGTCCCATTGCGCCGATTTCGTGCTCACCTTTGGCTGAGGCCATCAGGATATCAAAGACTTGCTTACCCGTCTCTGGACAGGCATCAATCGTCGCCGCAAATAAAACACCAAGAGCATTATTCTGTCTATAACTGCTAAGGTAAGGTGCCCATTGGGCAAACCAGACCACATCTTGCTCATACTGTTGTGCTGCGTATAGCAATCGACGGAGCCAATTACTTCTGCGTGACAATGTCAACTGTGGTGAATTGGGGGTGCGAAAGGCTCGTCGATAACCGCCCACTTGATAAGGGAACTTTTTCTGGGCTTGCCACGCCATCTCAACCTGTGGGGCTAATTTTGGGTATAAGCAGGTAAAGATAGTGATACGATCTACCTCAGGCATTGTCTCTAGATTTTGAGTTGCTGCCTCATACGCTTCGCTATTGGTCCGCCAATCACTCGATTTGAATGACTTACCATCTTCATCATACCCCAATAAATTCCAGGTTGTTCCCTGTAGCGACCGGGGTAATTTGGCAATAGCCTGCTTGACCCGTGCCTGACCGTTCTCGACCTGAGCCTGTTCCAACATCTCTTTAGCTGTATCTGGGTTAAGCATAATTTCATCCTCCCGCCAATGGAACAAGTCTAATAAAGGTCACGGTGCTGTTTGGGCTAATGTAGACCGTTGCATCTAAATCTGTTTTTTGGGAATTGTCGAGAAAAACATAGTAGAGACCATCTTCAAAGGCTTGGAGGGCAACTGCGATGGCAGAGTCGTCTGAGACATCTTGTATCAGCTCATGACCACCTGGATCAATCTTTCCCACGATCACTGCGGTTGAGATTTCTTGGGCCGTCAAGGCGTGAAACAAACGACGTTCTTCCTGGCGGTGTCGAAAGGCTTCGACCTCTTCCAAAACAATATGCTGAATCAAATCACGCAAGGTTGTTTGGCCACCAGAGGTTTGCCATTGGGGATGATAGGGGATTGAATATTGGGGGGATAACTGCCGTTTTTGACCTACCTGTCTACTTTCTACTGTGATGGTTGTTGTCATAATTTTGTCTCCTATACCGTTTAAAGTTAGCAACCATAATCGTGTTCTATTTTATAGTACATTTGTTCTTTTAGCAAATTTGTTCTATTGGGTTGGGTGAGGTATTAGTCAATACTATCCGTTGTGCTTTTGACAGATCAAAAGGTGATCGAGGGAAGCCTGAAGGAGGGAGAGGATAAAGACATAGACAAGGGTAACCATCAGCTGTGCGATTGTGCCAAGACCAAAGGTAAGGGGATGCAATGACCAATTCGGATTTAGTGAATTTGTTGCTATTTCCTACTTCTCAGCAAGTTACTCAATCGTTTTGTCCCGCTGATGCTTGTCTCGATTGAGAATATACCCGCCCAACTCACTCAACAACAATCCATACCGATTATGCCTCAACGCCACCATCGCCTGTAATGTTCGTAAGAACGTCCGCACCAACCATTTATCCAGCTTCTCATCCAACACCACCAACAATAGCATCACAAATTCGACCAATTGCTGTCCCAACTTTTGATCTGTTGCATTCTTCTCCATACAAAAAGACCTCCTCGGTTATTTCGGTGCCATAAAACTTAGTTTAACTGAGCAGGTCTTTTTTGTTTATTTCGCCTTCCCTATTATTTGGGATGACTCTTGTTTTGATTTTATTTATTTAAGCCTAATTGTTGCTTTCTGCTTCAGCGGTTTCAGGTTGAACCGGTTGGGTTTGAGCTGCTGCCGGGCTAGCATCAACGGTTGGGACGATCCCTGGACCTGGTAAAACGAGATTAGGTACAGTACCTTCTGGGGTGAAGATGATTTTATCAGTAGGTTGTAAGGCATCAGCATTAGCTTGTACTTTTTGTAGGTCTAAATAGCCTGGATTAGCACTGTATAATTCTGCTAACGTGCTTTGGACAGCCAAATCAGCCTTTGCTTTTTCCTCAGCCGCCAAGGCTAAGGCTCGGTTAATGTCTAGGTCCTGTTCAGCAGCCAAAAGCTCGTTTGCTTTTGTCGCTTCAATAATGGCACGTTCGGCTTCAACTCGAGCCAACTCGTTGGCACGTTCCGCCTCAATAACAGATTTCTGGGCGGCGATTTTTTCTTTGTCCAACTCGGCCAAAATGGTTTGCTGTTTTGTTTCCTCTTGTAACCGACTTTGTTCTACCCGAATTTCCCCTTCTTGACGGGCCTGTTCAGCAGCGGCCTGAGCTGCCGCTCGTAACTCGTCCTGAGCCGCTTTTTCAGTTTCTAACCGGCTTTGAACAATTGCATCCAGCGCAGCCTGAACTTCAGGTGAGAGGATTACTTCGGGAACAACCACGTTGTCTACCCTGAGACCTAACTCACCTGTTAATTTATTCAACTCGTCATCAATACAGGCTCGTAATGCGTCCCGAGCCGTCCCAATGATGTTGTCATCAAAGGTACGATCCCCAACACAAACCTTCATGGCCTGACGTGTAAACGCTTGTACCCGCTCCTGAGCAGACAGATCATTGAGATAGATCCCACGATATTTTGACCAGCCCTCACGAATGAGATCGGCATCACCTAATGTTGGCCTGAAAATATCGCCACTAACCACCAATCCAATGCGTTGCTTGTCTTTGGTGATAATTTCTGGGTCGGTCACTTCAAAAGAGATCGCCTGACTAGAAACGCGCTCCATTTCCACAAAAAGTCCAAAATCGTTGTAAACGCCAGGACCAACGACATTGGTAATCCGTCCACTCTGAAATTGGACTCCCACTTCCTGCTCATCAACCCGTTCAAAAAAATAAAAGAATTGGCTAGAGAAGGTTAACAACACAAGAACGATGATGACCACTACAATGATTGTTGCAAACACTGAAGCGCCACCGGCAAATCGTCGTATCGAATTCATCAATATACTCCTTTGGTAGATTTTAATATGTTTGAAATGCTTTAGTTATTGTACCACGCAGAACTAGCTTTACATAGCAGGTGACGATGTAAATCGCTAGCTTGTTCCTACATTTTGTATGTTACGTATCAACTTTAAGGGGAATTTGTAATTTTTCTACAAAAGTTCGTAGTGTAATCTGTTGGTAGTTGCTTTTCACCTAATATACAGGTTGCATCAGCCCATTTTTCTATTAGCTTTCATGAGGTTACTGAACAAAACAAAAAACCAGTCCTGAGTCGGGCTGGCTTTGGTGATTGAAACTATCGATATATAATTACCCATAAATCATATTAGATACTTTATCAGTCTGCCAGGGCCATTTTGTGTATTTATCCAATGTCACTATGGCGGGGGCAAATTCTATAGGAAGAATAGCATCGGTTAAATCTGCCCCGCTGAGGTCTACCCCACGGAGGTTTGCCCCAGCGGGGCTTTCCTCCCCCAACGCCCCCTCTGGGGGCTTCCTAATACCTCTCGAAAAGCGGGAGGTCGATTATTTACAGCATCATCGAAACCTAAACATCCCCGTACATCCGCTTGAAATGACGATCCGAACCCATCCCAGCCTTTAGACCTGTACGACCGTGGAGCATACGGTCATTGTCGAAGACATAGACCGAACCGGGCTTGACATCGAGGTGGATGACGTGCTTGTTGATGGCTTCAAAATAGCGGGTAACCGCCGGAGCGGGATTGTCGAGCATATCGTAACGGAAACGAACGACGATGTCGTCACCATAATCGGCAATGATGGGGCCGGTGAGGGGCGGATAATCGATGTGAGAGGGTGGGGGGAAGGTAACATTTTGGGTCTTGAGAAAAGTTTGATCTTCTTCACTTAAATCAGCCAATGCCGCCCAGCCATCAGATAGCAGGGGCACGCCACCGTGGGCCGACTCATTGTTAACGCAGAACATGCCGATGTATTTGGGAGGCTTAGGGTGCCAACTGAGGTCGGTATGCAGATCAAACTCGCCTGTTCCGGCATACGAGGCGGGTTGGAAACCTGGCTGCGGCTGGAGATCCATAATCATCGGTAGGTCCAAATAAGCAATGGGTTCTGCCACTGCTTTAACATACTCCTCCAACGTTTCATTGGGCCTCTCAAGCCCCAGCCCTTCAACATAGGCATAACCATTTTTTTGCAGATCTTGAATAAAGTTCATAACTCACCTCTTTGATGATAGCGTAGCAAGGTCGCAAAGTCGCAGAGTAGTAGAGGCACAAGACAAAATAATTTTGACCTTGTTATTCTGCTACCTTGCTACCCTGATACCTTATAACTTTGTTAAATTATAGATGGAGATGAGGTGGATGCCAAGCGTCTACTGATTTTTGAATTCGCGGATAAATTCGGCGGTGAGGCGGAGATAGAAATCGCCATAAAGTTCGCCTGGTTCTACATAGCTGCCCTCGACCCACTCATTAAAACTGCCGAGGATAAGCCAATCAGGGTTGCTGGCTAAGGCTGAGCGGAAGGTGGCTTCATAAGTTGCGCCAAAAGCACGATCAAGCTTGTGGGGTGGGGCTGGGGCGCGCACATTTGGTTCACAGTCGGCGGTACGATCATCCCAACCCGGCATCATTGTGCCCACCCATAATTTAGGTTGGCCTGTCTGTTGTTCCCAGTCACGCACCCAATTGGCCCAGACTGAGGCATTTTTATAGTCGGCTGGCTCTGTGGCGTGGGTAATTTTGAAGACATACAATCCATCGAAGACATTCAAGTAGGAGGGATCTAACCCTTCTGCAATCCACCAACTTTCTCGGTTGGGGTCGACCTCGTCTCGAACAGAGGCCCAGAACTGTTGCGGTGACTGACCTGTGTTTGGGGTACGATACATATCGGTAAAGAAGATAACAGGCTTGCCATCCAATTTCAGAAAGTTGGGATGAGAGCCGTGCTGCCGTAAGACGTAGCTTAACGCCCCACTGATGTCTTGCTGGGTTGGCTGCCTGAGGCCGTGCCAAATGTGATGTGAGTAAACGATGGTTGAGGCGAAGTTAGTTCCACTGGATTGGGCGAGTAAGACGTTGAAATTGTTATCCGTCCGATCACCGGGAGCAAACCAATGTAGCGTGAACCCATTAATCCCCACACTACGAGCCATCTGAATATGACGAGATATGGTGGCGGGATCATCTGAGTCGTACTGAATTAGTGGGCGATCCCCTGCACTCATATTGCAATCATACCAACCATTGCCGTCAAACCAGGCAAAGTAGTGAGCCAGTGCCAACCGTTCCCCCCCATAAGAGCCCGAACGGCGGCGTTGCAAATAGTTGCTGAGTTGGAACAAGGCCTCGTTTTGCTCTGCCTCAGCCGTAGCCGCTTTGATGGCTTGATGGGTAGCGTAGGCCACCGGGTCAATCGTTACGACTGGCGTTGGGGTGGGGGATGGGTTGTTTGGGGTGGGGGTCGGTGTATTCCAAGGGGTAGGTGTGCCCGTTGGAAGTGGGGTGGGGGTAAAGGTTGGGGTGAAGGTGGCGACCTTGATGGGCAGCCGCAGGGCCGCTTGAATGAGCGGTTCTTCCACACGCGACAAGGCAACACCGGCTAAGCTACAGATGCAGATGTCGATTAAGATAAAAAGGGCGATAACACCTATCCAATTAATCCGCCGTTCAAAAAGTGAGCGTCCCATTGTGTAAAGACCAAATTGTTCAAATCCGAATATTATGTCAATTTTACCACAGAGCAGTCGGTCTGCCTAATGGGCTGACCGGCTGAAAATTTGAGGCCCGTTTTTTACTTTGATTTGTCTCAAAATTGGCGAAGTGATTTATAATGTTGAGACTGTGATTAGGATGAAATTCATTTTCAATGGAGAATACAATGACAATCGAAGCTGCCATATCAACAAGTGATCGTAATCAAAAAACTGAACCTTGGGTCACATTGCCCAGCTACCACTATTTTGATGAGGCTCGCTATCAACAAGAGCTAGAGACGATTTGGTATCGTAACTGGCTCTACGTTTGTCGCTCGGAAAAATTGAAAGAGCCACGGGCCTTCCATACGTTTGAGATTGGCTCGCAAAATATCATTGTATTACGGGATGATGACGGTGAGTTACAAGCCTTTCACAACACCTGTCGCCATCGTGGCTCCCGACTATGCCTTGAGCAGGAAGGAACACTTTCCTCACGCCGCATTGTGTGTCCATACCACCAATGGACCTACTCGCTACAGGGGAAATTGGCCGGAATCCCCTTGGTTGGCTCGGCAGCAAGCTTTTCCGATCAGAACTTGTCGCTGTATCAGGTGGCCGTCCGCGAATGGGGCGGCTCGGTTTTTGTGAATTTGGCCGATGATGTGCCAGCGTTTGATGAGGCGACTGATCCGCCAATGAGTGAGTTTGTCAATTGGCCGCTTGATCAGTTGGTCGTAGGTCATACCTGGCGGAAGACGATTAAATGCAATTGGAAGATCTTTTGGGAGAATTTTCAGGAATGCTATCATTGTCCAGGCATCCATCCAGAGTTATGTGAGATGGTGCCGCTCTATAAACGGGGATTAACCGCCACGGAAGAAGTTCTGAATCTGCAAAATGAGGGGATCTACAAAGGGCCGTTTATTGAAGCTAGGCTGCGGGACGATGCAGAGACTTGGTCGATGGATGGGCAGATTCACGGCGGGCGGTTTGAGGATTTGTCGCCCGAAGATTTGGCTGCTGGGTATAAATTTTTGCAAATGCTGCCAACGATGTATATGGTGGCCCATGCTGACTATGTGCGCCTCGTGTCGCTGTCTCCCCTTGGTCCGGAGACGACCCAGCTAACCGCTGAGTGGCTATTTTTGCCGGAAACATTGCAGAACCCCGATTTTGATCTCAAAAATGTCACGGAATTTGCCACCTTGGTGATGAGCCAAGATGGAGAGGTTTGTGAATTAAATCAATTAGGACTACATTCAATTCGTCACCACCAAGGCGTGTTGGTCCCCCATGAGTATGATGTCCATGAATTTTTGCAGTGGGTGCGCAGTCAGATGAAAGAAAGTGAGGAATAATAATGCATACACTTTTAGTTGCTGAAGATCCCAATGATGTTGCCATTTTTTCAATGGCTTTACAACAAGCCGGTTTGGCCGTAACCACGGCCAAAAATTTTGATCAATCAATGCAGCAATGGGCACAGCGACCAGCCGATATGGTTTTTTTGGCACTGTCTCAGCCAACCCTGCAGGATCAGGTCCGTCGGGTGCGAGCAGAGACGGTGGCCCCCCTCATTTTAGTGATGAACACCCCCAACGAACAACTTACTTGTGATCTCCTAAAATTGGGGGCTGATTTGGTGTTAGTTCCACCGATTAGTATCAAAATGTTAATTGCCCAAATTGGTGTATTGCTTCGCCGGGCGGGTAGCGTGCCTATTTTTAGTCTACCTACGTTGAATGTCAAAGGGCTTTCCTTAAATCCTGAAAATCGAATGGTTGAAGTAGCTGGCAAACCAGCGACACGGCTCACCCAGTTAGAGTTTCGTCTTCTTTATACCCTGATGACTAATCGTGGTCAGGTGATTCCGACGGATACGATTGTTGAGCGGGTGTGGGGCTTTTCAGGACAAGGGGATCGAGATTTAACGCGAGGATTAGTCAGTCGGTTGCGGGCTAAGATAGAAGACAATCCCAATAAGCCTCAATACATTTTAACCATTTCTGGCGTTGGCTACTCCTTTAGTGATGAGGGGTAAGTTAAGATGACCACGACATCAAGGTCTAACCCAGAGCCTGTATGGACGTATCGTGGCTATGAAATGCGCCCTGGTGAATTCAATACTGCGATGGTCCATCTCTATCGCGGTGAGATTTCACGCTCAAATGTTTGGCGACAACGGCTGGATGCCACTACAAATTGGGCAGTTATTACAACGGGTGCAGCAATTTCTGTCGCTTTTAGTAACGAGGTGGGTAATCATGGGGTTATCATTTTAAGTACAATCCTTGTGACCATTTTTCTCTATTTGGAAGCACGTCGTTATCGGTTTTATGAATTGTGGAGCTATCGGGTTCGGCTATTAGAAACTCAATTTTATGCTGGGATGCTCGTGCCACCCTTTGGGCCGGGGGCAGAATGGGCCGAGAGTTTGGCGGAGAGTCTCCTTCAGCCGAGCTTCCCCATCTCAATGTGGGAAGCATTTGGGCGGCGTTTTCGGAGAAATTATGTTTGGATTTATTTAGTCTTGGCCTTGGCTTGGGTGGTTAAGGTGTGGCTACATCCTGCGGCTCCAACCTCGTTTACCCAATTCGTGGAACGCGCGACCATTGGTGGTATACCAGGTGGGTTAATTTTAACAATTGGCTTCGTTTTTAATGGGTTACTGATGTTGATTGGATTGTTGACGATTACGCTTCATGAGGCCTCTGGTGAGGTTTTTCCTACCTATAAATTTTCATTACCTGGTCTGGGAAAGTTGAGTTGGCAAAATTTGGTGCGACCTCGTCGTCGGCAAGAGTTAATGGTTTACGTGATTACTGATCGGACTGAAGCCGTGGCGAAACGTATTACGGAGGGCCTCAAGCGAGGGGTGACGGGTTGGCCAGGAACCGGAATGTATAGCGGTCAAACGCATTCGGTGTTGGTCTGTGTGTTGGCTGTGACCGAGGTAGCTCATCTTAAAAGTTTAGTTGCTCAAGAGGATGAGAACGCCTTTGTCATTGTCACCCCAGCGCAAGAGGTCCTTGGTGGAGGATTTTCAAAGCTGTAGTGTTTCAGCATATTGAAATATTGATAGCATCTCCTTTGTTTTATTACACCTTTCATAATATTTTTCCATCTTTTTTAGACATCGTTGTGTTATCCTTCAAATAAAATGTGATTAGTTTATTTGGAGGTGCATCATGTTACATAACATACACGAAAACATAGTCATTTGGCCTGCGTGGTTAAAGATGCTTCTATTAGTAGCTTTTACCGGGATGATGATGGCTCTCTCTATCACCATCATAGTCTATGCAATGGAATATATCGTGGTTCTGTGGGCTATATTAGGATTAACGATTATGATGGGAATTGGTCTAATCGTATACACGATCTACGACTCATCACAGCCCGAACAAGAGTTTGATACCCCTACAGATGACTTTCCCTCAACCAATGAGGAGGAGGATGCAATCTATGATGATTGGGTGGATGGACACATCATTCCTTGGGCAAGATTGCTTGGATGGTAAGTTGAACGATCTAGTTTAGAATCTCCTACAGTTGATTAATTTCGCACAACATTTGCATGATTTTTCTACAGCTTTTTATACAATGATCTTGTAGAATATGTTTAATATAGTGGCCTCACAACCACCCCTCGCAATGCCCCACAAATAATACGCAAATCATGTCGTGTAGTAGCGACGCCAATTATCTTTTTGTCGCTACTACTCCCCTCTCTACAACTGACAGTGTTCCTCCGCTTCTACAAAAAACAATTTGCACAACCCCACAATAGTAAAATTAGAGAAAATCAAATTATGGCTCAACAACCGTTGTTCCATTCCATTTGAAGTGACAGGCTAACTGCATAGGTTTTAGAAATTTTCACAAGCGGTGAAATAAAGATAACTAGTCGCCTCTGTCGCAAAATTGTTATGCTTTAGTTGAATTTAGAACAGATTTGATAGCAAATTTCAACGACTTTTATAGGTTTATCGATTATAGTTGATTGCAAGCCACATTATTCGGCTTAATAATTAACAGTACCCTATAGGAGGCTACTAATGTCATCACGAAATATTGTTATTTATTCAACATTGGCTGGCTTTGGCTTGATCGCCGCCATTTTATTCAGCATTCGAAACAAATTTAGTAAACAGTAATACATAAAGACTAACAGGTCCCTTGCTTTGCTCCATCTTAATCGTTTGGAAAGAAGCGAGGGACCGATTAACTTTAACAGATAAATCCTAAATTCAAGAGGTATGATGTGACTCAAATTGAACAACTTCAATTAGAACAAAAGCAATTGCAATCAAAATTGGTTTGTCTCCAACAGGATCTTAAGGTGGAGATTGACTTTGATCTAGACGATGCTGCTGTTAACATCGAAGAACGTGATAAGATTTTGGCTCTGGTTTCGGAATTAGGCCATAAATTAGAGGCTGTAGAACGTGCTTTGCAGCGTAGTGAACAAGGCACTTATGGTACTTGTGAGCGATGTAACGCGGCAATTGATCCAGGGCGATTGGAAATTTTGCCAGAGACGACGCTGTGTACAACCTGTAAAATTCTTGCCGAGCGAGGAAATCGCTTTAGAAGGGGTATGGCGGCAAGTTTTGTTATGGCTCAATAAATTTGGGTAAAGTATTTACTTTTACAAGCCCCTATTTACAGCGGTACTAAAATTTAGGAAGGTAGATTATGAAAGTTGCACTTTTAGCTAACTTAGAACAGAACGCCCCGGTTTGGCCTGATATGCCCCCCAATCAGTGGGATCATCTGGTTACCTGGGATACGATTAAAGCGATGACGGCAGCCATGAAGAAAGATGGCCACGAGGTTATCTTTCTTGAGGGAGATCAATCTCTGTTTAATAATTTGCTGGCCGTCAAACCAGATATTTGTTTTAATCTATGTCAAGGTCATTTTGGGGAGACGCGTCGGGTACAAATTCCAGCCCTGTTACAAATGCTTCAGATTCCCTATACCGGATCACGATCATTTAGCTTGGCTGTGGATTATGGAATGATGAAACGGATTTTGACCTATCATGATCTGCCAACGCCGTCCTTTCAGGTGATAGAGCGTATCGATGAACTGGATAATTTGGATTTATTCTTTCCAGTCCAGATTGCGCCGAGTCAGATTGAAGTGAGTGAGACAACTAATAGACCCCATATCGGTGAAGATAAGGATCAACTGGCGCAATATTTAGAGCATTTCTTTGAAAAAGAGCAGCAACCGGCATTGATTGAACAGGTGATTGAGGGACCAGAAATTGTGATAGGCATCGTAGGGAACGTACCTTTACCTCGGGCGAGACGTCTGCCGAAAAATTATAGCAATGATATGATGCTTCAAGGCTTGCATTTATTTCCGCCATTAACTGTGTCAACGACTCTTGGCAAGCGTAAGTCTGTTGTTGATGACACTTATCAGCCGTTCACGACGTTAGATGTTGTTGATCTGGCCTATCTTGGCGAGCCACTCATACAACAGATGAAATATTTGGCTGCGGCTGCGTTTCGAATTATTGGCTGTTTAGATTTCGCTGTTGTCAAAATAAAGCTTGATGTGCGTGACGCAAATAAGCCCTATATCACTGGTGTTGAACCACTACCTGATCTAGATCCGGAAACATCTCTGCTTTGGCAAGCGGCAGCCGCTGAAGGGTGGTCATATAAAGAAGTGATCAACCGTATCTTAAATGAAACCATGCAACGGTATTGGTTAGAAGCAAGTGCCAATCAAACTAACACCGAGGCGTATTACTCTATGACTAAACCCTTAGCCATTTAGCGATAGTTCTGTGACTATTGCTCTGAAAGGAAAAATTAAATGACTGCTGAAAGAAATAAAACCATTGTCCGTCGTTATTTTGAACAAGGCTTCAACCGAGGTGAGGTTGCCTCCTGTCGTGAATTCCTGGCTTCAACCTATGTCAATCACGATACCAGTTTACTCGGTCTGCCTGTTGGCTTTGAGGGGTATCGTCAACGGGTGGAAATGCATCGTCAGGGCTTTCCTGATCTGCGCTTCAAGATTGAAGATACGATTCTCAATCTTGATCGGGTGGTGGTTCGTTGGTCATGGCAGGGCACCCACCAAGGATATTTTATGGGCATGACTCCGACCCATCTGGCGGTTAATGTCACCGGTATTCAAATTTTTCGGATTGCTCACGGTAAAATTGCTGAAAGCTGGATCAACTGGGATTTGTGCAATCTGTTAAAACAATTGGGCCACGCCCAGGTTCTAGATCAAGTTAAAAGTTATTCGCTGAATTAGGTTTTTAATCCCAATCATTCTGCCTGCCCCAGATTAGTTTTACAGAAGTTTGCTTTAACATTTTGCCTGATGGTAAGATTTGGCTCGGGAGAAGATAAAATTTTTCTCCCGACATTAATTATTTTGGTTGAATAGAACATATATGGAAAGTTAGAGGTTAGGATGTCATCAGAAGTGCCAAAAATTCAGATAGTTTGTCCTGATTGTGAGACAGAGATTATGTTGGAGACCATTCAGTTAGATCAAAAATTCACCTGCCCAGAGTGTTGGGCCTATCTCCAAATTACCAACTTGCATCCACCAGAAGCCAATTGGGTGGTTGAGGAGGAGGAATTTGATTTTGAGTTACGTGAAGATGTATTTGCTTCCAAAAGTAGCTGGCTCACAGATGAAGATTTTGACTTAGAACTAACCTGGAAAGAAGAGGAAGAGTAGATTTATTGATACCATGGATAGAATAATAATTGGTTGGCGTGAGTGGGCTGTATTACCCGAACTAAATATTCAGGCAGTTAAAGTGAAAATCGATACAGGGGCGCGTACCTCAGCGTTACATGCGGTTGATATTGAAACATTTCACGCTGATGGGCGACATCAGGTACGATTTGCTGTTTATCCACTGGTCAAACGAACCGATATCAAGGTTCAATGTGTAGCCGATGTTGTTGATCAACGGGTTGTGCGTGACTCAGGAGGGCACGAAGAAAAGCGACTGGTTATTCGCACCCCCTTTCGGATTGGCACATCGGAGTGGCCCATTGAAATCACCTTAACCAACCGAGAAACAATGCGATTTCGAATGTTGCTAGGGCGAGTGGCTTTACAAAATAGAGTATTTATTGACCCGGCGAAATCTTACCTGCAAGGCAAGACCCTAAAAAACACTTATCAAACAATTTATCCCAAATCAGGTTATAACAAGCCTAAATAACCCTTGGAATGTATAAATGAAGGAGGCCCCTTATGAAAATTGGTATTCTCTCCCGTAAATCGGAGTTATATTCGACACGTCGCCTAGTTGAGGCTGGAGAACAACGCGGCCACGAAGTTCATGTGATTGATACCCTACGCTGTTACATGAACATCACCTCAAACAATCCTGAAGTGCATTATGAAGGGCAGAAATTGGAAGGCTTTGATGCTATTATTCCCCGAATTGGGGCTTCAATCACCTTTTATGGCACAGCCGTGCTGCGTCAATTTGAAATGATGGGCGTCTTTCCCGTGAATGAGTCGGTGGCTATTACCCGCTCACGCGACAAACTACGAGCGATGCAACTTTTGGCACGTAAGGGGGTTGGTTTGCCAGTGACGGGATTTGCGCACTATCCCGACAATACCAAGGATTTGATCACCATGGTTGGTGATGCCCCTGTCATTGTGAAGCTTTTGCAAGGGACACAGGGCGTTGGTGTTGTCTTAGCGGAAACCCGTAAAGCTGCCGAGAGTGTGACCGAGGCCTTTCGGGGCTTAAAGGTGCCTTTTTTGGTTCAAGAGTTTATCAAAGAAGCGGGTGGGGCTGATTTACGATGTTTGGTTGTTGGTGATCGGGTAGTGGCGGCCATGTTACGGCAAGGTGCAGAAGGTGAGTTTCGCTCCAATCTTCATCGCGGCGGCAGTGCCAAAGTCGTTAGAATTAGCCCAGATGAACGGGCCACGGCCATTCGAGCAGCTAAGATCATGGGGCTTAATGTCGCTGGTGTGGATATTCTGCGGTCAGAGCGTGGCCCAGTAGTGATGGAGGTCAACTCGTCACCAGGGCTACAAGGCATTGAAACGGCGACGGGTAAAGATGTGGCGGGATTGATCGTCCACTTCATTGAAAAGAACGCCAAATTGGGCCGCACGCGAACCAAAGGGAAAGGTTAGGTATGAGCCAACCGCTTTGTTTTGGTGGGGTTGAGGTTAAGCCTGGCCAAAATGTTACCATTGAGTTGCCTATTGCCAAATTGTATACCCACACCGAATTGAAAATGCCGATTCGGGTGATACGTGGGAAAAAAGAAGGCCCGCGTCTCTTTATCAGCGCGGCGATTCATGGCGATGAAATCAATGGTGTTGAAATTATTCGAGGATTGCTCAAACGAAAAGTATTGCAGCGTTTGCGAGGGGCATTAATTATTGTTCCGGTGGTAAATGTTTTTGGCTTTATCAATCGTTCTCGCTATCTACCCGATCGACGGGATTTGAATCGCTACTTTCCAGGCTCGCCAAATGGCTCCTTGGCCGCCCGAATTGCTCATCTATTTATGACCGAAATTGTGGCGAATGCAACCCACGGGATCGATTTACATACGGGTTCTAATCATCGGGACAATTTGCCCCAAATCCGAGCCTGTCTGGATGATCCAGCTACCGAGCAACTGGCCCAAGCCTTTGGCGCACCCGTCATTTTGGATGCCAATCTCCGGGATGGTTCGATGCGTCAGGCCGTGTTTGAAGAAGGCAAGCCGATGTTGCTTTATGAAGCGGGGGAGGCCCTCCGCTTTAATCCAACGGCGATTCGGGTGGGCATCGAAGGCATTTTGGCGGTGATGCGAGCCATTGGTATGCTGTCTACTTCATATCGCCCCCGAAGACGGGTCAAACCTGTGGTCGCTCGCCACAACACCTGGGTTCGTGCTCAAAAAAGTGGTATTCTCCGCACTAAGACCAAGCTAGGGGTGACAGTCACAAAAGGCCAACTTTTGGGCGAGATCACAGACCCATTTGGGGAAGAAGGTGAACCGATCCATGCCTCAGTTTCCGGCGTTGTTATTGGACAGGTGAACCTTCCCCTTGTCAATCGAGGTGAAGGCCTCTTTCACTTGGCGAGTTTTGAGAGTACAGAAGCCATTGAAGCGTCACTTGAAGCCTTTCATACCGAATTTGGTCCCGATGACCTCTCTCAATTGACCTAAATCAATACCTCACCTTTATAGTAACCTGAGCCTGCCGAAGGTGATTCTTGGCCGGAATGTCGCCTTCGACAAGCTCGGGCTAAGAAGTTTTTATCTAAATGCGTAACTCCTATTTTATACAAAAATGTCACAATTCCCCCTTTTTTAACACACAATTGATAACTATTTTCCATTCGATTTGCACAATCTTTGGTTATGATAAGGCGGTTTAGAGATGATGCCTCAGGAGAACAGTCATTAAACGCCTATTGGGGTAATCTCAGCATAATCAAAGATAAATGTATGGAATTTTTTCATGAAAAAGATACTTTGTCCAGAGTGTGACAATCAATTAAAACTTGGTACGCGCCCCCATCGGGGGCAACGGGTGAATTGTGTGCAGTGTCGAATGGCTTGGGTGGTGACAGCCCTTAACCCTATTGAACTGGAGGAGCGTGTCCTCCAACAGGCAACAACTAAAAAGAAAATGCCTCACAGTGTGGACCTTCCTTGCCCTAACTGTGACAAGGATATCAAAGTCAATGGACAGGCTCATATCGGTCAGATATTACTTTGCCCGGCTTGTCAAACGACCCTGGAGGTTATCAACAATTATCCGCTTGATTTAGATATATCATCACAGATATCGTATCGACGAAACATGATGAAGCAGGCTCAAAAAAGACATAACTTGGAACAAGGTGAGCGTTATGGCATTAGCTACTCTTAAATCAAGAACCACCAAACGTTTGGTCGTTAGCCCACGGGTATGGGCTGAGGTTCGTCGCTTTGTTTTGATGTTGGTTGGGATTATGATTGCGGCGTTGGGATATGCCTTATTCCAAGTACCTCATAATATCGCTGCTGGGGGCTTGGGTGGGATCGCGATTTTTATCAACTACTTTACAGGGTGGCCTATCGGAACTCTGTATCTTTTGTTAAATATTCCAATGTTGGTGCTGGGTTACTACTATTTGGGTCGATGGGCTTTTGTTATTCGCACCACGATTGCTGTTTTGTTATTCTCAAGCATCACGGATTTGTTACTGATTTATCTGCCTCAATGGCTAGAGATTTACCCAATAACTGAGGACTTGCTGCTTAATGCGGTGTATGCCGGGCTAGTCGGGGGCATTGGGGGTGGCTTGGTCTATCGAGCGGGCAGTACCATGGGCGGTACGGGTATTCTGGGGCGAATTATCCAACGTAAAACAGGGGTCCCGTTGAGCCAAATCTATCTCTTTACCGATGGCACGATTGTGCTCACCGCAGGGGTGCTGTTTGGCTGGGAATTAGCCTTGTACGCGATGTTGACCCTATTTTTGAGTGGATTAGCCTCTGATTATGCCCTTGAAGGGCCAAGTAGTGTCCGAACTGCGACGATCATTACAGATGAGGGAGATGTTGTGGCTCAGGCTTTGATTGAAAGATTGGGCAGAGGGGTTAGCCAGTGGGAGGTTTCGGGAGGTTACACTAAACAGCCACGAATGATGTTGATGTGTACCATCTATCGCCCTCAGGTGGATGATCTTAAACGCATCATTGCCGAGGTAGACCCGACCGCCTTTGTCACAATCGGCGTGGCACACCAAGCCCTAGGTCTGGGGTTTGTGAAAATTAAGAAGTCGTAAGGTTACATTTTAAATAATATAAAAGTTGGTTAGTGTTATTCATTTTTTGCTACAGACTTGTCTTGGTCAGGATACGTGAAGCGTGATACGTGGGTAAGCTTATCGTACGCATCAGTATCACGCTTCAACAAAACAAGATGGTAAGTGGCGAAACCTTAGAAGCTATACAAAAATTAAGAAGGAGCGAGTCGCTTTAACATAATGTGAATAGAAGCGATGTAAACCATAGCTTCACTACTCTCAAGAGTGCGTTCAT